>NZ_CP048029.1:1932500-2532500 GCF_011290485.1 Caldichromatium japonicum | reverse complement strand
GGCCGCTTCCGGCCAGTTGCGCCTCGATCGCGGCTGGATCTCGGGCGGCAGGTGGCCCATTGGGGATCAGGGCGAAGAGCGCAGCAGGGGTCATGCGATTGGCGCGGGCGATGTTCTCGAGGGTGGTATTGGCGTCATCGAGCTCAATCCCCGCCGCGCGCCAGGTAGCCACTGCCTCATCGAGGATAAAGCCCGCCCGCTGGGCGAGGACCGGCAAGGGGCTGGCCTCGGCGCGCGGATAAGGGGGCTCACCGCCCCTTGGCCCAATCGTTGAGTGTAAAGAGCCAACTGATCGGCGGTACCGGATAGAGGGCACCGAGGACCAACAATAGGGCCAGGGCGAGCGAGGCGATGGATTCACGCTTGAACTCGAGATGGCCCTGGACACGCTCGGCAAGATAGTGGGTCAAGGGCCGCCAATTGAAATAGAGATAGAGGGCGCCGCTGAGGATGAAGACTGCACCAAACAGGATGTGAAGATGGGTCCAGGATTCTCGGTCAAGCCCTGCTAGCTGCCAGAAGGTCCAGTGGGCGACCCGCCCGTGCGGGATGACATAGAGTACAGCGCCGGTCAGAGTTAGAACGATAAACGACCAACTGACCAGGAAGGCGATGAAAGCGCGAACCGGATGGGTGTTCTTCAACATCGTATGGCCGTTTGGTGAACGCCTGGGGGCTGACGGGGCCAAATGCCAGCCGCTGATTTTTTGTGGATTCCGGCTGTCGTCGGGATGGCGGTTGTGGGTTTCTCGGGCAGTAGGGTACGCAATGCGCACCTTAACTATTAATCCGAAACCAATGAACTTGTATTACGCGGCATCATGGAGCTTGGGATGCTGGAAGTAGCGCATGATGCGTTGGGGGGAATTGAGAAGGCGGCGCAGGTGGCTGACGGTCGCCTTCTTCAGATCGTCCTTGGTGCGGGAGGGCGCCTGCGCGGTGATGGTGGCCTTGAGCATCTCGTTGGGGTTCAGTGCCGGGCTGTAGGGGGGGAGGGAGGAGGCCTCGATTTGATTGGCGCATGCAGCCAGCCAGGCTTTGACCGGCTTGGTGTGATGCACGCGCAGGTTGTCGAGGATGAGGAAGATCTTCTTGCCCCTGGCGTCCTTGACGAGCCGCTTCATGAAGTCGATCAGGATGTCGGCGTTCATCGCCCCCGCGAACGCCTTCCAAGGCACCTTGCCGCGGTTGGTCAGCGTCGAGATCACCGACAGGCCTTCGCGACGGTGCGTGACGCGAATCTCGGACGTCTTGATCGCCGGCGCATAAGAGCGCCCGCGCACCTCGTCCGAGCGCAGCCCCGTTTCATCGCCCCAGTGGATTTCGGCGCCCTCGGCCTTGGCGCGCCGGGCAATGTCCGGGTAGATCTCCTCAAGCCACGTCTTGCCCGCCGGCGGGCTTTGCTCATAGGCGCGCCGAATCGGTTTCTGGGGCGTCAATCCCCAGCGCGCCATGTACTTGCCCTCCCCCTGCGGCCTGAGCTCGATGCCAAAACAGCCGAGGATCAACTGCCGCACCGCCTGCCGGCTCCACAGCGCAAACGGCAGCTTCAGCTGATCCGGTGTCCCGTCGCACATGAGCTTGCGTATCTGGGCGTCCTGCTCCGCCAACAGCGCCCGCTTCTCACCCACCTTGCGCCCACCCCCTTGCCCTTGGGCCCCTTCGCGCCCATAGCCTTTGCAGATGTCGAACACCCCTGCGCCCAACAATCCCCTCTGCGCGCCTATCGCTTCATACCTCCAGCCACGCCGCTGCTCTTCGCGCGCCGCAAACGACAGCAATCTCATGTCTCGTCTTTCCATGCCCACGACATCAGGACAGCTCACTCAATTTCAAAAGCATGTGTTTCTTATCAAGAAGCAGGATGCGCATTGCGCACCCTACCGCCTGGCGTTTGCCCCTTGAGCCCCCAGGTACTCACCAACCGCTCATAGAGGGCGCGGTCGCGGCTGACAGCCCCCCGCTGGGTGATGATCTGGGCGGCAAACGACTGGGCGCGTTCGATGAGCCATTCCAACGGCCAGCCTTGGATCAGACCGAGCAGGGCGACGGCAGCAAAGGCGTCACCGGCACCGACCGTATCGGTGAGGTTTGCGACCGACGGCGGGGACAAGAAGACGGGACCGGTCTCGGCGGTCAGACCCAGCGCCCCCTCTGGACCCAGGGTGACGATCAGTCCAGAGAGCCGGTAACGCGCAAGCAGGCGCATGGACTGTTCGGCGAGGGGGAGGTCTAGATCCTCGGCGAGCGCGCGCAGTTCATCGCGGTTGAGCTTGACCCAGTGGGCACCGTCAAGGAGGATGTGGGCCTCTGGGAGCGACCACCAAGGGTTGCGCATATTGACATCACAAAAGACCAGGCCGGCGTTTCGTCTGAGGAGCTTCAGGGTCTGCGCCGAGATCGGACTGCGCAGGGCCAAGGTCCCATGATAGAGCAGGGCACCTGGCCGGATATCCATCGGCGGGCGGATGTAGTCATAGGCCCGCTCAGGCAAGATGTGATAGCTGGGTTCACCAGCCTCGAGACTGACCTGGACGGCGCCGGTAGGACGCTCGGCGTCGGTTTGCAGGCATGAGGTATCCAGCCCCCAAGCGCTCATCTCGGCGCGGATCAGCTCGCCTTCGAGATCGGATCCGACGGCGCTGATCAGGCGCGGACGCAGACCAAAGCCGGCCAGATGCCAGGCGACATTCAAGGGCGCCCCCCCAAGTACCCGCTGCCCATCCGGAAAATGATCGAATAAGACCTCGCCGAAGATCTCGATGTCTGATGAGAGGTACGCCATACCTGCCTCTCCCTAGATGTCTTGATTAAGACTGGCCATCCATGGCTTCCCCAACGGACCGATGCTGTTTCATCGCGGTTCTGTGCTAGAGGTCGAACACTTACTCACCAGTTGTGGCTCGATATAGGTGCGTCTGAATTGTTGACAACGATCGAGATATTCACGGGTGCTCTTGGGCATGGGGACGCGTGCGCGGACGATGAAGCCGATCAGATCGGTGCCATCGCGCAAGAGCCGTGCCCCCTCGACGGCCTCATGGACATCGATCGCCTCATAGGCAGGGGGCAGGTTGGGTTCGATATTGCGCACATGCTCACTGGCAACGACATAACGCGGCCAGATCGTAAACAGCTCTGGATCGGAGCCGAGGGTCTCGCATTTGGATTTGGCGGCTATATTCAATTCATCCAGTCGCGCATCCAGACCAACGATCTGCTGGCTGCCGGCAAAGGTGGTTTTCATGGCGCTGGTAATCCGGTCGATATCGTGCATGGTCATGGCGATCTTGAGATAGCGGCTCGCATAAAAGGCCTCGATCGGCATCGAGAAGGCCTTGAAGGGTTCGCCCCAGAGCTCATCGATTCCCTCGTCACCACCACGATGACGGACCATCTTGCCCAGTTCGAGCGCCTCGATCAGACAGTGTCCGCACTCACGCATCAGGGCGTGATCGGGCGGGATCTCGACGCCGGCGGCTTGAAGATCGACCAGGCTATTGAAGATATCAGCTGCGCGATTGAACAGGGCCCCGGCCAACATGGCCCCATTGACCCGTTTACGCTCGGTGTCTGTCTCGGCCTCATAGGCGGCGCGCGCCTCTTTGAGGCGCGACCCGGGGATATTGATCCCGGGCTCGACATGGCTGAACAAACGGTGGGTGAGGGCCTGGATGAGTTGGCGCCTGGCTGCGGGGCTGTCGCGCGGCGGCTCGTAATATTTGATCCAATAGCCGTCATAATAGATGCGCATGACGCCGTCGATCTCGCGTTTGCTGCCATTGAGAGGAGACTGATACATGCCGCGCATCGCTATGGGTTCTTTCAAAACATCCAAGTCTAGGCCATGAGGTGCTGGATGAACCCGCTGGGACGTAAGGACTCAGCCCGCTCGGCTGCTTCGTTGCCGTCGGGGACGGTGGCTCAATGGAACCTCGGGCGTGGATTCAACATCTCTGGATGTTCACCATGCGCATTCAAGACCGTTTAACTCCGATCATGCTAGCGCTTTTGGTATGGGGGTTCGCTGGGGCGTTGTTCGGGGCCCTTTTTACGGGCTTACATCGCATCCTACTGGTTGGAGGGCTACATGCCTGGTTGGCGCTGATCGCAGCAACCACAGCGGCGGCGATGACGACCACCGCCTTTTATAGCGCGATGCCGATCGCTCTGGTAGGTTCCATGGCAGGTGTTTTGACCTCGATCGGTTATCTGATCATCAGCGGATATGAGATCGAGCTCCTGAAGCTCGCTGAGCTCGCGGGTGGCATCGGTCTATTGGCCGGTGGATTTTACGCCTGGATCATACCAGGTGGCAGCCGCCCATTGGCCGAGACCATTGCCGGACTGATCGCAGGCGTCCTGGCCGGTTTCATCCTCAGTCTGATCGTGCATCTCATCGATCTCGGGGTCTTTGTATTGGCGGCGGGGGTCGTCGCCTTGGTGGGTACCCTCTTTGAGCTGCTCGATCAAGCGGTGATCGGCTGGGGCAGACGCTGGCTGCCTGGGCTCATCTCTGCCCCCCTGGTGGCTGGCTTGATTGCGGCGATCGTCGGCGGGGGGATCTGGCTTCTCAGTGGCTCTGCCGCTAGTGGCCTAGATACGCGCACCGAGACAGCGATTGCCTTGGTATTGGCCGACATCCCACCTGGTTTACTCGGTGGCCTGTGCGGTGGGGCGATCACCAGCGTCATCCTCGAGCTTTTTGGCTTTCATCTCGAGGATCAGATCTAATCGAGGATCAGATCTAAGCAAGCACTGATTCATTCGCAGCTACAGGTCGGAGGCTGCGTATCCTGCTGATATTTCTGGATTCCAGCTTTCCCCAAAGTCGCTGATTCAGATTTCCCTAAGCGGTTGACACCGATCGCAACCGGTGAGGCGGTTTCCCATGGTCTAAAATCGCACTGGATTAAAGGGGATTGTGCCTAGGATTAGGGTGAGCCATGAGCTGCTATGACCCGTCTCAACATCATCCACTAGGAGACAAAAACGATGATTCAGCTATTGCTTGGCCTTGTGATTGGGGTTGTCATTGGTTGGAATTGGCCGCAGCCGGCCTGGGCACGGTCGTTACAAGAGCGCTTCGTCAAGCTGGTGCGTACGCCCGAGCCTCGGGATTGAGGCGGTGGCCTATACGTAATACTCAACCTCACCACCATTTGCTGGCCCCTGGGGCGCTTGCGATGAGGGAGTGGTCACCTGTGAGGTAACAATCATGATCAATGCCCTTGCCCAAGGTTTGCTGGGAGGCGCCCTGATCGCTACATGTTCGGGGGGTCTCAGCGCCGGGCCTTTGCCGATAGGATTCGTCTATCTGCGGGCAATCGCCCCCGAGATCGCCCAAGAGATGCGTTATTTCGGCCCCTTCAACTTCGTCGGCAGCCCGATCGACGGCTATGAGGCGCCGGAATGTATCCTGACCCAGGCAGCGGCTGAGGCATTGAAGGCAGTACAGGCCGAGGCGCAGCAAGCCGGACTACGGCTGAAGGTGTTCGATTGCTACCGACCTGCGCGGGCGGTGGCGCATTTCGTCCGCTGGAGCCAAGATTCCGCCGATCAGCGGATGAAGGTTGCGTTTTATCCGCACGTCGACAAGGCGGATTTTTTCCGGCTGGGTTATGTAGCCGAACGTTCAGGCCACTCGCGCGGCAGTACGGTTGACCTCATCTTGGCATCCCTGACAGCCGCGGATGAGCGTGCCACCCCGTCCGCCGATCAACCCTTGGTCGATTGTACGGCGCCCTTTGCCGAACGCTATCCAGACAGCGATCTGGACTTTGGAACGGGCTTCGATTGCATGGACCCGCTCTCACACCCAGACAACGATCAGGTCTCAGCTGAGGCCCAGGCCAATCGGGCCCGCCTCGCCGACCTGATGATGCGCCATGGTTTCAAGCCCCTGGCCGAGGAGTGGTGGCATTTCACCCTGAAGGATGAGCCCTTCCCCGAGACCTATTTTGACTTCCCCGTCAGTGCGCCCGACGGCGGCTAGGGTTTCAATTCGTGCCTTGCGCCGGGCAGCGCAAGGCATCGCTGACAGTGCTCAGCGCGCGGTCAGAGCGGCAAAGGTCTCGGCGGCAGCGGCGAGCGTCGCCTGGATGTCTTCATCCGTATGGGCGCTAGAGACAAAGCCGGCCTCAAATGCGGAAGGTGCCAGATAGACACCGCGCTTGAGCATGCCGTGGAAAAAGGCCTTGAACTGCTGGATGTTGCAGCGGGTCGCCTGCTCGTAGTTGGTCACCTGCTCGTCGGTGAAAAAGATCCCAAACATCCCGCCGACCTGATTGGTGGTGAGCGCCACCCCCGCTTGGGCGGCGCGTTCCTTGAGTCCATCCATGAGGGTTTGCACCTTGGCTGAGAGGCGGTCGAAGAAACCGGGCTCAGAGATGAGTTCGAGCGTCTTCAACCCCGCCGCCATGGCGATAGGGTTGCCTGAGAGGGTGCCAGCCTGATAGATGGGTCCGAGCGGGGCGAGCTTGGACATGATCTCCCGCTTGCCGCCAAAGGCCCCAACCGGCATGCCGCCGCCGATCACCTTGCCCAGTGCCGTCATGTCGGGCCTGACCCCGTAATACCCCTGGGCACCGCCGAGCGCCACCCGAAAGCCGGTCATGACCTCGTCAAAGATCAGGACTGCGCCATACTGGTCGCAGACCTCGCGCAGACCCTCCAGAAATCCGGGCAGGGGAGGGATACAGTTCATATTGCCGGCCACCGGCTCGACGATGATACAGGCGATCTCTGCGCCCATCTTGGCAAAGGTGTCGCGCACCTGATCCAGGTCGTTGTAACGCAGGGTGATGGTGAGCTCAGCCAGGGCCTTGGGCACGCCCGGGGAGCTCGGCTCACCCAGGGTCAGGGCACCCGAGCCGGCCTTGACCAGCAATGAGTCGGCATGGCCGTGATAACAGCCCTCGAACTTGACGATCTTGTCGCGTCCGGTGTAGCCGCGCGCCAGACGCAGGGCGCTCATGGTGGCCTCGGTGCCTGAACTCACCATGCGCACCAAGTCCATGCTGGGGACCAGCTCGCAGACCTTATCGGCCATCCGGGTCTCCAATTCGGTGGGCGCGCCAAACGACAGACCCATGCCCAAGCGTTCGCGCACCGCCTCCACCACCGCCGGATGGGCATGCCCCAGGATCATCGGCCCCCAGGAGCCGACATAGTCGATATAGCGTTGGCCATCGACATCGAAGAGATAGGCCCCTTCGGCGCGTTCGAAGAACACGGGCTCGCCACCCACCCCGCGAAAGGCGCGCACCGGCGAGTTGACCCCGCCTGGGATATGGCGTTGGGCGGCAGCAAACAGCTCTTGGGATCGGGTCATTGCGATCGTTCTCCTCAGTTGTCAAATAGGTCGGCATAGGCGCGAGCGGCCGCCGCGATGTCGGGCTGACTAAAGAGACCGCTGACGACCGCAAGCAGATCGGCGCCTGCAGAGATCAAAGAGCCGCCATTGTGTGGCGTGATGCCGCCGATCGCAACCAGGGGCAGACGAAGCCTCAGGCGCGCCTGGGTCAATAGGCAGAGATCGGGGCGTACCGCGTTTGGCTTGGTGGATGAAGGGAAAAAACTCCCGAAGGCGACATAGCTCGCCCCAGCATCTTGAGCCCATTCGGCGCGGGCGAGCTGGTCATAGCATGAGACCCCGATGATCGCCTCTTCGCCCAACAGGCGACGGGCAAGGAGTGGGCCAGGGTCACCGCGCCCAAGATGCACCCCATCGGCTGCGAGCTCGGCTGCGAGCTCAAGGTCATCGTTGATCAGCAAAGGGACATCGGCGGCGCGGCACACCGCGAGCAGCCGCTCGATATAGCGCCTGCGTCGCTCAGAGCCGCTGTGTTTATCGCGATATTGAATAAGACGCGCGCCGCCCTGGATGGCGAGCGCCACCTGTTCGGTAAGCCGCTCGGGTTCTGGCGGCGGGTCTGGGGTGATGGCGTAAAGACCGCGCAGTTGGGGGGTATAGGGGGTGTGATTCATGGTGCTTGCTGACTTGGCTAATGGAGGGAATTTGACATCCCCTCCGCCTTGAAGGGCAAGGCTTATCGTGCATTGGTCAATGATCCTGGGGTATGGGTGGCATACCCTATAGAATATCCAGGCGGTTCGGGGTCGATTGACAACGCCCGGTCTGGATGGCCGCAGCCAAGGAGCGCCAGGTATACTCCTGAGCTGCGGCGACGGCCTCGCTCATCTCCTGTCCCCGGGCGAGGCGCGCCGCGATCGCCGAGGCGAGGGTACAGCCCGAGCCGTGATACTGGCCCGCCAGTCGCGGCCATTCCCAGGTCTGCTCGGAGCCATCAGCGCCAAATAGCCGATTGACGACACTAGGGGTGTCGGCATGGGTGCCGGTGATCAGGACCCAGCCGACGCCAAGCTCAAGCAGGCGCTCGGCGCAAGCTTCAACCGCTTGCGCCCCGCTTAAGGCCTGAGCCTCGGGGAGGTTGGGGGCGATCAAGCGGCAGCAGGGGATGAGCCGGTCGCGCAGGGCAGCGATGAGCTCGCGGTCGGCGACCGACTGCCCGGCACCGCTTGCAAGCACCGGGTCCAAGACGATCGGGACCTCGGGCAATGAGGCGCTGAGCTCAGCGAGCGCCAAAGCGATCGCCGCCATGCCGATCAGCCCGATCTTGAGCGCTTGCGGGGGGCTATCATCGAGCAGCCTTAAGCAATGGGCTATGACATGCTCGGGCGGCTGGGGGTGCAGGCGATACAGCCCACAGGTATCCTGTTCGGTGAGCGCCGTGATCACGGTTAAAGGGAAGGCCCCCTGAGCACGGACGGCCTCGGCATCGGCGATGATCCCCGCCCCGCTGCTCGGATCATGACCGCCGATGCATAGGACGCGGGTGAGCTGAAGATCTAGGCCCATTGTCCGTGTCTCTTATCCCCTTCGCCGAGCGCTCGGCGATCCCGAAATAGACCTCCATGCCTCTTGGGGCACGGATGGACGCTCGAGTGTCTTTCAGCGAGAGCTGACATGAATCGCTATCAGTGTGTTGTTTGCGGTTGGATCTATGATGAGGCCCAGGGTTGGCCGGATGACGGTATCGCCCCGGGGACCCGATGGGAAGAGGTCCCTGCGGACTGGAAGTGCCCCGAGTGCGGCGCCGGAAAAGAGGACTTTGAAGAGTTCGACCTCTAAAAACATGGCGATGCCATTTGCATATCTGCAATCTGTCATCGAATCGACTAAACTCTCCGGCATGGACGCCATCATTTCTATTGAACGAACGGCAGCGCGCCCGCAAATTTCCCCTGAATTCATCGCGAATGCGCGCCGTTATTGCGAACTCATCGAGAGCCGCGCGACCAGCCAAGGGCTGTGGCTGGTGCGCATTTCTGAGCTGTTGCCAAGATTGCATGCCAGCATCAGCGCGCTTTTGGTTCAGTGCCGGGAGGCGACTCTGACCGTCCTTCCTGAACCTGTCGATCTCGATGCGCGCTTTGAACTCTTTAGCCAACTTCGCGCAAGTCTCGCCGATCGCGATGCCTATTGGCTCGAGTTCGATACCTTCGGCGAAGGGATGGCTGCCATGACGGGGAGTCTGGCTGATGACCTCACCGATATCTACTGCGAGCTCAAACAGGGTTTCCAGATATTCGAGAGCGATCCTGGCCAAGCGGCAGCCATCTGGGCCTTTGGTTACGAGCAACACTGGGGACAGCATCTGGTCGATGCGGAACGCCATCTGGCCATGCTCGAGGCCCAGTCGCGCCTGCGTCTGTCGGTCTGACCGATTGTTATCTGGTATCGATCGGCCCTTTTCTGTTAATCTCAACAATATTCTTGGTTTTTAGGCGCGCTTTGAGGAGGCGAGAGATGTCATTGGCGCTGACGGATGCGGATCTGAGCTTGACTGAGTCGGCCCGTCTCAAGATAACTGATCTGTTACACGAGGTCGATGACAGCATCCAGGGCGTGCGCGTTTATGCGACCGCCGGCGGGTGTAGTGGGATCAGCTTCGGGATGACCTTCACCGATGTGATCTACGAGGAAGATGGCGTCTTGTCGCTGGAGGGCTGCAAAGTCGTGGTAGATGATGGCACGCTTGAATATCTGCGTGGCGTTGAGATCGATTTCATCGATCGCGGCGACGGTCAAGCCACCTTTATCTTTAACAACCTGCCCCAGATCGGCGGGGGGTGCGGTAGTGGGTGCGGGTCCTCTGGCGGCGGTTGCTGCTGAGGGTGGCGAGGGACCAGCATGATCCGCGTCGGGATCGTCGGCGGGACCGGTTATACGGGTGCAGAGCTTCTACGTCTGCTGGTGCAGCATCCGCAGGCGAGGCTTGCTGTCATTACCTCGCGCGCCGAGGCGGGGCAGCCGGTCGCAGAGCTTTTCCCCCATCTGCGCGGTCATTTAGATTTGAGCTTCAGCGAGCCTGATATTGAGTTGCTTGCGACCTGCGATCTGGTGTTCTTTGCCACCCCCAATGGCACTGCCATGCGGATGGTGCCGGAGCTGCTTGCTCAGGGTGTTCGTGTCATCGACCTAGCCGCAGACTTTCGGCTCAAGGACCCTGCAGAATGGGAACGTTGGTATGGCATGCCCCATGGGTGTCCCGAGCTCCTCGCCGAGGCGGTCTATGGCCTGCCAGAGGTCAATCGCGCGGCGATCCGTACGGCCCGACTGGTCGCCAATCCGGGGTGCTATCCCACTGCTATCACGCTGGGATTTCTCCCCCTCGTGGAAAGCGGCGCTATCGATCCCACCTGGCTGATCGCCGATGCCAAGTCAGGGACGAGCGGCGCCGGACGCAAGGCCGAGATCGGGTTGTTGATGGCCGAGGTCGGTGAGAGCTTCAAGGCCTATGCCGTCAGCGGTCATCGTCATCTGCCCGAGATCTTGCAAAATCTCAGGCTCTTTGCCGGCGCCGAGGTAGATCTGACCTTCGTCCCTCATCTGGTCCCCATGATCCGCGGGATCGAGGCCACCCTCTATGCCCGCCTGATTAATGAAGGGCAAGACTTGCTTGGGCTTTATCAAGACCGCTATGCCGGTGAGCCCTTCGTCGATGTCATGCCGCGCGGCACACCCGACACCCGCTCGGTGCGCGGTTCAAATCACTGCCGGATCGCGGTAGCCCGCCAAGGACGGACAGTGATCGTGCAAGCCGTGATCGATAACCTGGTTAAGGGTGCAGCGGGTCAGGCAATTCAGAATATGAATCTGATGTTCGGATGCAATGAAGGCCTTGGTCTGAATACCCTTGCCTTGTTGCCCTGAGCGATCCCTGTTCGGTACGCAGTAACCGGCAGGGGTTGAAGATCGGTCCAGGAAGACATATCTACCGCCTTCATAACCCGCTACGTTTGTAGCCGCAACGGCGGCTTAGAGGATTGATTTTGCTTCATTTGTTTGGATGAACTGGCCCTTGGAGGCAGTATGAACGTCTTAACTGAACAGGCTCCCCCTCTCGTGTTCACCTCATCCGCAGCGGCTAAGGTTGCCGAGCTGATTCAAGAGGAAGGTCATCCCGGCCTCATGTTGCGCATCTATATCCAAGGAGGTGGATGCTCTGGTTTTCAGTACGGTTTTACCTTTGAAGAGGCCGTCCAGGAGGATGACACCACGGTTGAAACTGATGGTATCAAACTGTTGATCGATCCTTTGAGTCTGCCCTATCTCGTGGGTGCCGAGATCGACTATACCGAGGGATTACAGGGGGCCCAGTTCGTCATCCGTAATCCAAACGCGACAACCACCTGCGGGTGTGGCTCCTCGTTTTCAGCGTGAATCTGCCCTGTTTGGCAAAGGCGTGTAACGGCCAGTCTGGGCCGCTACACCCCACAAGGTCCAATCTGATTCCCTCCAGACCTTTGGCCTTTTATTGATCCGAAACCAATGAACTTATATTACGCGGCATCATGGAGCTTGGGATGCTGGAAGTAGCGCATGATGTGTTGGGGGGAATTGAGAAGGCGGCGCAGGTGGCTGACGGTCGCCTTCTTCAGATCGTCCTTGGCGCGGGAGGGCGCCTGCGCGGTGATGGTGGCCTTGAGCATCTCGTTGGGGTTCAGTGCTGGGCTGTAGGAGGGGAGGGAGGACGCCTCGATTTGATTGGCGCATGCAGCCAGCCACGCCTTGACCGGCTTGGTGTGATGCACGCGCAGGTTGTCGAGGATGAGGAAGATCTTCTTGCCCCTGGCGTCCTTGACGAGCCGCTTCATGAAGTCGATCAGGATGTCGGCGTTCATCGCCCCCGCGAACACCTTCCGACGCACCTTGCCGCGGTTGGTCAGCGTCGAGATCACCGACAGGCCTTCGCGACGGTGCGTGACGCGAATCTCGGACGTCTTGATCGCCGGCGCATAAGAGCGCCCGCGCACCTCGTCCGAGCGCAGCCCCGTTTCATCGCCCCAGTGGATTTCGGCGCCCTCGGCCTTGGCGCGCCGGGCAATGTCCGGGTAGGTCTCCTCAAGCCACGTCTTGCCCGCCGGCGGGCTTTGCTCATAGGCGCGCCGAATCGGTTTCTGGGGCGTCAATCCCCAGCGCGCCAAGTACTTGCCCTCCCCCTGCGGCCTGAGCTCGATGCCAAAACGGTCGAGGATCAACTGCCACAGCGCAAACGGCAGCTTCAGCTGATCCGGTGTCCCGTCGCACATGAGCTTGCGTATCTGGGCGTCCTGCTCCGCCAACAGCGCCCGCTTCTCACCCACCTTGCACCCACCCCGCTTGTCCTTGGGCCCCTTCGCGCCCATAGCCTTTGCAGATGTCGAACACCCCTGCGCCCAACAATCCCCTCTGCGCGCCTATCGCTTCATACGTCCAACCACGCCGCCGCTCTTCGCGCGCCGCAAACGACAGCAATCTCATGTCTCGTCTTTCCATGCCCACGACATCAGGACAGCTCACTCAATTTCAAAAGCATGTGTTTTTTATCAATAATGCAAAACAATATGGGGAATGCAAAACAATATGGGGTTTCTGGGAGGTGTTGCCGGTCAAACCGGATAGGCCGGGCGCGAACCAAGGATCGGCCCAGGGTCTTACTGAGGGCCAGCGCGCTGGGCATCGTGCAAAAACCATTGCCCCGGCATCTGCCTATGCCTTGCGCGCAGCTAGGAGGCGTAGGTGTCCAGCGGGTGGATCGATCCGGATTTCGGCCTACGCCGGAATGACGTGGCCGGCTTGTGCCGAAATGAGCCAGGAGGTGTGTTGCGCGATGACTTGATGAGCGCCGAGGCGAAGGGTCCGGCGCTGTCTCCGCGTCCACTGCGCGTTTTGGGCTGGGCATTGCAGATGCCTTTATCGCCGCCGGTAGATCAGGTCGCGCACCGGATGCCCCAGGCGCTCGGCGCGTTGCTCGAAGCGGGTTAGAGGGCGATGGGCAGGGCGATGGGCGTAATAGCCTGGGCCAGCGGTGTTGATGAACCAATCGCTGGCATCGTCGAGCAAGGCCAGCATCTGCTCGGCATAGGGAGGCCAGTCGGTGGCGGCGTGAAAGATCCCGCCTGGACGAATGGCGCGCGCTAAAAGCTCGATCAGCTCGCGATTGAGGATACGGCGCTTGTGATGGCGTTTCTTCGGCCAGGGATCGGGGAAAAAGAGCTGGACCCTATCCAACGCCGCCGGGGGTATCCCGTGGCGAAGCAGCTCGACGGCATCTTGGCGTAACACGCGTAGATTGTTCAGACCCCGCCGCTCGATCTCGAGCAACAGATGTCCGATCCCCGGGCGATGGACCTCGATCCCGAGCCAGTTGCGTCCTAAATCCTGTTCGGCCATGGCGGCGAGGGACTCGCCGTTGCCAAAGCCGATCTCTAAAACCACCGGTCGGTCGTTGCCAAACAGGGCAGAGAGATCCAACACCTCTCCCGGCGTCCAGTCGATCCCGAAATGCGGCCACAGGGTCGCAAAGGCGCGCGCCTGGGCAGGGGTTAGTCGGCCCTCCCGCAAGACAAAGCTGCGGATTAGCCGCTGGGATCGCCCCCCTGTCTCATCCAGGCGTCTCTCTACTACGCCCATGCCGCCCACCGGGCTCAAAAAAACAGCCCCTCGAGGGGTGAGGAGGCGGAGGCGAAGCGTCTCGGCGGCATGCGCCCTGCCAGGAATGCCTCGCGCCCTGCCTCGACGGCCTTACGCATGGCGCTGGCCATGAGCACAGGGTGCTTAGCGGCGGCGATGGCGGTATTCATTAGCACCCCATCGCAACCGAGTTCCATCGCCTGGGCCGCATGCGAGGCGGTACCCACCCCGGCATCGACCAGGATCGGGACCTTGGCGTTTTCGACGATGGTCAGGATATTGAGCGGGTTGCGGATGCCTAGACCAGAGCCGATGGGTGCAGCGAGCGGCATCACCGCAACACAGCCGATCGCCTCGAGCTCGCGGGCGACCACCGGATCATCATTGGTATAGACCATGACCGCAAAGCCGTCCTTAACCAGGATCTCGGCGGCCTTGAGGGTCTCAAGGACATTGGGGAAGAGGGTCTTTTCATCGCCTAGGACCTCGAGCTTGACCAGGTTATGGCCATCCAGGAGCTCGCGCGCCAGCCGACAGGTACGCACCGCGGTCTCGACGTCATAACAGCCTGCGGTATTGGGCAGGATGGTATAGCGCTCGGGGGGAAGGACATCGAGGATATTGGGCTCGTCGCGGTTCTGACCGATGTTGGTCCGGCGCACGGCGATGGTGACGATCTCGGCGCCGCTCGCCGCGATGGCGCGCGCGGTCTCGTCGAGGTCTTTGTATTTGCCTGTGCCGACCAACAGGCGCGAGCGATAGGTCTTGCCGGCGATGATGAGCGGATCAGAAAGCGGTGTTGACATGGATGGACTCGATGGGATGCTGCACAAACAGGGATAGGGTCGATGGGGTGACGGTCTTTGGGCCTAACCGCCCCCGACGGCCTGGATGATCTCGACCTTGTCGCCAGCGGCCAGCCGGTGCGCGGCGAATTGGCTGCGCGGGACCAGGGCAGCATTCACCTCGACCGCGATGCGCCGACCTGCAAGGTCCAGCGACTGGATGAGTTCCAGGAGGCACAGCCCCTCATCGACCTCATGCGATGTGCCGTTGAGAAAGATCTGCATATCCAGGTTGATCCTCGATTGATGAACAGGATAGCGCTTTCAGCGGACCTGGCTGGCCTCTTGGCCGAGCATCTCAGGCGTGACCAGGGTCACCCCGCCCTCGCTGACATAAAAACCGGCGCGCCGGTCGGCCTCGGGATCGACGCCGATCTGCATCCGCGGCGGGATACGGCAGAAGCGGTCGATGATCGCCTTGCGGACGATACAGTAGCGTCCGACCTCCACGTCCGGCAGGATGACAGACGCGCTTACCTGCGCATACGAGTTGACGCGGACGTTTGAAAAGAGCAGGGAGTGGCGTACTGTTGCACCCGAGATGATGCAGCCGCCCGAGACCATTGAATCGACCGCCATCCCGCGCCGGTCGTCGTCATCGAAGACAAACTTGGCCGGCGGGAGTTGCTCCTGATAGGTCCAGATCGGCCATTTGGCGTCATAGAGGTTCAATGGCGGGGTGACACCGATCAGTTCCAGGTTGGCCTCCCAGAAGGCATCGACGGTCCCGACGTCACGCCAATAGGCCTGGCCACCGCTGCGCGGGTCGCGAAAGAGATAGGCCATGACCCGATAGTATTTGATCACATTGGGGATGATATCCTTGCCGAAGTCATGGCTCGAGCCGGGGGTTTGGGCATCTTTATAAAGTTGTTCAAATAAAAAATCGCGGCTAAAGACATAGATTCCCATCGATGCCAGACAGCGACCAGGTTGATCCGGCAGGGTCTCGGGATGTTCAGGCTTTTCGACAAAGCGACGTACCCGGCCATCGCCGTCGATTCCCAGTATACCGAATGCAGAGGCGCGCTCGGCATCGACCTCGATGCAGGCGATGGTCATATCGGCGCCGCTCTCGACATGATGGGCGATCATGGTGCCATAGTCCATCTTATAGACATGATCGCCGGCCAGGATCAGGACATATTCGGGATCGTGATCGCGGATGATATCCAGGTTCTGGAATACGGCGTCGGCGGTTCCAGCATACCAGGCGGTCTCAGCGACCCACTGCTGGGCCGGCCAGAGCTCCACGAACTCGCCGAACTCGCCGCGCAAAAAACCCCAGCCCTTTTGGATATGGAGGATCAGCGAGTGGGCCTTGTACTGGGTCAGCACCCCGATACGCCGAATGCCGGAATTGATGCAATTGGACAATGGAAAGTCGATGATGCGGAACTTCCCACCGAAGGGGACAGCGGGCTTGGCACGCCAGGCAGTCAGATGCTTCAGTCTCGATCCGCGCCCCCCTGCGAGGATCAGTGCCAGGGTATTGCGCGTCAGACGGCTGACGAACCTTGGGCTGGCGTAGGGCATGGTTCCCTCCTGGGTGTCAATGAAGACGCGGGGACTCGCTCAGGCGGCGCTATGATACCATTGAGTACAGTCGGTCGAATCCCAGAGGCAGCGAGAGAAATGGTCAACGCGACAGGCCCCGCCAAACTTCCAGAACCGCTCAAGCGTATCATCGAGGCACGTCATCATGACCCCTTTGAGGTCTTGGGACGCCATGAGGAGGATGGCCGTGTCATCGTTCGCGTCTTTCTGCCGCTGGCCGAACAGGTCCGTTTGGTCGAAGCCGATGCCTGGATGCAGCGCATCGAGGGGACGGATTTCTTCGTCTGGGAAGGCGATGCCGTGGCCCTGCCCAAGCGTTACCAGATCGAATGGGTGGATGCCGCTGGCGAGCGTCAGCTCCAGTACGATCCCTATTGTTTTCCCCCCTTGCTTGGCGACCTTGACCTCCATCTGTTCGGCGAGGGCCGGCATTGGCATATCTATCGCGTTCTGGGGTCGCACCTCGCCGAGGTTGAGGGCGTGCGGGGTGTGCGTTTTGCAGTCTGGGCGCCCAATGCCGAACGGGTGAGTGTGGTCGGCGACTTCAATGCCTGGGATGGGCGGACCAACCCGATGCGGGTACGCGGCAGTTCGGGGGTTTGGGAGCTTTTCATCCCCGGTCTCGAGCCGGGTGGCTATTACAAATACGAGCTGCGCGACCGCTTCACCCATATCCATCTCAAGATCGACCCCTATGCCCAGTGCTTTCAAGAGCGCCCGCATACAGCCGGGTTGATTGCCATGGATAGCAATTACCGCTGGGGGGATGGGGATTGGATGGCAGCGCGCGTCAAGGTCAACTGGCAGAGCCGCCCGATGTCGATCTATGAGGTCCATCTGGGTTCTTGGCGGCGCGCACCCGATGGCGGTTTTCTCGATTATCGCACCCTGGCCCATGAGATTGCTGACTATGTCAAGCAGATGGGCTTTACCCATATCGAGCTGATGCCAGTCACCGAGCACCCGTTGGATGCCTCCTGGGGCTATCAATGCACCGGTTATTATGCCCCGACTTCGCGTTTTGGCGCCCCGGATGATTTTCGTTATTTTGTCGATTATTGCCATCAGCAAGGTATCGGTGTGCTCCTCGATTGGGTACCGGCACATTTTCCCAAGGATGCCTATGCCTTGGCGCGTTTCGATGGCACGGCACTCTATGAACACGAGGACCCGCGGCTCGGCGAGCACAAGGACTGGGGGACGCTGATCTTTAATTTCGGGCGCAATGAGGTCAAAAACTTCTTACTGGCTAGCGCGCTGTATTGGCTGGAGGAATTTCATGTCGATGGACTGCGCGTCGATGCCGTGGCCTCGATGCTGTATCTGGATTATTCACGTGCGGCAGGCGAGTGGATCCCTAACAAATATGGCGGGAACGAAAATCTCGAGGCTGTCGACTTCTTGCGCGAGCTCAACACCATTACCCATGAGCAGTTTCCCGGCACGCTCATGATCGCAGAAGAATCGACCGCCTGGCCGGCGGTTTCACGCCCGACCTATCTCGGCGGGCTGGGGTTTAGCATGAAATGGAACATGGGCTGGATGCATGACACCCTGGCCTATATGCAAAAGGACCCGATCTATCGCCATTTCCATCATGATCTTTTGACTTTCGGCCTGCTTTATGCCTTCAGCGAAAACTTTGTCCTACCGTTTTCGCATGACGAGGTGGTGCATGGCAAAAGATCGCTCCTCGATAAGATGCCGGGTGATCCCTGGCAGCGGTTTGCCAGCGTGCGCCTGCTGTATACTTATATGTTTGCCTATCCGGGCAAAAAGCTGTTATTCATGGGTTGTGAGTTTGCCCAGGGTCGCGAATGGAATTTCGCCGGCCAACTCGATTGGGATCTTTTAGAGCGTCCCCAGCATCAGGGTGTCCAACGCCTGCTCGCCGATCTCAACCAGCTTTATATCAAGCTCCCCGCTTTACATGAGGTCGATTTCGAGGCCGCCGGCTTTGAATGGATCGACTGTCATGACAGCTCGCAATCGGTCCTGAGCTTTTTACGCAAGGATCAGTCAGGCAAAAGCTGGGTGGCGGCAATCTTCAATTTCACCCCGGTCCCGCGCACCAATTATCGCATCGGTGTGCCCGCCCCCGGCTTTTATCGTGAGGCGATCAATTCGGACTCGGAGGTCTATGGGGGGAGCAATATCGGCAATCAGGGCGGGGTGACCGCCGAGGCGGTGAGCTGGATGGGCCGGCCCTATTCGTTGCTCATTGCCCTGCCGCCGCTGGCCGGGCTGATCCTGGTCCATGAGCCGCAGACCCAGACATCGATTGCCGCCAAACCGATCAAGGCCAATGTCTTGCCGTTGGAGGCCCAAGCCGAGACCCAAATGACCGAGGCGCCTCGGTCCGACGCCGATTGAAGGTTGTCCCTTGCTGCCCTTGCCACTGGGGCTGTCGCCCGAAGGTGCGCTGCCCCTAGGGGGCAGCCCTAAGGGCATAGGGCAGGGCGCTAGCCCTAAACGCTGAAAAATCTCCTGTCGTTATTCTCGGGAAAGTTGGAATCCAGAAAAATCGCTGAGATGCAGAGGCAGCGGATACAGGGCTGCGAATTCATCAGCGTTTCCCTAAAACCAAGCGAGCGGGTCCTCGTCGGGTGCAGGCCGCAGGCCAGGCTGGTCGATGAACAGCCGGTGCCAGATGGCAAACTGCATCAGCCCAAAGAGTTCGCGGCCCCCGCCGCGCCCAGCTTGGCGGGCCGCGATCAGCTCGGGGATCGCCTCGACGCGAAACCACTGCTGGATGCCGGGGTTTGCCATGAGTCGCCGCCCGACCGCCTCAGCCCGCTTGCCGCTCAGCCAATCGCCGACCGGGACATGAAATCCGCGTTTGGGGCGATCGAGATGTCCAGGCGGTAGACGCGGTTCGGCCCAGCGCCGAAGCAGCCACTTCCCTTCCCCTTTCTGGACCTTGAGGGCATCGGGCAAAGAAAGACCAAACTCGACGATTCGGTGATCGAGAAAGGGCACCCGTCCCTCGAGCCCAAATCCCATCAACATTCGGTCGGTCTTGACCAGAAGATTATCGGGGAGGGCAGTGGCCAGGTCGGTATATTGCCGGCGCTGAAGATCTGACCAGTTTGGGGGTGTGGCACGCCAGGCCCTTAGGACAGGCGCTCGGTCAGCCTCGGCAACTGCCTGGAGCTCGGGGCCAAACAGATGCTTAAGCCAGCGCCCGGCCCATTGACCCCGTGTGCGAAAGCCGCCGCTGCCGGGGGCGAAAAACGACTTTAACAGACGTTCGATCAACGGGGGGCGATAACGCCCATAGCCGGCAAAGACCTCATCACCCCCTTCGCCGCTAAAGACCACCTTGAGCCTATCGGCTGCGGTCTCGGCCAGGATCGAGGTCGGCAGACAGGCATAGTCGCGCATCAGCTCGTCGGCACACCAGACCGTATAAGGCAGACGCCTGAAGAGCTGCGGCGGGTCGAGTGTCAGAGCATGGTGTTCAAACCCGAAATGCGCCGCGACGCGCTCGGCCTCGGCCAGTTCATCTGCCAGCCTGGTTCCGCGATATCCCACCGAATAGCTCTTGATTCGCCCAACGCCCTGTTCGGCGAGCTTGGCCGCCAGGACCGCTGAATCCAGGCCGCCGGAAAGAAACAGACCGAAGGGAACATTGGCGCGTTGGTGCTCGCGCATGCTGGTATCAAGCAGGCGATCGAGCTCGTCTAGGGCCTCGTCCGCCTCCATCCGGCGTGGCTCAACGCTTAGGGCCGACCAGTAGCGCTGGACACGGATATGGAGCGCGTCATCGATCACCAATACCGCCCCCGGGGGGACGCGGCGGATGCCGGCGATTAGGGTCTCGTCGCCGCTGGCGAACTGGTTTTGTAGGAACTGACGCAACGCGCCTGCCTGGATCTGAGGGCTGTGATCCAAGGCGGGGAGCAAGGCCTTGAGCTCGGAGGCAAAGGCGAGGCGATCGGCCAGGCGGACATAAAACAGCGGCTTGATCCCTAGCCGGTCGCGCCCCAGGATCAGCCGCTGGCTGCGCCCGTCATACAGGGCGAAGGCATACATGCCGCGGAGTCGCTCCAATGCA
Source organism: Caldichromatium japonicum (assembly GCF_011290485.1). Lineage (GTDB taxonomy): Bacteria > Pseudomonadota > Gammaproteobacteria > Chromatiales > Chromatiaceae > Thermochromatium > Thermochromatium japonicum. The sequence goes on along the minus strand of NZ_CP048029.1, from coordinate 2,512,060 downwards.
TCGAGCCCCCAGGCGGCATAGGCGTTGAGGATGGTCTCCGAATCCGAGGCGGTGCGCGGTTGGATACCCTGGGCACGCAGTTCGGCGTTGAGCTCGACATAGTTATAGACCTCGCCATTGGCGACCAGGGCCAATTGGCCATCTGCCGAGACCAGCGGCTGATGACCGCTGTCTAAACCGATGATCGCCAGCCGCGTTTGGACGAGGCCGACCGGCCCTTGGCAGTGGGTCCCGCAGTCGTCCGGGCCGCGATGTCGCAGTTGCTCCAGCATGCGCTGCAAAAACCCGGTGTCGGGGTGCAGCCCGGAGCGGTAGAGACAGCCGGCGATGCCGCACATCGGCCCTAGCCGATCTCTTCGGCAAGTGCGTGCAGCAATCGGCGCACCAGCCCAGGCCCGCGGTAGATCAGGCCGGTATAGACCTGGATCAGGTCGGCGCCGGCTGCAAGCTTGGCACGGGCGCCCTCCGGATCCAGGATCCCGCCGACCCCGATGATGACCGGTTCAGGGCCTACCGCCTGACGCACCGCACGCACCAGCTCTGTCGAGCGCGCAAACAGGGGCCGACCCGACAGCCCGCCCGTCAACCCCGGCGGGACATGTTTGAGACCCTCGAGCCGGCTGGTGGTATTGGTTAGGATCAAACCGGCGGCATCAGCGGCGAGCGCAGCGCGCGTACAGGCGATCGCCTCGTCATCGGTCAGGTCTGGTGCGAGCTTAACCAGCAGCGGACGCGGGCGGGTGAGGCGCTGATTCGGACCCTGGATGGCCTCCAGGATCCGTTGGATTTCCTCGACCCCCTGCAGCGCCCTGAGCCCTGGCGTATTCGGGCTTGAGACGTTTACCACGATATAGTCGGCGAACTCGGCGATGGCCTCGAATCCCTGCCGATAGTCGGCGGCGGCCTGAACGAGCGGCACGATCTTGGATTTGCCCAGGTTCACCCCGAGCGGGACCTCGGGCAGACCGCGCGCCCGCAGGCGTTCGAGCCGACGGGCAAGGGCAGCGGCGCCGGCATTGTTAAAGCCCATACGATTGACCAGGGCCTCTTCTTGTGCAAACCGAAATAGACGCGGTTTGGGGTTGCCGGGCTGGGGGAGGGCAGTCACCGTCCCGACCTCGATAAAGCCAAACCCTATCGCCTGCCAGGCGGGGATCGCCACGCCGTCCTTGTCCAGACCGGCCGCAAGACCAATGGGGTTAGGAAAGTGCAGGCCCAGACAGGTGCGGCTGAGGGCGGGCTGATGCGCCGGATCGGTGGGAGCGAGACGCCCTGCAAAGAGCGCCGACCAATGCGCCAACAGCGCCAGGGTCAGGCGGTGGGCCTGTTCAGGGTCAAGGGCAAACAGGAGGGATTTCAAGATCGGCCAAGGCGTGAGGTCGGTCATGGGCATGGTGAGACGCTGTCGATCGGCAAGACAAGGTCCGGGCATTGTCCGAGGCGGTGGTTTCTAATGCTATAGTTTGAGCTTTCTAATCATGAAGCGCGCGCGGAGGACTCATCATGGCGGCCAAGAAGATCCTGATGCTGGTCGGCGACTATGTCGAGGACTATGAAGCAATGGTGCCCTTTCAGATGCTACAGATGGTTGGACACCAGGTCCATGCCGTCTGTCCGGACAAACAACCCGGCGAACGGGTGCGCACCGCCGTGCATGACTTCGAGGGTGAACAGACCTACAGCGAGAAACCAGGCCATTGGTTCGTTGTCAATGCCGATTTCGCCACTGTCGATCCGGCGCGTTACGATGCCCTGGTGATTCCGGGTGGACGGGCGCCCGAATATCTGCGCCTCAATCCGCGCATCATCGAGATCGTGCGCCATTTTGCCGCTGGCGATAAACCGATCGCCGCGATCTGTCATGGCCAGCAGCTCCTGGCCGCGGCTGGGGTCTTGGAGGGCCGCCGCTGTACCGCCTATCCCGCGGTGCGCCCGGAACTCGAGCGCGCCGGCGGGATCTGGTGCGAGATCAATGAGGGGTATTCCAATGCCTATGTCGATGGCAAGCTGGTCACAGCGCCCGCCTGGCCGGCCCATCCCGAATGGATGCGCCGTTTCTTAGAGCTGCTCGGGAGTCGGATCGAACCCTAGACGCGCCCTTGACCATGCCTCAGCGGGTCTTTGTCTATGGCACCCTGTTGCCAGGGGAATGCAACCATCATCTTTTGGCAGGTGCCGTCCATCTCGGCCCCTATCGCACCTCTCCCGGCTTTACCCTCATCTTGCTCGATCATTATCCGGGATTGATCCGGGGCGGGCATCATGCCGTTACCGGCGAGGTCTATCTGGTCAACAGACTCATCTTGAAACGCCTGGATCGGTTAGAGGGGTATCCGAGCGAATATGATCGTCGACAGCTCGCAACCCCTTATGGCAAGGCCTGGGTCTATCTCTACCGCGGTCCAAGCGAGGGGCGGATGGTGATACGCAGCGGTGACTGGCGGGCCTTTGTCGCCGCTTGGCAAAGGCGCAGGCATTCTCAGCGTCTTCCATCGAGCGAGGAGTTCCCATGTTTGAAGAAGGTCGTTTCACCATTGCGCTCAGGCAGCGCGAAGGCTTTCTGATCGATGTGGCCTTTGATTGGCCGCAGGTACCGGATCTGGTAATGGACGAGCCCCCCCCTTTGGGCGGGCGGGAGGGGCCCAATGCCTCGCGCCTGCTTGCAGCCGCCGCCGCGAACTGTCTAAGTGCCAGCCTGTTGTATTGCGTCTTCAAGGAAGAGCCGCCCCCCAACTGTCTGCGCGCCGAGGCCACCTGTATCCTGGTGCGCAATGAGCGCAAGCGTCTGCGCATTGGCGCCCTGGAGGTCCGTCTGATCATCACCGAGCAGGTGGTCCAGGCGCCGCGCTTTGCCCGCTGCAAGGAGTTGTTTGAGGACTTCTGCGTGGTCTCGGCCAGTATCCGCCAAGGCATCCCTATCCGCGTGACGCTGGAAGATACCTCTGGGACGGTCCATCATCGTTCATAGGCGAAGGCCAGCCTGTTGCGCAGGTCGCATGGTCCTTCGCGATGACCGGGCGGTCGGGCCCGAGGCTGTGGCCGAATCCCTCAGCCAGTCTTGTCCAGCCGAGTCGGGCCGCCTTGCCCGCGATGTTTTTTGGAGACGGCCATGGTCCAGCATGATGCCACTGCTGCCGAGCGCTTTGAACGGGTCATCCTGGAGTCGATCGACCAGATCCTGGCTAACCCAGATCCAACTAGCTATCTCATTTGGGCAGGCAGCCGGGTCCCCACCCTGCTGGGTCTATCCGAGTTTGGCTTTGAGCCACAAGAGGGTGAACGGTTGGGTCGTCTGCTCGCCACCCTGATCTGGAATGCAACCCCCTTGCCTACCAATGGCTTTTGCCCTTGCCCGATCGAGCGCCCAGAGGCAGATGAGCCCTGTCCATGCGGTTCGGGGCTGGTCTATGGTGCTTGCTGTGGCGATCTGGACGCCTTGCCGCCCCTGTCCACCGAACTGATCTGGGAGATCTTAATAGAACGGCTTCCCGATGGGACCCTGCGCGCGGCGCTCGATCAAGGCGCTATCCCCGAGCCGCTGCTGGCGCGGGTCGCTGAACGCTGGCTGGATGAAGACCGACCTGGACGGGCTGTTGCACTCCTCGAACCGGTCTTCGTTGGCCCCCTGGAACAGCTCGATGGGCGCTATGCACTGGTGCTGGAGCTGTTGTGCGATGCCTACGACCGGCTCGAACACTGGCGTAAAAAGCTCGCGCTCTTGCAACGGATCTGCGCCGAAGGCCAGCGCGCTCTTCAGTCCACGGCCTGGCAGCGCCTAGGCCTCATGCACCTTGATGCCGCCCAATACGATCGCGCCCATGATGCCCTGACCGCTGCCTTGCGGTGCGATCCTGGCAATCCCAGCATTGCCCTGTTCGAGATTGCGCTCTTGACCGCCCAAGGCCGTGATCTGGCCGCCCGCGAGCGCGCCCGTTTCTGGTTGCACCGCATCCGGCGCTTGGGGCTCGATGTCGAGGAGCTCAAGTCCTTTTTGGAGGCTGCGGTTGCTGATCCGCAAGCGGCCATGCTCGATAGCCAAGCCGTGTCCTTGGACCCGGCCTTGCTGGATCTCCATGACTGGATCGCGGTGGCGATGACCCGCCCGCTGCCCGATTACCGGCCGCGCAAACGCCGGCAGGCAATGCGTGCAGCGCCGGGGTGCACCCAGCCCGACCGCTTCGCCGGATTGCAGGGTCAGGATTCGGCCCCTGAGCTCGAATCTGCCTCTGAACTCAGGCCGCCGCCGGATATCCTGCAAGCGCAGCGGCAGTGGTGCAGCCTTTACCCGCTCGGCAAGCCCGATTCGACCCATCTGGCGCTTGAGGAGGCGCTGACTGCCTGGTCCGATACCGGCTGGCTGGGCCATCTGCTCGACCATCCTGAGCTGGCGGATAGCCTGGAAGTGCTCGACGATCTGGCGACGGCCCTGTATGGGCACCCTGACAGCAGCCTCCCCTGGATCGTGCATGCCTTGCTTTTGCCTTTGCTTGAACGCGCCTGGGCGATCATCGAGCATGCTGCACCCCTTGATGCCGATTGCCGCCTCCCGTGGTCGCTTGCCGCCAACCGCCCGGTCTTGCGCCTATTGTTCAGGCGCTACCTGGCCCAAGTCCAACTAGGTCACACCGCCGAGGCCGTCTTGACCTTGGAAACCCTGCTGAGTCTCAATCCTCAGGATCATCAGGGCGCCCGCGCCGAACTTATGAACCTCTATCTACGCGCCGGTGAGGATGAGCGGGCACTGGAGCTGGCAAGCCGTTTCCCCAATGATCGGCTGGCCGATCTGGCCTATGGGGAGGTGCTGGCGCTCTACCGCCTAGGACGCAAAGAGCGGGCGCGTCGGGTGCTCAGGGTTGCTATCCGCCGTTTGCCGCGCGTCCCAGCCTATTTGATGCGCCGCCGGGTCAGGCGCCCACAACTGAATCCGCACGATGTGACCTTTGGCGACGATGACCAGGCCTGGTTGTATCGCGAGGCCATGCGCGATGTTTGGGTCGCTGAGCCCGGCGTGCTAGACTGGTTGAAACACTGCCTGAACCAAGCTGGTCTCCACTAAGTCTGCAAGGATCGATTCAGATGAGCTCACTCTATCGCATTACCTATTCAGGCCAGCTCATGCCGGGCCACAGCCAACAGGCGGTCGTGACCGAATTGGCGCGCACCTTTCACATGACCGAGGACGAGGCGCGCGAGCTCGTCATCAACGGCGCCGGTCGGGTGATCAAACAGGGTCTCGATGCCGCCCAGGCCCAGCGTTATCGCGATGCTCTGATCGCTGTAGGTCTGGAGATCCTCGTCGATCCGCCCTTGGAGGCGCAGGGCCTGTCTCTCAATAAAGGCCCCTCCCTGACGGTTGATGCCGGCGGGCTCGTACCCCAGGCGCTTCCTACCGGACGCGGCTGGGGCTGGATTGCGGATGCCTGGGTGCTTTTTAAGGGGGCGCCGCTCTCTTGGATCATCGCCATCGTCTTATTCATGGCGATCATCATGCTGGTCGGCCTGATCCCATGGATCGGCTGGATCGCGAGCACCCCCATCAGCACCATCCTGACCGGCGGGCTGATGCTCGGCGCCCGCGCCCAAGAGCAGGGCGATGGGTTCAAGATCGAGCACCTGTTTGCCGGCTTCTCGACCCGAACCGGGCCATTGGCGCTGTTGGGTGTGGTCTATCTGCTCCTCGCCCTGCTCCTTGCCCTAGTGCTCGTCGCGCTCATGATGCTCATGTTAGGCGGCTCGGGCCTGATGTCGCCCGATGCCATGTCCACCCCCGAGCAGATCGAATCCCAGGTCTCCACCATGACGGCCCTGCCCGTTTTAGTGGCCCTGTTGTTTGCGATCCCTATGATCATGGCCACATATTTTGCCCCTGTACTCGTCGTCCTGGACGGGGTCGGTGTCATCGAGTCCTTAAAGCTCAGTTTCCTGGGCTGTCTCAGGAACATTCTGCCCTTCCTGCTCTATGGCCTGATCGCCTTTGTTTTGCTGTTCGTCGGCGCTTTGCCCTTGTTCCTGGGCTGGCTGATCGTGGTGCCGGTCTTGACCATCGTTGTCTATACCGCCTATCGCGACATCTTTCCGGGTACAGCGCGCAATTGATTCTGCCGGGGTCATTTCGGCGCAAGCCGCAATCCAGTCCCTTCAACCAACTGGATACCGGCCTTTGCGAGGATGACCCATCAATCAGCGATTCTTTGGGCGGGGGGATTGGCTCAGGCAGGGAGGACAGGGAGCGCCACTCAAGGGGCATGCAGTCAGCGGCCCATCCGGGAGCGGTTGCTGAGGGCCCGCTTGAGCCAGCGCAGTGGCGCGGTCAAACGCCAAGAGGTCGAGCCGCGGATGGCGGCAAGCTCGCGTTCAAGCCGTTGCACCTCCAACCGCAAGGCGAGTTGTGGCACAGACGACGCTGCGCCCTCGGCGGGCGGGCAGGGGAGGCGCAGGGACTCGGCGAGGTCTTTCAGCCCCTCTTCGCTGTCGAGGCGCAGCCGATCCCACGGCGGAGCATTGAGCGCCTCGCGGCTTAAGACCCGGTATCCCTCAGCGGCCTTGACCTCGGGTCCGAGCGTATAGCTGCGAAAGGCATTGAGCCCGGCGATCTGGCGGCTATAGTCTTGTTGGAGCATCTGGCTTGCAAAACACTCCAGGGCCTGTTTTTTGCGCGCGCTAAGATCCGTGATATCCAGCAAAAGGTTCGGCCACAGGGGGACCCCTACCTCATAAAAGACGAGTTGGATGGGGCGTTCACAGCGTCTGATCGCCTCGGCGCAGGCGAGCGCCAGGTTCAGATGGTCCGGATGGACCTCCCAGCAGGATGGCGCATAGACCAGATCTGCCGGCCAGTCGGCGATCGCCTCTTGGATCTGGGCGATCAGGGGCTCGCCATAGATCAATCCTCGATCCGGCCAGTCCCAAAAGATCGGCTCGCCGTATCCCAAGACCTGGGCTGCAGCGCGCGACTCCTGCCGGCGGGTCTCGATGGGTGGGGGGTGATCTGGGGGCAGCCCAAGGGCACCGTCAGTACAGAGGATCACCCGCACTGGGTCTTGACCTGCAACATGACGCATAATAGCCCCGCCGCAACCCAGGACCTCGTCGTCTGGGTGTGGGGCAAACACCAGAACCCGACCGCGCCCGAGGCGATATTCAACGCGGTAGGGGATGAATTGATGTTCTAAGATGCTCATATCTGCGATCCGTCGGTTAATGCATGAAAAGCCGCAGACCTCCTCAACCGCCAGCCGGTCTAAGTCATCGCATTGTTAGCAAATCGGCTATCAGCCCACATGTGAATACTGTTACGCAAGCGCTCGCGCTTTTCAAAAAGGGTCAACAACAAGAGGCGGAGCATCAGATTCAGGCCATTTTGCAGCGCACCCCCAATGATCTACAAGCATTACAAGCGCTGGGGATGATGGCAGCCCAAACAGGCAGGCTGGATGAAGCGGAACGGCTATGGCGTCGCTGTGTGGAGCTAGCGCCGAATCAGCCGGCAAACCACATCAATCTTGCCAATCTACTCATGGGGTTGGGGAGGATCAACGAGGCGGAGGGGTTTTATCGCCGCGCGATCGCATTGGTGCCGCAAATGCCGGTTGCTCATTACAATTATGGTCGTTGTTTGAGTGCACTTGGCAGATTGGATGAGGCGATACTAGCCTATCGCAAGGCATTGGCATTGCAGCCGGCATTTTTCGAGGCAGGAGTCAATCTCGGATTAGTTCTGTGTGAAAAAGAGGCTTATCAAGAGGCAGAGGAAGTCTATCGCAATCTGCTCAATCATCATCCTGAGACGCCGGAGCTTCGGGTTTATCTTGGAGATATGATGCGATTGCGCGGTCAGCCTGACAAGGCACGCCTGGAATATGAAGCTGTGTTGCATAAATATCCACAGCATCCGCGAGCCCGGCTCTCGCTTGGGTTATTATGGATCGATGAGCATGGCCTTGCCAAAGCTGCTGAATTGATTGAACCGCTTATTAAAGAGACACGCCTGCCCAAGGGAGATGTCTTGGTTGCACTGGCATTATTACGCGCACGCCAAGGTGATCAAAAAACAGCTATCGATTTGCTTTCTGAAGCGATCCGTGCAGGTGCCAATCGTCCACAACATTATTTAACTCAAGCTATTTGGCTTGCGGAAATACGCAACCGCGATCAGGCGCTCGCGGTCTTGGAACAAAGCTTGGCGCTTTTTGGTGATAAGCCACCAGAAATTCTTGGGCAATTGATCGTCAATCAAAGACATTTATGTAATTGGCAGCATTGGGACGAGCGTATCAAGACGCTTGTAGAAAGAATAAAAAATACTGACCGTGCCATCATTTCTCCATTCGTTGCACTATCGATACCGGGTCTAAATTCCGCTGATCTGCTAAAGGTTGCTCGCGCTTTCGCCAAGCGTTTTCAGCCTTGGGTCAAGCAATCAGCAAAACTGCCGCAACGTGTAATAAAAGATATCTCTGTATCAAGAATACGCATCGGTTATCTGTCATGCGATTTTCATGAGCATGCCACGGCCTACCTTACCGCTGGAGTATTTGAGAGACATGACCGCAAGCGGTTCGAGATTTTCGCTTACTCTTGGGGGCCTAACGATGATTCAGCAATGCGCCGGCGTTTGCTTTCGGCATTTGATCGCTTTGTAGAAATAGGGTCACTAAGTCATTTTGATGCAGCTTCGCGCATTCGTGCTGATGGTATCGACATCCTTGTCGATTTGAAAGGTTATACTAGGAACGCGCGTACTGAAATATTGGCACTTCGCCCGTGTCCAATCCAAGTGAATTGGCTAGGTTACCCAGGCTCTATGGGGGCATCCTTTATTGATTATATTATAGTCGATTCTATCACTGTCCCAGAAGATCATGCCTCGTACTATGATGAAAGGCTGGCTTATATGCCTCATGCCTATGCGCCCGTAGATGATGTACCTGTAAAACTCATGACTCCAACACGTGCGGATGCAGGGTTACCAGAAGAGGGGTTTGTTTTTTGCAGTTTCAATAACCCCTATAAGATCACACCGGATATCTTTGACCGTTGGTGCAATCTACTTAAAGACATAGAAGGTTCTGTATTGTGGTTGTTCGCTGAAAGGGAATCCGTTAAGCATAACCTATGCCATGAGGCCCGTTTGCGAGGAATAGCTCCGGAACGTCTAATCTTTGCGTCTAAGGTCTCGCATGAAAAACACTTAGCACGCTTGACTTTGGCAGATCTTTGCTTGGATACCCTACCATACAATGCGCACACAACGGCTTCGGATGCGTTGAGGGCGGGCATCCCTATTCTTACCTGTCTGGGTGAGACCTTTCCAGGACGGGTTGCTGCCAGTCTATTAACCGCTGCCGGTATGTCAGAATTGATCGTTCAGGATCTAGACGCCTATGAGGCGCAAGCGCGTTTTCTCGCCACGCATCCTGATGAACTGATACAGCTTCGCGAGCGATTGAGAGCAGGACAGCATAGATCCGCCTATTTCGATACCGAGCGGTTTACACGTAATCTAGAGTTTCTTTATCAGCGGATGTGGGAAATATACCAATGTGGTCACCCTCCTAGGTTAATAGCGCCAAAATAATTTATAAAGGCAAGATCTAAACATTAATGGAAATCTGTATCTCCTGACATCAGCCACCAACGATTTTTGATCTGTTCAACAGGAGGCCCATCAACCCATATATTAGTCGGGATACTGATATCTGGGTCTTTAACCAACACATCTGGGGTCGCAAAATGTCGGATGTATTGCTGACTAATCCAGCAAAATAGTGAGCTGGACCTCCAGCGTCCTGTCAAACGCCGCGCTTGATCGACGAGTATGTGAATGTGATTTAAAGGGGCGATGAGATCTACAAGCTCAACACTGTCATCCAATCGGCGTAAAATAATAAGCCCTAGAGGGGTTCCCGTGAACCTAGAGCTGACAATCATGACCTCATAGCGGTGCACAGGATGATCGAGATAACGGTAAACCAGGTAATCCCAATCGCGGATAACTACAATTGCCTCATGTAGATCTCGGCTCATCGCCTGCCACAGTTTAGCCACGAGTTTCTGGTTAGCAGCGTGATCCCGCTCGAGATGACGGATGCGGGTATACAAACGGGGATGATCTCTTAGGGCAGACCAACGGAGTTCTGCGATTCTTCCAACCTCAGCATATAAGCCAAGCTTTTCACCAAGACGTTCATGGCGCCCATTAGGGAAACCGAATGGCAGGTCTGCGGGTTGGAGCCCAAGATAGAGTTCCAGCATGGTTGCAGTAGTTAAAAACATCGCGCCTTGCTTGGTCATGACCCCGCGTTCACGTGGATCGACCATGACATCACACATCTGTAGAGCTATGATCGGACGACCAAAATACATCGCCCGCCTGCGGGTGCATCCATAATGAGCAACAAGTCGCTCGCCACGGCGGGCGATGATCCCATGACCGCGTCCTTCAGCATATTTCCAGTGCCACAAGGCTGGATCGATCTCGTTGTCAAAAGCATCCTTAAATAGTTTAGCGAAGTCACCGATATCTGTTTCTTTGAGTTGCTCTAATCGCCAGCGCGGCGGATGAGCCGATTTGCGCAGGATAATAGCACTGTTGATTTGAATGTCATGAGTTGATAGATCAACAGCTTTAAAGCCACAGCGTTCCGCCAATGCATGTGTATAATCAATCTTTCGATGATTAATTTTATCCGTGGGGATATCTTGATCCTGATGAATTATTAGGATCAGCAGCCCCCGTGGGGCTAGACAATCATGGGCTAGATTAAAAAAAGCCAGGGGCAAAAAATGCAAATGGTAGTCAAAAAACAGGAGTGCACCCAAGGAACTATGCGATCGCATCGGATCGCATCGAATAGATAAAGGCAAAGGAAGAGCGCCGCGTTCCATCGCAGCTTTGTCATCATCAGTCAATAATTCAGTTATGACGAGATAACCAGCTTGTTCTAAGCTATAATCAAATCTCTCTGCGCTAAAGCCTGTCACCAATATAGTGCTCGCCGGCAGATCTTTGAGAGATTCAACCCAGTCATTCAACATAGATGCTTATTTCATCGATGGAATCGTCGGAGATTTATGATACCAGTCCCCATCAAGCATGATCCATTGACTAGAACGGCTGCGTATATAGGGTTGATGGAGTTGTGGATATTGATAGGTTAATTCAGCCTTGATCGTAGCTGATTCACCCTCTATCTGGATGTCTTCGATCTTATAGTTAATGAGGCGCCCGCCTGATTGCGTCATAAGGCGATGAAATAAATCAGCGGTCAAGGAACCGTCGCGCGCGCCTGATTGCATACGATAGGCGGTAGCAAGGTCATTGATCTTGAGTGCCGTAAAATAGGCGTTGACCCGCTGCTCAAGACGCGCCCGTGCCTCAGTTGGGCTATCGGCGCAACCCTGGGTAAATAATAGTATCACACTCAAAAACGTTATAATTAAAAAAGGCTTATGAAACATCATGTTCCTTTCCTCATTTAAGATCAGCGCTCGGTCTCTGGGAAGACGCCATGCGGATAGTCATCCTTGAGTTCATCCAATACGATCTCGATCTTGGCTTGCCTGGCTAGATTTTTGACATACTTTTCTTTCGCCTTTTTTTGTTCTTCTATCTGCATTTGGCTGGCGATTGAGTTGCGCACCTCCTCGAATGGGGTAATAACCGCTTCGCGCTCATCGGTAAGCAGGAGGATGTCATAGCCGACGGGGGATTCGAGTACGCCTGTATGCTCGCCGACCTTGAGGTTGCGCAGTGCCTGTTCAAGCCAGGCATTGCCTTCCCGCTTGACAAAACCGACATCGCCCCCTGTCTCGCGGTAACGAGTATTTTCAGTCAATTCAGCAGCGACCTTTGCAAAGGGCTCGCCAGCCTTGATGCGCGCCAGCGCTTCCTCAGCACGCTTGCGGGCGGCCGCTTTTTCCTCTTGGCTATCAGGATCTTTAACCCGGAACTGGATCTGGCTTAAGCGAACAGCAGCGGGGATGCCAAACTCAGAGCGGTGTTCTTCGTAATAGGCGCGCATGGCCTCCTCACTGGGCGGGGGCGGCGGAGGGAAATGTTTTTGGCTAAATTTCAGGAATGCCTTTTTCAGTTCCTCGTTGGTTGGCTCTGCATCAGAACCGATGAGGCCTTCATCGCGCATCGCCTGCATCAACAGATGGATCTCGATGAGTTCGCGGAGCAGCTGGGCCTTGCCGGCATCTGTCGTGGCCTCATGGACACGCGTTGGGTTTTTGGCAAGAAACTGCATGAATTCTTCAACCGTGATCTCGCGGTCATTGATCCGCGCCATCACCACCCGCGGCATCTGTTGCGGCGTGGCGGGACTGGATGTGGCTGAAGGAGGCGGATTATCTTGCGCCCATGTATATGCAATTGCAAATGAAAACGCTGAAACCAGCAGAAGCAACCTCTTGTCCATATAAATAGGCCTCTCAATTCAAGCGACGATCAGCTAAAGCAACGACGGGTCGATCATTTCAATCGATCTTGACGCCTTCGTCAACAAGCTGCTTGGCATGCTCCCAGAGCGGGCCCCACAGGATCACCCCTGATATCTGGTCATGCGTGCGGGAAAAGGCCAGATCAAGCCAGCCGTCGCCGTCGATATCGATCAAGCAGGCCCGCGTGATCGCTTGGATACCTTGTAGCGGGACAGAACGCGATTGGGGTGTTTCCCCTTTCCAGCCCGCAGGGATACGCATAAAGACCACTGCCTCATAGCCGGCAGCAGCAATGTACCCATAACCATCCCGATCCTTGGCGAAATCGAGTTCTTGGATGCCAGTTATACCCCCCGCGCTTCTATGACGGGAAGGAAATTGTATAGGTGCCAAGGCAAATCGGCCCTGGCCATCATTAAGGAGTACATTGATGTCGGTCCGATCGAGTGGGCGTTTGTCGGTTGCGTCTGGGATCAATAGATCGATATCGCCGTCCTGGTCAATGTCGGCGGGGATTACCTTCTCGGGGCGGCCACCAGGATTGAAGCTCCATAGAGGTTCAATGACAGGTTCAGCACCGGGTGGCGGCTGGCGGATGATTGAAACCACATTGGAAAGGGTATTACTAAAAAACAGCTCATCACTGCCGTCGTGATCAATATCAGCTGCAGAGACCGCATGGGCATAGGTCCCGCTGGGGCGGAATGGTAGCTCGGCGCTGCCGCCGAAATGACCGGACAGCGGATCGAAGTCCTTAACGAGGTAGATGGCGCTCTCGGCAAAGGGGGTCAGCGCAATGCCCTTGCCCCAGGCCGGCCAATTAAAAAACGTCCCCGAACGCGGGGCCTTGGCGCCTAGCTCGGCGATCAAGTGTAGATCGCCGTTTCGATCGGGCTCAAAGACCAGCAACCGGTTTACACCCTCTGCGTTCATGATATATAAGCGCCGGTCAGTAGTGAATGGATAACGCATGAGTTCACCAGGATGAAAACCGACCGCATCGATCTGACGGCCCGGTAAGAATTGGCGGGGGGCACGCTGATAAAAAACCTGGGTATAGTTTTGATGATGCGAGGTGAGGGCCAGGTCTGGCCGCCCGTCCCCATCGATATCATCGACCAGCAGGTTGTGCGCTGGCGCCGCAAATGGCAAATGTCCGATCGTGCGCGCAATGACTCTAGATTGCGGCGGTGGCGGGGATTCAGTGGAGGGGGGTGATTGCTCCTGACAGCCGGCCAGAATTGCCAACATCATCGCCGCGGTGAGGGTGCGGGGCATGGCCCTGCCGGCTAACGTCATTTTGTCGTGAAGCCAGTGCATCATGAGAGATCCAAGCTGTTGCATCAACATCCGCTGCACTTAGATGATTCACAAATAAAAAAGCGATGCGCATTGCTGCGCATCGCTTGGTTTGGGCCAGGCGCTCGACTTACTGACGGTAGGTACCGCGCTCGTGACCTAGGAGCATAGTCTGTTCAAAGTATCTGACTGTGCTATTGTCTCTAGCATCCACATTAAGTGTCCAGGACAGTGTGAAGGCTACGCCTGCAGACTCGGGCCGATCGGCATTGGTGTCAACATACTCCGGCAGGTAGTAGGACACGAAGTTGGGGCGAGCCACGCTTGATCCGCCATTGCTGGTATCAGGTAGGCAGAGTGGCTCACGATGATGGGCGAAATAAATATCCCACCACTCCTGCGGAATACCAGTATTAGGCTCAACCGGGTCGATCCAGATCACGTTGAGCTCATTCGGGATACTGACGGTCGCAGAGCAAGCGACTTCCTCCGAATCATAGACATCAACAGCCACTGTAGAATCCAAATTGCGATCAAGCCAGACAACATGCATAGAGGGCATGACACGGCTGAACAGCGGCAGGTCGAAGACTGTGATATCGGGGATGCCGTCGGAGCGATTGGTGCGCATACCACTGATCATGGGCGAGACCTGGGCAGGGATACCGCCTTTATAGACGACATTATCAGCCGGCCCGATGTTCTTTTGACCATTCGCATCGACGCCATACATACCATCCTGCCCATCCGACATCGGCAGAACGGGAATACTGGCTAGGGTAGAGTAACCCAGACCAAACGCGTCGATCTCAAGCCAGGCATCGCCAAACATCGTGAAGTTAGCCGGTTCACCGCGGCGGGCGATCTCGGTCCCAATCACCATGTAGCCAGCTTGGCCATCATAACGTGATCCAGAGGTTTGGGCCTGGGCCCGCCAGTCGATGACAACGACGTCATTTGCAGTCACTGGCAGGGGCTTGTCAAGCCGATGCATGCTCCGCTCATCGAACCAGTACCAGTGGATCTTGGCAACATCCGTCTTGCCCAGGTCAGGGTCGTTCGGGAACAGGGTCGGCCCAGCCTCCGGGGTCGCGCCTGGGTTGGTGGGTGTTGTGTTGGGGGCTACGAAGATATTTGGAACATCGTCGAAACCGATCGAGCCGGGGATACTGACCTGGATGATAGTATTTGCTTCGTAGCCACTGACGTCAGGGGTTGCATAAACAACCAGCGGCACGAGCAGCGCTTCGCCCGCGGAACCCTGGATAACGGCATGCGAGGGCATGCTCATCATGGATAGAGCAGAGGAGACGCTGGCCGCAATAGCCAACTTTTTGAAGTTTTGAGTCATTGAGTTCACCTCTTTAGTCATCGACTTATTGCCAAATCCCACCGACTTGTTGCCAAATACCCGCGACGCTTGTTTCGAAAGACCTTGGATCGGTCGAGGGAATGGACGACCAAGGTGTTACGCGACATGCCTTTTGGGGCGGTTGCAAGACAATTCTTGCAGCATGACGAGGGAAAGTCAACCACAGCAACCTAATTTTGTTGCCCTGTTACATCTGTCGCATTTCTGCACAGAGCGCCGACATATCGCTACCCTCTTGCCGTGCACCACCCTGAGCGCTGGTTACAAGTCAGCATCATGCCCCTTTTGGCTATTTGCTGCAACCCGGGTTGCACAGCGAGGGACAACCGGCGCGTTGTCAAAGCCGTGCTCTGGATCATGCGCACCGGCTGTCTGTGGCGCGATTTGCCAGCCGAGCTGGGCCACTGGCACCGGACATATGTGCGTTTCTCGCGCTGGCGCGAGAAAGGTGTTTGGGAGCGCGTGGCCGCCGCACTGCAAGGCGATGCCGACATGGAGCATCTGTTCATCGACTCGACCATCGTGCGCACCCACTCACATTCTGCTGGCGCCCTAAAAAAGCGGGCCAACAGGAAATCGGTCGCTTGCGGGGCGGGTTGACGACCAAACTGCACGTTGCGGTGGATGCCTTGGGCAATCCGCTGCGCGTCATTCTCTCGGCAGGGCAGGTCGCCGACATCGAGCAGGCCGCGGCGTTGATCCAGGACCAACCGACCGAGTGCGTCATTGCCGACAAGGGTTACGACTCGGATGCCCTTGTCGAAACGGTGACCGCACAGGGCAGCCAGGCGGTCATCCCCCACGCTCCAACCGACTCAATCCGCGCTCGTTCAACCGGCATCTCTACAAAAACCGCAATCTGATCAAGCGCTTCTTCTGTCGCATCCAGCAATTCAGACGCATCGCCACGCGCTACGACAAGCTCGCCTCGTCTTCCCTGTCGTTCGTTTATCTGGCTTGCACCATCGCCTGATTGACTTGATTGAGAATACACTCTACCACTAAAAATTTTTGGCCCATTTACAATCTAAAAATTTTTGGCCCATTTACAATTTAGGGTATGATGGGTGCAAAAAGGCAGGGGTCGCGCGCGAGCCAGTAAGCGACACAGGAGCGGCCCTGTTCCAGCCAGTCAGTTGTAGTATGCAGCCCTATATCGTCGCCGTTCAACTTCCAGTGGTATGCTTCTTGCAAAGGATCTGGGTTGTACCGACATACCAGCCGTTCGATGCCGCGACTCCCTAGATAGCCGCTCAGCAGGATGTCGTCGTGCCAGCGAAAGGCGGACAGGGCGTTGAGGTGATCCCAGATCGCTCGATCAAAAAAACAACGCTTGTAGAGCACGCCACGATAGCCTTCAAGGACATGGACGGGTTGAAAGCGGGCAGACCCCATGGTCGAGGTATTGAGGTGGATGACCCCAGTCGGGGCTGTCGGTTGATCGAGGACCCACCCGGTGAAGCCGAGGGCGTGATCTGGGTACAGATTAGATAGCTCGGCAAGTCGTGCAATTAGCCCGGGCGGATATTCCACGTCATCATCGATCGTCACGATGCGCGTCTCTGGGTCGGTCTCGATGTCCAGGACTGGTAGCAGCTTCATAGCCGGACCTAGGTCGGCGCTGAGGCGCACATCGACACCGGAAAAACAGTAATCCTGCGGCACCTCCTCCCCAAATCGTTCCCGGGGTAACCACAGATAGATTGCAGCGGGTGGCTGAGTTTGCCGCTGGATGGACTCCAAGGTGCGGACGAGGAGGTGCCAACGTTCAGGCAGGGTCGTAAGCGAGACGACGATACGCATCGCCGGCATCTATCTCCCTGATGGCATTAGGCTACGATGGACGAAAATGTCATCAGTACCGATCCGCGCCGTCTTGATGTAGCCATGATTTGCCATGAGGTCGCTAATATTATAGTTGTCAAAGTTGTTCTCAATACAGAAGACGGAAACGGTCAGCCGCTGCCAGGGGAAGGCGCGCATGATCCGCTCCTCGGTGCCCTCGGTGTCGATACTTATGAGATCAACGTGCGTCAAACCGTACTTATCGACAAGCCAGTATAGATCATGTACCTCGACCATGATCCTGTGGATCTCTTGTGGCTGAATATACTGCTCGATCCGCTGGCGGTGCTGCGGCTCGAGGTTGCACTCTAGACCGGACCATCCATAAAAATTGCCCGCGATCTTGATAAAAGGCAGCATCCCATTTTCATCCGAGATGGCGATATTCTCGAGCTGGCAGGCAGGGCGGTGGCGTTTCAACAACGCAAAGGCGTCAGGATTGGGCTCGATGAGTATCCCGCTCCACCCTAGCTGCTGCTCAAAAAATAGGGTATTGCTGTCCAACAAACCATCCAAGGCGCCGAATTCGATGAAAAAGCCATCCCTGCGGTTCGGAAAAAGGGTTTTATGGAGATATTGATCTTGGCCGTGTTGTGAATAGTATTTCATGGGTCCATGCGTCCAAAGAATCGGCTTAAAGATAACTGGATCTTGCGATGATAGGTGGTGATTCGTCCAGCACTACCACACCTGTTTATCAAAGCTCCCCCCATTCGTGGCTAAAGGGCATTGCTTATGTGCTGATGGTTGCGTTCGGAGGCGCGCTCCTCGCGATCCTCGGATTGTGGCTCTACCTTAATATGATTCGCCAATTTAACCCAGATAAGGGAGGGGCTGGTTGGATAAATCTACGCGAAGTGCTCGATTTGTTGATAGCCGACTGGTCTGCGAGTGGCGCCTGGACAGGTCGATCGATCAATTTTAACCAGGGTGGCCTATCCAATCCAAACATTTCTGCGGTTTTGAACGTTGCGCTCTGGATAGGGTTGAGTAGCCTGTTGACCCTGGTGACCCAGCGTGCCCGGCGCTCTACTTGCACATATCGTACCCTCTGCATTGCCTTTATCCTGGCAGGTTGGCTGGCGTTGGATCTCAGATGGCAATTTGACTTATGCAACCGCGCCCAACGAAGCATTGGGCTCTATGCGGGTGTAACCGAACCAGAGCGGCAAGCGGTCGGACCGGATCGTGCATTTTATCCGTTTATCCGAGATGTCCTTGCCCACCTACCGCCCCAGCCTGCGCGTATCTTTATCATCACGGAGCAGCCAGCGAGTGCTCTCGTTGGCCGGGTGCGCTACCATATGCTCCCGCATATCACCTCTCTGGGCCTGACAAGCCTGCCACACCTCACTCAAAGCAGGAGTAATGATTATGTCTTGGTTATCACACCCGTTCAACAGGTGCGTTACGATCAGGCTCGCAAACGTCTCATCGATGGCCAAACAGAGTGGCCAGTAGAGCCAGTTTTTAACTCTCGCCTCGGCAGCCTCTTTCGCGTTCAGGTTGATGGATTATGAGCTTATCATGGCTTGCTGTAGGTTTAATGTTGTTGCTGCCCTGGATATTAGCCAGTCTTTGGTTACGTACCCTATGGTGCAAATGCGATCCTGGTGTTTTGCCATTGGTCATCGGTTATGGCTTTATGCTAGCGATGTTTGGCGTTTCTTTAGTCCTTTTTATCACAGGTTTAATCGGGATGCGCCCAGCCATATGGCCTGTCATGGTGATCCTAGTGTTAGTCGCTTTGGGTAGTTGGGGGCGATTGCGAACCTGGTTTTCGCTACGTCAGCGTTCAGACGACAGGCCGTCAGCTAAACCAACGATTTGGTCGAATATACTTTGGGCTGTTTTAATTGTTTATCTTATTGTTCGTTTTGTCGCTCTTGGTATTGATCTCGTATTACAGCCGATTATCGCCTGGGATGCATGGACGACCTGGATCTTTCGCACCAAGGCGTGGGCCGAGACGGGCCAATTTGTTGAATTTATATCTCTCGATGCTTGGCTTGCGGACCAGACTGGATCAAACAATTATCCCCTGCTTGCTGCTGACTATCCACTGGGGGTGTCTTTGATTGCCTTATGGCCTGTGCTGGCTTATGGTGAGTGGAATGAAACAGCAGCAAGCCTCCCGTGGATGGCATGCGCTATTGCCATCGGATTCGGATTTTATGGGCAAGCGCGTCTTTGGGGTATATCGCCAATTGAAGCATTATTTTTTACTTATATCTTGTTCTCCTTGCCCCTGTTAAATATACATATCGCCTTACCTGGTTACGCAGATATTTGGCTCGCTGCAGGTTTAAGTTTGTCTGCCATTGCTTTCTTTCAATGGGCCAGGACAGGAGATAAGCGCCAACTGATGCTTTGGTTGGCCTTGGCATTAGCCTGTTTGATGTTTAAGCGCGAAGCCGCTGCCTGGATTATGCTTTTCATACCCGCCATGATAGTGGCTCGCTTATCCAAACCTTGGCAGATTAGATTAGTCAGTGTTGTTCTGTTGTTTTTATTAGTTAATTTTTTGATTGGCGTCATAAAAATAGACATGCCATTCATTGGCGCTTTCTCACTGACACCTAGCTTGATCGAAGCGCCTTGGATTGGTCGTTTTGAATTAAATTACTATAATAATTGGCCGGCAGTGTGGCGTCATCTGTTCGTCTATGATAATTGGCATTTGCTCGCCTATTTATTGTTGTTTGCTGTGATAGCCGTTTTCGTGCGTATGTTTCGCTTGGGCGTTCCAAGTTACTTTAAGGCCCAAATAGTATTTGTTTTGGGCAGCTTGGTCCTGCTTTATGTTTTGTTTTTTTTGACAGGTGCGCATTTGTGGGCTGAGAAGGCAACGAGCATCAACCGATTGATATTACACTTCGTGCCTGTTTACGTTTTTTATATCATGACCTCCTGGCATCTCTATTGGCAGCCATCAAATGATGTTGGCTTAAATTTTTCTGGCGAATCTTGCAAAACCGGAGAGTGATTGATTTTTGCAACGCCGCTGTTATCCAGATTCGTGGGGTCGATCACTAAACATTGAGATGGCGTCTGCCAACCTTCGGGTGATTCATAGAGTACCCTAAAATGTAAAGGGTTTTTCCGATACATCGGGAAGTGCCCTGACCGTGGTACAAAAATTTTGGCTGCCCCTGGTTCTAACAGGAAGCCCCAACGACCTTCAGGGTATGGCCCAAGGTCCCATGTTATTGTTCCTTTTTTTGGATCGTAAACTATAGAAAATGATAAGGGTGTGTCACGCAATTGGCAATTATGTGTATCTTGTTTAAAAGGCTTTAATATGCCCTCATGATACATAAGGGTTTTATCCTTTAACTCTAATTTACATAAACATGGGTCATAACATATCCTGGGCGCTTTGCGATGGATTGATTGATGTTCGCGAATCCAAGCTAATCCTGTGTAAAACCAATAAGGCCCTATGGGATAAACTAGGGTTTGATCTGTATCTGCCGTCAGCATAAATTGCCCTTCTTGATGGTAACGTTCGATCCAATCGCGATCACCCCAAGTTTTGCTATTAGCAACTGATTGAATGTTAAGTCCTATCCAAGATAACCCAATAACTAATACGATTATGCGCGTTATTCTGCCTTCCTGTCTGATAGCATGCAAGCTAATAGCTCCAATGAGGGCAACAAAAGCAGCAGCCAATATCATCATGCGCGGAAGCAAAATGCTGGAAACTGCTACCAAAGGCGCCATAATAACGGCGCCACTAATTAGTAGCCCCGCGAATCTATAGAAGCCAGCCTTATTTTTATAGATATAAACTAAACATACCAAAAAAGATGCGGTTATTAGTAATAAATGCAATGGGCTTTTTATTCCCAGTGCCTCGGCTGTTTTTATTGCAAAATACTCGATACTGCTTGGGTTGCTGTCATATAGATTTCCATATCCGCTTAGGATATTTGCTGGTTTGAGCATATGGGTTCGCCATAATGTATAAAGACCAGCAACGCCGAAGAATGGTATCATAAGGCTTAGATGTCTTTTAGGGCCTCCATTTTTTGTCGACCATGGCAGTAAGACCATTATAGGCACATAGATTTCTTTGGAAGCACATGCCAGCGCATAAAAAAACAGACTAGGTAAAACCAGAATCAGTTTTTTTTCCTCAAATGCTTTTGAGTAAAAAAGAAACATTATTGCAGAAAACAGTAAACCATCTAGGTAGTGTCTTGTCATCAGTTGCTGAATAATCGTTGCGATTGGCAATGAAGTTATAAATATGGCCAAGGTTATGGTTGCAATCATCGCCGAAAAATAGCGAATCAGCAAAAAGTAGCAGATCAAAATAATCGCACATAACGTCAGTAGATGATGAACATAGTATCCGCTTGGCTCAAGATTGAATAGCTTAAAATCGATTGCAAGAGAGAAAATTAAAAACGGGGTGAGGTTATTTGGCATATATGTGCGCCATGTATTTGAATCGATAAAATTATCTATGATTGGGTATTCCATGATATGACGCAGGATTGATGGGTCATCTTCGATCCACCAAGATTGCAGAATAGGGTGATATAATGCAAATGTTATTGTTAATAGCAAAAATAAGAAGGCGATATTTACGCCGATCGTTTGGGTTGCCCAAGTTTTATTGATTTTGTCCCATGCGTTAAACTTGAAGCTGATGGCTATTAGGGAGGTGGCGATAAAAAGATATGTTAAGAAAAATCTGGTAAAGGCCCCTGTTATTACCGTAATGAATATTATGCTAATAATGACTGATATTATCAGTTTTACTTTTGGCAATCTTGAGATGCTTAATGTTTCAGGTTTGCGGACTGTCATTTATTAACTGCTTGATCTAATATTTTTGCATAAACATAGTTGACTTTTTTGGCGACAGCATCGATGCTAAATCTTTTATAAAGAGCTTTTTTGCCTTTTGCACCAAGCTGCATTAGCCATTTTTGATCTTTGGTCACTGAATAAATGGCCTGGGCCAGGGCGATTGAGTCACCCGGCGCAACGGCTACCCCATGTCCCACCTGGCGGATGAGCCAACCGACGCCGGACCCTGGGATATCGCTGACCACTACAGGTTTAGCAAAGCGCATTGCCTCAAGCTGCACCAGACCGAATGCCTCGGTGCGTTCAAGAGAGGGCAGGGCCAAGAGGTCGCAGCTCGCAAGCAAGGCCTGGGTGAGCGGATCGGGTTGATGGCCTAAGAGCTGGACGCGCCCCCCAAGGCCAAGGGATGCGACGAGATGTGAAAGCGACCTTGCCAAGGGGCCAGCGCCGACGATGAGCAGGCCGATCTCGGGTTGATGGGCGACAGCACGGATCAAGACCTCATGACCTTTGTAATAGGTCAGGCGACCGATCGCCAGTACCCGCCAAGCCTGGAGGTGATCAATGCTTGCTGGGCGCACCCTCTCCCATAGACCCTCAGCCAAACGGCGGCTTTCTGGATCTGGATCAGCTAGGCGGTCTGGGTCAAGACCCAAGGGGATAACGGTACAGCGTGCGCGCCAGGGGGCCAGCGGTTGGCTTGAGTCCAGATAATCGGGCGAGGTGACGATGATTTGGCGCGTGCGCGCCAGCAGTGCCTGTTCAAGGGGTCGATAGGCGGTATAAGCCAGGCGCAGGCGCCGATCGAGCTGCGAGGCCACCACATCCGCATGCCAATGGACGACCCATGGCAGACGGCGCGCCGCAGGCAAGGCCAAGGCCCAAAACGCCGAGGTATTGGGCAGATGCAGATGCAAAAGGTCCGGCTTGAACTGCTCGATGACACGCTGTAGCCATAGCGGAAAGGCAGGGCTTAAAGGGGCATAGAGCCACTGACCAAGGGTCGGGGCGCGATACACCGGCAGATCGCCCTCTCCCTTTGGCCACAGGCCGCGCCAGCCGGCGCGTTCATGATGGATCAAGGCCGCCACCTCGATCCCCTGGGCAGCGAGTGCCGGCAGGAGATCGGCCAGAAAATACTCCACCCCTCCCGGATGGGGCGGGAAGTATTTGCCAAGATGCAGGACGCGCATCAGGATTGACTCGCCTTGCGAACTGGTCTGGGTTCGGCGGGGGTCGTGGAGGATCGGTCAGCCTCATGGATCGGGGCATCTCCGGCTGATAGCTGGCCGGTGCTTGGCTCAGGAGTGGAGCAGCGATCCGCTGATGCCCGCTGATGGGCGCCTGCGCCGGTATCCGAGACGATAGCGACATCCTCTGGAGGCAAGCGCCCCTCAATCAGCGCCAGACGCTGGGCGAGGCGGCGGATGCGGCGCTCTTGGCGTGAGCGCTCCAGGTCCATGGTCAGGATCTTGATCAAGAGTAGGGCAAAGCCCAAAAGCACCGCCAGGATGGGGGGATAGCTGACCCCGAGATAGCGCGCGAGATAGTCGATGATCCCGGGAAACAGACCCAGGACCACGACCACAGCTGCGGTTCCGATCCACCAAATGGCATAGGGTCCATGTAGATGATCGCGCCGCACCAACCAGAGGATCGTGGTGGCGAGCAGGACGCCGATCAACATGGAGGTCATTTGATAGGTCATGGGAAGATCCACGAGTCATGGGAAGATCCACGAGGATGGCTTAGGGGCGCAGATGGGCGTCGTTTGGCCCGCGATCAGGGTCATTTGCGCCCATGCCCCACCCGGGCCAGGCATAATACCGTGGTTTGCAGCATATAGGTGCCCACTGTCCACCAGGATCTGAAGATCCGTGAGATCCCTTGCATACGTGGTTGCATCAGGACAGGGACCTCCATGACCCGCAGACCGTGACGGTGCAGCAATAAAAGTACCCCGACGTCTTGATAATCGAGCAGGGTGGCATCGCGCCCGGCCAGCAGTTGGATGGCCCGCGTATCATAGGCGCGAAAACCCGAGGTGATGTCCTCGATGGGAAGGCCGGTGAGCCAGCGGAAATAACGCCAAGCGAGCCGCCGAGCACGGCTGGCGCGTGCGGGAAAGGCCCCGATCACCACATTAGCTCGACCTGTATGGATGGGTTCGAGGAGGTCACCGATCGCCTCGGGCTCGTGTTGGCCGTCTGCATCAAGGGTCACGGCCAGGCGGTACCCGAGCCGTTGGGCGTAACGCAATCCTGTCTGAATCGCCCCCCAGGCACCGAGCTGAAGCGCCAGGGGCAGCACTCTGGCTCCGGCACTGTGCGCCTGCTGAACTGTAGCATCTGTACTACAGTCATCGATGACCACCACTGGATATCCCCAGCGTCGTCGCGCTGCCTGCACGATGGTACCGACAGTTGCCTCCTCATTATGGGCAGGGATCAGGATGACAGCCTCGGGTCCTGGGTCGTCAACAAGCGGCGCGTTGCGCGGATGCTGCATGGGCTGCGCATCTCGCTTGGAGGACTGCCATGCTTGGCTCTTGCGCATCTTTTTGCCGCGATTGGCTTGATCCGATGATGGATTGGGATACACTTCCACTGTTGGTTTATCAGAGGCGGCACAGTGCTTGAATCTGGCGCCACGCTAGTCGATCGCGATGCGGGATGCCCATTGGTCCGGGGAGATCAAGCGTTTATTGCAACATGTCGCGTTTGAACAATCCCGGGTGGACGGCGAGGCTGGATTCCACAATATCATAGCGCAGGTTTAGCGGCGGAGGTTTTGATGAACACTCGATTGCAATGGACAGTTGGTCTGGCTTGCCTATTGCCCTTTGCGGCAATAGCCGCTTCGCTCGGTACAAATCCAGCGGCCGATTATTGTAAAAGCGATCGCGAGACCAGTTATGCCCAAGGCTATGCCGCGGGTCAGGCAAACGGCTGGAACCTCGGCCATCAGGCAGGGCATGACTTTGGGGTCCGACAATGTGTGGCTGAGCCTCTGCAGTTTGGGGTCACCCTGGCCTCAGTGATCCCGGCCGCGACCTTCGGCGAGACCGAACCGAATGATAACTTCCTATCGGCTGACTCACTCGTCCAGGGCACCAATTTCTGGGGTCAGCTCTATAGCCTTTCTGACCAGGACTGGTATTACACCCAAACCACCGTCGCCAATCAAAACATCCTGGTCACCTTTTCGGTCCCGGCCTGGCTCTCCAATGTCGATCTACAGCAGGGCAAGCCGGCAGTGTGGAATATCTCGATACGCGATGCGGCGGGCAATGTCTTTGCCAACTATAACACCAATATCACCGGTGCCATCGATTCCTATGACCGGGATCGTGAGACCTTCTATTCGATGACCTATAGCGTCACCGCCGGATTGGCGGGGACTTACTATGTTGTTATCAGGCCGGTCAATGACCCCACCTTGTGCGGTCAATCGTGTCAGTATGTGACGGCCTATCCCTATTCAGTGGCCGTCGTCGTTCAGGATTCCCCGCTCCCCGGCAAGCAACCCATCGTTGGCTTTTATGACGCCGAGATCGAGCCAAACGACACACCCAGCCGTGCCAATCCCTTGGCGACGGGTGTGACCATGTATGGCCTGATCAGCCTGACTTTTAATACACCTATCCCTAACCCTACTACGGATGGTAACCAAGACAAGGCCGTCTGGGGCCAAGGGGAGAACGACTGGTTTGTCTATAAGAGCAATGGCAATGAGATCGCCACCCTCAGCTTCTGCGAGCGCGAGGCCTGCGGTCCAGGCAATTGGTCGATTGAGCTGTATGATCAGGCGACGGCTAATCGCTGGGAGGCGGGCGAGCCACGTGAAAACCTGCGCCCGCTCTTTTCGATCAATACGGATACCACCAATGATCCAAACGCCGTTTATCGCATCGGTCTGCGTGATCCGGGATATTATTTAATGAAGGTCAACCATAAACGGCTCTTTACCGCGATTTGTCTGAATTATCGGTTCATCTCTAAAATCGAACCGAGCGGCTTTGCCGATGCTTGCCAATGTGATGGGGGTGAATTGAACTGTTACATCCCCATCGAAGGGGATTCTAATCAATGCAAACAGCTTGGATTAGAGTGTACAAATAAGATGGTCGGCTGTATCCCAGGTGTGGATCCTGGCTGCTTTGTGGCGGATGGATTAAACGGCAGACCGAAATATCCGACAAACTGTACTGTGGATGGGGGTGGGGAAGGCACGGTGGCGTGCCAGACCTACCAGGTCTCGGCCCGCTGTAGTTGCAGCCAATATGGCGGTGAGGTCGAGGTGCCGACGAATGCCTATACCAGCCCCTACAACCTCACCTGGCATGGTACCCAATTGCCGCCCAGCACCATCGACTCCGATGCCTATGATGACTTCTTGAAACGGCCCAACCCCTATCAATAGGCAGGATACCGCCGCGAGCGGCCGCAGATCGCCCCCTCTAGGGGCGATCCTTTATTTAAGGAAGGACCTAGAGGCGCGGCTGCATGCCATCATCTACAGCCGTAAGCCAGGCGCAGGGCAGACCTAAGATAAGGCGGCTGATGGTCGCAAGTGGTCGCAAGGGGCCTGCTAAAGCCCCATCAGTGGTCTGCGTCCCCTTGTAAAGGGCGTAGCGGGGTTATTGGCCCGAAACCAATGAAGCTGACAGAGAAGCGGCAGGGAAGCGGCAGGGCGTGCGGCTCATGGTTCGCGGGCGGGGGCGAATGGGCTTGGGGGGCGCCCACAACTTGCTAAGCTCGGACAAGCTGGGCGCCTCTTCCGCACCCTGCGCCAATGGCTGCCGACGCCAGCTCGCAAATCGAATCGCCGCCTGCCCTGGCTTCACTTCGCGCTTAACTACAATGGCCCGCTGAGGGGCGACACGGGGGGAAAGGTCTGCGGGGGACAGTTAAAGGGTGAAGGCCGGGGAAAAGGAGGTCGTTTGCCCTTGACTTGACACGGACGCCCCCTTCTTCCGACCGGAAGAAGGGGGCAACCCCTTGAGCAAGGGGAGGGAGGTGGCGCCCGCCGAGGGGGCTTCAGGGGCTACAGGCTACGCACAGCGAACGCGGCTGTTTGGGCCGAAAGATCGCCTTGACGCGTTGGGCCTGGGTCATGCTGACCTCACAGGTCGGTTCCTTGCTGCTACAGGCGCCCTGCCAGCCGTCGAAGAATGAGCCATGATCCGGCTGGGCGGCCAGGGTCACCCGGCTACCCTGGGCATATTGGGCGATGCAGGTGGCGCCGCAATCGATCACACCTGCACCTGTATCCGAACTGAAATCCAGTTTAGTCGTCTGTTCCAGCCAATCGACATAGTTGGCCAGCCGCGTATAGACTGCATACGCCGGTGCAGTGGTGCAGTCCTGACTGCGATCAGGTGGATCGCGCGGGTCGGTGCGGCGGTTGATCAGTTGACCCCGGGCTAGGTTCGACCAGCTGAGGATGCCTGCCTGAACAAAACCGCCGCGCTCATTACTGACCACCAGCGGGCTGCCATCCTTGAGCAGACAGGCCCGCTGGGGCGTATCCTGTCGGGCGCAGATCATGTTGCCGTTAACCCGCAGCCCACTATTTTCTTCATAGCTGCGGCATTGGTCGGGACTGGCGATCTGGGCCTGTTGGCTGGTAAGCGCGGTGAGCGGATAGCCATCGGTCGTGCATTGTTCCTCCGTCCCCCAGCCGGTGATCCGACCCTGGGTGCCGATACAGGCCAGGCGTGCTTCGCCCTCGCAGGTAACGGGGCGAATCGGTTGCGCCCAGGTCGGTTCCTTGAGTTCGAGCAGGGCGATGTCGTTATTGCCGGTGGCTGGGTCAAAGTTGGGATGCCGAATCACCCGCTTGACCCTGGAGAGCTGCCCACCGCAATCGGGGCGGCTGGAGCCGGTGCGCACCTCGATCGCCGAGGCGGCGACGGTGACAATCGTGTTGAATCGATCATCGCTATCATCGACCACACAATGCGCCGCGGTCAGCACCCAATTGGGATGGATCACCGACCCGCCGCAGGTCCAATCGCCGTTCAGTTTCCAGGTGCTGACCCGGATATGGGCCTGCCAGGGCCATTCGGGTTGGGATTCGACCGGACCCTCAGGGGGTATAGGCGGCTCGGCAGGCGGCCCCTGGTCGGGTGCAACGACTTGGATCGCCGTGACCCGCCCGCCGCCACCGCCGAGCTTGTGGATGCTGAGCGGCAGGTTTTGGGTATCTGGATCGAGCCAGGGCTGCAAGCGGTGATAATAATTGGCGAAGGCGCCATCGACGTTGAGGTTGCTCACCCCATCGCAGGGGTCATCGATATTGAAGCCGCAGATCCCCGACAGCTGCCCCACGACCTGACCGGAGGCGCTGATGAGCGGCGCACCGCTGCTGGCCGGCTCGGTGGCGCCGATGGCATTGCGGGTGAAGATATAGGTGCCGCGCGGCAGGTAGGTCACGCCGCAATACCTGACCGGATCGGCTCCCGCATCCACTTGATGGGTCGAAAAGGCCTGGGGGGCACCCAGCGGATGGCTGATGCGAAACAGGGTCGCACCGGCAGACCAGGCCACCGGGTTGCTGCTCCAGCCCAGATACCAGGCATCCTGGGGGGGCGGCTCATCGAGGATCAAGAGGCTGTGGTCATCGACCGCCGAGTTGCGCAGCAGGGTGGTGCCCAGGGTGGTGAAGGTGCCCGCTGGGACCGGCTGACAGCCGCTCTGACAGCTTGGGGTGCGATAGTCGAACCAGGTCTCGACTGTCGCGGCTGTATCCGGGTCATTGATGCAATGGTTGGCGGTCAGGAAATAGGGGATGCTGCTGTTAGGGTCGGTGTCGGCGATCAGCCCACCGCTACAGGCATAGCCCCAGCCGTCCTCGATGAAATTGATCGAGGCCACCGCCTTGCGCGCCTTGTCGATCTCGGGCCAGTCGATCGGATTGAAACAGGAGGCATCCTTCACACAGGGGGCGTTGTTGGGACAGAGCTCGGGCGGCAGGGGATGACGCAGCATGGCCGAGGCGATGGTGAAGCGGACATCGTCTGATTGCGCCTCGGGGACCTCGACCTGGATATAGAGCTCATTGCCGGTCAGGGTATGGGTCCACAGGCGCGGGCCGGGATTGGTGTAGGTGTGGAGGTCGCCGGCATCGTTATAGACATGGATCTTGGCGTCCGGCGGGAGCTGAATATTCTCCAACAGCAGGCGGGTTCCGGCGGATTTAGCGGTATCAAGACGAATCGCCCAATGAAGCTGTCCATCGATGCACCGCACCAGACCGCCAGCGAATGCATAGGTTTGATCGGTCATGGCCCCGACATCGATGGGCTTGAGATCGACCTGGATGGCGATAGGCTTGACCGCGCCGATCTTGAAGGGTTTGGCAGCTCCAGCCCCTGCTGCGGCCATGTCTTGAGCGATGCGCTCGCGTTCCTGGTCGGTCAGGCTCAGGGTGGTGATGGGGGTGGAGGGGAGGCGTCCTAGCCGCTGGGTGAGCGTTTGCGCGCTGAACTCAGGCGCGGTGGCAGTGGCCTGAGCAGGGTGGAGCGCAGCCGGCTGGGTGAAGACCTCGACCGCCGGCGCGGCTCCCGAGACGACCAGCAAAATGATCGGCGCCAATCGCCCAGTCAAGCGGTTTGTGTCCATTGCGAGACTCCTCTAACGTTAGGGTCTTGATGAAGAGAAAGGGCGCTGGGGTGCCAGCATGCTATCCAGCCAGCGGGGCGCCCATCGTTGCGCGATGCAGCTTCAGCCTCCGCTCGCGCGTGCAGGTGAGCGCGCCATCCATCACCCTGATGTCTCGAATGAAAAAGCATAGCGCATCTTGCCAATCGCCGCGACATGTTGGAAACAGACAACAAGCCTTTTGTAGATGTCCCTGGCTCGCTGCGCCGCCGTCCGCTCGCGGTGTTTGCATCGTTCTCGGGCGCCGGCGGGGTCGAGCGGATGCTGATCCATCTGCTGCGCGGTTTCGTCGCCTTGGGCGAGCAGGTCGATTTGCTTTTGGTGCGCGCGGACGGTCCCCATCTCGCAGATCTCCCTGTGGGCATTCGGCGGATCGATCTGCGTACCCCCCATACCCTTTGGGCCATCTCTGAGCTCGCCCGGTATCTGCGCGCACACCGCCCGCGGGCCTTGCTTGCGATCAAGGATCGCGCTGGTCAGGCGGCGGTCCTGGCTCGGTCCTTGAGCGGGGTCCAGGTGCCGATCGCACTGCGTTTGGGGACCAATCTCTCCGCATCCTTGGCAGGGCGCAGCCCGATCGCGCGCTGGCTGCGTCTCCAGCCGATCCGTTGGCTCTATCCGGACATCGAGCGCATCGTCACTGTTTCCAGAGGTGTCGCTGAAGATACGGCCCGGCTTGTCCGCCTGGAACCGGCGCGCATCCAGGTCATCCGCAATCCAGTCATCACCCCGGCACTCCATGCCCTGGCTGCCGGTCCCTGCCCGCACCCCTGGCTGGAGCCGGGGCAGCCGCCGGTGATCCTGGGGGCCGGGCGCCTACAAGCGCAAAAGGACTTTCCGACCCTGATCCGTGCCTTTGCTCAGGTGCGCCGAGCGCGCGACTGTCGGCTGATGATCCTGGGGGAGGGCGGTGGGCGCAAGGCACTCGAGTCATTGATCGCTAAGCTTGGCCTGGGCGATGTAGTGACACTGGTCGGTTTTCGCCCCGATCTTCCTGCTTATTTGGTGCGCGCGGCGCTCTTCGTCCTCTCCTCCCGTTGGGAGGGATCGCCGAATGTGCTCACCGAGGCTCTGGCCCTGGGTGTGCCGGCGGTCTCGACTGATTGTCCGAGCGGTCCTGCCGAGATCCTGGCAAACGGGCGCTATGGCCCCTTGGTGCCAATCGGGGATGCGAATGCCCTGGCCGAGGCGATGGGCCAGACCCTGGATCGCCCCTTGCCGGCTGCCGTGTTGCGCGCTGCCGTGGCCGAGTATGACTGGCTCGAGAGCACCCGCGCCTATCTAGAGGTCCTAGACAGGCTGGCTGCGTCGTCAATCCTCTCCCGCCGTCACGCAGACCATTGATCCGGCTGGGATCCCATCCTGGGTCAGACGCCTAGTAGCATGATTTTAAAAGAAATTTTTCCTGTTGCTCGCCCTTGAAAAACGACCGGTCTGTTCTATCATTCTCGGCAGATCGACCAGTACACTGGGGATTGAGCCAATGGAGGTCTAGGCCATGAAGTTCAAACGCACCGATCTGGCTGAATCCGTACCGCGCCGTGAACCTGCCTTGTTCGATGAGATGGACCGGTTGTTCAACAGCCTGCTCCAACGCACCTGGGGCCATCCATTTCGCGATCTCTGGCCGGAATGGGTACGCTTCGACCAGGGTCTCGAGATCCGTCCGCGCATCGATGTCGTCGATCGTGAGGGCGAGCTTCTGGTGCGGGCCGAGGTGCCGGGGGTCGAACGCGAAAACCTTGAGGTGGAGCTTGCAGGGGATCTGTTGACCATCAAAGGCGAGCGTAAATTCGAAGAGACCAAGGAAGAGGGCGCTTTTTTCCATGCCGAGATCGCCCGCGGCAGCTTTAGCCGGAGCATCCGTCTGCCGGTCGAGGTCGCCTTTGATCAGGCCAGCGCTGAGTTCAAGAACGGCGTGCTCGAGATCCATCTCCCCAAGGTGCAAAAGACCGAGCGCCGGAAGATCGAGGTCAAATGAGGGCGCTGACGCCCTAGAGAGTAGGCTACGGGGCCGGCGGTATGCCGGCCTTATCTTTGATTACAAGTTACAATGCCATATCCCTGGCAATCCGATTCGGGTGACATCAGCGTCCGATGGTCAATGGACACAGGCTTAGCTTCACCATCCTCGGCACCGGTGCCGTGGGCGGTTTCTATGGGTCGAGATTGCTGGTGGGGGGCGCCATCGTGCGCTTTATTGCCCGCAGCGATGTCGCTTGGATTCGGACGCATGGTCTGCGGATTGAATCCCCGCTCGGCGATCGACATCATCGGCCGGTCGATGTCTATGCCGCGACTGATCCAATACCTACGAGCGACGTGGTCTGTATTGCGCTCAAGACCACTGAGAATGACCGTCTCCCTGAGTTGCTCAGACCCCTGATCCATGAAGGAACGGTCATCCTCAATCTGCAAAACGGCCTGACCCTTGAGGAAGAATTAGCAGCGACCTTTCCGCAGGCGGTGGTGATCGCCGGGCTGTGTTTTTTATGCGCCCACAAGATCGGCCCTGGCCATATCCGGCATCTCGATTATGGGCGGATCACCCTGGCGCCTGCGGATGCGCGCGCCCAGGCATGTATCCCTGCCCTTCAAGCCGCCTTCGCCGCCGGCGGGATCGAGACGGATGTTCAGGAGTCGCTGCTTGCGGCGCGCTGGCGCAAGCTGGCCTGGAATATCCCATTCAACGGGTTGTCCGTCCTGCTCGATTGCCATACGGCGGGCATCATGTTTGACCCCGAGGCGCGCGCCCTGGCCGACCGCCTGATGCAAGAGGTGGCAGCGGCGGCCTCGGCCTGCGGTGTCCCTTTTGAACCTGGCTTTATCCCCCGGCTGCTCGAGGCGACCGCGCGCATGGTCCCCTATGATCCAAGCATGCGGTTAGATTTCCTTGCCGGCCGCCCCCTCGAGATCGAATATCTCTATCGCCGCCCCTTGCGCGAGGCGGCCAGGCGGGGTGTGCGGATGCCGGCGGTTGAGACCCTGGCAGATCTTCTCAGCATCCGCGACCGCGCGCGTCGCACCTCGATCAGCGCCGCTGTGGCCTGATATGTTCTAAGCGCCAGATGTCGCGGTTATAGTCGAGGATGGTGCGATCCGAGGAGAAGCGCCCGCTGTGCGCCGTATTGAGGATGCTCATCCGCACCCAGCGCTCGTGATCGCGATAGGCAGAGGCGGCACGCTCCTGGGCCTCGATATAGCTCCTAAAATCGGCCGCCGTCATCCAAGGATCGTGTGGATTGCGGATCGAGTGGATGATCGGATCAAAGATGCCGGGTTCAAACCGATTGAAATGACCGGACTCGAGCAGGTTCATGACCTCGCGCAGTGCTGGGTCGCTGGCGATCAGCCCATTGGGGTTGTAGTGACCGCGTAGGGATTCCACCCCGGCAGCGGTCAAGCCGAACAGGAAGAAATTGTCGTCTCCCACCTGTTCGCGGATCTCTATATTGGCGCCGTCGAGGGTGCCGATGGTCACGGCGCCGTTCATCATGAACTTCATATTCCCCGTCCCCGAGGCCTCCTTGCCTGCGGTCGAGATCTGCTCCGACAGATCTGTGCCGGGGGCGATGATCTCCATCAGAGAGACCCGATAATCGGGTACGAAGGCCACGCGCAGCAGTTCGGCAGTGGCGGGGTCCGTGTTGACCACCCGCGCGACATTGTTGATCAACTTGATGATCAGCTTGGCCATGAAATAGCCGGGCGCTGCCTTGCCGCCGAAGAGCACGCAGCGCGGGGTCCAGTCAGCGGTCTCGCCCTGTTTGATGCGGCGATAGAGATGGATGATATGCAGGACATTGAGGAGCTGGCGTTTGTATTCATGGATCCGTTTGACCTGGACATCGAACATGGCATCGGGCGGAAAGCTGATCCCGCACAGCTCCTTGATATGGTCTGCGAGCCGCGCCTTATTGGCCCCTTTGATCACCTGCCAGCGGTCGCGGAAGGCACTGTCATCGGCATAGGGGATAAGGCGCCCGAGCTGTTCGAGGTCGCAGACCCAGGCATCGCCGAGTGTCTCGTTGAGCAGCTCGCGCAGGCCGGGATTACACATCGCCAGCCAGCGGCGAGGCGTGACCCCATTGGTTTTATTATTGAACCGCTCCGGCCAAAACTCATAGAAATCGCGAAACAGGCCCTCGCGCAAGAGCTTGGAATGGAGCTCGGCGACGCCATTAACCGAGAAGCTGCCGACGATCGCCAGATAGGCCATGCGCACCTGCTGTTCATGACCCTCTTCGATCAAGGACATCCGCCGCAGCCGGTCGACATCGCCTGGCCAGCGCAGTGTTACCTCGGCCAAAAAGCGGGCATTGATCTCGAAGATGATCTCCAAGAGGCGCGGCAAGAGCTGGCGGAACATCCGCACCGGCCAGCGCTCCAGGGCCTCGGGCAAGAGGGTGTGATTGGTATAGGCCATGGTCTGGCGGCTGATTGCCCAGGCCTCATCCCATTCCAGGCCATGCTCGTCCATGAGCAGGCGCATCAGTTCGGCCACCGCCACCGCCGGGTGGGTGTCATTGAGTTGGAAACAGTTCAGTTCGGCAAAGCGGCTGAAGTCTTGACCGTGCAGCCGTACCCAGTCGCGCAGGACGTCTTTGAGGCTGGCGCTGGCTAGTAAGTATTGCTGGCGCAGGCGTAGCTCCTTGCCGTTTTCGCTCGCGTCGTTGGGATAGAGCACCATGGTGATATGCTCGGCGGCGTTTTTTTGCGCGACCGACTCCGGATAGCTCCCCGCATTGAACTCGTCGAGATCGAACTCGTCGGTCGCCGCCGCCTTCCACAGGCGCAGGGTATTCACGGTATCGTTGCGATAACCAGGAACTGGGATGTCATAGGGAACGGCGAGCACGTCATGGGTATCGACCCAGCTCACGCGGATGCGCCCCTGTGGATCGCGATGGGTTTGGGTACGCCCACCGAATTGAATGCGCTGGGTAAACTCGGGCCGCTCCAGCTCCCAGGGATTGCCGTCGCGCAGCCAATGATCGGGCTCCTCCACCTGGTGCCCATTGTCGATGACCTGGCGAAACATCCCGTATTCATAGCGCAGCCCATAGCCGCGGACCGGAAGCTGGAGGGTAGCGCATGAATCCAAAAAACACGCGGCCAGCCGTCCCAGGCCGCCATTGCCCAGACCCGGGTCGGGCTCGACCGCTGCCATCTCCTCGATCGCCAGCCCCAGGTGCTCCAAGCCCTGGGCCGCCGTCTCCTCGATGCCCAGATTGAGCAGGCTGTTCCCCAGGATCCGTCCCATCAGAAACTCGAGAGACAAGTAATAGGCGCGGCGGCAGCGCGCCTCATCGTATGCCTGGCGGGTCGCCCTCCAGCGTTCCATCAGGCGGTCGCGCAGGGTCGCCGCCAATGCCTGATAGGCATAGTAATCTGAATGGCAATCGCGATCTCGCCCCAGGGTATGGACATAATAATGCTTGAAATCCCCGGCGATCCCCTCGGGTGCCAGCGATAAAGGCGGCAGATCAAAGGTTGCATCATTGGGACAGTTGCGGGTCGGTCTGGTCGGTGATGACATGCGATGTTCCTGAGTTCGTCAAAGGGATTACCGTGCAGCATGCGCCCTCTAGGTGCCCCTTAACCAGGGGAGGAGAGGCGTTCATGATCCTTGGCGGTGGGTTCGTAATGAACTGGCCTCTGGGTCATGCACAGTCAGGGTGAATCATCGGGCATGAGGCTCGGCAATGGCGAGTGACCTTGCTTGAAGTCCTCGCGCAGGCGTTTGAGCAGGCGCTGTCGCTCTTCGGGTCCTGCTACCATCAAGGCAGCGAAGGCGGCACGCCATTGGACCATATATTCATAGTCCGCCGGGCGGTCGGTATAGAGCATGATCGCGGTGCAATAGTCGGTGGCCTTGAGATAATCCTTGAAGGGCGCATCGCTGGGAACCAGCAATGAGGCCACCACCCGGCGTGCTCGCAGCGAGGCCTTGTGTTGGAGGCTCATGGCACGTGTTCAATCATAAATCTGTTCAATCATAAATCATGGTGGTACGCCAACTTAAACCCTGGCGCTCGAGTCTGATAAACAATGGGCCCGCAGCCGGTGCCCGCTCGATCTGGAGCCTGAGATCATCGGGCGCGGCAAAAAAGACCCCTGAGATGGCAACCCATAGCCCTAGCGCATGGTCAGGGATGCGGGCGAACTGATCCCGCACCCAGCTCAGCGTCACCAAGGACGGGATTGCCTCGCGCCCGTACTTGTGAATCCCCGTCTCGATCCAAGCGATGAACCCGTCCGAGACCGCACCGATGACGCTGGCCTGGTCTTTGTTCAGACGCGCCTGGATCTCGGCGCGTACCCGTCCGAGATCGACGAGCTCAGCGAGCGTCTCCCAATCATCCTGGTGGGCGGCGCGTTCCAAGCGCCAGAGCGTGAGATAGGGCCAGACACCATAAAGCAGGGTGCAGAGCATGAGAATGCTCAGGATAACACCCAGGATTCGACCTACCGAGCGCCAGGAGATGCCCTTGGGCGGTTTTTCCCAACACAGGCACAGACGCATCTGGCCCCATCGAACCTGATGGCCATTCATTCCGGTGCGGCAATATCAATCCTAGGCGTGTCTGACCCTGGATCGGCGCGGGCCGCATCTGCATCGCCCTGAAGCTGCTCGATCGCCTCGCAGACCGCCAACCAGTCGGCCTCGGTCTCAGCAATCTCGGCCTGGAGCTGGCGCTGTTCGGCAAGATGCGCCAAAAGTAATCCCTTGGCCGCCGGTTCGTAGAGCTCGGATGCCGCCAGCTTGCGCTCCAGGGCGAGCCGGCGTTCATTGAGGACAGCGAGACGTTGCTCCAAGGTCCTCTCACGGTTGCGCAGCGGCTGCAATGCCTGACGCATGGCCGCGGCCTGGCGGCGTTGCTCGCGGCGTTGATGAGCAGCGGGACGGATTGGGCTATGCGCGGCATCACGTTTGGCCAGCCAATCGGCATAATCATCGAGATCGCCGGCGAAGGGCTCAACCCGTCTGTCATTGACTAGCCACAGCGCATCGCATACCAGGCGCAATAGATGCCGGTCATGCGAGACTGTCACCAGCGCCCCCTCGAATCCCTGTAACGCCTCGGCCAGGGCCTCGCGCATCTCCAGATCCAAATGATTGGTCGGCTCGTCTAACAGCAACAGATTGGGCCGCTGCCGGATGATCAGCGCCAGCACCAGGCGCGCCCGTTCGCCGCCCGAGAAGGGTGCGACCGGCACCAGGGCGCGCTCGCCGCCAAAGCCGAAGCCGCCCAGATAGTCACGGAGCTGCTGTTCGGTTGCCTGCAGATCGATCCGGCGCAGATGGTCGAGCGGACTGTGATCTGGGTCGAGCTGATCGAGCTGATGCTGAGCAAAATAACCGATGGCGAGCCCCTGGGCACAGATACGCCGGCCTGACTGCACCGGCAGAACGCCTGCCAGGGCCTTGATCAGGGTGGATTTACCGGCCCCATTGCGTCCTAGGAGACCGATCCGCTCTCCGGGGGCCAAGCTGAGTCCGACCCCTTGCAACACCATACGCCCGGGATAACCGATTGTTGCCTGCTCAAGGCGCAACAATGGATTGGGTAGGGCAGCAGGCGGCGCAAATTCAAAGCGGAAGGGCGAATCGACATGGGCGGGGGCGATCGACGTCAGGCGCTCCAGGGCCTTGAGACGGCTCTGCACCTGGCGCGCCTTGGTCGCCTTGGCACGGAAACGCGTGATGAAGCCTTGCACCCGCGCGATCTCGCGTTGCTGTTGACGGTAGGCCGCTTGCTGTTGCGCAAGGCGCTCAGTACGAATACGCTCGAAGGCCGAATAGTTGCCTGGATACAGGGTCAGACGCTGTTGATCCAGGTGCAGGATCTGATCCACCACCGCATCCAAAAAATCACGGTCATGCGATACCAGGATCAGGGTACCGGGATAAGACTTCAGCCAACCTTCTAGCCAGATAACCGCGTCCAGATCCAGGTGATTGGTCGGCTCATCCAACAGCAACAGGTCTGAGCGGGCCATCAGGGTGCGCGCCAAGGCCAGACGCTGCCGCCAGCCGCCCGAATAGCTTTTAACCGGATGTTGTTCATCGCCGGGCGCAAACCCTAGGCCGTGTAAAAGACAGGCGGCGCGGCTTGCAGCCTCATAGGCGCCGATGGCCTCGAGCTGTCCATGCAGCTCGGCCACCCGCAGGCCATCGTTGTGTGCCTGCGCCTCAGCCAGGGCCGCCTGCAGCCGACGCAGACGCTGGTCGCCATCCAGCACACACTCGAGCGCTGTCTGGTCGTTGTCGGGGGTGTGCTGGGCGACATGGGCCACCTCCCAGGTCGGCGGGAGGATGACCTTGCCGCGATCGGGATGCAGCTCGCCGCATAACAGGGCCAGCAAGCTCGACTTGCCGCAGCCGTTGGCCCCGACCAGTCCCACCTTTTGGCCTGGATAAAGATTCAAGCTGACCCCTTCGACCAAGCGGTGGGGGCCGCGGCTGAATGCGAGATCTTTGAACTGAAGCATGGAACGCGCGATCCCCGCGCCGGATACACAGGGTGAATCGATCATAATAGATGCGCGATAGCATACCGCCATCAGCTGGAAACAGGGCGCAGGATGTGCTGACTGATTCCGCTAAGGTCATTGCAGCGAAGGGCGAAACGGCACTCCGTCCATGCAAGCAACTGGATACCAGCCTTGGGCGCTGCGCTGCATCGAGCGGCGGTCAAGTATCCTCTTGTCATCCTAGACATGGTCCTGTGCTGCCGAGGACCTCAGCCTCGACAGCCCCGCCTGCCATCCGAATCAGCAATCGCTTGCCTGGACTGAGCGTCTGGGGATCGCGCACCCATCGACCATCCGCCAGACGCTCGACGATGGCATAGACGCGTTCGAGGGTCTTGAGGGGACTGACGGTGTCGAGGGCAGTGGCAGCCTGGGCCAGTCGGGCGCACTGGGTCTGAATGAGCCCTTGCTGGGCGTACTGTAAACGCTGGCTCAAGACATCGAGGTGCAGGCGCCGGTTCGCCAGCCCAGGTGCCGGCGAAAGATGCGCCAGGCGCATCGCGAGCAGGCGCAGCCGCCCCCGAGCGCCGGCAAGCTGAGTGTGCGCCTGGGTCAGCAGCCCAAGCCCCAGGCGACCCAGGCGTTGTGCCCATTGACGTAGATGGGCGACGGGATGGAGCAGGCGTAGTTGGCGGCCGGCACCCTCCAGGCGATGCCGGGCGATATCTAGGCGACGGCCTTGGGCCAGGGTCAGGCGTTCGGCGATCCCGGTGAGACGCGCGGTAAGCTCGGCGGCTGAGGGCGCGACTCGCTCGGCAGCCGCCGAAGGGGTAGGGGCGCGCCAGTCGGCGGCGAGATCGGCGATGGACAGGTCGATCTCATGCCCGATCCCGGTCACCACGGGGATCGCTGAGGCGCGGATGGCGCGCGCCAGTCCCTCATCGTTGAATGCCGCGAGATCCTCTGCTGAACCGCCGCCACGCACCAGGATCAGGACATCGCATTCAGCCTGCTTATTGGCCAGTTCCAGTGCCTGGATCAGCGAGCCAGGTGCTTCCTCCCCTTGGACCAATGCCGGATAGATCACCAGAGGCAGCGCAGGGAAGCGGCGTTTAAAGACGGTGATGAGATCGCATCGCGCACCGCTGCGTCGGTCGGCGAGGTGATGAGACCGACCTGACGCGGGAAGCGGGGCAGTGGGCACTTGTGCGCCTGATCGAATAGACCCTCGGCGGCCAGCCGTTGTTTCAGCCTCTCAAAGGTCAGGCGCAAGGCCCCCTCGCCGTCTGGTTCGAGATATTCGACCCTTAGTTGGAACTCACCGCGCGGTTCATAGAGGGTCACCCGCGCCCGCGCCAGGACCTGCTGGCCGTTTTGCGGAGCGAAGGAGAGCAAGAGCCTGGCCGGGCGAAAGAGGGCGCAGCGTACCTGGGCGGTATCATCCTTGAGGGTGAAATATAGATGGCCTGAGCTCGGGGACGAGATGTTGGAGATCTCACCGCGCACCCAGACCAGAAAGGGCGGGCCGGTCTCGATGAGGGTGCGCGCTTCGCCGATCAGGCGCGAGACGGTATAGGGAGCGCGTTCGATGGGAAGGGACTGGGCAGCATAAAAGGCATCGGGACCGGGATCAGGGCTTGGGGCTGTTCGCGATGACCTATTATCGCAGCATTGACATCCTCCCCACCCTGAAGGGCAGGGTTTTGGTCGCGCATTGGGCCAGCTGCATGCGTCAGTGGTCTGGTTTTGCCTGTCTGGGCCTTTTATTAGAGAATAAATAGTTTATCGGCAATCCCAGCCCTGTGCCCCATCACGCGATCCGCGGAGCCTAGCATGCGCCTGATCCAGGAAGCACTCACCTTCGATGATGTCCTGCTCGTCCCTGCCTATTCAAACGTGTTGCCGAGGGACGTCGATTTCAGTACCCGCCTGACCCGCACGATCGGTCTGCGCATCCCTCTGGTCTCGGCGGCAATGGACACCGTGACCGAATCGCGCCTGGCGATCGCTATGGCGCTAGAAGGCGGCATCGGCATCATCCACAAGAACATGGGTATCGAGCGCCAGGCGCGCGAGGTGCTGACGGTGAAGCGCTATGAGAGCGGCATCATCCGCGACCCGATCACCGTGCCCCCGACCATGACCATCGGCGAGGTCCTGGCGCTGACCCGTGCCAATAATATCTCAGGAGTCCCAGTGACCGAGCGCGGCAAGCTGGTCGGGATCGTCACCGGGCGCGATCTGCGATTCGAGACGCGGATGGATGCCCCCGTCTCGACCATCATGACCCCCAAGGCGCGCCTGGTCACGGTGCAAGAGGGCGCCAGCCGCGATGAGGTGATCGCGCTGTTGCATCGCCATCGTATCGAGAAGGTCCTGGTGGTCAACGAACGCTTCGAGCTTAAAGGCCTGATCACGGTCAAGGACATCCAGAAGGCCAAGGACTTTCCCAAGGCATCGCGCGATGATCATGAACGCTTGCGTTGTGGGGCGGCGGTGGGTGTGGGCAAGGGTACCGAGGAGCGGGTGGCGGCCCTGGTCGAGGCGGGGGTGGATGTGATCGTGGTCGATACGGCGCACGGCCATTCCCAGGGGGTGCTCGACCGGGTGCGTTGGATCAAAACCCATTACCCCGATCTCCAGGTCATTGGCGGCAATGTCGCCACGGCCGAAGGGGCGCTGGCCCTGGTCGAGGCGGGGGCGGATGCGGTCAAGGTGGGGATCGGTCCGGGGTCGATCTGCACCACCCGCATCGTCGCCGGCGTCGGTGTTCCCCAGATCACGGCTGTTGCCAATGTCAGCGAGGCGCTCAAGGGGACCGATGTGCCTCTGATCGCCGATGGTGGGCTGCGCTATTCGGGCGACATCGCCAAGGCAATCGCCGCCGGCGCGCACAGCGTCATGATCGGCGGGCTCTTTGCCGGCACCGACGAGGCACCCGGCGAGGTCGAGATCTATCAAGGGCGTTCGTATAAATCCTATCGCGGCATGGGCTCGCTCGGCGCCATGAGCGCCTCCGAGGGGTCGAGCGATCGCTATTTCCAGGAGAACACCGACAAGGATAAGCTCGTGCCGGAGGGGATCGAGGGGCGCGTCCCGTACAAGGGCAGCTTGGTCAATGTCATCCATCAACTCATCGGTGGACTCGGATCCAGCATGGGCTATACCGGCTGTGCCACGATCGAGGAGATGCGCACCAAACCTAGATTTGTGCGCATCAGTCTTGCCGGCATGCGCGAATCGCATGTGCATGACGTGCAGATCACCAAGGAGGCGCCCAATTACCGCATCGATACCTAAGGAACCGCTGATTGAGTCATCACCCCGGCCAATGCTGGCGGCCAGTTTTATTGATGACTGGATCCCGGCGTGCGCAGGAATGACTTAAAGCGAAATCAAGCAGCGCATCCCTAAACCCTTTAGATTAGGTCAGCGCCCCTCCACCCAGACCCTGACTTGGCCAGCAAACGATCAGAGAACGCCATGTCCGATCTCCATGCCGACCGTATCCTGATCCTCGACTTCGGCTCGCAATACACCCAACTGATCGCGCGGCGGGTGCGTGAGGCCGGTGTCTATTGCGAGATCCATCCCTATGACCTGCCCGCCGAGATCCTGCGCGCTTTCGCCCCGCGCGGTGTCATCCTCTCGGGCGGTCCGCCCTCGGCCCACGAGGACACCGCCCCCCGACCCGATCCGGCGGTCTTCGCGCTCGGGGTGCCGGTGCTTGGGATCTGTTATGGGATGCAGGTGATGGCCGCGCTGCTCGGCGGGATCGTGGCCCCCGCTGCCCAGCGCGAATATGGCTATGCCCAGGTGCGACTCTGCGCCCACTCGCACCTCCTGGATGGCATCGAGGATCATCTGGACCCCGAAGGCCAGCCCT
This sequence comes from Caldichromatium japonicum, assembly GCF_011290485.1. Classification (GTDB taxonomy): domain Bacteria; phylum Pseudomonadota; class Gammaproteobacteria; order Chromatiales; family Chromatiaceae; genus Thermochromatium; species Thermochromatium japonicum. The sequence goes on along the minus strand of NZ_CP048029.1, from coordinate 2,470,248 downwards.
TGCTCGATGTCTGGATGAGTCATGGCGATCGGGTCGAGTCGCCCCCGCCGGGTTTTGATGTGATCGCTGCGACCGAGCACGCCCCTTGCGCTGCGATCGCCGATGACTCCAGAGGCTTTTATGGCGTGCAGTTCCACCCCGAGGTGACCCATACCCGGCAGGGACGGCGCATCCTCGAACGCTTTATCCACGGGATCTGCGGCTGTCAGCACCTGTGGACGCCGACCAACATCATCGCCGCTAGCATCGAACGCTTGCGAGCCCAGATCGGCGAGGATGGGGTGTTGCTTGCCCTCTCAGGAGGGGTGGACTCGAGCGTGGTCGCGGCGCTGCTACACCGCGCCATCGGCGATCAATTGACCTGCGTCTTTGTTGACAATGGGCTGTTGCGTCTCGGCGAATCCGAGCAGGTGATGAAGACCTTTGTCCAGCACCTAGGGGTGCGGGTGATCCGGGTCGCTGCCGAGGAGCGTTTTCTCAATCGTCTGAAGAGGGTGACCGACCCTGAGCACAAGCGCAAGCTCATCGGCAATGCCTTCATCGAGGTGTTCGAGGACGAGGCGGCCCGACTGCCCAATATCAAATGGCTGGCCCAGGGAACCATCTATCCAGACGTGATCGAATCAGCCGGCGCCAAGACGGGCAAGGCGCGGGTGATCAAGTCGCATCACAATGTCGGTGGCCTGCCCGAGCAGATGAATCTACGACTGGTCGAGCCGCTGCGTGAGCTCTTCAAAGACGAGGTCCGGCAGATCGGGATCGAGCTGGGGCTGCCTTATGAGATGGTCTATCGCCACCCCTTCCCCGGGCCTGGCTTGGCGGTGCGGGTCTTGGGTGAGGTCGATAAAGAGTCCCTAGAGCTCTTGCGTCACGCCGATCATATTTTTATTGAGGAACTGCGCCAGGCGGGGCTCTATGACCAAGTGTCCCAGGCATTCGCGGTCTTGTTGCCGGTGCGCTCCGTGGGCGTGGTCGGCGATAATCGTATCCATGCGCCGGTGATCGCCTTGCGCGCGGTCGAGACCCTGGACTTCATGACCGCCCGCTGGGCCCATCTGCCCGCCGAGTTCCTGGAACAGGTCGCCCGGCGCATCGTCAATGAGGTCGCGGGGATCTCGCGGGTGGTCTATGACATCACCAGCAAGCCGCCAGCGACCATCGAGTGGGAGTGAGCAGGCGTCTGGCATCGACTGGCGAGAACAGGCAACAAAGTCGCTGTAGATCGTTGAAAAATAAGAACAAATCTAAAATTCTTCTGGCAAGGTCTAGCAGCATCAAGCGGGGGTAAGCGGTCATTTTTTGCTGGTATATTTGCTGGCATCTCGCGATCTGATACCGATGGTTTTCATCGGATACCATCAACCATGCGCAGGATTTGTGATGGTATCAAAATCTGATAACCTGTTGATAAAAAAAGAAAAAACGTCTGAGTTCAGCAGTCGTTCCATGATGGTATCAAGATGCTGACCGACACCAAGCTTCGCAACCTCAAACCCAGGGAGAACCATACAAGGTCGCCGACCGTGATGGTCTGTATGTGGTCGTCACGCCCACGGGGACAATTTCCTTCCGCTACAACTACCGGCTCAACGGTCGCCAGGAAACGCTGGTGCTCGGCCGTTACGGAGCCGATGGCATCACGTTGGCTGAAGCGCGGGAAAGGACCAAGCGCACACGCAAGCGCCAGTTTTTGGACGAAATGAACCTGGTGGTGCCGTGGGCCGAACTGGTGGCGCTGATTGCCCCGCATGCACCGCGCGCAGCCCCAAGGGAGGGCGCCCTGCGTTTGCCGTGCAAACCATGCTGCGCATCCACTTCCTGCAGCAGTGGTTCAACCTGTCGGACCCGGCCATGGAAAAGCAGGGCACGGTGGTCGACCCCACCCTGATTGCCGCGCCCAGTTCCCTTTGCCGACGCGGGATACCGGGGGGCGGAGAAGCGCGAAGAAATCAAGGCCCAACACCTCAACGTGCGCTGGCACATCGCCATGATGCCGGGCAAGCGCAAAGCCATGGACAGAGCACGCCGATGGGCGCCATCTTGGAGCGCCTGGAGAAGACCAAGGCCAGCATCCGCGCCAAGGGGGAACACCCGTTTCGGGTCATCAAGCGGCAGTTCGGCTATGTCAAGGTCAAGTACCGCGGATTGGCCAAGAACACCGCCAACCTGGTGACGCTGTTTGCACTGGTCAACCTGTGGATGGTGCGCAAACGACTCTTGAGCATAGGGGCGCAGGGATCAGTGCGCCCGAAATGGGCCACGGGGCCGCAAACGGGGCCGGAAAGCCCCCGAAATTACCTCTCGAACGCGCCAAGATATCGCCATGTGAAACATCAGCCGACAACAGCCGCCTCAGCAGCGGTTGTGCAGACCTTCCATATACTGCTAATTCCATCCCGGAACTCAAAGGCAAGGAGCGCATCGGCATTCTCCCGGGCATCGACTGGGATATGGGCGTGTTAGCCCTTCCGGTCGCCCATCGTGGGTGCGGGTTTGAAATTCGCCCTACTTCGCCGCGATCATTGACTACCGTTCGAAGAGCATAGGTTGACACTAAACGAAAGGAGCGTTTGATGGGCTGGAACTTAGGCTACAACACCGACCTTGGCTACACCTTTGGCTACTATCGCGAGCAAGACCCGACGTGGCTGGACTTGTGCGCGCTCGTGCACGGGGTGCGCCCCCCTGCGCTTGCGGGGGAAAAGCGGCTGCGCTACCTAGAACTCGGCTGCGGGCAGGGCGTCAACCTCTGCCTCATCGCCGATTGCCACCCCGAGGTCGATTTCGTCGGCATCGACTTCAACCCCGCCCACATCGCCCACGCCCAGGCCCTGGCGCGCGCCGCGGGGCTTACCAATGTGCGCTTTGTCGAGGGTAATTTTGTTGAACTGGGGCAAACATGGCCCCAGGAGCTGGGGCAGTTTCACTACGCCGCCGCGCACGGCATCCTCTCGTGGATCGCCAAACCGGTGCGCGAGGGGCTCTACCGCTGTCTGGACGCTGCGCTCCTGTCTGGCGGCCTGGTCTACCTCTCCTACAACACCCTGCCTGGGTGGCTCTCCACCTTCCCCGTGCAGCACTTGCTGCGCCTGTGGCAAAAACGCGAAGGGCTTTCGAGCCTGGCGGCAATCGAGGTCGGCCAAAAGCGGCTGCAAGCGCTCATCGACGCCCAGGCGCTCATGTGCCGGGTGCTGCCGGCAATGAAAGGGCGGCTGGATAAATTCCCCCAGCTCGACAAGAACTACCTGGTGCAGGAGTACCTGCATGATGTTTGGACCTGCTTTTGGTTTGACGAGCTCGACGCCGAACTCGCCCCCCACAAGCTCACCTTCGCCGGCACCGCCACCGCCGGCGACTGGTACCTGCCGGCCACACTCCCGGCCCAGCACAAGGAGCTCCTCTCCCAATTCACCGACCCGATCGAGCGCGAGGTGATGGTCGATGTGCTCAGCAACCTGTCCTTCCGCCGCGACTTGTGGGCCAAGGGCCACGCGCCCATCTGGCGCGAGGAGCAGCGCCAAGCGCTGGGCGAACACCGCTTTGCGCTGCTCAACCGCCCCGCGCCCAAGGAAGCGGGCGCCAACCCTTACCAATACGCCACCAGCGCCGGCGAAGTGCAAGGCAAGCCCGAGGTCTATGCGCCGCTCTACGACGCGCTCAGCCAAGGCCCCAAGACGCTGGTCGAACTCATCGCCGTGCCCGTGGCAAGCGCCCCCAGCGCCGCGGACGCAGCGCCTGCTGCCCCCACCACCCGCACCCTGGCCAACACCCTGCAAGCGGTGGGCCTGATGCTGCACGCCGGCCACCTGGCGCTGCTGCCGGCCAATGCCAAACCATCCGACCCCAAGCCCGCCAAAGCCTTGAACCGCGCCTTGCTCGCCGCCACTGCCCAGGGGGCCCCCTACCGCCACCTGGTGGCCGCGCAACTGCCGTGGGTCATCACCGCCAGCGATGGCGATCAAATGCTGGCCCACCTGCATCTTGCCCACCCCAAAGACGACGCGCGGGCGCTGGGCGAGCGCTTTGCCGCCAAGCTCCTGGCCCTAGGCCGGGGCCTGGCCAAAGACGGCCAGCCGATCACCGAGCCGGCGGCCGTCACCGCGCGCGCCGTGGAACTCGCCGCGCAATTCCTGGAAAAAACGCTACCGAACTGGAAGCGGCTGGGCGTGGTGTGACACTGTGCTGGTGACATAGACCGATAAGGGAATGTCTGCAAAACCCCGGCGATGACCGTCGGATGTGAGATAGTAACGACATGAAGCAGATGAGCCGTTGCCCCCCGGATTCGAGCGCAAGACCAAGCGCACACGCAAGCGCCAGTTTTTGGACGAAATGAACCTGGTGGTGCCGTGGGCCGAACTGGTGGCGCTGATTGCCCCGCATGCACCGCGCGCAGCCCCAAGGGAGGGCGCCCTGCGTTTGCCGTGCAAACCATGCTGCGCATCCACTTCCTGCAGCAGTGGTTCAACCTGTCGGACCCGGCCATGGAAAAGCAGGGCACGGTGGTCGACCCCACCCTGATTGCCGCGCCCAGTTCCCTTTGCCGACGCGGGATACCGGGGGGCGGAGAAGCGCGAAGAAATCAAGGCCCAACACCCCAACGTGCGCTGGCACATCGCCATGATGCCGGGCAAGCGCAAAGCCATGGACAGAGCACGCCGATGGGCGCCATCTTGGAGCGCCTGGAGAAGACCAAGGCCAGCATCCGCGCCAAGGGGGAACACCCGTTTCGGGTCATCAAGCGGCAGTTCGGCTATGTCAAGGTCAAGTACCGCGGATTGGCCAAGAACACCGCCAACCTGGTGACGCTGTTTGCACTGGTCAACCTGTGGATGGTGCGCAAACGACTCTTGAGCATAGGGGCGCAGGGATCAGTGCGCCCGAAATGGGCCACGGGGCCGCAAACGGGGCCGGAAAGCCCCCGAAATTACCTCTCGAACGCGCCAAGATATCGCCATGTGAAACATCAGCCGACAACAGCCGCCTCAGCAGCGGTTGTGCAGACCTTCCTTAATGGCATCGACGGCATTCCCGCCTGCGGCAGGGACGAGTTCGCCACCCGCCTGAATGCCGATGCTCACGATGTCGCCGATGCCGAAAGCGTAGTAGGCGTTCGTCGCGCATAACCTGGCAACGATATTGGCTGCGATGAGCTTTTTCATGACTCGCCTCCTTCCGCCACGCCAGCCTCGACCGAAAACATCGGTCGCCGTTCGCCCAGGGATACCCAGCCGCGCACGATGCTGCACGATGCAAGGGTTACCTGTTCTGGACGGAAGACTTCCGCGCAACGGGCTTCTTGAGCCAGGCATCAAGCGCCTTGCCGAAGTTGCCGGGCTGCATCAGCTCGCGGGTCAAGGCTTGCCCGGCCAGCAGCTCGCTGCGTCTCAGGCTTTCGGCTAGCCGATCCCGGTTGCTAAGCGCCTTGTTGTCTGTGGAAGGTTTATTGGCCGCGGAAAGATTGAAGAGCGCATAGGCAAGCACCTTGTCTTCCGGCACGCTGAGGCCGTCTCTGTACATGACGCCCAGGTTGTATTGCGCTAGGGCAAACCCCTGCTCGGCCAAGGGGTGCCATTCCCTGAGGGCTGTTGCGTAATCGCCGCGTTGAGCGGCCGCCAACCCTTCATCGAAGCCTGCCTGCGCTGCAGGGGAAGTGGCTAGCGCTATGATGAGGACGAAAAGCCACGCGAAATGTTTGTTCATGATGAGACGTCTCCCTTCGAGTCTGTGATGGGCATCCGTGGCTGGGTGAGTAGCCACAGGGCAAAGGTACCCACCCACACTCGCACTCCGCCCAACTGGTTGGCCAGCGTGATGAGCATGCCGAATTCCGAACCTTGCACCAGCCCCATCGTTGCCGTGACCTCGTTGGCACCTTGCCAGATGAGATTGATGGAAAGCAGGGCAAGCAGAAAAGGCAAAGATGCGGTGCGTCCAAAGCAGGATGTTGCGCATTGTCGCTCACCCTTCAGAATTTGTCGGCCTGTTTGCGCCGTCGATCCGCTTCCTTGGCAGGTCGTCCAGGGCATCCTCAAGGAAATGCACAGAGCAGCGCTGCCAGGCGGCTTCGGTCAGCACCTCGCGGATAGCTTTCTTGAGGCCCGCATGGTCGAAGGACAACGACGAATTCGACACCGGACAGGCCACGCTCCTTGAGTCGAATCAGAAAGTCGCGCCACGCACTCTGGCTCTCGCGGTTGGCCAACTCAACGGCCAACACCTGTCGTTGTCCTTCCCAATTGATGCCGATGGCGATCAGTACCGCCCGGTGGCTGATCACCCCGGCATCCCTGACCCTCTCGTAACGGGCATCGAGGATCAGGTAAGGGTAGGCTTCGGTAAGGGGGCGGTTGGCAAACCGCGCCAGTGCCTCGTCAAGCCCTTTGTTGATGCTGCTGATGGCACTGGCCGAGAAGCTGTGGCCGCACAGCTCTTCGGTGATGGCCTTGACCTTGCGGGTGGAGACGCCTTGCACATACCTTTCGGCCAAGGCCGCCACCAGGGCCTTCTCGCTCCTGGCATCGCGCTCGAACAAGGCCGTGGAGAATTCGCCGCTCCGGTCCCGCGGCACGCGCAACTCCAGCTTGCCGATCCGAGTCACCAGACCGCGGCTTGAGTCGCCAGCACGCTAGCCGTTGCGACGCTCTGTCCGTTCGCCCGGCGCCGCCCCCAGAAATTCGGTCATCTCGCCTTCCAGCACTTGCCTAGAGCGCCTCCTTCAGCAGCGCCTTCATCAGGTCACGGTCGCCCGCCACCGCTTCCACTGCCGACAACTTCCTCTTAATCTTGCCTGTGGTCATGGTTTGCACTCCTTCAGGGTTCAAGGTCGATCTCGACAATCAACCCCTCACCATGACCACCCGCCTGCTTGCTAACTGCAGACGCTTTTGCACATAAGTCGGCACACTACCCCACAGCGCTCAAGTTACAATCCTCAGAAGCCGGGGAAAGTCAACACCATCTCTCCGATACCAGCCCTAGCTTATTCCACCCCGGTTGCTGTCCAAGCTACCATGACCACCGTGCTCTTTGCTCATGGGAGAGATGCGGCTCACAGCCATGTTGGCGGCTGCCGTACGCGTCTCGACGCCAAGCTTCTCAAAAATATGTTCGAGGTGCTTGTTTACGGTACGCGGGCTGAGGTCGAGGATTTCGCCAATGTCCTTATTGGTTTTGCCCTTGATGACCCAAAAAAGTACTTCTGCTTCACGCGGCGTGAGCGGAAATGCGGCGACGAGGCGTGCGGCAAGGGTGGCATCGTCGAGCACGATGGACGCGTTTTTCGCTGCCTCATGCAGTTGTCGCGCGGTACGCAGGTGGGTGCCGATGCGTGCTAGCACTTCGGCAGGGCGTACCGGTTTGGTCACATAATCGGTGCTGCCGGCTTCGAAGGCAGCAACGACATGCTCGGTTTCCGTGAGCCCGGTCATAAAAATGATCGGTATGTGTTGCGTGGAAAAGTCGGCTTTCAGCCGGCGTGCAACTTCGAAACCATCGATGCCTGGCATGACCGCATCGAGGAGGATCACATCGGGCAACATCTGGCGCGCCCGAGCGAGTGCCGCCTCACCGTTGGTGGCAACGAGCACCTTGTAGCCGGCCTCGTCAAGGGCATCATGGAGCAGCGAGAGGTTTTCAGGTACGTCGTCGACGATGAGGACTACGTCGATTCGTTCGCGATCAGACATCGGGGGCCTCCTTCAGGAGTGCGGTAAGTTCCTCCAGGCGGAACTCGCGCACAAGCACGCGCATGCGGTCAAGCACGGCGGCTGCCTGCGGGTAGTTTTCAGCCAGTGTGTCGAGCTCGGCATGAATCCCGCGTACGTAACCCGCAGCGATGTGTTCCTCGAGCGCAATGCGTGCTGACTTGGGCGGCCAGGCCCATTCCTGTGCCAAAGTCGGCGCTGGCGGGACGGCAACGGCGTCGGCGGTGATCCACTCGATGTCGAGCGCGCGGCCGAGCCAATCGAGCAGCTCGTCGATACGCACCGGCTTGGTGATGAAATCATCTGCGGTAATTCCCAGTTCGTTGTCGAGTCCGCGATCGAAGGCATTGGCCGAGACGATGGCGATTTTCGCGTTCCACAAACCGTCGCGGCGGATGACGCGGATCGTCTCCCAGCCATCCATGCCGGGCATGGCGAGGTCCATGAAAATGACGTCGGGCGTAAAGCGCGGCAGCACTTCGAGGCATTCCTGCCCCGAGGCCGCCTGGTCGAGCTCGAAGCCGAGCGGTGCAAGTACGCTGGCGAGGAACTCGCGGTCTGTCGCCTCGTTGTCGACGATCAGGATGCGTCGCCGCGGGCCGAGATAACCAAGGCGGCGGAGGTGAGCCGGCGCATGCGTAGGTGCTTCGGCGGTCTGTGGTAGAAACAGCCGGACGACGAAGCGGCTACCTTTCCCGGGGGTACTGACAACCGAGATATCGCCGCCCATCACCTGCGTCAGCATGCGCGCGATCGTCAGCCCCAGCCCGCTGCCGGCCGCCGCGCCCTGTGACGAGCTGCCGCGCACGAAGGGTTCGAAGATACGTTCGATCTCATCCGCGGGAATGCCCGGGCCAGTATCCTCGATCGCAAAGCTGGCCATCTCGCGGGCGTAGCGCACCCGGAAGCGCACTTCGCCGCGCACCGTGAACTTTACCGCATTACCAAGGATGTTGATGAGGATCTGACGCAGGCGTTTTTCGTCGGCCCGCACCACGGCCGGCAGCGGGCCCTGGGGCAGGTAACCGAAATTGATGCCCTTGGCGCGCGCCTGTACCTCGATCATGCTCGCGATCTGTTGCAGGAAATCGGGTAGATCGATGGGCTTCGCTTGCAGCGCCAGCCGTCCGCCCTCGATACGCGCCAGATCGAGCGTCCCCTCGATCAGCGAGAGCAGATGTTCGCCGCTTCTGCGGATCACCGCGACGGCCTGACGACGGTGCAGCGGAATCGCCGGGTCACCGTCGAGAATCTGCGCATAGCCGAGAATACTATTGAGCGGCGTACGCAATTCGTGCGATAGCGCGCTGACATGACGGCTTTTCGCTTCATTGGCCAGCTCGGCTGCGGCCTTGGCTTTCTGCAGCGCCTCGTCGGTGCGCCGATGCGATTCAATTTCCTGCATCAGAAATTGCGTTTGACGATTCGATTCCTGCTGGGCCACCTCGCGGCTCTTCAAGGTCAGTACCAGCCACCAGGCGAAGATACCGGCGATGAGCAGCAACGCGGCGAAGAGCTTGAGAAAGAGCGGCGCCAGGGTCGCGGCGAAGGCGGGGTCGGCCTGTGCCTCGTGCAAATAAAGCAGGCCGAGCAGACCCGCGAGAAGCGGTATCACGGCGAGCATCAGCAGCAGATATTGACCAAGTCCGGCATCGAGATAGGGCCTAGCCGAGCGTGGCAGGAAGCGTTGCAGGGCCGCACCAAGCTGCACGGCAAAACGCGCTTGCGGCTGGCACAGGTGCTGGCAGCGTACGTCGAGCGCGCAGCACAGCGAACAAACATTGCCGCCATAGGCCGGGCAGGAGGCCATGTCCTCGGCTTCATAGTCCTTTTCGCAAATCGCGCAGCGCTGCGTGCTTTCGTTCGGCGCATCGATCGGTCGCGCGAGGTAATAACGTCCGCCGGTCGCCCAAGCCAACAGCGGCGTGGCAACAAAGGCGACACCGATGGCGATGAAGGAGGCGAAGGCTTGCATCCCTTTTCCGAACAGTCCGAGATAGGCTGCGATGGCGAGCGTGGAGGCCGTCAGCATCGCACCGACGCCTACTGGATTGATGTCGTAAAGATGCGCACGGCGGAATTCGATGCCCGGCGGCGACAGACCGAGCGGTTTATTTACGACGAGGTCGGCGACGACGACCATCATCCAGGCGATGGCGACATTGGAGTAAAGGCCCAATACTTGTTTCAACGCCTGGAAAACGTTCAGCTCCATGAGCATCAGCGCAATCAGCGTGTTGAACGCCATCCAGACGACGCGGCCGGGATGGCTGTGGGTGAGTCGGGCGAAGAAGTTCGACCAAGCGAGCGAACCGGCATAGGCATTCGTCACGTTGATCTTGAGCTGGGAAATGATGACGAAAACGGCGGTGGCGGCAACCGCCCAGCCGGGGTTGGCAAAGACGTATTCGAAGCCGACCAGATACATCTGGTTTGGGTCGACGGCGCGCTCGGCCGGCACGGCATGGGAGATGGCCAGATACGCGAGCAGCATGCCGCCGAGCATCTTTGCCACGCCGACGAAGATCCAGCCAGTACCGCCGAATAACACGGCAAGGTTCCAGCGTCGGCGATTATCCTGCGTGCGCTCGGGCATGAAACGCAGGTAGTCGGCCTGCTCGCCCATTTGCGTGATGAGTGCGATGCCGACGGTGAGCGCTGCGCCGAAGAGATTCCAGTCGAAATCGGGGCCGTAGGTCGAGACGCCGGAGAAGGCACGCGGTTCTTTGGCGAGCACGAAGGCAAATGGCAGCACCATGAGTGCCAACCAGACCGGTTGCGTCCATGCCTGCAAGCGCGAAATTGCCGTCACGCCATGGGTGGCGAGCGGTATCACCACCAAGGTACTGACGAGGTAGCCGAGTGCGGGCGGAATGTCGAAGGCCAGTTCCAGCGCATAAGCCATGATCGCCGCCTCGACTGCGAAGAAGATGAAAGTGAAAGTGGCGTAGATCAGCGAGGTCAACGTCGAGCCGATGTAACCGAAACCGGCGCCGCGCGTCAGTAGATCCATATCCACGCCGTAACGCGCTGCGTAGTAGCTCACCGGTAGGCCGGCGAAAAAGAGGATGATTCCGGTGACGAGGACGGCAAACGCGGCATTGGCGAAGCCGTAGCTCACCAGCAGCGTCGCGCCCACCGTCTCCAGCACGAGGAAGGCGGCATCACCGAAGGCCATGACGGCGGAATTGCGTGCCGAAACCCTGCAAATGGGACACTCCCTGCACAAACTGATCGACGATCTTGGCCTATCCGTTGCTGTCCCGCCCACGCCGACTTTCATGTGCGCCTGGAGTGCGCTCGCCGCTCATTGGCGTATTCCGCCAGCCGAGGCGCTCAGCGCCTGGCTGTGGAGCTGGGCGGAGAACCAGACGATGGCGGCACTCAAGACGGTGCCACTCGGGCAGGCGGCGGGTCAACGCATCCTGCTGGAGATCGGCCGCCGCATTCCTGATGTAGTCGATCATGCATTGAAGCTCGATGAGGACGAATTGAGCAATTTCGCGCCTGGATTTGCCATCGCTTGCGCGCGCCACGAAACCCAATATTCGAGATTGTTCCGCTCATGAAACAGACATTGAGAGTAGGCATCGGCGGCCCGGTCGGCTCTGGCAAGACGGCACTCACGTTGGCGCTCTGTCAGGCCTTGCGCGATCGCTATGAGATCGCTGCCGTGACCAACGACATCTACACGGAGGAGGATGCGCAGTTTTTGATTCGTCATGGTGCCCTATCGCCCGAACGCATCATCGGCGTCGAGACCGGCGGCTGCCCGCATACCGCGATTCGCGAGGACGCCTCGATCAACCTCGAAGCAGTCGAGCGGCTGACGAGGCGCTTTCCGGGTCTGGAGATCGTGTTCATCGAAAGCGGCGGTGACAATCTTGCCGCAACCTTCAGTCCGGAACTCTCTGATCTCACGCTTTATGTGATCGACGTCGCCGCTGGCGACAAGATTCCGCGCAAGGGTGGCCCCGGCATCACCAAATCCGATCTGCTGGTCATCAACAAGATCGATCTTGCCCCGATGGTCGGCGCGTCGCTCGAGGTGATGGAGCGCGATGCGAAACGGATGCGGGGCGAGCGGCCGTTCGTCTTTGCCAACATGAAGACCGGTCAGGGCCTCACAGAGATCATCGATTTCATCGTCGCTCGCGGCATGCTGCCGATACGCTGACCAGCCAGATAGGTTGCCGGCTGGCGCTCCTGCTGTTCATGCGTACGCCGGCACGAACGATTCCACGGCCGGTCCGCTGCCGTTCCAGTAGGGCGAGATTTTCCTGAGCTGCGCGATCACCTGTGGCAGCACGGCAATGACGCGATCGATCTCCGCGTCGCTGTTGAAGCGCGACAACGAAAAGCGGATCGTGCCGTGCGCGGCCGTGTAGGGAATGCCCATCGCGCGCATCACATGCGAGGGCTCCAGCGAACCCGATGTACAGGCCGAGCCCGACGATGCGGCGATGCCGGCCTTGTTGAGCAGCAGCAGAATCGCCTCGCCCTCGACGAACTCGAAGGCGATGTTGCTGGTATTGGGTAGGCGGTTCGCCACGTCGCCAGTCACAAAGCAATGCGGCACGGCAGCGAGTATTCCGGACTCCAGCTTGTCGCGCAGGCGTCTCACCTCGGTGTTTTCGAAGGCCATGTGTTGCCGGGCAAGCTCGCAGGCAACGCCCAGGCCGACGATCGAGGCAGTGTTCTCCGTTCCCGCGCGCCGGCCGCGTTCCTGGTGGCCGCCGCGTAAGAGCGGCCTGAAGCGCGTGCCACGTTTCAGATACAGCACGCCCACGCCTTTCGGCGCATGTAGCTTGTGGCCCGAAAGCGAGAGTATGTCGATCTCGGTCTTCTTGAGGTCGATGGCGATCTTGCCGACGGCTTGTACCGCGTCGGTGTGAAACTGCGCCCCGACCGCATGAGCCATCTCGGCCATCACCTCGACCGGGAAAATCGTCCCCGTCTCGTTGTTCGCCCACATGACGGACACGATCGCAGTGCGTGGGGAAAGTGCGGCGCGGTATTCGTCCAGATCGAGCCGACCGCGTTTATCGACCGACAGACGCGTGACGACATACCCTTCTTTTTCGAGTTGGTCGCATAGCGCGAGGATGGCCGCATGCTCGACGGCCGTGGTGACGATCTGATTTCTTTCCGGTTGCGCCTTGAGCGCGGAAAGGATCGCCGTGTTGTCGGATTCGGTGCCGCAGGAGGTGAAGACGATCTCGGAATCGTGCGCGGCGCCCAACAGCGCCTGCACGCGGGCGCGCGCCTCTTTGAGCGCGAAGCCGACCTTGTTGCCGAAGCTGTGCATCGACGAGGGATTGCCAAACTGTTCGGTGAAGAAGGGCAGCATCGCCTCGACCACCGCCGGATCGCAGGCGGTGGTGGCGTTGTTGTCGAGATAGATCGGCGCGTTGTCCATCATGCCGCCCTTTTGAGCTGACTGGCCGGAAGTAGGCGCACGAACTCGCCGAGCGCCTCGACAAGCCGCGTCTGGATGCCGTTCAAGGTCGCCGCTTCCATCATGCAGCCGGCGCAGGCGCCTTTGAGATTCACGTAGATGTTCTTGCCATCGATCTCGACGATCTCGATATCGCCGTGGTCGCGCTGGAGCATCGGCCGGATGGAGGCGATGGTTTCCTCGATCTTGCGCATGCGTTGGAAGCTCGTCAAAGTCGGCGCTGGCGGGATGGCAGGAGGCGTCGGCTTCTTGTCGGCGGTCGGCGCGGTGCAGGTCTCCTTCGCCACCTTGACAAGAATCTCCTCGATGCCCTCGTGGCATGCGGTACAACCGCCACCGGCTTTGGTGTAGTGGGTCACCTGCTCGACGCTGGTCAAGCCGTTGGCGCGGATCGTCTCCTCGATGAGCTTGGCATCGACGGCAAAGCATTTGCAGACCAGTGCGCCTTCCTCGTGATCCTCGCGCCAATCTTCGCCGCGGTAGTTGGCCACCGCCGCCTGCAGCGCCTCGCGCCCCATCACCGAACAGTGCATCTTCTCGGGCGGCAGCCCGTCAAGATAATCGGCGATGTCCTGGTTGCTGACCTTGAGCGCCTCGTCGAGCGTCATGCCCTTGATGATCTCGGTGAGCGCCGAGGAGGAAGCGATCGCCGAGCCGCAACCGAAGGTCTGAAAGCGCGCATCGAGTATGGTTTCCGTTGCCGGATCGACCTTGATCATCAACCGCAACGCATCGCCGCATTGGATCGAGCCGACTTCGCCGATGCCGTTGGCGTCTTCGAGCGCGCCGACATTACGCGGGTTGAAGAAGTGCTCGCGAACCTTTTCCGAATAGTCCCACATGACCGTAATCTCCCAAAATGGCTCATTTGATGAGGCGCAAGTCGCATGCCACTTCGTAGGTGCCTGATTCGACGACGATCCCGATGGGCCTTGTCGCAAATGCAACAGGCGCATCTTCGCCAAAATTCGGGTGGCGCCGTCAGTCGCGCCACCGGCTGGCCAGCGATCAGATGTTCATCGAAGATCGTTTTCACGTCTTCTTTCCTTACATTCACATAGAGCACCCCCTCGGGATAGACGAGCACGTTGGGCCCCAGGCTGCAAGGGCCAATGCAGCCCGCCGGCGTCACCAACACGGTGTCGAAGCACTGGCGCTGCTGGAACTCGAACATGAACTCGTCGAGCACTTCCTAACAGCCCTTCTGCCCGCAGGCGCCGCGCGGGTGGCCGGCGGGGCGGTTTTGCATGCAGATGAAGACATGGCGCAGCGGTCTGGGCATGAATTCACCCGTTCAGGAGACGAAAGTGAAACAGCCCTTCGGGCAGGTGCGCCCGCAGGCCCCGCAGCCGATGCAGTCCATCGGATTCTTAACGGTCATCATCGCCTTGGCATCTTCGTCATCCCAATCGTCGTCGATCTCGTCATCGCCGCGGTCGACGAGGGTGAGCACGTCGCGCGGGCAGACTTTGAAACAGCGGCCGCAACCGATGCAGACCTTGGCGTCGATGGCTTCGACATAGGTGGGCGTCCAGGGCGTGCCGCCGCGGGTGAAGGCTACTGCGTTCATGAGCTTTCCTTTCCTGCAGAGTTGATCGAATTCAGTTTCGCGTTGGCCTCTGCCCAGGCTTTGCATGCGTCATAGGCGGCCTGGGCGAGGGTGGGGATTTCCGCATACGCGGCCGGCAGGCGTTCTTCCACCAAGTCGTGCAGCTGACCTGCTGTTTCGGCAGCGATGCGCTTCAGTTTCTTGACTTCCTTCTCGAGCGCTGCAAGTTCCGCTTCGTTCATAGTCCGGCCACCTCCGGGTAAGCGCCGATCCGCTCCAAGGCGACGGCGAGCAGCTTATCGGCCTCGGTCTTCATCTTCGACAGCGATTCGAAGCCGAAGCGATGCACGTCGCGCAGCGTTTTGTCGAGCGCGACGAGTTTGCCGACGATGATCAGTGCTCGTCCGAAGCCCTCGTGCGTGAGATTGATGATGGGCACGGCCATCAGGCCGCACTCTTTCTCGATCAAAGTGGCGATGGCGTTGTAAAACGCCTTGACGCGCGCCACGGTTTCCTCGTCCGGATCGCCGACGAGTGGGATTTGCGCTTTCCTTTCCGGGGTAAGGAGCAGCGGCTCGATGAGTTTCTCGCCCGGCTGGCCGTCGTAGGTGCCGTAGCTGTCGAGCGCGCGCAGCTGGCGGATCATCTCCTTGACGAAATCGGTTTGATAGATCGGATCGGCGGCAGTCATCGCGAATCTCCCAGAGGATGCGAAACGAAAATGTGCGGGATCTGCCGTACGCGGCGGCCAAGCAGGCGCACGATGATCAGGCCAAGGCCCAGGCCGCATGCCGCACCGGCAACGGCGGCGCTATCGCCGGCGAAGGCAAGCGCGATGGCGCCAACGAGGGTCGCGGCGGCGGGCAAGAGATAAACCAGCAGTGCGCCGCGCAGCAAAGCGGCTTCGGGCAGCGCCAGCGTAACCGCATCGCCGGGGCGCGCACCCGGCGGCGCCGACAGGCTGACGCTGCCCGCACGGCCGGCGCAGGTCGATAAGCCGCAGCGGGCGCAGGCGGTGGGCATGTCGATGCGAATCGTCGCTTCACCGTTGGCAATGGAGAGGATGCGGCCCTGGCGCTCGATCATTCCTGCCATCCTTCCGCCGCCATGCGCGCGAAACAATCACCGTCCGCGGTTTTCTTGAGCGCCTTGTCGATCCAGGGCACGCCCCCCGCGCGCATTGCCGTTCGCAGTTTGGCAAGCAATGCGTCGATGGGTTCCGGAGCGTCGAGGCGCAGTGGCTGAATACCGACCGCAAGCAGCTGGCGCACAGCCGAGCCGCCGACGGCGAGGCAATAGACGGCAGCGCAGCCTTCGAGCGCCGCGATCTTGGCGGCGAGCTTGCCTTCGTTGCCGTCCATGCTTTCCTCGGGGAATTCAGCCAGCTCGACGAGCTGGGCGCGCTCGCCGTCGAGCTGGTAGATGGCGAAACCTGCCGCCGCGCCGAAATGTTGATCGACACGCATGCGATCGGCGGTGGCGAAAGCGACTTTCAACATCGCCGGCGCCTCAATGCAAGGCCACGCCAGGCTCAACCGACGCGCCTTGGCGGTAGATCGAGCAGTAGGGAGGAATCTCATGATGCGCTCCGAGGATGAAATTGGCAAAATCGAACAGCGCCTGGCGCGCGCCGCGATAACCGATCCAGGCGCGCGCGTAGCCGCCGACCAGGTCGTATTGCGGAAAACCGGCACGCAGGAGCGGGATGCCGAGCCGCGCGGCACTTTGCGTTGCATGCGAGTTGGCGATTAAAAGTTGGGCCTCGGCGCCGCGCGCGAGGCGTTCGAGGTCCTCGAGATCGCCGATCTGCACGCTCGCGCAGGGCACATCGGCGAGCGCCGCGGCCCGCGCCGGCGCGACAGCGGCGACGATTTCCGCGCCTACGCCGGCGAGGAATTCGCCGAAGGCGAGAAGCTGATCGGCTTCGAGCGCCAGTGCCACGCGGGTGAAACCGGTCATGAAATGGGTATCGACCATCGCGTCCTGTAGCTGGGCGCGCTGGCGCTCTATCTTCGCCGGCACCGGCTGGCCTGAAATGTCCGTCAGGATCTGCGTAAAGGCATCGCAGGCATCGATCCCCATCAGGTGGTCGAAGCGAAAATCGGGCACGCCGGTGCGTTCCTTGAGCAGGTCGGCGGCCGATGAGAGCGAACGGCCGATGACGAGCGTGGCAAGCGCTTCGCCCATCCGGGCAATCTCGCAACGCAAGGTGCCGCCCAGGGTGAGCGGCGTCGTCTCCTGTTCGATCAGGTGGCCATCGAGCGAATCGCCCAGATCGGGCAACACCATCGGTCTGAGACCGAAGGCCTCGATCCACTCCTTGATCGTCTCGATATCGCCAGGGGTGAGCATCGAGGAAGCGAGCACATTCACCTGCTTGTGGCGCCGTCCCGCCAGCGCCGACTTTGGAACGAGCGTGTCGATGATCGCCTCGACGGCGAGTGCAAAGCCACTTTCCAGCGAGCCTGAGTAGTCGGGGGTGTTGACCGGCACCACGGCGACGTGCGCGAACTCGGGGTGCTTGGCGCGGAAAGTCCTGACGAGGCGCTCGATGTCGGTGCCTTGGGTTTCTGACAACCCCGTCGTCGCCAGGCCGATGACCTCCGGCCGCGACTTCTCGCACAGCGTGGCAAGACCCTCGATGACGTTTTCGTCGGCGCCCATGATGGCGCTCACCTGATCCATCGCCGTCGTCTGTAGCGGAATCGGTTCGCGGAAGTGACGCACGAAGAACACCTTGCCGAAGGCGGTGCAGCCTTGCGCGCCATGCAGCATCGGGATCGCGCCGCCCAGCCCGAGGAAGGCCAGCGCCGCACCGACCGGTTGGCTCACCTTGAGCGGATTGACCGCCAGCGGCTTGACGCGTTTGAGGATTTCGGCCATGTCAGATCACCGTCGCCGGCGTGCCCGCCGTCTTTGTCTTTGCCCAAGGCGCGGGTTTCTTCACCTTCTCCCACACCGGGCTTTCCATCGTCAGCGCAAGCTGGCGTGCCAGTTCCACGATGCCCGCGTAACCGGCATAGCCGAATTCGCGTTCCTGGTTGATGTCGAGGAAAGGAATGCGCGCCTTGAGCGCCGTGTAGAGATTGCGCCCGCCAGCGATCAAAATGTCCGCGCCCAGTTCTTTGTAGGCCGAAAGCAGCGCCTTGGGGCTGCCTTCTTCGATCATGCGCGCATCCGGCCCCATCAGCTCGCGGATGCGCGCCTTATCTTCTTCGGTGGATTTCCTCGTGCCGGTAGCCACCACCGTCATGCCGAGATCCTTGAGCGCCGAGACGATCGACCAGGACTTCACGCCGCCGGTGTAAAGCAGCGCACGCTTGCCCTTGAGGCGCGCACGCCAAGGTTCTAGCGCCGCGTTGGCTTTTGCCTCCTCGCGCACGATCAACGCCTCGGTGCGCACGGCAAGGTCGGGATCGTTCAAAAGCCGCGCGAACTCGCGCAAAGCCTGCGACATATCGGCCACGCCGTAGAAGCTGCCCTCGAAGAAGGGCACGCCCCAGCGTTCTTTGACCTTGCGCGCGACATTCAACAGCGCCTTGGCGCAGACGACCATGCTCGCCTCGGCGCGGTGCAGCGTCTGCACTTCGTGAAAGCGCGCATCACCCGAAAGCGTGCCGAGGATGCGCAGCCCCAGCTCATCGAACAAGGGCCAGACATGGAAGAATTCGCCGGCGATGTTGTATTCGCCGATCAGCGAGATGTCATGCACCTTGATGCCTGGCCGTTGCGCGAGGATATGCGCCGGCAGCGGGTCGGGCTCGCGCGTGCCGATCACATATTTGATCATCGCCTCGCCAGCGAGCCGGTTGCCCATATTTTTGGTGCCGTAGAAACCGGCCGCATCGATCGGCACGACGGGCACACCGTAGTACTGCTGCGCCGCCTTGCACAACGCCTCCAGGTCGTCGCCGATGAGCGCGGTGACACAGGTGGCGTAGACGAATACCGCTGCTGGCCGGTAATCGTCGATGGCCTGCTTGATGGCATGAAACAAGCGCTTCTTGCCGCGCCCCATGATCACGTCCTGCTCGGTGAGATCGGTCGTCATGCCGATCCTGAACAGCGTCGGACCGGTGGTCTTCGTGCCGCGGTTGTCCCACGAACTGCCGGCGCAAGCGATTGGGCCATGCACGATATGGGCAACGTCGGCGATGGGCAAGAGCGCGATCTGCGCGCCGTCGAAGGCGCAACCGCCGGCGGTCGCGCCGGGCTTGGGTCGTGCGCAGCCGGATTTCTCCTTGGCGTTGTGGGC
Organism: Caldichromatium japonicum; assembly: GCF_011290485.1. Classification (GTDB taxonomy): domain Bacteria; phylum Pseudomonadota; class Gammaproteobacteria; order Chromatiales; family Chromatiaceae; genus Thermochromatium; species Thermochromatium japonicum. The sequence continues at coordinate 2,451,280 of NZ_CP048029.1, read as the reverse complement.
GCAAGCGGGCTCATCGAGTAGTGCGGCAAGTTGGCTGGCTTTCATCATCACACCCTTTCGATATCACACCCCTTCGATGAACGCCAATGCAAAGCGCATGCCACCTCTAATCGCTTGATTTTTCGATGATTCATCTAATCCGTCTTGTCGGGTTCGCAACACACCGTGCGCCGCCCTGCATGCCCCCTTTGCGCCTCGATGGCTGTGAAAGGCCAATGGAGCGACGATGGTTCGATCTGTAGCAAAGACGACAATGGCAGCGCCAACCTTTCTCCGCTGATCTTAAACCCATTGTTTTCTCAGCTTGGCACGACTATTGCCGAGATCATGCCGTGAGCTTGTTCGCACATCGCCGGTGGTCGACCGCATGGTCGGCGGCAGCGGCGGCGGCACGCGGCTCACCGCGCACGGCAAGAAGATGCTCGAGCTGTTGCGCAACATCGAGGGCGATTTCCAGAGCTTTCTCACCGCGATGGGCAAGAGCAGCAAGGGCGGCCAGCGCTTCGAGCGCTTCCAGCAATACTTTCAACTCATGCGGAGATGGAACATGAAAACCAGCGCGCGCAACCAGTTTCTCGGCACGATCAAGTCCGTCAGGCGCGGCCCGATCAACGCCGAGGTCGTGCTCGACATCGGCGGCGGCGACGAGATCGCGGCCATCGTCACCCACGAGAGCGCCGAAAACCTCGGCCTCGCGCCCGGCATCGAGGCCCAGGCGATGTTCAAGGCGTCGTGGGTCATCGTCGCCGCGGACGATGGCGCGAAAACCTCCGTGCGCAACCGTCTCGCCGGCACGGTTGCGCGCGTCGTTGCCGGCCCGGTCAGCGGCGAGATCGTCATCGACCTGCCCCTGCCCGGCGGCAAGTCGGTCGCCGCCACCGTCACGCGCGACAGCATCGACAGCCTCGGCCTCAAGGAAGGCGCGCCCGCCTGCGCCCTTGTCAAGGCCGCCCACGTCATTCTCGCCGTTGCCCACTGAAGGAGACTCGCCATGAAATTCGCCACACTCATTGCCGCGCTGTCGTTTTCCGCCTGCGCTCTCGCCGACGAGGTGCAGGTCGCCGTTGCTGCCAATTTCTCTGCGCCGATGAAAATCATCGCCGCCGATTTCGAGAAGGACACCGGTCACAAGGCACAGCTTGCCTTCGGTACGGCCGGCAAGTTCTTCGCCCAGATCAAGGCTGGCGCACCCTTCGATGTGCTGGTCTCCTCCGACAAGGACACGCCGGACAAACTGGTCGCCGAAGGCCTGGCCGTCGAAAGCACACGCCGCACCTACGCCATCGGCAAGCTCGTCCTCTGGTCGGCCAGGCCGGACGTTGTCGACGCCAAGGGCGAGGTGTTGAGGAAGGGCGATTTCAAGCACTTGGCGCTGGCCAACCCGAAGCTTGCCGTTTATGGTGCCGCCGGGCAGGAGGCGATGAAGCGCATGGGCGTGCTCGAAGCGATCCAGCCGCGCATCGTGCTGGCCGAGAACATCACCCAGACCTATCAGTTCGTCGCCTCCGGAAATGCCGAACTCGGTTTCGTCGCGCTCTCGCAGGTCATCGGCAAGGAGGGTCGCATTAGCGAAGGTTCTTACTGGATGGTTCCGGCCGAACTCTATCCGCAGATCCGGCAGGACGCCATCGTCCTGAACCTGGGCCGCGACAAGCCGGCCGCGAAGGCATTGGTGGACTACCTGAAGACCCCTAAGGCCCGCGCCGTCATCAAGGCCTACGGCTACGACCTGGATTGAACCCGCCATCTCCGCAGAAAAACTGCACCATGAAGACGCTCAAGGCCTTTCTCCTCGCCGTCCTCTTCGCCTGTTCCGCGCCGCTCATGGCGGCAGAGACGCTGACCATCGCCGCCGCCGCCGACCTCAAGTTCGCCATGGAGGAAATCGTCGCCGCTTTCAAACAGGCCCATCCGGGCGACAAGGTGGACACCATCTTCGGTTCGTCCGGCAAGTTCCACACCCAGATTCAGCAAGGCGCGCCCTACGACCTCTTCTTCTCCGCCGACATCAAATATCCGCAAATGCTCGCCAAGGAGGGTTTCGCCGCCTCCGAAGTGCGCCCCTACGCCTTCGGTCGCATTGTGCTGTGGAGTCCGTCGCGCGACGCCAGCAAGATGACGCTTGCCGATCTGACCGATCCCTCGATCCGCAAGATCGCCATCGCCAACCCCAAGCACGCGCCCTACGGCAAGCGCGCCGAGGAGGCGCTGCGTTCGGCTGGCCTGTGGGACAAGGTGCAGGATCGCCTCGTCCTGGGCGAGAACATCGCCCAGACCGCGCAATACGTGCAGACCGGCAACGCCGACATCGGCATTGTCGCTCTGTCGTTGGCACTCAACAAGGAACTGGCCTCGAAAGGCGGCTACGCGCTGATCGACGACAAGCTGCACCAGCCGCTGGAACAGGGCTTCATCGTCACCAGGCGCGCCGCCGACAACGCACTGGCGAAGCAGTTCGCCGACTACATGGGTAGCGCGGAGGCGCGGCGCATCATGGTGCATTACGGCTTCGTCCTGCCGGGCGAGTCGCTGGAAAAGTAAGGACGACCTCATGAGCCGTTCCGGGGCACAAGCCTTTTCCGTCGGCGGCGCCATCGGCACGCTGGGCGGCCTGATCGGGCTGGGCGGCGCGGAATTCCGCCTGCCCGTGCTGGTCGGCCATTTCCGTTTCCCAACGCTGGAGGCGGTGATTCTCAACAAGGTTACCAGCCTCAACAAGGTTACCAGCCTCGCGGTGGTCGCCGCCTCGCTGCCCTTGCGCGGCATGGCGATTCCCTGGGCGGCGGTGTTCGCGCAGTGGGCGGTCGTCGTCAACGTCCTCGCCGGCAGTCTCGCCGGCGCCTGGCTGGGCGCGCATTACGCCACGCGGATGAAGGCCGAATGGCTCAACCGCGTCATCTTCGTGCTGCTGATCGGCCTCGCGCTCGGCATGCTGTTCGGCCACGACCACCTGAACGGCAATCATGCCGGCATGGCCGACGGCACCCTGCGCTGGATCGCCGGCCTGGTCGCGGGTGTCGGCATCGGCGCCGTCGCCGCCGTGCTCGGCGTGGCCGGCGGCGAACTCATCATCCCGACCCTGGTGCTACTGTTCGGCATCGACATGAAGCTGGCCGGCAGCCTCTCGCTGTGCATCAGCCTGCCGACCATGCTGATGGCCTTCGCGCGCTATCGGCAGTCCGATGCCTTCGCCGCCTGCGGTCGCGAGAGAGCCTTCCTGATCTGGATGATCGGCGGCTCGCTGGTCGGCAGCGCCGTCGGCGCGGCCCTGCTCGGCAGCGTACCGACGGACTGGCTGGTCTGGGGCATGGGCGTCATTCTGTTCATCTCGGCCGTCAAGGTCTTTCATCACAGGCATTGACATGGAAACGACCTACGGCAGCGGCACACACGCCTTTTCGCTGGCCACCGGCAGTCCCGGCGAACTGGGGCTGATCGCGGCGCTGGCCGGCGCGTTCGCCCGCCGCGCCGCCGCCCGCGCGACCTGGGTCAAGGCCGGCACCGGCGAATCGCTGCGCTTGTTGCGCGAACGACTGGTCGACATGGCGCTGGTACATGCGCCCGCCCAGGTCGAACAGGCCGTGGCCGCAGGCTGGGCGAGCATGCCGACGCCGTTCGGCGCCAACCGCTACTGCCTGCTCGGCCCGCGCGACGATCCGGCCGGCGTGTGCGGCGCGGCGGACGCCGTCGCGGCCTTCCGGCGCATCGCAGCGTCGGAACAGCCCTTCGTCTCGCGCGGCGACGATTCTGGCACCCATCACAAGGAACTGGCGCTGTGGCAGGCCGCCGGCATCCGGCCGCAAGCCGAGCGCTACATCGTCGCGCGCGACTTCATGACCGCCTGCCTCAAGCGGGCCAACGCCGCGCGCGCCTACTTCCTTTGCGATTCGAGCACCTGGGTCGCGGAACGCGCCGTCGCGCCGCAGCTGGCCGTGCTGTTCGACGGCGATCCCGCGTTCGTCAACCGATACCACGCCCTCGTCGTCCCACCCGGCGCGACGCCGGGGCGCGACACGGCGGCAGGCTTCGCGCGGTTCCTGGTCTCCGCCGACGGGCAGGCCATCCTGCGCGACTACGGCAAGGCGCAATTCGGCAGGGCGCTTTATGAGGAGATATCCGCATGATGCGCATCGCCGACACCGCGCTGCACGCCCTGCTCGACGACGATGCGGGCGGTGGCGACCTCACCACCCATGCACTCGGCATCGGCGCTCAGCCGGGCCGGTTGTCTTTCGCCGCGCGCCAGCCCATGACGGTTTGTTGCACCGAGGAAGCCGTGCGTCTCTTCGAGCTGGCGGGCGCCCGCGCGACGCTCTTCGCCGCCAGCGGCGCACAGGTCGGGGCCGGCGTGCCGCTGCTGGAAGCCGACGGCGCTGCCGCGAGCCTGCACCGCGCCTGGAAGGCAGCGCAGGTATTGGTGGAGTGGGCAAGCGGGGTGTCGACCGCCGCCGCGATTGTCGCGGCGGCGAATGGTGTGCCTGTCGCCTGCACGCGCAAGAACGTCCCCGGCACCAAGGCGCTGTCGATCAAGGCGGTCCGCGCCGGCGGCGCGACGATGCACCGGCTGGGCCTGTCCGAAACCCTGCTAGTCTTCGCCGAGCACCGCCTGTTCCTCGACGAAGCGCCTGCCGCCACCGTCGCGCGCCTCAAGCGCGCCGAACCGGAAAAGAAGATCGTCATTGAGGTCGCCAACATCGACGAGGCCCGATGCTGGATGGAGGCGGGCGCCGATGTGTTGCAACTGGAGAAATTCTCGCCCGAACAAGTCGCCGCATGCCGTCGCGCCAGCGCCGACTTTTCGCGCGTGCTGCTGGCGGCGGCCGGCGGCATCCATGCCGGCAACGCGGCGGACTATGCCGCAGCCGGTGCCGATCTGCTGGTGACGTCGGCCCCCTACACCGCGCCGCCGCGCGACGTGCAAGTCACTTTCGGGAGCGCATCATGAAACCGCTGCGCGAATGCCGCGAGTCGCTGGTCGGCGAACTGCTGCGCCGTCCCGCCGGCGCCGACTTTCTGGAAGACCCTCTGCGGTCCCTGCTGGCCAGCATGCTCGCCGGCCGCGCCTTGGGCGAAGGCATCATGTCCGCCACCCTCGGCCTGCCCGCTGCGGATTTTGCCAAACTGTGGGACGCCTATTTCCCCGGCCCGCACCTGCGGCTGGAAGATGGCCGCACCGAGGACATCCCGGAGATGAGCGACCTGATCCAGTTGTTCACCGACTACCGCGCCGAATCGGACGAACGCTATGCCTGGATGGCGCGCATCGTCGCCTGGGGCTGTGCCGGCCGCAACCATCTCTGGCAGGACATGGGCTTCGCCGACCGCAGGGAGTTGTCCGCCTTCATGAACGCCGCCTTCCCCGCGCTGGCCGCCCTCAACACTGGCGACATGAAGTGGAAGAAGTTCATCTATCGCCATTACTGCCAGCGCGACGGCATCTACGTCTGCCCGGCGCCCTCCTGCGGGGAGTGCGCCGATTACGCCAAGTGTTTCGCACCCGAGGAATAGACCATGCTCTCGCCTTCCGATTTCGGCGCCGTCTGGCTCACGCTCAAGCTCGCCGCCCTCGTCACGCTCATCCTGCTCATCGTCGGCACGCCCATCGCCTGGTGGCTGGCGCGCACGCGCTCCTGGTGGAAAGTGCCCATCGGCGCGGTCGTGGCGCTGCCCATCGTGCTGCCGCCGACGGTGCTCGGCTTTTATCTACTCATCCTCATGGGGCCCAACGGCCCCGTCGGGCAATTCACGCAGTGGGCCGGCATCGGTCTGCTGCCTTTCACCTTCACGGGATTGGTGATCGCCTCGGTGTTCTATTCGCTGCCCTTCGTGGTGCAGCCGATTCAGAACGCCTTCGAGGCCTTGGGCGACCGCCCGCTGGAAGCCGCCGCGACGCTCGGTGCCAAGCCGCTCGACGCCTTCTTCAGCGTCGCCGTGCCGCTGGCCAAGCCGGGCTTTCTCACCGCCGGGGTGCTCGGCTTCGCCCACACCGTCGGCGAGTTCGGCGTGGTGCTGATGATCGGCGGCAACATCCCCGACAAGACGCGCGTGGTCTCGGTGCAGATCTACGACCACGTCGAGGCGCTTGAATATGCACAGGCCCATGTGCTCGCCGCCGGCATGGTGGTGTTCTCCTTCCTCGTGCTGGCAGCGCTCTACACCCTCAACCCGACCGGGAGAAAAAAATGAGCATCGAAGCCCGCTTCAAGCTGAGTTATCCCGGCTTCACGCTCGACGTCGACCTGTCGCTGCCTGCGACGGGTGTTACCGCAGTATTCGGTCATTCCGGTTCGGGCAAGACCACGCTGCTGCGCGCCATCGCTGGCCTTGAGCGCGTGCCGGGCGGGCGCCTCGTCGTCGACGGCGAAGTCTGGCAGGACAAGGACGCATTCCTGCCGACGCACGCTCGACCCATCGGCTACGTGTTCCAGGAGGCGAGCCTGTTCCCGCATCTCTCGGTGCGCGGCAACCTCGACTATGGCCGGCGGCGCCGTCCCGCCAGCGCCGATTTTTCCTCTTTCGATCACATCGTCGAACTCCTGGGCATCGCGCATTTGCTCGACCGCAAGCCCGACCGTCTTTCCGGCGGCGAGCGCCAGCGCGTCGCCATCGCCCGCGCGCTGCTCACCTCGCCGCGCCTGCTGCTGATGGACGAGCCGCTTGCCGCGCTCGACCACGCGCGCAAGGAAGAGATCCTGCCCTACCTCGAACAGTTGCACGAAGAACTGAAGATTCCGCTGCTCTACGTGAGTCACGCGCCGGACGAGGTGGCGCGGCTCGCCGACTATATCGTCGTGATGGACAACGGTCGCGCGCTAGCCAGCGGGCCGCTGACCGAGACGCTCGCGCGGCTCGACCTGCCGATCCGGCTGGGCGAGGACGCCGGCGTGGTGCTCGATGCCGTGGTGGCCGAGCACGATGCCAAGTGGCATCTGGCCGGCGTCGATTTCTCCGGCGGCCGGCTCTGGGTGCGCGACAAGGGCATCGAGACTGGCCGCCACGTGCGCGTGCGCATCCTCGCGCGCGACGTGAGCCTCGCGCGCGCGAAGGTCGAGGGCACCAGCATCGTCAATGCGGTCGCCGCCACGGTGACGGCCATCGGCGACGACGCGCATCCGGCGCTCTGCCTCGTGCGCCTCGACTGCGGCGGCCAGCCGCTGCTGGCGCGGCTGACGCGCCGCTCGGCCGCCGCGCTGGAACTCGCGGCAGGCTGCGCAGTCTGGGCGCAGATCAAGGCCGTGGCCCTAGTCGGCTGAGCATGGTCCCGATTGTCGACTTTGCGACAGAAGCGGACCTGCCTGCTCTGGCCGATCTCCTGCACGAACTCTTGATGCTCGAAAGCGATTTCCAGCCCGATCGGGAGGCGCAGCTGCGCGGCCTGCGGCTGGTTCTCGACAACCCGGCGCTGGGCCGCCTGTTCGTCCTGCGCGTCGATGGCACGGTCGCCGGCATGGCCAATGCCCTGAAGACCATCAGCACGGCATGCGGCGCACCGGTGCTGCTGCTGGAAGACGTGATCGTCAGTCGCGCCCATCGCGGCGCCGGCTACGGCCGCCGGCTCGTCGAGCATGTCCTCGACTGGGCCAAGGCTGAAGGTATGGTGCGCGTCACGCTGCTGGCGGACCAGGACAACGCGGCTGCGCTGGCCTTTTACGAAAAGCTCGGCTTTGGGCCCTCGGCCATGGTGGTACGCAGGAAATTGCTTTGAAAGGATGCAGACGATGGACAAGTTCGACATGGGCGAGATGGTCTTCGCCACGACCGATCTCTACAACGACGAACTCGCGGAAGACGGCAGCAGCCTGATCCCCGAAGTCGAACCCAATGCCCTGATCGCCGCGGCCGGCACCCGGGGGTGGTGGTCAACGTCGGCTACGTCGCCGAGCTGCCGCAGCAGGACATCTACCTCGTGCGGTTCGAAACCGGCGAGAACCAGACCTTGGGCGTACCGATCGGCTGCCTGCCGGAAGAACTGAGCGCCACGCCGTAGAATCACGGCTTTTTTGATGCCCGCTCCATGACCACCTCCAGCTTCTCGCCCGACATCGTCGCCGACCTCGGCCCTGCCCTCGACGCGCATCCGCTCTATGCACAGGTGCAGACCCTCGACGACCTGCGCACCTTCATGGCGCACCACGTCTATTCGGTTTGGGACTTCATGTCCCTGCTCAAGTGCCTGCAGGGCCACATCGCGCCGACGCGCGTGCCCTGGAAGCCTCTCGGCAGCGCCGAGGTGCGCTTTTTCATCAACCAGATCGTCGTCGGCGAGGAATGCGACGACGGGCTGCCCGATGCTGCCGGCAACCCGACGCACGCGAGTCATTTCGAGCTCTACTGCGATGCGATGCGGGAAGTCGGCGCCGACCCGACGCCCGCGATCCGCTTTGCCGACACCGCTGCCGACCATGGCATCGACGCTGCGCTGGCCTTGGGCCTCGCCCCGCCGGCCGCCGCGCAATTCATGCGTTCCACCTTCGGCTTCATCGCCACCGGCAAGCCCCACGTCGTCGGCGCCGCCTTCGCTCTCGGCCGCGAACACATCATCCCGGCGATGTTCCGCGCCCTGCTGGCGAAGATGGGCATCGACGCTAAGGCCGCGCCGGCCTTCCACTTCTATCTCGAACGCCACATCCATCTCGACGAGGATTTCCACGCGCCTCTGGCGCTGCGCATGGTCAATGAACTGGTGGGCGGCGATGCGGCGAAGCTGGCCGAGGCCAATGCGGCCGCGCGGCAAGCGGTGCAGGCGCGCATCGCCTTTTGGGACGGCGTGCAGGCCGCGCTGAAGTAAAAGTCGGCGCCTGCGGGACGGCAGGTCAGGTGTCGAATTTCCAGCTCTGGCCAGCCAGGCGTAGCCACAGTACGCCCTTATCGGTATCGCGCAACATCGTCAGCCCTACGGCAGGCAACGTGACGACCACATCGAAACCGCCGTTACGCCGGTAGCCGATTTCGACGGCCTCTGTAACCGGCCGGACTTCGAAGTAGCCCTGGCAGAAGGGGCAGTGGCATTCGAGGACGTCTGGGCCTACGATTTCGCAGCAGGCGTCGAGGACCTGGGCCGACGTGAGCCGGGCCCCGCACAACGGACAACTGGCTTTGCGTTTTGCCATTTCAGAAGTTGTAAGGGTTGTGGAGCCAACCCCTGACGACCTGCATGTCGCGATCTGGCAGGTAGCAGAAGTCTTCCTTCATGTCCTCGACCACCGCCGTGGCGACGGCGTGTGGCACCGCCTTGGTCGTCAGCAGGTGGAAGAACCAGGCCATCGGATAGCCGATCTGTTTGTCGAACTGCTGCAGCGCGGAAGCAAGCGACAGGCCGCGCGCCCCGTACGAACTCTCGAAGCGTGGCGGGGCGCCGTTGATCGCGGCGACCGGAATCGCGCTCTTGATCGTCTGGCGGTAGCGGTCGAGGTGCTCGCGCACGGCAATGACCCAATGATTGCTGAAGTCGCTCGCGTGAGCGGCGCTGCTCCTTTCCCAGTCGGTAATGAAGCGATGGATGGGCTGCGGCTCTGGCTTTTGCGCACGCATGGCGGCGAGATGATCGGCGATGGCGGTCACGCGCCGCAATTGATAGAACGGCATGCCGAGTGCCATCGGATGGCCTGTGCAGCCCGCGCGCGGATCGACGAGTTCCTCAGTCGATGCGGGGACCTCGCCGTCGGCAAAGAGCGTGTGGTAGGCGACTTCCTGCAATTCCTCGATCTCGACCTGCACGAAATCGGCGGCGCCGCTCCCGGTACGCGCCACCCAGTAGTGCGTTTTGCCGATGAGGCGCGTGGCGCGCAGACGTTTTTCCGCATGCGCGGCGGCGACGGCGGCAAGATCGTCGTCGTGGCGGGCGAGCTCGTCGGCCACCCAGCGTTCGATGTCGTCGGCGACATGCCGACCCTGGTTGTCGATGACGCCGCCGAGCCGGTACCAGCCGCCGCGTGCGAGCACTTCGCGGAAGGCGTAGTGCGGCGCGATGCGTGCCAGTTCTTTCGCCAGCGCGGCCGGGCCTTGCGCGACCGGCACCCTGGCGCAGGCCTCGGCGAAACGCTGCGACAAATCTACGGTGTCAAGCGGATGGTTCATGGCGGTTCACTCTTCGCTGCGCAGCGCCACCACGATGCCGCTGGCCGCCGCCGGGTCGTTGGTGAGACTCAGGCAATGCTCGCCGCTGGCAACGAAGTAGATGAGGGCGTCGGCGTTTTCCGCCGCCGGTTTCAAACGCGGGGGAATGTCGTTTTCGCCGCAGACGGAGATGTGACGGCCGGGAAAGGCAGCGCGCAGCGCTTGCGCGAGCGCCTCGTACGTCGGTGTAGACGCGAGGTCGATCTGCGCCAACACTGCCGCGAGGAAGGCTTGGTCGATGCCGGTCATCATTCCTCGTTTTCAGCGAGTGCACGATATGGAGCGAGCGCATCCGCCTCGACGCCCATGACCTTGGCCAGCCAGGGCGGTGGGCGATTCAATGCCTGCTGCAGGCGGCTCAACCATTCATGCATGTCGGTATTGGGCGCCACCTTGAGCGGATGCACCCCGGCACGCACCACCTTGGCGGCGGCCGGGCCGCCGATCGACTGGAAGCAGGCGATCTGGCAGTCGCCGATCAGTTCGGCGCGGGCCCGGTTGCGGTCTTCCGCTTCGTCGGCCTGATGGGTCGAACGCGCGGCGACGAAGGCCAGGCTGTCCTGTCCGACATCCCAGACTGCGAAGACCTTGCACGTGCCGAAATGTCCGTCGATCAGCACGCCGCTGTCGGTCGCGCAGGCAATGCGCACGGGGTCACTCATCGCGGGCTCCTTAGGTGTAGACGATGCAGGCATCGCCGGCCGGACAGGCGAGCACGCACTTGGGCGAATCGGCCTCGCCCTCGCACTCGGTGCAGGTGTCCTTGTTGATCTTGTAGATGCCGCCCTTCTCGGTGATCGACTGGGTCGGGCAGACCGGCACGCAGTCGCCGCAAGAGGTACATTCAGCTTGGATGATTTTCATGGCCATAGTTTTTCTCCTTGCAAATGGAAACCTCTGCCTAACTTGCTGCGCGGGCGGTCTGCTGCGTTGCGCGGTGCTCGGATGCTCGCCTACCTACAGAGGTATGTCTCACATCCTGCGCTCCGTGCGCCTTGCATCCCATCCCGCTCGCGGCGTTATGCAGAGGTTTCAAATGTTCATTCCACACCGTCGATCCGCTTGGCCCGCACCGAGAACGGAAAACGTTCCGGCGCGGGCTGTGGTTCGACGAAATACACGCCGCCATTCTTCAAACTGATCTCGCCACCCCATTTTTCAGGGCTGTCGAACTCCATCGAGACGATTCTGTCCTCGATGTCGCGCTTGGGCATGTAGAACACGTAGCCGTCGCTGCTTTTGCGGATCATGATGTTGGCCATGGCGGCTCCCTTTCCTTAACGGACGAGGTCGTAGTTATAGTCAGTCGTCCCCATGCTGCGGGTCTCGTCGTCGAGACGCTCGAGCACGGCATTGACGAGCGTGGTGAGAATGGTCATCGCGCCCTCGTAGCCCAGCGTCGTCTGGCGGTGCAGGTGGTGACGGTCGAAGATCGGAAAGCCGATGCGAATCAAAGGCACCTCGAATTCCTTGCCTTTGTGGAGGGTATCGCGCTGGATGAATTTGCCGTAGCTGTTGCCGATCAAGAAGTCCGGCTTGTCGGTGAAGCACAGGCTGCGCAAGTGCCACAAGTCGGCGCCCGGATAGGCCTTGGCATGGACACCATACGGCGAGGATTCGAGCAGTTTTTTCATCGCCTTTTCCCAGCGCTTGCCACCGTTGTGGCAGACGATGTGTGTCGGCTCGATGCCCAGCTCCATGAGGAACTTGGTCATGCCCAGTGTGAAATCCGGATCGCCGTAGAGCGCCATCTTCTTGCCATGCAACCAGGCGTGGCTGTCCGTCATCATGTCGATCAGACGGCCGCGTTCCTTAGTAAGCGATTCGGGGATCGGCTTACCGGTCACTTCCGAAACCTTGAGCAGGAATTCGTCGGTCCATTCGACACCCATCGGGATGTTGAGCTTGGGCACCTCGTGATTCCAGGTGTTTTCGACGAATTTCTTGGTTTTGTCGAGACCGAGCGGCTGGATCAGGAAAGTCGTGATCGCGTTCGGAGCGTCCTTGACCTCTTCCATCGTCGTGCCGCCGGCATACATGCGGTATTCACCGTCGGCCGGGGTGTCGAGCACTTCCTCGGGATCGGAAAGCATCGTAAACGGCACACCCATTTCGCGCAGATAGCGCTTGATGACGCGGTAATTGCCCAGGTAGGTCTCGAAACCAGGCACGATGTTGATCTTGCCGTTCTTGCCCGGCGCCTTGCCTTCCATCTCATTGAGGGTGAAATAGCGCAGGATGCCCTCTTCCATGTTGTCCCAGCCGGTGACATGGCTGCCGACGAACGAGGGTGTATGTGCAAACGGCACCGGAAAATCCTGGGCGATATAGCCTTCTTTTTTGGCGTTGTTGATGAAAGCGTTGAGATCGTCGCCGATCACCTCGGCGATACAGGTAGTCGATACCGCGATCATCTCGGCGCCGTAAAGCTTGGAGGCGTTGGCCAGGCCCTCGTGGATGTTCTTCTGGCCGCCGAACACGGCTGCGTCTTCCGTCATCGAGTCGGCGATGAAGGCGATCGGCTCCTTGAAGTGACGGTTGAAGTAGGTGCGGAAGTAGGCCACGCAGCCCTGCGAGCCGTGGATATAGACCATCGTCTTGTGAAAGCCGAGGCCACACAGCGCGGAACCGAGCGGCTGGCAGGCCTTGGCCGGGTTGATGGTGAGCGCCTCGCGTTTGAAGTTGAGGTCCTGGTATTCCTTGGTGGTGGTCCACTGGAAAACCTCATCGACCTTGGCCTTCTCAGGGGCTTCCTCGAATTTCTCGCGCTTTCTCGCGATCATGCCCTTGTAGTCATCGGCTCTGAAGAGCGGATAGCACGGCTTGATGTCTTCTACTGCTTGCATGATGATCTCCTTCGCCCGGCTGTCCATCCGCAGACGCGGGCACGGGTTGAAAAAATTCCGGTTTCAGGTGGCCTGTTTCATTGAGTTGCCGGCCTCCTGTTTCTGCCACGGCGCCTTCAGCATCTTCCAGCATGGATTGTTGAGCGTCATGTCCATGTCGCGGGCGAAGATGGCAAAACCGTCATAGCCGTGATAGGGCCCGGAATAGTCCCAACTGTGCATCTGACGGAAGGGCACGCCCATCTTGTGGAACACATACTTCTCCTTGATGCCCGAGCCGATCAGATCGGGTTTCAGGGCCTTGACGAATTCCTCGAGCTCGTAGCCGGTCGCATCGTCGTAGATCAACGTGGCGTCCTGCATCTCCTTGATGGTGCGATCGTAGTCGTCGTTGTGGGCGAACTCGTAGCCGGTGCCGATCACTTCCATGCCGAGGTCTTCGTAGGCGCCGACCACATGGCGCGGCCGCAAACCGCCGACATAGAGCATGACCTTCTTGCCGGCCAGACGCGGCTTGTACTTGGCGATGATCGCGTTCATCGTCGGCGTGTATTTCTCGATCACACGCTCGGCGCCTTCCTTGATGCGATCGTCGAAAAAGCTCGCAATCTCTCTGAGCGATTCGGCGATCTTCGTCGGACCGAAGAAGTTGTACTCGAGCCAGGGGATGCCGTACTTCTCTTCCATGTGACGCGCGATGTAGTTCATCGAGCGATAGCAGTGCAAGAGATTGAGTTTGACGTTCGGCGTATTCTCCATTTCGGCGAGCGTGCCATCCCCCGACCATTGCGCGACGACCCGCAAACCCATTTCCTCGAGCAGGATGCGACTCGCCCAGGCATCGCCACCGATGTTGTAATCGCCAAGGATGGCAACATCGTAAGGCGTCTTTTCGTAAGCTTTGCCGTCGCGGTTGGAAAGAATCCAGTCGCGCACCGAGTCGTTGGCGATGTGGTGGCCAAGCGACTGCGACACACCGCGGAAGCCTTCGCAACGCACCGGTACGACCGGCTTGCCGATCTGGGCTGCAGCTTTCTTCGCCACCGCCTCGATGTCGTCGCCAATGAGGCCGATCGGACACTCCGACTGCACCGAGATGCCTTTGTTGAGCGGGAAGAGCATCTCGATTTCTTCGATCAGCTTGGCGAGCTTCTTGTCGCCACCGAAGACGATGTCTCTCTCCTGGAAGTCGGAGGTGAAGTTCATCTCGCAGAAGGTATCGACGCCGGTGGTGCCGACGTAGTAATTGCGGCGGCCGGCGCGCGCATACTGGCCGCAGCCGATCGGGCCATGCGAGATCGAGATCATGTCCTTGATCGGCCCCCACACCACGCCCTTCGAGCCGGCGTAGGCGCAGCCGCGCATGGTCATCACGCCCGGCAGCGATTTGCGGTTGGAGGTGATGCACTTCTTCGACGATTCGAGCGTCTTGTCGTTTACCATCAGATGTTTGGCGCGATCCTTCTTGGCTTTCTCGGGATAAACCTCGAGCACTTCCTGAATCAGTGCCTGGGCTTCCTCGCGGGTCAATGCGGTCATTTGCTTTCTCCTTGCGCCGGCCTCCCTATCGGCACGGCGCGACGGTTTGCGAAAAATGTCTCGATGCGTTCAGGGGGCCATCGCGCAACTTTCGGCGGACAACTCGGCGGCGGTCTTGCCGACGATGGACTCGTCTTCCGCTTCCATGATGCCGTATTCCATCAGCAAGGCTTCCAGTTCCTCCATCTCCAGCGGCGTGGGAATGACGAACTTGGTGTTGTTGATGATCTTCTGCGCCAGTGCCCGATACTCGTCGGCTTGCTTGGCCTTGGGGTCGTACTCGATCACCGTCATGCGGCGGATCTCGGCGTGCTGCACGACGTTGTCGCGCGGCACGAAGTGGATCATCTGGGTGCCGAGCCGTTCGGCCAGCGCGGTGATCAGCTCGTCCTCGCGGTCGACCTTGCGGCTGTTGCAGATCAGCCCCGCCAGGCGCACGCCGCCGGAGTTGGCGTATTTCACGATGCCCTTGGCGATGTTGTTGGCGGCATACATGGCCATCATCTCGCCGGAAACGACGATATAGATTTCCTGCGCCTTGTTCTCGCGGATCGGCATCGCGAAACCGCCGCAGACCACGTCGCCGAGCACATCGTAGAAGACGAAGTCGAGATCCTCGTCATAGGCGCCTTCTTCTTCGAGGAAGTTGATCGCGGTGATGACGCCGCGGCCGGCGCAGCCCACACCGGGCTCGGGACCACCCGATTCGACGCACTTGACGCCGCCAAAACCGATCGCCATCACGTCTTCGAGCTCGAGATCCTCGACCGAGCCGGCTTCGGCAGCCAGATGCATGACGGTGGTCTGGGCCTTCGAGTGTAGAATCAGACGCGTCGAGTCGGCCTTCGGGTCACAACCGACGATCATCACTTTCTTGCCTGCTTCGGCGAGCGCCGAGACGAGGTTCTGGGTGGTGGTGGACTTGCCGATGCCACCTTTGCCATAGATGGCGCATTGACGCAGTTTTGCCATGATGTACTCTCCTGTGAGTTGAATCCGCTCGGGCATCTACGGGGTTCCTGCCCTCCCGACCAAGGATCCGCAAGGAGCGTGCCATCGTGACAAGGCCACCCCATCTCTCTGATATTCAAAGACTTCTTGTGTTCGAGCCAGCCGACGACGAAGTATTTCTGTGTAGGCATCCCAACAAAACAGAACCCAGCCTGCCCAGCTGGGCGCGATTGCCGATCAACCGCTGCAACCTGCCGGCGGTGATTCTCGGCAGCGTCACCTTCCAGCATCATCCGACCAGCCTGATCCTCGACGGTGTCACCGAGCTGCACGATGACCTGTTCGCCCTGCTCGACGGCATCGACGATGCGGCCGAACGCGCTACCCTCTTTTGCGACTACCTCGCCGTCCATTTCTGCTTCGACCGTCTGGAGGAGGCTGGCTTCGATGCGCATACCGGCAAGCGCGCCAAGGCTGATTGGCGACGTCTGCTGCGTGGCTGGAGCTTCGATGCCGATGGCCGCGAAGGCGCGGTACTCAAAGGCTGGGTCGAATCGCGCTTTGGCTTGCTACCGCGCTTTCACGGTGCGCCGCTGCGCGATTTCGACGGGCCCGCCTGGCGCCGTTACGAGCAGATGCGCGCCGCTGGGCTCTACGGCACCAACGCGCTCGAAGCCCAGCTCGATCTTGTCTATACCTGGTGCCAGTATGAGTTTCGCCGCCGCCATCCTGGACAGACCCATATGACGCTCCACCGCGGCGTCAACCGCTTTACCGAGCATGAAGTCCTCGATGATGCAGGCCGCCAACCGACGGTGCTCCTCAACAACCTCGTCTCATTCACCTCCTCGCGCGAGCGCGCCGGCGAGTTCGGCGATTTCATCCTTACCGCACGAGTCCCGGTAGCGAAGATTTTCTTTCACTGTGATCTGCTACCCGGCGTGCTACAGGGCGAGGGCGAGCATTTGGTCATCGGCGGCGCATACGAAGTCACGCTCGCCACGCTCTGAAAGCGGTCGTTGTCGAGCGGCTGCTGCTCGCCGCAGACCTGGTCGGTATGGCAACGAAGCGAGCGCCATCCTTTGTCGCGAATGCGACAAAGCCCATCCTCCGCAAGACAGCGAGCCGGTTTCCGACTGGTTCGGTTTTTGCCTGGGCACACCGACAACCTTTGGAGTGCACTATGACGTTACCCGTAACACAGACCGAACTGCTCGCCGGCATCAAAGACGGCAGCATTGTTCCTTATCTCGGCCCCGGCGTGCTCGCCGACGTGCGCAACACGGCCACTGGCGTTCCCATGCCTGCCACCAGTGAGGAACTGATCCTCGCCATGAATTCTGGCCGCCCGATGGCGCCCAAGCTGATGTATGAGTTTCCGCGCGCGGCGATGCACGTCGAATTAAAACGTGGCCGCGCGGCAGTGACGAAATTTCTCGACGCCACTTACGGCACGACGCAATGGTCGCGCGCGGCTGTCCACGACTGGCTTAAGGCCTTACAGCCGGGTTACGTCATCGACATCAACCGTGACACGCAACTGCTCGACAGCTATGCAGGCGTGCCGCACCTGCTGGTGCAAGGCTGCGCGCGTATCGGCGGCACAGACTACCGCTTCAGGCTCTATCAGTACGATGGTCGCGACTACCGCACCGTTGCGCCAGAGCAGGCCCCGGAGGGTTTGCCGGTGCTCTTCAAGCCGATGGGCGCGCCGCGCCCACAGTCGAGCTACATCGCTTCGGATGCCGACTATGTCGACTACATCACCGAGCTGATGGGAGGCTTTGCCGTGCCCTCCTTCGTCAAGAGGTTGCGCCAGGGCAAGCGCTATCTGTTTTTGGGGATGCGTTTTACCCGCGATACCGAGCGCATGGTGATGAAAGATTTGATCTACGGCGCCGGCAGCCCAGCAGGCTGGGCGCTGATCGACAGCCCCACCGATAAGGAGCGGCGTTTCCTTACGCGTCTTGGCATCGAGATTCTGCCCGTCGGCATCTCCTGGCTGCTCGATCAGCTTGACTGCTCTGCCGCGCAAGCGAGCAACGCTTGCGCCTGAGCCACGCATGCCGCGGCGATGGCTGGATCCAGCGCGTTGCGCCAGCGTCCGGGAATAGACCCGATTCCATAGAGCGCCCCGGCCAGCATACCGGCGATCGCGCCGGTCGTGTCGGCATCGCCGCCGCGATTGACGATGTCGATCAGGCAGTCCTCAAAGCTGTCGGTGTCCAGCAGCGCCTGCAGCACGGCCTGCAGGGTTTCCACCACCCAACCGCTCGGATTCTCGCGGCGGCGGGTGCGGTAGGCGAAGACCGGATGCGCCGCGATGAAGGGACGGATGCGCCGGCGGTAAAGCGCGTGCAGCGGTTCACCAGCGATAGCGTCTTGCACCGTCAGCGCGAAGAAGATGCAAGCGGCGTCCGAATCCGGGTTGTTGTGCGTGACATGCGCCTGCGCTCGCACGGCGGCAGCGACTACGTCCTCCGGCCGCCCGAAGGTGGCCAGCGCCACCGGCAGCACGCGCATCAGCGCGCCGTTACCGGCATCGTGCTCCGACGGTGGCGCTACCGGATCGCCGCTTCTGCGAAAGGCGACGAGATTGCGCCTGACGGTATTGCCGATGTCGACGGGCTTGGCGCGCATCCAGGCGTCGAACGCCTGCGCGCAAGAAAGCGGCTCGACGCGCCCGCCATCGGCGAGGATCGCCTTGCCCAGCGCGAGCGACATCGTCGTATCGTCGGTGACCTGACCGGGCGGCAGCCGCAGCCAGCCGCCGCCGCGGATGTCGCGGTGAACCTCGAACTGCGCGCGAATCTCGCGCGGCGTCATGAACTCGACGGTGGCGCCAAGCGCATCGCCCAGCGCCAGGCCCAGGTAGGCCGCTTGGGCGCGGGCAAGAACCTCAGCGGCTGGGATACTCGACGAGAATGTCTTCATCGCGCACCACCATCTGGCAGGCGAGCCGCCATTCGTTGGGCGCGATGTCATCGACCATCATCTGGTCGATCTCCGCCTGGGTGATCTTGCCCAGCTCTTTGAGCACCTTGATCTCGCGCTCGGTGAGCGGGTTGGCGAGCGGCGGTTTTTTGGGATCGATGCGTTTGACCTTGACCAGGCAGGTGCCGCATTCGCCGTCGCTGCAGGAAAAGTCGATGGGAATATGGTTGTCCTTGGCGATCTGCAGGATAGTTTGCGTATGGCTGCCGGCGGCGGCATAGACGGTCTTGTCTTTGTGCAGAGGGCTGGAAAAGGTAATGAGTGGCATGCTTGCTTGCTCCTTGGATGGATGGGAAGAAAACTCAAGCGGGCTTGACGACGATTTCGCCGCCCAATACCTGGGCTTGGCAGGCGAGCCGGTGGTGGCGCGGTGCAAGGTTGTCCTTGAGCACCTGATCCTCGAGTACCGATGGCGGCGCGAGATTCTCGTAGCCCGAGATGATCTTGGTCAGGCAGGTGCAGCATTCGCCTTCGCGGCAGCCGTAGACAATGCCGGCGCCGATTTTTTCCGAGATCTCGATCAGGCGCGTGCCGGTCGGCACGGTGACGGTGACGCCGACGTCTGCGAAGGTGACCTGGGCTTTGGGCATAGTGGTTTTCCTTTCAGGTTGGTGCGGCCATGTCAATACTGCGTTTTTCGATGCGCCCGGTCAGGTGCCGGGCAAGATTGACGCCAAATTCTCGGCAGGCTTCGAGTTCGGCAGGTGTCGGAATCAGACGCGCCCGTACGCCGGGCACCGGCACGCGCAGTTTGAGACCGCGCAGGCGATCCTCGACCATTGGCACGGCCTCTCCGCTCCAGCCGTAGGAGCCGAAGGCAGCGCCAATCTTGCCCTTCACATTGATGGCGGTCAGCGAGGAAAGCAGGTCCCAGACCGGCTTGACTGCGTCGCCGTTGATCGTCGGACTGCCAAAAGCGATGGCGTCGGCTTCCTCGATCAAGTCGACGAAGGGTGCGACCTCGCCGCCCTCGAGGTCATAGAGCGAGACACGCACGCCGCTCATGGATTGGGCGCCAGCGGCAACCGCCTCGGCCATGGCACGCGTGCTGCCGTAGGCGGAGAGGTAGAAGATCAGCAGCGTCTTTTCGTCGGCCGCCTCGTTCTTCAAGCCCGGAGCGGACAGTTCGCGGTAGCGCGCGATGTAGCGTTCGGGCGCATCGCGCAGAATCGGGCCGTGCGATGGCGCGATGAGCCGCACTGGCAACGGTTCGATGAGATCGAGCGCTTCCAGCACATGCGCGCGGAAGGGCCGCATGATATGGGCGTAGTAGTACTCGAAGGAGAAACGGAAATCGCCGACTGCGTCATTGAACAGGCGTGCGTCGCAGAAATGGCAGCCGAAGGCGTCGCCTGAGAACAGCACCCCCTCTTCTTCGAGAAAAGTGCATTGCGTATCCGGCCAGTGCAGAAAGGGCGTTTGCAGAAAACGTAGCGTGCGGTCGCCCAGACGCACCGTCGTGCCGGTCTGCGTCGGCTCGTAGGCGAGCGTATCGCCGTGCAGCAAGCCCTTGAGCATCGGAGCACCGCGCGAGGAGATGTAGAGTCGCGCCTGCGGTGCGCGTTTGAGCAATTCCGGCAGTGCGCCGGAGTGGTCGGGTTCGAGATGGTTGAGCACGATGGCGCGGATTTCGTCGTAGCCGGCCACCGACTGGAGGCGGCGAAAGAAGGTCATCGAGAAATTCTCCTTCACGGTGTCGATGATGGCGACGCCTTCGCTGCCGCGCACGAGGTAACTGTTGTAGGACGTGCCGTTTGCCGTTTTGAGGATGATGTCGAAGCTGCGCAAACCGGGATCGAGCGCACCGATCCAGAAAACGCCGGGCGTGATCTCGACCGCAGCGCCGTCAGTCGCTGCCGTGCGCGTGACCATGTCCGCAGGGATGGTCATGAGCATGGCCACGGCAGGGGTGGCCTTCCTTGCCGTGTTGGCAGGCTTCCATGTCCGTGACGGGCTTTTCCCCGCCCAGACCGATCCAGGCATCGATGGCCGCCGGATCGAAGCCAGCGCAGCGCATGCCGTCGACTTCGAGCAGCGGGCAGCGGATATCGTTGCAATAGCGCCAGCGCGGTGGCCTCGTCGCATTCCTCGGGCACGATCTCGCCGCGTTTCACGGCCGGCGCATTGCGATTGAACCACTCGGCCACGGGTCGGCCGGCGAAAAAGGACACAAGCTCCATGCGCGTCCAGCATTTGGCGAGCAAATCGCGCGCCTCGACGCTGTGGCCGGCGGCCTCGAGCAGTGCTTTCTGGCGCGCATTGCCAGAGCAGCCTGGCTTTTCGTAAAAGATGACCTTGGCCATGCGCATTTACCTTGCGGAGATTTCGCGCCGCACTGCCGCCCAGCGCGCGGGCGGAATGCCGGTCAGCGAGCCGGGCGGGTTGAGCGGCTCGTTCAGTTCATCGACGATCGCGCCCTCGATCGGGCAGATCGACGCACACTGCGGATCGGCGTACTCGCCGACGCATTCGGTGCACCGGGTGGCGTCAATCCGGAAGTGAGGTTTGGCTTCGACGATGGCATGATTCGGGCACAGCGGCAGGCAGGCCCAGCAATTGATACAGCTTGCGACGATTTCGAGCGCCATCACGCACACTGCCTTTCCGGTGCGAGCTGCATAAGCTTTCCGGCCTTGAGCATCTCGTGCCAGACGGCCACACAGGCCGGCTCGATTTCTTCCATCGGGTGCTCACCGTTGGGCTGGATGCCGGCGGCCTCCAGCCGGCTCCAAGGCTCATAGCCGATTTTCGAGCACAGCACGACCTCGCAGTCCTTGAGGGCCTCGATCGTGTTGCCGAGCACATCCACCGCTTCGCCGCAGGTATCGTCGCCGCTGCAATAGCGATCGGTCTTGCGGTGGCCGACGAGTTTCGCGCCGGCACCCGTCACCTCATAGACGAGAAATTCCCGCGCATGGCCAAAGTGTTCGGCGATCAGCCCGCCTTTCGCCGCGACGGCCATCAGGACGGGACGTCCTTCGCTCGTGTGCCCTCCCGCCGGCGCCGACTTTTGTACCGGGCGATGCAGGGTGATGACAGCCTGCTGCGGTGCGTGGGCTTTCGCCTGCTTCGCTGCCCGCTCGGCGGCGATTTTCTCGCGTAGCGCCACGCGCCGCGCCAGCGCCGCCGCGAGAAACTCGTCGGTCAGTTCCATCGCCTCGACCTTGTCCATCGTGAATTCCGCGCCGCGATCCTCGCCGAGCAATCCAACCGCGTCGGCGCGGCACTGGCGGCAGTGGCGCATCATGTTCATTTCGCCCTCGCAGGCGTCCTGCAGGGCCTTGAGCTCTTCCGGCGTCGGGCTCCTTTGCCCCATCAGGCCGTAGAAGGTTCCATGCTCGGCCGCCGCGATCAGCGGCATGACGTTGTGGAGAAACGCTCCCTTGGCCTTGACGACCTTGGAGACTTCCTTGAGGTGTTCGTCGTTGACGCCGGGGATCATCACCGAGTTAACCTTGACCAAAACGCCTTTGGCGACCAGCATCTCCAGGCCCTTTTGCTGCTGTTCGATGAGGATTTCCGCTGCCGCGCGTCCGCGCACGCGTTTGTTGCGCCAGAAGATCCACGGATAGATCTGCGCGCCGACATCCGGATCGATGCAGTTGATCGTGATCGTGACATGGTCGATGTTGTGTCGGGCCAGCTCCTCGACATACTGGGGGAGCGCCAGGCCATTGGTCGACACGCACAGCTTGATGTCCGGCGCTTTTTCGGCGAGCAGGCGGAAGGTCGCAAAGGTGCGCTCCGGGTTGGCGAGCGGATCACCCGGCCCGGCGATGCCGAGCACGGAGAGCTGCGGAATGGCAGCGGCAACGACCAGCGTCTTCTTGACGGCTTGTTCAGGCGTCAACAGTTCCGAAACGACGCCGGGACGCGACTCGTTGGCACAGTCGTATTTGCGGTTGCAGTAATGGCACTGGATGTTGCAGGCTGGCGCCACGGCAACGTGCATGCGCGCGAAGTGGTGGTGCGCTTCCTCCGAATAACAGGGATGGTTCTCGATACGCCGACGGATATCCTCCGGCAGGGCGTGCATTTTTTCTGCGCTCGAACCGCAGCGGGCGACTTGACAGCCTGAGGTTTGGGAAGGGGATGGGCTCACGATGCGTCTTCCTCGGATTGGGTAGCACATCTACCTACGCAACGCCTGTGCCAGCACGCTAAGCCATTGATTCTCAATGACGCCGTTCCGCCCTTGTCCTGAAAGCGACAAAAAGGCGGGGCGGTGTTTCAAAAACGCTTGACCTCGATCCCCAGAATCTGGATGCGATAGGCAATCTGGCGCGGCGTCATGCCCAACAGGCGCGCGGCCTTGGCCTGCACCCAACCGGCCTGCTCGAGTGCGGCGATGACGCGTTCGCGTTCGCTCATCTCGCCCTCGTCGTGGGACTCCAAACTCGGCGCTGGCGAGACGGCAGGGGAGGCGCACGGGTTTCCATGAGACGGACGGGAGCGGTCCAGACGGATCAGCTCGGCGTCGATGACGCCGTTCTCCGACATCACCGCCGCGCGTTCCAGGCAGTTTTCGAGTTCGCGCACGTTGCCCGGCCAGGAATATTGCACCAGCCGGCGCAGGGCTGATTCCTGCAGCGTCAGCCTGCGCCCTTGCTGCACAGCGATGCGTTCGACGATGTGGCGGGCGAGATCGGGGATGTCTTCACTGCGCTCGCGCAAGGGCGGCAGCACGATCGGCATCACATTGAGACGGTAGTAGAGGTCCTCGCGGAAATCACCGGTATCGACCGCTGCTTCGAGGTCGCGGTGGGTGGCGGCGATCACGCGCACGTCGACTTTCAGCGTGCGGGTGCTACCGACGCGCTCGAACTCGCCTTCCTGCAAGACACGCAAGAGCTTGGCCTGGAAGGCCGGGGAGATTTCGCCGATCTCGTCGAGGAACAGCGTGCCGCCGTCGGCCGTCTCGAAGCGGCCTTTGCGCGCGCCGATCGCGCCGGTGAAGGCGCCTTTCTCGTGGCCGAAGAGCTCTGATTCGAGCAGGTTCTCGGGCAGCGCCGCGCAGTTCAAGCGCACGTAGGGGCCGCGCGCGCGTGGCGAGTTGTAGTGGATCGCATTGGCGATCAGCTCCTTGCCGGTGCCCGTCTCGCCGCGGATCAATACCGTCGTGTTCCACTTCGCAACCAGGCGCACCTGGTCGAAGACCTTGCGCATCTTCGCCGAGCGACCGACGATGTTGTCGAAGCCGTATTTGCCGCGCACGGTGCGACGCAAGGAATCGCGCTCCTCGGCGAGGCTTTGTTTTTCCTGTTCGACTTCGAGTGCCAGGCGCACGCTCTGCCCGATGAGGTTGGCGACCATTTCGGTGAAGCGCGCGACATCCTCGAGCGCGGCGCCGGCGGGCAGATCGGGCTGCACGGCCAACACCCCCAGCCGGCGGCCGCCAGCGGCGATCGGCGCGGCGACGAAGGGTAGGGCGGGGTCGTAGATGCCGAGCCGGTTGAGAAAGCGCGGGTCGCGGCCGACATTCTCGATCGCGACGATTTCGCCTTCTTCGAGTGCGATACCGAGCACGCCTTCGCCCGACTGGTAACGCACCGGCGCGTAGGCCGCCTCGTCTAGGCCGTGCAAGGCGGTGATGGCCAGCTCGCCGCTGACGGGATCGACGATGCTGACGAGGCCGCGGACGAGCCCTGCTTGGGCAAGGGCATCGAGCACCTCGCCCAGGGTCTGGCGGTAGTCGAGCGAGCGCGACAGCACCTGGCTTACGCGATAGAGCGCCTCGATGGAAAGATGGCAAAACGGCACGCTCATCGCGCCGCCTCTCCGGCGCCGACGGGCAGCACCACGCGCAGTCGGCAGCCGGCCGCATGACGTGGGTCGATCTCGATCGTGCCGCCGTGATCGGCGACGATTTGTTGCGCCATCGCCAGGCCCGTGCCGCTGTGCCGAGGTTTGGTCGTGAAAAAAGGCTCGAATACCTTCAGATGCAGTTCGGGTGCAATGCCCGGACCGCTGTCCTCGACGACGACCTCGACCCCCTCGGGCCGTGTGCGCGTGATGAGCGTCAGCTCGCGCGCCAGCCAGCCTTTGGTGTTCATCGCCTCGAGCGCATTGTCGATGAGCGCCTTGAACAACGCACGCAAGCGGATCGGATAGCCCTGGATCGTCGGCAGCACGGCCTGAGGCTTCCAGCTCACGGTCACTCCGGCGGCAAGCAGGCGCCCGGTCGACAGATCGAGCACATCGCGCAGGATTTCATTGAGGTTGGTCGCTGCCGCCGCCTCGCCGCTTGGCTCGGGAATGGCGCGCCGCAGCGTCTCGAGGGCTTTTTCTCCGGCACGTACCGCCTCGCCCAGCGCCGCGGCCGTGGAGTCATGCTGTCCGCGCCGTTGCAGCATGGCCACCACCGAGCCGACGACATTGAGTAACCCCTCCATCTGGAACAGGGCCGCCGACAGACTTTCGCGCAGGCCGCCGATGCGGTTTTCCTCGGCCATCATGGCCATCAGCGCAGCCATGCGCGCCTTTTCTTGCTGTGCGCGCTGCTGGGTGATCTCCTTGGCAATCAAGAGCAGGTAGAGGCTGTCTTGCCGGCCAAAGAAAGCCTCGGTGCCTTCATCGACGCTCTTCACCCAAGCGCCGGAGCAAGAAAACCAGCGCGCCGGGCGGTGGCCAGGTGGGTCGATGCGGATCTCCCGGTCGGCAAAGGCGAGCGCGCCTTCCCGTGCCGGACCGATACCGTGGCCGAGATTGGCGCGCACCGCGTCGAGGATCAGGCTCGCCGGCTCGGCCATGCCTAGATCGCCCATGAGCTTTTTGTACTCGTGGTTGTCGAGGACGACGCAATCCTCGCCGTCGAGCAGGGCGATGGCGAGCGGCGCGGCGTCGACGACCGATTCGATCAGTGCCTTTTGGTTGTTGACTTGGCATTCGAGCCGATGCACCGCCGTGATGTCGCGGTGGATGCCGAGGTAGTGGCTGATCCTGCCCTGTGCGTCGAGCACCGGCGTGATCAGCAGGTCGGCGAGATACTCCCCGCCATCCTTGCGGCGGTTGACGAGGCGGCCGCTCCAAGGATGACCGGCGGAAATCTTCTTCCACATGTCGGCGTAAAGCGCCACCGGCGTCGCCTTCGCAGACAGCATCGACTGGTTCCGGCCGATTGCCTCAGCGGCTGAAAAGCCCGTGACACGCTCAAAGGCCGGATTCACGTAAAGGATGTTCGCCTGCGGATCGGTGATCGAGATCGCGATGTCCGCCTGGGTGACAGCCTCGCGGAACACAGGACTGAGGGCGGCGTCGGCCTGTTGTTTGGTTGTACTCATAGCGTGGCTTTCCTATCCATTTCGGCAATGGCACTGCATGATCCGTGCCTAACAAAGTCGGCGCGGGTAGGACGGCCCGCAATCCCGCCTGTTTGTAGCGTTTCCGATCTATCTGTCGCGAATACGACAAAAACGACCGAGCGCCGTACGGGCTGAAAAAACCCCGCTTTGGTGCGAGGTTGCGTTGCAGCGCACCAAGCTGACGCATGTCAAAGAGCGGTGGCACGGAATCTGCCTATGAAACCGTGGAGTGATAACAGCCATGATGAGCGAATACCTGATCCTTCTCGTAACGACAGCCCTCGTGAATAACGTGGTGCTCATCAAGTTCCTCGGGCTATGCCCGTTCATGGGCGTGTCGAAGAACATGGATAGCGCGCTGGGCATGGGCATGGCGACGACCTTCGTCATTACACTCGCCTCGGCGGCAACCTGGATGCTCGAGCACTGGCTGCTGCAGCCCTTTGACCTCGGTTTTCTGCGCATCCTCACCTTCATCCTCGTCATCGCTGCGACGGTGCAGTTCGTCGAGATGGTCGTGAAAAAGAGCAGCCCCGAGCTCTATCAGTCACTCGGCATTTATCTTCCGCTCATCACCACCAATTGCGCGGTGCTGGGCATCGCGCTGCTCAACGTGATGGAAAAGAGCAGCTTCGTACACAGCATGGTCGCCGGCTTCGGCTCGGCGCTCGGTTTCACGCTGGTGCTTTTGATCTTCGCCGGCCTGCGCGAGCGGCTGGCGCTCGCGCGCGTGCCCGCTGCTTTCGCCGGTGCGCCGATCAGCTTCGTGCTGGCGAGCCTCTTGGCGCTCGCCTTCATGGGTTTTTCAGGCTTGAACTTCAAGTAATCATGACCGCCGCCATCCTCTCGCTCACCCTTCTCGGCCTCGTCTTGGGTTTTGGCCTCGGTTTTGCGGCAAAAAAGTTCGCCGTCGAGGCCGATGCAGAAGTCGCCGCCATCGAGGCGCTGATGCCGGGCACAAACTGCGGCCAGTGCGGCTTTCCCGGCTGCCCCGGCGCAGCGACCGCCATCGCAAAGGGCGAGGCGCCTCCGACGATCTGCCCGCCCGGCGGCAAGGCGCTCGTCGAGGCGCTCGCCAAGCTCTTGGGCATCAGCGTGGATCTGTCGGCCGTCGCCGATGAGGGACCGAAGATCGCTGTCGTGCAGGAGGAAATCTGTATCGGCTGCTGCCGCTGCCTCAAGGAATGTCCAACGGACGCCATCATCGGCGCCGCCAAGCAAATCCACAGCGTGCTGCGCGAAGCCTGCACAGGCTGCGCCAAGTGCGTCGACCGCTGCCCGACCGAGGCGCTCAAGATGGAGCCTGTGCCCGTCACCCTACAGCACTGGGTCTGGCCCAAACCGCAACAGGACGTATCGGCATGGGCCTGATGGAAAAATTTCTCGCGCTGATCGAAGCGACCCATTGGGGCGTGCATCCGCACGACCACAAGCGCCCCGCCGCTGATGCGCCCTTACGCTGCCTGCCTCTGCCCGAGCGGCTCTTTGTTCCGCTACAACAGCATATTGGCGCGGCCGCACGGCCTATCGTGCTCGCGGGGCAGAAAGTAAAAAAAGGACAGCTCATCGCCGAGGCGCAAGGCGCAACCTCCGCCGCGATCCACGCGCCGACCTCGGGAACGGTTGCAGCCATCCGTGATGTCACCGCACCCCATCCATCGGGGCTGCCCGTCGCCGCGATCATCATCGAGGCAGATGGCGAGGATGCCTGGATCGAGACGGAGCCCGTCGATCCCTTCACGCTGTCAGCGCAGGAAATCACGCAGCGCATCGCCGCCGCCGGCGTGGTGGGGCTGGGCGGCGCGACCTTTCCCTCGGCGCTCAAGCTCGGCCTCGCCCTCAAGGCGAAGATTCATACACTGATTTTGAACGGCGGCGAGTGCGAACCCTATCTTTCCTGCGATGACCGTCTCATGCGCGATGCCGCCCCGGAAATCGTCACAGGCATTCGCCTGATGATGCGAGCGACCGGCGCGCGACGGGCGCTCGTCGGCATCGAGGACAACAAGCCCGAAGCCATCGCTGCGATGCGCGAGGCCGCACGGCCCTGGCACGAGATCGGCGTGAGACCGGTGCCATCGCGCTATCCGATGGGTTCGGAAAAACACCTGTTCTCGACCCTCACAGGCCAGGAAGTGCCCGCCGACGGGCGCACCACGGATCTTGGCGTTTTGGTGCATAACGTCGGTACGGCCTACGCGGTGTATGAGGCGTTAGGCAAGGGGCGTCCGCTCGTCGAGCGCATCGTCACCGTCAATGGCGGCGCCATCGCCTTTCCCGGCAACATCCGCGTGCCAGTCGGCGCGCTCGTCGAGGAGGTGCTGGCTTTCGCCCGTCTCAAGGCGGCGCCGGCACGACTCGTGATGGGTGGGCCGATGATGGGCAGCTTGCTACCGCACGCGCGCGTGCCCGTCGTCAAGGGCACGAGCGGCGTTCTCGCGCTGACCGCCGCCGAGACCGCCGCGCACGAAGCCGGCCCCTGCATCCGCTGTTCTTCGTGTGTGCGCGCCTGCCCGGTTGGGCTCTTGCCGCTTGAAATGTCGGCGCGTATTGCCGCCGGGGCGCTATCCGCCGCCGTCGATCTCGGCCTCAAGGATTGCATCGCCTGCGGTTGCTGCGCCTATGTCTGCCCGTCGCACATCCCGCTGGTGCAGTATTTCAACCATGCCAAGGGCGAACTCGCTGCGCAGGCCCGCGCACAACTGCGCAACGAGGCCGCCAAGCGCCTTGCCTCCCTGCGCGCCGAGCGCCTCGAGCGCGAAGCGAAGGAAAAGGCCGAGGCCGCCGCACGCCGCAAGGCTGAGCGCATGGCGCAAAAGGCTGCCGAGGCCGCTGCCGCGGTCGGCAAGGCAGCAGAAAGCGAGACGACGGCATGAGCACGGCGAAACTGACTGTCACACCGCTTTCCTCGCCGCACGCCCATGCCCATGCGGGTGGAAGCATCTCGCTCATCATGGCCAAGGTCATGCTCGCGCTCGCGCCGGCGACGCTCTACGGTTTTTGGCTCTATGGCTGGCCGGCCGTGCATCTGTGGTGGATCACCGTGTTGTCCGCCCTCTTCGGCGAAGCCTTCTGCCTGCACCTGATGCGGCGCCGTGCCATGCCTGTGCTCCTCGACGGCTCGGCCGCGCTCACCGGCTGGCTGCTCGCCCTGTCGCTTCCGCCCTGGGCGCCTTGGTGGCTCGGCGCGATCGGCGGCCTGTTCGCCACCGTCGTCGCCAAGCAGATGTTCGGCGGTCTCGGCCAAAATCTTTTCAACCCGGCGATGGTGGCGCGTGTTGCGCTCTTGATCTCCTTCCCGGTCGCCATGACGCAATGGATCGCACCGCTACCGATCGGTTCGGCGGGCGCACCGGATTTCGTGCAGGGTTTGCAGATCGTATTGAACGGTATTCCGAACGTCGACGCAGTGACCAGCGCCACGCTGCTGGGTTTTTCCAAGACTGAGCTTTCGCGCGGCATCGACCTTCTCAATACGACCCCGCCGGCGCTCTCTTTCGTCGGTGAGCGCGCCGGCAGCCTGGGCGAGACCTCGGCGTTCTTGATCGCCGCAGGCGGCCTCGTGCTCCTCTGGTTGCGCATCATTTCCTGGCACATTCCCTTCGCGATGCTCACCGGCATCGCCATCCCGGCGCTGATCGCCCATGAGGTCGATCCGGCGCGCTACCTCTCGGCTTCCGCGCATCTGCTCTCGGGCGCGGCGATGCTGGGCGCCTTTTTCATCGCCACCGACTACGTCACCTCGCCCAACACGCGCATCGGCCAACTGATTTTCGGCCTTGGCTGCGGCTTGCTGACGTGGTTGATTCGCACCTACGGCGGCTATCCCGAGGGTGTTGCCTTCGCGGTGCTGCTCATGAATGCCATGACGCCCGTCATCGACCGCCTCGTCAAGCCGCGCATCTATGGCCGCGACCGCAAAGGCCGGCCCTTGGAGACTTAGGCAATGGACATCGCTCTTTGGCGCGACAAGCTGGTCTATCAAGGTGTTTCGCTGGGCTTGGTTGCGATGCTGTGCGCCGCCGCCTTGGTGCTCGGCAAGCACCTCACGCACGAAGGCATCGCGAAAGCCGAGGCGGATGACCTCGCCGCATCGCTCGCCCAGGTGCTGCCCGCCGAGTCGAGCGACAACGATTTGCTCAACGACACCGTGAAAATCGGCGCTGGCAAGACGGCACGAGGTGCTGGTGCGGACGACATGACGCCCATAACGGTCTATCGCGCGCGCAAGGCAGGCAGAATCACCGGCGCAGTGTTCCGCATGGCCGCGCGCGGCTATGCAGGCGACGTCGTCGTGCTGATGGGCGTCGATATCGAGGGGCGGCTCCTCGGTGCGCGCGTCGTCAAGCATGCCGAGACGCCGGGTCTGGGCGACAAGATCGATATCGCCAAGTCGAAGTGGATTCTTGCTTTCGACGGCAAGTCGCTCGGCGATCCGCCCGCCGAGAAGTGGGCGGTGAAGAAAGACGGCGGCGTGTTCGACCAGTTCACCGGCGCGACCATCACGCCGCGCGCGGTCGTCAAGGCGGTGAAAAGCGGTCTCGAATTCTTCGCCCTCCATCGTGAGGAGATCCTGCAATGAAAATGCGTCAACTCATCCAGGATGGTTTGTGGCACAACAACGTCGTCTTCGCCCAGCTGCTTGCTTTGTGCCCGACACTGGCCGTCACGACCAGCGGCACCAACGGGCTCGGCATGGGGCTCGCCACCACGGCCGTGCTGACGGTCTCGAACATCATCATCGCACTGATCCGCGATTTCGTCAGTCCGGCGGTGCGCATTCCTGTCTTCGTCGTCGTCATCGCTACGTTGGTCACCCTCGTCGATCTCTCGCTCAACGCCTGGCTGCACGACCTTTACAAGGTGCTCGGGCTGTTCATCGCGCTGATCGTCGTCAACTGCGCGATCCTCGGCCGCGCCGAAGCCTTCGCCTCGAAATCGCCGGTGGTCGATGCCGCAATCGACGGCCTGTTCATGGGTCTCGGCTTTACCTTCGCGCTGACGGTCATCGGCCTCGTGCGCGAACTTTTCGGCAGCGGCACGCTATTCGCGCAGGCGAGCCTCTTGCTCGGCCCAGGCTTTTCCTTCCTCGAAACGACGCTGGCCAAGGACTTCAACGGCGCGCTGATGATGATCCTTCCACCCGGCGGCTTTTTCGCTCTGGGCGTTCTGCTCGCTGCCAAGCGCGTGCTCGAAGCCCGCCTCGCGGCGCGCCGGGCTGCTGCCGCCGGCGCCGATCTTTCTCCGGAGGGCGTGTAAATGCAGATCGGCATCGCCTATGCCGAGCCCGGTGGCCAGATCTGGCTCAACATCGAGGTGCCCGAGGGCACGACGGTACAGCAGGCCATCGCGCGCTCGGGCATCCTCAAGCAGTTCCCGCACATCGATCTGGCTAAGCAAAAGGTGGGCATCTTTGGCCGGATCGTCAAGCCGGACACGGTCTTGCGCTCCGGCGACCGGGTCGAGATCTACCGCCCCATCATCTGCGATCCGCAGACGGTGCCGCGTAAGGATGGCACCAGCGAAGCGGAGTAGCTCAAGCCGCGGGCAGCGACGCGATCCACGCCTTTTGCGCCGCCTGCCGGCGCTGCTCGGTCAGATGCGCGCGCACTTTTTCCCGGGCCTCGGCAAGCGGCACGGTACGCGCGGGATCGATTTTCTCGCACCATAGGATGTGGAAACCCAGCGGCGATTCGACGATGTCGGAGAGAGAGCCCGCCGGCAAAGCAAAAGCGACGGCATCGAGCGCGGCATACAGCTGGCCGCGCGGCAGCGTGCCGAGCAGCCCGCCGTTCATCGCCGTCGGGCATTCCGAATGCTTGAGCGCCTGCTCGGCAAAGCGTGTGGGATCCTTGCGTAAGCGCGCGAGAATTGCGGCGATCTTCGCGGCGGCGGCATGACGCTCGCTGCCGGGCAGGGCGTCGTTGATGGTGACGAGGATGTGGCGCAGCGTGCGCGTTTCGGGCTTGGCGAATTTCGCGTGGTTCTGCAGGTAGAAGATTTCGACGTCGGTGTCGCTCACCATTGGGGCGCGGCCGGCGACCCGCTCTAGCACGGCCTCGACGAGGAGGTCGTGCTCGACGGCGGCGCGCAGGCTGTCCGGGGAAAGATCGGCGCGCATAAGATCGGCGCGGTAGTCGTCTTCGCTGTCGTAGCGCGCGCGGATTTCGGCGAGCGCGCGCTCGATGATTGCCGCGGGAAGCACGACGCCGGCGGCTTCGACGCTGGCGAGGACGCGCCGCTCGATCTCGGCCTGCCTTTGCGCGATCACGGCGATGCGCCGACTCTCCTCGGCAGCGAGCGCCTGCGGCGACTTGCCGTAGAACTCGTGCGCCAGCTTGAGGACGAGCCAGGGGCTGGCCGCTTCAGTCATGGCGCGGCTCCAGCGCTTCCAGCGCCGCCTCCGGCACGACGAAAACGCGGCCCGGCTGGCAGTCGAAATGAAGATGGTAGACGGGCGGGTCGGTTTCCCGGATCACCCTGAGGATTTCGCCGATCGCGCCGAGCGGCACGAGCACTTCGCCATCGATGACGAGCGCCTTGACAGTGCGCACGCGCTCGCGCACCTCGTAACGGCTCGGCACCCAGGGCTCATCGAGGTCGATCAGTTCTTCCTGGCGGCAACCGACGATCTTGCCGGCCTCGAGAAAATGCACCGAGTAGATGATCTGGTCTTGCAGGAAAGTACCGATATCGACGACATAGCCGACACTGCCGCGCCGCACCAAGAGTTCACCGGTGGCCGCCCCGGGATAGGTGCCGTCGTTTCTCACGTTGCGCGTCACGCGCACCGCATCGCCGTAATCCCAGCGTGCGCCGTCGATCATCCTAAATACCTCAGTTGAACGCGCCCAATGGTGCGTGCAGGCGGGTGCATGGCGCGACGCGACGACGCCGCAGGCTCATGCCTGCAAGGAGGAGCAACAAAGCCAGGCGCCCGCCGGCGCGTGCCAGTGGGTGCGTAGCGGGGTTACCCTCTCGGTGAGGGGAAAA
Organism: Caldichromatium japonicum; assembly: GCF_011290485.1. Classification (GTDB taxonomy): domain Bacteria; phylum Pseudomonadota; class Gammaproteobacteria; order Chromatiales; family Chromatiaceae; genus Thermochromatium; species Thermochromatium japonicum. The sequence goes on along the minus strand of NZ_CP048029.1, from coordinate 2,418,540 downwards.
GGTGCGGCAAGCTCTGATTCTCGAAGACATTTTTCGCCTTGAGAAGCGGTCAACTGGGGTTTTTAGGATCATGGCTGCCGACCTTTGCGGATGAGGGAAGCGATCGACACGCGCGCGATGCCGGCAGCTTTCTGATGGACGCGCATCACCTTTTCGGTATAGGCGTCTGAATGCACGAAATCCTCGTACGCGCGCACCAGCAGGGCGCGATACTCCGCATAGCCAGGCTCGCCCGATCGCTGGCGATGAGCTTCGAGGTAATCGTGGAAACGCTTGAGGATGTGCAGCCGGTTGACCTCAACGATGGCGGGGCGGTAGTCGATACCGAAATAATCGAGAAAATCCTCGGCGGATTCGAGACCGGTCAGTTCGGCGACGAAATCATCGGTGTGGGCATTCATACGCTATTCCTTTCCGCTGGGTGCGATCCAGGCGCGCACGTCATCTCGGCCAGGACGAGCAGCTCGGCCTCGTTCGGGGAACGTTTGGCGCGAGCGACGAAGGCACGCAGGTGCGTCACAAGGCGACGTGCCGCCGATTCGGTGAGTTCGATGCCGAGATTGGCCATCACGGCCTGCACGGCATGCGTCCCTGAATGCTTGCCCAGCACGAAGCGGTGGGAGCGGCCAACCAATGCCGGATCGAACCCCTGGTAGTTGTTCGGGTGCTTGATGAGGCCATCGATGTGGATACCCGCCTCGTGCGTAAATGCTCCCTCGCCGACGATGCTCTTTTGCCACGGCACGGGCCGACCGGAAGCATGGGCGACGCGGTGGGAAACGCCGGGAAAGCCTTTCAGGTCGATGCCAGTACGCATTCCGTAGATGCGCTCGAGCCCCATCACTACCTCTTCGAGCGGCGCATTGCCAGCGCGCTCGCCCAGGCCATTGACCGTCGTATTGAGGTGCGTTGCGCCGGCCTTGGCAGCCGCAAGCGTGTTGGCGGTGGCCATACCCAGGTCGTCATGAGCATGCATCTCGATCTCGAGGTCACTTGCCGCACGCAAGGCGGCGATGCGCTCGAACACCGCGAAAGGATCGAGGATGCCGAGCGTGTCGGCAAAGCGAAAGCGCCTGGCGCCGGCGCGCTCGGCCGTCTCGAGCACGCACCGCAAAAAATCCAGGTCGGCGCGCGAAGCGTCCTCGCCGCCAAGACAGACCTCGAAACCTGCATCGCGCGCTTGGGCGATCCGACGCGTAATCTCGGCAAGCAGCCAGGGGCGATCGCGGCCCAGTTTGTGCCGTAAATGCTGATCCGAAACCGGCGCCGAGATGTCGATCAGCGTGGCACCGAGTCCGGCGCAGGCATGGATGTCGGCGCTGGCGAGACGGCTCCAGACCATCAGATGCGCCTTGAGCCCCAGGGCGGCAACGGCGCGGATACTCTCGCGTTCCTCCTCGCCCATCGCCGGAATGCCGACCTCCATTTCGGGCACGCCGAGCGCGTCGAGCTCGCGCGCAATGGCAAGTTTCTCTTCGAGAGAAAAGGCGACCCCGGCCGACTGCTCGCCATCGCGCAGCGTGGTGTCGTTGATGATGATGCGAGAGCGCGTATCCATGACCGGCATCAAAGCAAACAAGATGCCATGTCGGTAACTCTTTGATATTCAAAGACTAAAGCGTCTGACCCGTGCGTTTTGTCTTAAATCGCACAATTGTCGGACGCTTACCGGGTATCGAGGCCTTGGACGGGCGCCGGGTACCTGGTTGCGAGGTCTCTACCCCCGAAGTGGACATCGACCGGCGGCACATGAAACTCGCCAAGCGCGGCCAAAGGGGCCGGTTACCCGGCCCCATTTTCTACTCCTTCGCCGCCGGCTTTTGCAACGCCTCCTTGGGATCGAGCCTCACGAAGGCGGTCAATTGCGAATCGTCGCCGAAGTAGCGCCCGATGCTGAACATTTTCTTTTCCGTTGGCAGTCTGCGTAGTGGGCACCGCGCCCAAGGATTATCGTGACGCTGCAACTTTTTTCGAGCGGACGTTCCTGACCGAACCCCTTGGGGGGAGCTTGCCTGGCAATTGGGTGGGGAGGAATCCTTTGCCCATGTCGCCCAGCATGATGCCGACTTCACCGAACCCAAAGGCAATGTGATCGAAAAGCTACTGCCGGCAAATCGTCCCTGCCTGATCCTGATGGACGAGGTGCTGAACTATGTCAGCACCTATCGCGACCGGGGCTGGCACAACAAGCTCTACAATTCATCCAGGCGCTGTCCGAGACGATCCACGGGCGCAACAACGCGGTGCTGGTGGGTTCGATCCCGGCGTCGGAACTGTCCTACACGGACAAGGATGAGGCGGATCAGCAGCGCTTGAAAAACTTGCTGGATCGGCTGGGCAAGGCGGTGATCGTATCGGTGGAATCGGAGACCTCCGAGATCATTCGCCGCCGGCTGTTCGAATGGGACGAACGGGCCGTGACCCCGGATGGCCGAGTGATCCTCGACAAGGACGCTGAAAACACCTGTAGGGCCTATGCCGACTGGATTCAGGAGAATCGGTTGCAGCTGCCGAACCTGATCAATCCGGACTTGGCCCGCGAGGAATTCCGCGCTACCTACCCGTTCCATCCGATGGTGATTTCCGTCTTCGAGCGGAAGTGGCAGACCCTGCCCCGGTTCCAACAAACGCGTGGCATCCTGCGTCTGCTGGCCCTGTGGGTGTCCCGGGCCTACCAGGAGGGCTACAAGGGGGCGCAGCGCGATCCCTTGATCACCCTGGGCACGGCGCCGCTGGATGACCCCATGTTCCGTGCCGCCGTGTTCGAGCAGCTTGGCGAAACCAAACTGGAGGCGGCAGTTACCACGGATATCGCCGGCAAGAAGGACGCCCACGCCGTGCGGCTCGATTCCGAGGCCTGTGACGCCATCAAGAAGGCCAGGCTCCACCGCAAGGTGGCCAGCACGATCTTCTTCGAATCCAACGGCGGGCAGGTCGGCGCTGAGGCGCAGGAGGCCAGTGTTCCGGAGATCCGGCTCGCTGTGGGGGAACCCGAAAGCGACATCGGGAACGTCGAGACCGTCCTGGAGACGCTCACCGACGCCTGCTACTACCTGAACGTCGAGAAGACCCGCTATAAGTTCAGCCTGAAGGAAAACCTGAACAAGCGCTTCGCCGACCGGCGGGCGACTGTGCAGGGGCCGCAGGTGGACGAAGAGATCAAACGGGAGATTCAAAAGATCTTTGCACCGAAGGAGTTTGTCGAGCGGGTGTTTTTCCCCGAGAAGCGCATTCAGATTGCCGACCGGCCGGTGATCAGTCTCGTCATTGCCGACCTCGACCGGACGATGGAAGATGAGAAGGCAACCCGTCAATTTGTTGAGGCCATGATTCGTGATTGCGGCACGACATCGAGGACGTTTAAGAGCGCAATCATTTGGGTCGTTCCCGATTCTGCCCAACCTATGCGGGAAGAAGCCAGGAAAATCCTGGCATGGCAGGCCATCAGCGATGAGGCAGACGATCTCAAGCTCGATGAGGCGCAGAAGAGGCAGCTCGCCGAGAACATTCACAAGGCCAAGCGTGACCTGAAGGAATCCATCTGGCGAGCCTACAAGCACCTGTTCCTGCTGGCCAAGGACAATACGGTGAAGATGGTCGATCTCGGGCTCGTCCATTCGAGTGCGGCGGATACCCCAATCTCCAACATCCTTAACCGGCTGTCCGCCGATGGCGACGTGGAGAAGGGTGTGAGCCCGAACTTCTTGGTGCGGAACTGGCCACCCGCTTTCAAGGAATGGGCGACCAAATCCGTCCGCGATGCGTTCTACGCGTCGCCCGTCTTCCCCCGCTTGCTGAACGCGGAGACGATCAAGGAAACCATCGCGCGCGGTGTCGAGAGTGGAATACTGGCTTACGTGGGGAAAGGTGCTTCCGGCAAATATCAGCCATTCGCATTCAATCAGAGCGTAAGCCCGACGGACATCGAATTCTCCGATGACATGTTCGTCATTACGGCTGAAGCGGCACGGGACTACCTGAATGCTCAAACTATGCCACCGGCGGTGGGGGCTTCCGAGCAAGGAAACGGCATCGGAGCTGGAACAGGGGCAGGGGGAGGTGCGGAACCAAGTGAAACACCGATTGAACCTCAACCGGCGCCGACCCCGCCTGTTCCCAGGCCAGCGAAGATTGCCGGCATCCGATGGTCTGGTGAAGTTCCTCCGCAGAAATGGATGAACTTCTACACCAAGGTGCTCTCCCGCTTTGCGGCCACGCCGGGCTTGAAGCTTACCATCGCGGTCGAAGTAAGCCCGTCCGATGGACTCTCGGAGCAGTCTATCTAGGAAACCCGGAATGCTTTGCGGGAACTGGGGCTCGATGACCGGGTGACGGAGAAGTAACTGTCGAAGGACAACAAATCAACATCGTTACTTCATCCTCTCGCCGGGCAATGAGACCTGGCAAAATCCGGCCACCGCCATACACCCACCGCCGTAGTTCTCGCACGGCGGCAACTCAGTTCCGCTGGTTGATCCGTCTCCGCAGCGTCGAGGTCTACAGCCGTCCTGCGCCGAGGTTGAACGTGAAGTCGGCGATGGCAGCCAGCCGCTCCTCGGGATCGTTCGCCAGCACCGGGCAGTAGTGTCGCGTTCAGCGCCGTCCTGAGATCGGCAGCCAGGTAGGCCTCGGCCTCGTCTTCCGTGATCGGCGGTTGCCTCAGGCGGCCAGTCTCAACGCCTCCTTTTTCTGCTCCGCGAGCAGCATCCTGTTCAGGTAACGAAACTGTCGAAAAACCGTTTTTCGCGGAGCGAAACCTGCCTGGGGCGGCTGGCGCGGCGGGGTGAGGGGGCATGCCAGGCGGTTGGGGCAGGGCTTTGCTCTCGTTCTCGGCTAATTCAACGTCCCAAACACGCAGATTTTACCAATATTGTGCACCAGTGCGTACAATCTCCATTGTACATCCACTTTGGCTTTCGAGCGCAGCGTGAAGCGGTTCATGTGTTTGTGAACGCAAATGTTCGCAAAGACCGGCTCGACCATCGCTAAACGGCGGGCGTAAATCTTCTTGCCCTGTGGACTGTCAATTTTGGCCTTCATCTCGTCGAGCAGATTGGGCGGCTGCGCGGTCGGAACGGAGAGATAGCGGCGGGAAGCGGAGGGCTTGCTCAGGCAGCGTTCGCGCAGCGGACAGGCGGCGCAGTCCTGGGGGCGGGCGTGGTAGACGTCGTAGATGCGATAGCGGTTGCGCTGGCTGCGGGCGTGCAGGGTGAGTTCCCTGCCCTGGGGACAGAGATACCGTTGTCGGTCGGGGTCGAACGTGAAATCCGTCAGCGAGAAAGGCGCTTCTTTCTGCCGTCCACCCTTGAAACGGTCTCGATCGGCGAAGCGCTCATCCCGTTTGCGGAAGTGGATGTCGGGGATGTAGGCGTCCACTCCTTCAGTCTGGCAGAACACCAGGCTCTCCACACTATGATAGTTGCTGTCTGCGGTCAGGGTCTTGCCCTGAAAGAAGGTCTCGTCCTTGCCAATCGCCTTGAGATTCTTTTTCGCACCCGTCAACATTGGCTCGAGGTTGTCATGGTCCTGGGTGGCGAAGGCTTCGGCGGCGAGGATGATTTGATGTTTGGAATCAACCAGCGCCTGGGCGTTGTAGCCCTGCACGACGCCGTGGGCGGTGGGCATCTTGACCGATTCGTTGTCCACCGCGTTGCTCTGGATTTCTTTGCCGTCGCTGCCGGTCTTGGGCTGTTCGCTCTGCAGGAACTGCTCCAACCGTTCGACTGCCCGCTGCAGGCGTCTCTCGCGCTGCTGCTGGCGTTCCAACTCGACCTCGGGCTGGGCGTCGGCCTGCCGATGCTCTGCCATCGCCTGCTGCAGTTTCTCCTGCAACTTATCGCGCTTGCGCTTGAGTTCGTCGAAGGTGCCGCTCCACTCTTTGGAGACGTTGGCGGAGAGTTTGACCCCGTCCAGGCTGAAGTGCGAGCCGCCGAGCAGGTTCATCTCTTCGCACACCAGCAGGACGTCGCAGAAGAGGCTCTCGATTTCTGCCTGCATGGTTGAGACGAAGTTGGCGATGGTGCTGTGGTCGGGGGAATACCCGCAGGCGAGCGCGATGAAGGTGACGTTTTCGACGCAGGCGCGCTCGATTTGTCGGGAACTGAGCAAGCCGCGGGCGTAAGCCAGCAAAATGACTTTGAGCAGGATTTTGGGATGAATGGCGGTTGCGCCTGTTTCGTCGTTGTTGTAGCGCTGGTCGAAGACCGAAAGGTCCATGTGCTTTTCGACCACTTCGTGGATGGTGTGCTCCAGGCTGCCGGGGAGGATCTGGTTTTCGAGGGAGATGGGCAGCATGGTCATTTGGGCGTAGTTGCAGGGTTTGAATTTTGGCATGGGGTCACTTCTGCCAGAGTACCCCCCAATCGTTTAAGGTGGATTCGCCCCTTTTTCGACAGTTTCAACGGCTGTCCTTAAGCCACGCCTCGTGGGTTTCGACGCACAGCGCGCGGATCAGCCGCAGGCAGGACTCGGCGTTAGAGAAGATCCGCACCACGCGAGTGCGGCGCTTGATCTCCTCGTTGAGCCGCTCCAGCATGTTCGTGCGCTTCATGTGCTTGTGATGCTCGCGCGGCAATCGGTAAAACGTCAGCGTCTCGGTGATGTTCGCTTCCACCCAATCGACCCGTTTCGGATACTTGCCCGCCCATTTGGCGATCCAGGCCGAGAGGTCACGATGGGTCTCCTGGATGTCGCGGCGGTCGTAAATCCAGCGTAGCTCCTGAAGACAATCGTCGTCCGCCTTCCTTGGCAGGTCGTCCAGGGCATCCTCAAGGAAATGCACAGAGCAGCGCTGCCAGGCGGCTTCGGTCAGCACCTCGCGGATAGCTTTCTTGAGGCCCGCATGGTCGAAGGACAACGACGAATTCGACACCGGACAGGCCACGCTCCTTGAGTCGAATCAGAAAGTCGCGCCACGCACTCTGGCTCTCGCGGTTGGCCAACTCAACGGCCAACACCTGTCGTTGTCCTTCCCAATTGATGCCGATGGCAATCAGTACCGCCCGGTGGCTGATCACGCCCGCATCCCGTACTTTCTCGTAACGGGCATCGAGGATCAGGTAAGGGTAGGCTTCGGTAAGGGGGCGGTTGGCAAACCGCGCCAGCGCCTCGTCAAGCCCTTTGTTGATGCTGCTGATGGCACTGGCCGAAAAGCTGTGGCCACAGAGCTCTTCGGTGATAACCTTGACCTTGCGGCTGGAGACGCCTTGCACATACCTTTCGGCCAAGGCCGCCACCAGGGCCTTCTCGCTCCTGGCATCGCGCTCGAACAGGGCCGTGGAGAATTCGCCATTCCTGTCCCGCGGCACGCGCAACTCCAGCTTGCCGATCCGAGTCACCAGACCGCGGCTTGAGTCGCCAGCACGCTAGCCGTTGCGACGCTCTGTCCGTTCGCCCGGCGCCGCCCCCAGAAATTCGGCCATCTCGCCTTCCAGCACTTGCCTAGAGCGCCTCTTTCAGCAACGCTTTCATCAGGTCGATGACCGAAGGCTTGCTGCCCAGCATGCGGTTGAGCGCCACGGCATGGCTTCCCGGCTGCGCGAAATTCACCCGGTAGCCCTGGTCAATGGAAAAGCTCTGCCAGTCGGCGGCCATCTTGGGGCTTGCCTGGTGATAGTGAGGGTGTTGCCGGACTGGCTGATGGTGCCGGCGCCTGCGGTGATCTGTCCGCCCGTGGGCAGATTGGCTGCCTGGGCAGAAAGCCCCAGCACGGACAGTGCCGCCGCGATGAGCACGGCGGAAGAAGCCCGCTTGCCACGCACGCGGGCGATTTCGGCGACGGCGACGAAGACGCCGGCGACATCGCTCCAGATCAGGCGGTAGGTGTGATTGAGTCCGGTCATGGGTTTCTCCCTGTGTTGGCGAGCGGGCAAAGATTATGGTGCCCTTTTTTGTAAAGAGAGGCGATCTCCCGATTTTTGAGATAACCCCAGACGTATTCGACCGGATTGAGTTCCGGGGCGTAGGCCGGCAGGTAGTCGAGCACGATGTGATCGCCCTTCGATGCGACGAATTCGCGCAGCAATTGGCTCTTGTGGGCCATGAGGCCGTCCCAAATGATCAGCAGCTTGCCCTTGATTTGGCGCGTGAGCGCGATCAGGAACTCGACCAGTTGCGGGCTCTTGATGCTGCCGGGAAAGAGCCGGAAGTAATGGACAATCTGGGTTGAATGACATTGGGCACGTGCGCAGCAACCTGCATCGGCAAAGGTCAGAACCTCCAGCTTGCTGCCAGCCAGGCGCGCGGGTTGTGATCCTGGCTGTCCGATTGCGGTTGGCCGCCTTGGTTGCGCCAGGCGATGGCCGCATCCAGGTTCCACGGCCCGCTGGCAAGGCGCAGCCCCAGCCCCGCGCCGCTGATGAGGCGGTGGTTGTCGGCAACTGCCGGGGTGATGCCGTCGGGCTTGGCGTTGACGCGGACCGCGCCGGCGTCGTAGAAGAGATAGGGCTCAAAGGCGCCCAGCCGGTAGCGCGCCTCGAGCTGCAAGAGCCAGCCCTCGTCCCCCAAACCTTCGCCTTGCGGATAGGCCCTCACACCCGTAGCCCCGCCCAGGAGGAAGCGCTCGGAAGAATCCAGGTTCTTGCCCGCCCATTGCGCGGAGAGCCGGCCGAAGAGCGTGAGGTTGGACAGAGGAGTCGTCTGCAGGCGGGCGAGATCGAGGTTCCACTTGTCGAAATGCCCGCGCGTGTCGCGGCCGCTGGCGATGTCTGCGGCTTCGAGCACGGCATCGAGATCGAGCTGTCCGGCGGTGTAGGCAAGCGTCCCGTAGGTGAGACCGGAGCCGTCCCGGCGGTTGAACTGCAAGGCGAGGGGCGCGAGGTCGCTTGACTTGTCGTTGCGGGTCGAGGTGGCGTCCTGGCGGTCTTCGAGCGCCTTGTGCTGGTAGCCTGCGACGAGGATGAGGTTGGCTGCCTGGGAACGGATGAGCGGGTAGGCGAGATTGAGCCCCGCCACGTCCGCCGTGCCGCGGGCCTTAAGGTTCTTGAAGTCCTTGCCGAGCTCGTAGTAGGTGTGGGCGTAGCTCAATCCCCCGCGCAGGCCTGATGCGCCCAGCGGCAGGCTGTAGCCGAGGCTTCCCTGCCACAGCCCTTCGTCGGAGACGAGCGCCTGCGCCTTGATCTGATCGCCCAGCAGGAAGGGGCTGTCGGCTTGCACGTTGGCGCGGAGGCGGTTTTGGCCGCTGAAGCGGTTGCCGTGGTTGTCCAGGCCCACTTCGCCCTTGAGCGTCGGCTCGCGCCCGACCTCCACGATGAGATCGCCCGCGCCGACCTCCTGCCCCGGGCGCAGCAGGGGCCGCACGCGGATGCCGGGCTGATCTGAGAGTATCAGCGTGGCGCGCTCAAGCGGCGCAGCAGAAATGACCTCTCCGGGTTTTAGAGCCTCCAAAAACGCCTGCGCTTCCTCGGCCATCTCGCCTTGAGCTTCGACCTTGCCGTAACGCCCTTCGATGATCTCAATGGCGAGCACTCCGCCTTCTATCTTCTGCGCTTTGAGCACGGCTCGGGCAAAGGGATAGCCCTGGGCGCGGTAGTGCTCGGTGATCCGGCGCGCCAGCGCTTTCAGTCCGGCGAGATCATACGAGCGGCCCCGGTAGTCGCCCAGCAGGGCAAGTAGCTCGGCCTCGGTAAAGACCGTGTTGCCGGTGATGGTAATGCGTGTGAGCGTCACGGACGGCCCGCCAGGCAGCACTGCAGCCTCCTGTGGTGGGGCGAGGTCGAGGCGGGGGGCCAGGCGCGGGGCTTCGAGCGTGCGCGGGGCGGTCTCCTGCAGGGTGCGTCCGGCATCAGGCGCTTGCTGGGCGTGGGCAGCAAACGCCGCAAGCAGCGCGGCGGCAAGGAGTGAAGAGCGCATGAGCGGGTGAGTGTGTGTCATCATCGCAGGGGTTCTCCGGGTCATGGGGCAGGTTCTCATCAACGGCGGCGCACCTCGTCGTCATCGGGCAGAATGCCCTCCGGCAGCCGGATGCCGGTGCCTTCGATGCGCACGCTGCCCAATACCACCTTCCCCGATCCAGCCACCGAGGCCAGTGTCGTGGGCAGATTGCCCAGTTCGCGTGCCTCGCCCTGGGCAGGCTGCATGGCCTGGCCGGTTAAGCCGCCGGTCGAACCACCACCGGTTAACCCCCCCGTCGCGTTTGCCGCGCCGGCTTGGATACTGGCAAGGGCGGCTTCGTAGCCCGTGCCGCCCGTCGAGCCACCGCCCGCCGAGCCACTGCCCGCCGAGCCACTGCCCGCCGAGCCATCGCCCGTCGAGCCATCGCCCGTCGAGCCATCGCCCGTCGAGCCATCGCCCGTCGAGCCACCGCCCGTCGAGCCACCGCCCGTCGAGCCACCGCCCGTCGAGCCACCGCCCGTCGAGCCACCGCCCGTCGAGCCACCCGCTGCTGTGATGGTCAAATCGGCGCCGACATAGGTGATGGCGTAGTTGGGATTGTTGGCATCGGTCACCGTCCCCTGCTGGATGGCATAGCTGCCCACGGCTTCGCCCGCAACGCGGGTGAGGCTGCCTGTCAGGGTTTCGCCTGCCACCAGACCGCAGTCAGATGACGCCGTGCCGCAGCCAGTGGTGTAGGTAAGCGGCGGGTCGGACTGGCCCTCTGTCTTGCTCTTGGCATCGGCCGTGACGGTGACGGGGCGGGGGGTGATGTCGGCGCTGGCCGTACCTGTGGTGTTTTGCAGGGCGTAGTTGCCGGCATCGGTGCCAGAGAGCGCGCCGCCGGTGATGTTGACGGTCTTGCCGTTGCCGACGTTCTTGTCGGCGAAGGCGCCGTTGGCGGTGATGCTGACGACATCACCCGTGATGATGTCGCCGCTCGCGGCCGAGACGGTGGCGGAGGTACCGCCGTCATAGACCTTGTTGGCCGCCGTGTAGATGGCAGTGAGCGCCTTGGGCGTAATGCTGGCAGTGGTGGTGGCGCCAGAACCCAGGGTGTAGTTGCCCGCGTCCGTGCCAGTGAGTGAGAGGCCCGAGATGGTCACCGTCTTGCCCGCACCGACGTGCTTGTCGGCAAAGCTTGCGCTGGCGGTGCCGGCAACGCTTACGTTATCACCGGCGACTACGCCGGAGAGCGTGCCGAGGCTTCCCAGGGTGGCCGCCGTCGTGCCGTCGTAGGTTTTGTCGTTGGCCGTCAGGCCGGAAAGCGACAGCGCCTTGGGCGTGATGTCGGCGCTGGCCGTGCCGGTGGTGTTCTGCAGGGCGTAGTTGCCGGCATCCGCGCCAGAGAGCGCGCCGCCAGTGATGTTGACGGTCTTGCCGGTGCCGACGTGCTTGTCGGCGAAGGCGCCGTTGGCGCTGATGCTGACGCTATCGCCCGTGATGATGTCGCTGCTCGCGGCCGAGACGGTGGCGGAGGTACCGCCGTCATAGACCTTGTTGGCCGCCGTGTAGATGGCAGTGAGCGCCTTGGGCGTAATGCTGGCAGTGGTGGTGGCGCCAGAACCCAGGGTGTAGTTGCCCGCGTCCGTGCCAGTGAGTGAGAGGCCCGAGATGGTCACCGTCTTGCCCGCACCGACGTGCTTGTCGGCAAAGCTTGCGCTGGCGGTGCCGGCAACGCTTACGTTATCACCGGCGACTACGCCGGAGAGCGTGCCGAGGCTTCCCAGGGTGGCCGCCGTCGTGCCGTCGTAGGTTTTGTCGTTGACCGTCAGGCCGGAAAGCGACAACGCCTTGGGGGTGATGTCGGCGCTGGCCGTACCTGTGGTGTTTTGCAGGGCGTAGTTGCCGGCATCGGTGCCAGAGAGCGCGCCGCCAGTGATGTTGACGGTCTTGCCGGTGCCGGCGTTCTTGTCGGCGAAGGCGCCGTTGGCGCTGATGCTGACGCTATCGCCCGTGATGATGTCGCTGCTCGCGGCCGAGACGGTGGCGGAGGTACCGCCGTCATAGACCTTGTTGGCCGCCGTGTAGATGGCAGTGAGCGCCTTGGGCGTAATGCTGGCAGTGGTGGTGGCGCCAGAACCCAGGGTGTAGTTGCCCGCGTCCGTGCCAGTGAGTGAGAGGCCCGAGATGGTCACCGTCTTGCCCGCACCGACGTGCTTGTCGGCAAAGCTTGCGCTGGCGGTGCCGGCAACGCTTACGTTATCACCGGCGACTACGCCGGAGAGCGTGCCGAGGCTTCCCAGGGTGGCCGCCGTCGTGCCGTCGTAGGTTTTGTCGTTGGCCGTCAGGCCGGAAAGCGACAGCGCCTTGGGCGTGATGTCGGCGCTGGCCGTGCCGGTGGTGTTCTGCAGGGCGTAGTTGCCGGCATCCGCGCCAGAGAGCGCGCCGCCAGTGATGTTGACGGTCTTGCCGGTGCCGACGTGCTTGTCGGCGAAGGCGCCGTTGGCGCTGATGCTGACGCTATCGCCCGTGATGATGTCGCTGCTCGCGGCCGAGACGGTGGCGGAGGTACCGCCGTCATAGACCTTGTTGGCCGCCGTGTAGATGGCAGTGAGCGCCTTGGGCGTAATGCTGGCAGTGGTGGTGGCGCCAGAACCCAGGGTGTAGTTGCCCGCGTCCGTGCCAGTGAGTGAGAGGCCCGAGATGGTCACCGTCTTGCCCGCACCGACGTGCTTGTCGGCAAAGCTTGCGCTGGCGGTGCCGGCAACGCTTACGTTATCACCGGCGACTACGCCGGAGAGCGTGCCGAGGCTTCCCAGGGTGGCCGCCGTCGTGCCGTCGTAGGTTTTGTCGTTGGCCGTCAGGCCGGAAAGCGACAGCGCCTTGGGCGTAATGCTGGCAGTGGTGGTGGCGCCAGAACCCAGGGTGTAGTTGCCCGCGTCCGTGCCAGTGAGTGAGAGGCCCGAGATGGTCACCGTCTTGCCCGCACCGACGTGCTTGTCGGCAAAGCTTGCGCTGGCGGTGCCGGCAACGCTTACGTTATCACCGGCGACTACGCCGGAGAGCGTGCCGAGGCTTCCCAGGGTGGCCGCCGTCGTGCCGTCGTAGGTTTTGTCGTTGACCGTCAGGCCGGAAAGCGACAGCGCCTTGGGCGTAATGCTGGCAGTGGTGGTGGCGCCAGAACCCAGGGTGTAGTTGCCCGCGTCCGTGCCAGTGAGTGAGAGGCCCGAGATGGTCACCGTCTTGCCCGCACCGACGTGCTTGTCGGCAAAGCTTGCGCTGGCGGTGCCGGCAACGCTTACGTTATCACCGGCGACTACGCCGGAGAGCGTGCCGAGGCTTCCCAGGGTGGCCGCCGTCGTGCCGTCGTAGGTTTTGTCGTTGACCGTCAGGCCGGAAAGCGACAGCGCCTTGGGCGTAATGCTGGCAGTGGTGGTGGCGCCAGAACCCAGGGTGTAGTTGCCCGCGTCCGTGCCAGTGAGTGAGAGGCCCGAGATGGTCACCGTCTTGCCCGCACCGACGTGCTTGTCGGCAAAGCTTGCGCTGGCGGTGCCGGCAACGCTTACGTTATCACCGGCGACTACGCCGGAGAGCGTGCCGAGGCTTCCCAGGGTGGCCGCCGTCGTGCCGTCGTAGGTTTTGTCGTTGGCCGTCAGGCCGGAAAGCGACAGCGCCTTGGGCGTGATGTCGGCGCTGGCCGTGGTTTGCCCGGAGAAGGCGTAGTTGCCGGCATCCGCCCCGCCGAAGGTGAGATTGACGGTCTTGTTAGTGCCGACGTTCTTGTCGGTGAAGGTGCCGGTGGCGGTGATGTCGTCTCCCGACACCAAGCCGGTGAAGTTGCTCGGTGTGTAACTGAGCGTGGCCGCCGTCGTGCCGTCGTAGGTCTTGTTGTTGGCGGTGATGCCCGAGACGGTGAGCAGCTTCTGAGTGATGGTATATGCCACGCTGCGCGTGCCCACGAGGTCGTAGCCCTGCTGGTTGGAATACAGGGCCGCCGTGTAGCTGCCGGCGTTTTTCTGCCCCAGGACGGTGCCGCTCAGGAGGATCTTCGAGGGATCGTATGGGGTTGCGAAGGTGAACCCGGTTGGGCCGGTGACTGCGTTCCCGTCATAGGTCTTGCTGACCGTGGCGCCCGAGGTGATGGTCAAGGGCGTGAGGAAGCTCCTCAAGAGCGGGTAGCTGTCGCCCTCGTAGATGCGCCAGACCTTGCCCGTGCCGCCGTCGTCGTCGATGCCCCAGCCGGAGAAGGTGGCAAGCTGCTTCATTTGGGCGGTGGTGAGCCCCGTCCCGCCGGCGCTGGCCGATTGGCCGGTGGTGGTTGTGTCCCAGAAGCTGTCAGTGACGGCGCCGGCGTTGTACCCCACCAGCCCGCCGACGTAGTCGCTGCCCGTCACGGCGCCGGTGGCGTAGCTGTGGGTGACGGTGCTGTAGTAGTTCTGCCCCACCAGCCCGCCGACGTAGTCGCTGCCCGTCACGGCGCCGGTGGCGTAGCTGTGGGTGATGGTGCTGGAGATGTTGTTCACCCCCACCAGCCCGCCGACGTTGCTGCCGCTACCCGTCACGTCGCCGGTGGCGTAGCTGTGGGTGATGGTGCTGGAGATGTTGTTCACCCCCACCAGCCCGCCGACGTTGCTGCCGCTACCCGTCACGTCGCCGGTGGCGTAGCTGTGGGTGATGGTGCTGGATTGGTTGTTCACCCCCACCAGCCCGCCGACGTTGCTGCTCCCCGTCACGGCGCCGGTGGCGTAGCTGTGGGTGACGGTGCTGGAGTTGTAGTTCCTCCCCACCAGCCCGCCGACGGGGCCAGCCCCCGACACGGCGCCGGTGGCATAGCTGTCGGTGATGGTGCTGGAGTTGAAGTTGTACCCCACCAGCCCGCCGACTTCGAATCTACCCGTCACGGCGCCGCCCTCTAGCCCCACGTTGCCGATCCGGGCGCCGTCGGTTGCGCCAAACAGGCCGACGCCGTCGGTCAAAGGTCTGTCGATGGTGAGACCCGAGAGGGTATGCCCCAGCCCATCGAAGCGGCCGGTGAATTTGTTGGTGTCATTGCCAATCGGCACGAAGCCTTGCTTGTTGCCAGAACCATCGACGTTCCAGTTAGCTGTGCCAGAAGCATCGATGTCCGCGCCGAGGACGTAGTTGCCCGAAAACTTGCCCGACTCTGCCAGCCCTTGCAGGCTGTTGGTCGCCGAAGCGTTGGACTCATCCCCCGCGCTGCCCAGGCTGGTGATGACCGTCCAGGTGAGGGGCGTGCCATCCGAGCCCAGCTTGGTGAAGAAGTTGGGCCCAGCTTGCAGATCGATCTTGCCGGTGAAGCCGCTGCCTGTGAGGCCAAAGCCGTAGGTGGCGTCGTTGTTGGATGCGACTTCTCCCTGACCATATTGGAGTTCGACCTGGCCTGAGCCACCCGAGGCATCGATCGTGGTAAGGATTTCAATGTTGCCGTTGGCTTTGAGCCTGAGCGTGCCTTGGCTGAAAGTGATCGGATCGATGATGCGCAGGTCGTTGGCCGCGCTGCCGGTGCCGGTGATGGTGCGCGTGGCGTAGCTGATGTCGTAGCCCTGCTGGTTGGAGGAGGTGCCTCTGAGGCTTGCGATCATCTGATCCGCCGTGGCGCTGCTCTCCAGAGTAAACGTGGGGGTCAAAATCTTGCTGGCATCCACCCCCGTTTCCGCATAGGCGGCGATATTCCCAACGCTGCCGCTTCCGCTATAGGTGGGGGTGAGTGTCAGCGGCGTCAGGAAGCTCCTCAGGAGCGGGTAGCTGTTGCCGTCGTAGATGCGCCAGACCTTGCCCGTGCCGCCAGCGTCGTCGATGTCCCAGCCTGCCGAGGTGTAGGTGGAAAGCTGCTTCATTTCGGCGGCGGTCTTGCCGGTGCCGTTCGAGTTTCCAGTCCAGGGGCTAGTGGCTACTCCGCCGTTGTTGATGGTGTTTCCGTTGGCATCGGTGGTGGCGTAGAAGCTGCCGCTGACGGTGCCGGAGTTGCTCCCCACCAGCCCGCCGAAGTCACTGCCACTCCCAGTCACGGCGCCGGTGGCGTAGCTGTTGCTGACGGTGCCGGCGTTGCTCCCCACCAGCCCGCCGACGGAGCTGTCAATCCCAGTCACGTCGCCGGTGGCGTAGCTGTGGGTGATTTCGCTGGAGTCGAAGTTGATCCCCACCAGCCCGCCGACGGCGCTACTCCCCGTCACGGTTCCAGTGGCGTAGCTGTGGGTGACGGTGCTGGATTGGTTCCACCCCACCAGCCCGCCGACGTAGGATTGGCCCCTCATACTGCCGCCCACCAGCCCCACGTTGCCGATCCGGGCGCCGTAGGTCCAGCCAAACAGGCCGACGAAGTTGGTCGATCTGTTGATGGTGAGCCCCGAGAGGGTATGCCCCAGCCCATCGAAGCGGCCGGTGAATTTGTTGGCGCTATTGCCAATCGGCACGAAGCCTTGCTTGTTGCCAGAGCCATCGTCGTTCCAGTTAGCTGTGCCAGAAGCATCGATGTCCGCGCCGAGGACGTAGTTGCCCGAAAGCTTGCTCGAATGCGCCAGCCCTTGCAGGCTGTTGGTCGCCGAAGCGTTGGACTCATCCCCCGCGCTGCCCAGGCTGGTGATGACCGTCCAGGTGAGGGGCGTGCCGTCCGAGCCCAGCTTGGTGAGGAAGTTGGGCCCGGCTTGCAGATCGATCTTGCCGGTGAGGCTGTAGGTGGCGGTGTTGCCGGATGCGACTGCTCCCTGCCCGTATTCGAGAGCGACCTGGCCGCCGCTGCCGCCCGAGGCATCGATGGTGGCGAGGATCTCGATGTTGCGGTAGGCCGAGAGGGTGAGCGTTTTGCCCGACGACCAGGTGACATCGTCGCGCACGAAGATGTCGCCGTTGCCGCTGGTGGTGCCGCTACTGGAGGCAATCGTCACATCCCCTGAGGCAAGGCTCGATGAGAGCGTGCCGCCGGTGATGTCCCCGCCACTTGCCGCGATGGTGAAGTCGTTGGGGTCGATCAGCCAATGCCCGGCCTTGACCTGCGCGGCGTCGGTGACCTTGACCTTGGCCGCGCTGGTCTCGACGAAGCCGCCCCCAACCCCCGCGCCCGCCTCCGGGTGGGCGGAGGCATCGAGCGTACCCGCGACATCGACCTGCCCCCTGGCCATGTCGCCCATGAGATAGATCGCGCCCTTGTCATCGACCGAGAGGCTGCGGGCTTCGGTGATGCCGCTGTGGTTGATGACGGCTGTGCTGAGTTCATCGGCGGCCTGGGCGGTGAGATAGACAAGCCCCCCGTCGGCGCGGATCGCCCCGCCTTGTTCGACGAGGGCATCGAGCGCCCCTTCCTCGACCTGGATTCTCACCGGCCCGCCCAAATCGAGGGTGACGGTCTTGCCCGCGCCCAGGAGCACCTGGCCCCGCGGGGCGTCGATCGTGCCGACGTTTTCGATGCGGGCGGCGATCAGCGCCACCGTGCCGCCCGCGCCGGCGCGAATCGTGCCTTCGTTGCGGATCGCCGCCTGCGATGCGCCGGAGAAGCGCAGCCGGCCAGCGAGGAAGTCGGCGTTGGAGAGATTCTGGGTGGAGGCCACGAGGCCGCCGACATCGACCTGGGCCGAGGGGGTGAAGAGCACGCCGTTGGGGTTGATGAGGAAGACCTGGCCGTTGGCGGAAAGCGCTCCCTGGATGACCGAAGGCTCGCTGCCCAGCACGCGGTTGAGCGCAATGCTCGATGCCGAGGGCTGCACGAAGTTGACCGCATACTCTTGCCCGATGGAGAAGCTCTGCCAGTCGGCGGCCATCTTGCCGGTGGTTTGGGTGATGGTCAGGGTGTTGCCGGACTGGCTGATCGTGCCGGTGCCCGCGGTGATCTGTCCGCCCGTGGGCAGATTGGCCGCGCAAGCGGGCGCGAGCGGGACGGCAAGCAGCCCAGCCGCGACGAGGGCCGAGACAAGGCCGGAGGAGGCGCGCTTACCGCGCGCGCGGGCGATTTCGGCCACGGCGACGAAGGCGTGAAGACGATCGCTCCAAACGAGACGATAAGCGCGGTTCATGGTTCCGGTCTTCCCATTCATTCAGAAAACCGGGGAATTCTCCATGAGGCCGGCGGGTGTTACCATCCGCTCGTTAGCGGAGATGACGGATCGGGGGACGCTGGGAGGACTTCTCATGATCAGGACGGTGCGCGAAGCGGATCTGGACGCCCTGACGCGGCTGTGGCAGGAACTGGCAGAGGCGCCGGCGGCCGAGCACGAGGCGGCGCTACGCCATTGTTTCGAAGCGCTGTGCCGCATGATCGGCGCAGCGAACGCCTCTTGGGTGGGCATCTGCCGCGAACCCGCAGAAGACCCCTACGCGGGCTGGCGCATCCGCGCGCTGGATCATTTCCACAACCGCGAACGGCGGCTCGCGCTCGGGCTGCAGATCGCCGAACGCATCGCCCAAGGCGAAGTCGATCCGCATGTGATGGCGGTGGCCCGGCACGCCGGCAGGCCGCGCTGCCATCTGCGCGCCGAGCTGGTGAGCGAGCGGGAATGGCAACAGAGCTGGACGATCCACGAAGCCTTCCGCGAGGAGCGCATCATCGACCGGCTCGATGGCGGCGTGCCGGTCGGCGCCGACTGCGAGGTGCACTTCGTGCTCGACCGGCGCGCGGGCGAGCCGCCGAGCGCGAGCGCGACCTCTTGCGCTTCTTCCTGCTCGGCGCCCAAAGTTTTTTACGCGAGACGCTGCTCGCGCGCGGGCTGATCCATGCCGCCGCCCCCTTCAGCCCGCGGGAACGCCAGGTGCTCGCGCTGCTGCTCACCGATGCGAACGAAAAGGAAATCGCCCGGCAGCTTGCCATCGGCCACCGCACGGTGCACCAGCACGCCGAGGCGATCTACGCCAAGCTCGGGGTGCGCGGGCGCGTCGGCCTCATGGCCCTGTGGCTGCGCCACCAGCGCGCGGGGCAGGCCGACCCCAGGGCGCCGCCGTCCGCGCCGCTCCGGCTACCCGAGGAGGCGCAGGCGAACGCATGCCGGGAACTCGGCTGGCACGCTATTGCACCGAATGGTACGATTTTTTGATGAGAAGGGTATTCCGAACCCGCACCTTCACCCGCTGGATGGCCAAGGCTGGTTTGACCGACGAAGCCTTGTGTAAAGCCGTCGCCGAGATGGGTCAAGGGCTCATCGACGCGGACTTGGGCGGCCATGTGGTCAAGAAGCGGGTTGCGCTGCCTGGCCAGGGCAAGCGGGGCGCAGCGAGGACCATCGTGGCGACCAAGCTGGCCGAGCGGTGGTTTTTTCTATACGGGTTTGGCAAGAATGAGCGTGCCAACATCGATCAGGACGAATTGAAGGTGTTACGGGAGATGGCAAAGGAACTGTTGGCTTTTGATGACCGACAACTGGCGACCGCTCTGATGGCGGGTGAGATCGTGGAGGTGTGTCATGGCAACGACGAGGCGCAAGAGTCGAATTCTGGATGAAATGCATGAGACCGCTCGTGGGCTGCACAGCGCAGGACTGATCAGCAAGCGTCGCATGGGCGAGTTCGAGGCGCTGTGCCATCTCAATGTCCACGAGATGCCCCCGCAAAAGATCAAGTCCCTGCGTGAGCGGGCGCGAATCAGCCAAGCCGTGCTCGCCGCCATTCTGAATACCAGTCTGTCTACGGTGCAGAAATGGGAGGCGGGCGACAAGAAACCGAGCGGGCCATCGTTGAAGTTGCTCAACCTCATCGAGCGCAAGGGGCTGGAGGCGGTTCTGTGATCGAGCGCTTTCAGAACCTCCAGCTTGCTGCCAGCCAGGCGCGCGGGTTGTGATCCTGGCTGTCCGATTGCGGTTGGCCGCCTTGGTTGCGCCAGGCGATGGCCGCATCCAGGTTCCACGGCCCGCTGGCAAGGCGCAGCCCCATCCCCGCGCCGCTGATGAGGCGGTGGTTGTCGGCAACTGCCGGGGTGATGCCGTCGGGCTTGGCGTTGACGCGGACCGCGCCGGCGTCGTAGAAGAGATAGGGCTCAAAGGCGCCCAGCCGGTAGCGCGCCTCGAGCTGCAAGAGCCAGCCCTCGTCCCCCAAACCTTCGCCTTGCGGATAGGCCCTCACACCCGTAGCCCCGCCCAGGAGGAAGCGCTCGGAAGAATCCAGGTTCTTGCCCGCCCATTGCGCGGAGAGCCGGCCGAAGAGCGTGAGGTTGGACAGAGGAGTCGTCTGCAGGCGGGCGAGATCGAGGTTCCACTTGTCGAAATGCCCGCGCGTGTCGCGGCCGCTGGCGATGTCTGCGGCTTTGAGCACGGCATCGAGATCGAGCTGTCCGGCGGTGTAGGCAAGCGTCCCGTAGGTGAGACCGGAGCCGTCCCGGCGGTTGAACTGCAAGGCGAGGGGCGCGAGGTCGCTTGACTTGTCGTTGCGGGTCGAGGTGGCGTCCTGGCGGTCTTCGAGCGCCTTGTGCTGGTAGCCTGCGACGAGGATGAGGTTGGCTGCCTGGGAACGGATGAGCGGGTAGGCGAGATTGAGCCCCGCCACGTCCGCCGTGCCGCGGGCCTTAAGGTTCTTGAAGTCCTTGCCGAGCTCGTAGTAGGTGTGGGCGTAGCTCAATCCCCCGCGCAGGCCTGATGCGCCCAGCGGCAGGCTGTAGCCGAGGCTTCCCTGCCACAGCCCTTCGTCGGAGACGAGCGCCTGCGCCTTGATCTGATCGCCCAGCAGGAAGGGGCTGTCGGCTTGCACGTTGGCGCGGAGGCGGTTTTGGCCGCTGAAGCGGTTGCCGTGGTTGTCCAGGCCCACTTCGCCCTTGAGCGTCGGCTCGCGCCCGACCTCCACGATGAGATCGCCCGCGCCGACCTCCTGCCCCGGGCGCAGCAGGGGCCGCACGCGGATGCCGGGCTGATCTGAGAGTATCAGCGTGGCGCGCTCAAGCGGCGCAGCAGAAATGACCTCTCCGGGTTTTAGAGCCTCCAAAAACGCCTGCGCTTCCTCGGCCATCTCGCCTTGAGCTTCGACCTTGCCGTAACGCCCTTCGATGATCTCAATGGCGAGCACTCCGCCTTCTATCTTCTGCGCTTTGAGCACGGCTCGGGCAAAGGGATAGCCCTGGGCGCGGTAGTGCTCGGTGATCCGGCGCGCCAGCGCTTTCAGTCCGGCGAGATCATACGAGCGGCCCCGGTAGTCGCCATAACTGCCATTATCATGAACGCAGATTTTTTGCTGCAAGTCGGCTTGGCAAAAACAAGGCGGAAAAACACTATAGAAAACAATTTCTTACGCAAGCGTTACCGCTATATTTTAAGCGACAGAGACAAGAAGGAGTAGAAGCGATGACTCTGTTATTGATAAGAAACATGCTTTTGAAATTGAGTGAGCTGTCCTGATGTCGTGGGCATGGAAAGACGAGACATGAGATTGCTGTCGTTTGCGGCGCGCGAAGAGCGGCGGCGTAGCTGGAGGTATGAAGCGATAGGCGCGCAGAGGGGATTGTTGGGCGCAGGGGTGTTCGACATCTGCAAAGGCTATGGGCGCGAAGGGACCCAAGGACAAGCGGGGTGGGCGCAAGGTGGGTGAGAAGCGGGCGCTGTTGGCGGAGCAGGACGCCCAGATACGCAAGCTCATGTGCGACGGGACACCGGATGAGCTGAAGCTGCCGTTTGCGCTGTGGAGCCGGCAGGCGGTGCGGCAGTTGATCCTCGACCGTTTTGGCATCGAGCTCAGGCCGCAGGGGGAAGGCAAGTACATGGTGCGCTGGGGATTGACGCCCCAGAACACGTGACGCTTGCGGTCGCCTGACTTGCGCGCCGGAGCGTGCGCGGTCAGGCGACGTCTGGCACTGACAGGCAAGGATAGGTGGTTGCTTGGTGATGGTATTTTTGATGGTATCTATTAAAATCTATCACTAAAATAGACTAAAATTCAATATGTTGAGCTTCTCGTTGATGAGTGAGTGGAATAGATCGCTGGCGGTTGAGCTGGGTGGAAGTGCCGAATAAACCCCGTGCTCGTCATTGCGGCGAAGGCCGGAATCCAGAGAACTCAGTGAGATACGCAGGCGCCGGATGCGTTGCTGTGCATCACCCAGCACTGATTTAGCAGAGGGAGGGGTCGGTGATCTGGACATCTGAGGACCTCTTCTGGATGCGGCGCGCCCTGGCTCTAGCCCAGCGCGCTGCTGAAGAGGGCGAGGTGCCGGTCGGGGCGGTGTTGGTGCGAGAAGGGGCGCTCATCGGCGAGGGCTGGAACTGCCCGATCCGCGCCCATGATCCCAGCGCCCATGCCGAGATCCAGGCGTTGCGCGAGGCCGGCAGGCAGGTTGGTAACTACCGTTTACCCGGCTCCGTGCTCTATGTCACCCTCGAGCCCTGTGTCATGTGCGCTGGCGCGATGATCCATGCCCGCATCGCGCGGGTGATCTATGGCGCCCCTGATCCCAAGGCCGGCGCCTGCGGGAGCGTCTTTGACCTCTTGCCCTCAGATCGACGCTTCAATCATCGCACTGCGGTCGAAGGAGGGCTCTTGGCTGAGGTATGCGGGGGGCTCTTGCGTGACTTTTTTCGCACCCGTCGGCTTGAGGCGGTTGCACCCTGTCACTCGCGGCCTGTGCGATAGCTCGACTGATAGAGGCGCATCTCGTGCAGTTGCTTAGCAGGGACCGGCATGCCGAAGAGCCTGAAGTAGGTCTCGGCAAAATGCCGATCCGCCCCCAGGATATGGGCCAAAAGCCAGTCGCGGATGATGGCCTGATGCGCTTCATCAAAGACCTGTAATCTTTCTTGCCGCCAGTCGCGTAAAAGCGCCGTGAACTCGGCCATGAGCAGGGCGTGTTCGCTTTCATGCTCACCGATGAACTCATAGTCGAATGAACGCATGAACGCCTCTTCGCGTTTGAAATGGGCGCGTACCGACTCGCCGAATTGGGTGAGCGCATCCATGAGCACCTTGGCATCTGCAACCAGGGCATATCCAGATTCGGGGCAGAAACGCAGGCAGATATCGGCGAGCTCGGCAATCAGCTCGCGGTGATCCTGATCGAGTGTTTCGATATTGAGCGACCATTCATCGTGCCAGGTCAGTAGTTTGGGCATGGGCTCCTCCTCTCGGCGTGCAGCTAGCGGTTGAGCGCACGCCTAGCTGTTCTATTATGAGGTCTGGCTTGGCCTCAAACCGGCCAAAAAATTGACGATTCGCAGTCGTTCTTGTCGTCGAAAACAGCAGGGCGCATCCATCAGCGCCCCCTAAAGGCCAGGATACGCACCGATTGACCCGCTAGCGTTGGATCTTGACACCGGCGCTGCCTGTCTGCGAGGGCCGCGCCGAGATCAGAGATCAGGCGCCGGTGCACGGCCTTTAGATCCCTAAAATAATAGACGATCTCGCAAGGGACTGGGGCACTGAGCGAATCACGCGTTCCCCGCAGATGCCAGGCAAGTTGGATCAACCGTCCGCCCTCGCCGTTCTGATAGGCATAGCCGCCCAGGGCATCGACGAAGCACACCTCAGTGCGCTCGACCACCGCCAGATATTGCATAGTCCGGATCGGCACGAACACATAGGTATTACCCGTCTGTCTAAGCAGGGTGCGCATGGCGTTATAGAGCGGCGCTGGGATCGCGCTTGACTCGCGCATCTGTTCCGGGGGTCTAAAAAAGGTCTCGGGGACGAAATAGGGCATAAAATGGATCGGGCGCGCCAAGGGTAGGATAGACTTGCCTGTGAATCTAGATGAATCTTGCGCAGCCCGTCACGCCAGCCAATCTATCGCTATCTGGCCTGCAGGCTCTAGACGTCGGCTCGCTGTCCTGACCCCCAGGACCCTCTGCAGGAGACATCTAAATCGAATGCGCAGGGAGTGTAGCAGTCGCCTTGTATCTTGGCGCTAATCGGTCTCATCGAGTTGCGGATCCCAGCCGGCGGCGCGGGCTGCGGCAATGGCTGCCTCATAGATCCGCGCATGGCGTTCCCTAAGCGCAGGGGGTAGGTTGGAAATCAAATGACCATAGGGTTCCCAGGCCGCGGTCACCTTGTCATATAGGGCATCGAGTTGCTGGACGGTCCAGCCCGCGCAGGTCTCGGTCTCAGGGATGATGCCAAAGACCCAGGCGTCGCGGATGATATTGGCGGTGGGGTCCATTGCCCCTGGATGTTGATCGATACCGGCATAGCGTTTGTGGTTCATGATGGTTCCCTCGGTTGCACAAGGCATGATTGAGCAAGTTTACAATCAGGCGAGAAGCGGATGGCCGAAACGATCATCGAACTGATGCGTCATGGCGAACCCTTGGGCGGGGGGCGTTATCGCGGCTGCGGGATCGATGACCCGCTCTCGCCGCTGGGTTGGGCGCAGATGCGCCGGGCTGTCGGCGAGCACTGCCAGTGGGACCAGGTCATCAGCTCACCGCTGCGCCGCTGCCGATCTTTTGCCATTGAGCTTGCGGCACGTTTTAGCCTGCCTTTGGCCATCGAACCGGATCTACGCGAGATCGGTATGGGCGCCTGGGAGGGCCGCTCATACCAAGAGGTCCGCGCGCAGGACGCCGAACATTTTGCGGCCTTGCAGCGCGATCCAGCCGCTGTACGCCCGCCAGAGGGTGAACCGCTCGCCAACTTTCAGCAGCGGGTGGTCGGGGTCTATGAGCGCCAACTACGGGTCTATCCGGGGCGGCGGCTGTTGATCATCTGTCATGCCGGGGTCATTCGCGCCATCCTCGGCCATGTCCTGGCCTGCCCACCTGAGGGTTGGTATCGCTTGCAGATCGGGCATGCGACCATCAGTCAGATCCGTATAGACCGGTTTGGCGTGAGGTCTGTGGCCATCCAGAGCTCACTGCCAGGGCCTTGAGGCACCGCTGATGCATTCGTCACACCGGCCAACGCCGGTGTCCAGTGTATTTTGACCGGCGCCCGGCCTGTGCTGGAAGGACCAAAGCGCAATCAAGCAGCGATCCTCAAAGATCGAGATACCTCCATGGAAACGCTGAAAAAGTCCCATATCGTCATTTCGGCGAAGGCTGGAATCCAGAAAAATCAATGAGAGGCGAAGACAGCGGATGCGTGGCTGCATATGAATCAGTGTTTCCCTCTACAAGGCTTCGAATCTATCCCAGCAGTTATCCAAGTGAGAGGTGCATTGGGGATTAAAGACACTGCCCTACCGTTTTATACTCATCTCTTGACCACCCCTGATGCGATTGAATATGCACCGGACCGACGACCTGCGTATCCGTGATATCACCCGTGTACGCCCGCCGCGCGAACTGATCGATGAATATGCCATCACCGAGACCGCTACCGATACGGTCTATCACACCCGTCAGGCGATCCAACGGATCCTCCATGGGCGCGAGGATCGCCTCCTGGTCGTCGTCGGTCCCTGCTCGGTGCATGACCCCGAGGCGGCGCTCGCCTATGCAAGCAGGCTCAAGGCCGTGCGCGAGCGTCTCGCCGAGCATCTCTTGATCGTGATGCGGGTCTATTTTGAAAAACCGCGCACCACCATCGGCTGGAAGGGCTTGATCAATGATCCAAACCTCGACGGGAGCTTCGAGATCAACAAGGGGCTGGCGATCGCCCGCAAGTTGTTGCTTGATCTCAATAACATGGGCGTGCCGGCGGGTACCGAGTTTTTGGATCTCATCAGCCCGCAATATATCGCCGATCTGATCAGTTGGGGGGCGATCGGCGCGCGCACCACCGAAAGCCAGGGACACCGCGAGCTCGCCTCGGGTCTCTCCTGTCCGATCGGTTTTAAAAACGCCACCAATGGCGACATCAAGGTGGCGATCGATGCCATCCATGCTGCGGCGCGCCCGCATGTCTTTATGTCGGTGACCAAGGAAGGGCAATCGGCGATCTTCAGCACTACGGGAAACGTCGATACCCACATCATCCTGCGCGGCGGTCAGCGTCCAAACTATGACACCGAGAGCGTCAACATCGCCGCCGAGCAGATCGCCGCCTCCGGTCTCATCCCCAAGATCATGATCGACTTCAGCCACGCCAACAGCGGCAAGCGCCCCGAAAAACAGATCCTGATCTGCCAGGACGTCTGCGGTCAGATCGCGCGCGGCGATCGGCGGATCATGGGCGCGATGATCGAAAGCAACCTGGTCGCCGGCTGCCAGAACCCAAGCCCGCGCGATGAACTGACCTTCGGTCAGAGTATCACCGACCCCTGTCTCGGCTGGGAGGACACCGAACCCCTCTTGGATGAACTGGCCGAGGCGGTCGATAGACGCCGCCTCCGCTGTCGGGGGATGTCTTAGAGGATGGGGTGCGCGCCTTGGCTGAGAAAAGCCAGGGGCGCCAATCGCCGGAGTAGCGAGCGCATTGCGCATCAAAGGTTGAGGCCCGGACGCTCTGAAAAGGAGGACTTCCCGTGCATGCCCTGTGGAGATTGGCATCAGCGCTAGACGTGGCCTTGCTTTACCAGCAACCCCTCTGGGCCCAGGCCATCTATCGCTGTCAAATGCCCGACGGTCGCATCAGTTATCAGCAAGGTGCCTGTCCCGATCAGGCGAGCGCCACCTCTATCGAGACCAGCAAGCCCACAGCCCAGTCACCGACTTCCCAGGACTATTCAGTCACCTCCCAGGCCGAACGGATGCGTGCCGAGCGCCAGGCCAAGGAGCGTGCCCAAGCAGAGGCCCGCCAAAGACAGGCCGCGCGGTTAAAGGCCCAAGGAAATGCCGCCGTCCAAGCCGATCCGGTCAGGTGCGCGCATCATCGCGCCGAGGCCGCCAGATGGCAGCGGCAGCTCAAGTCCAGCCAGCGCACGCGCGAAGAACGGGTCTATCGGGAAAACAAGATCGCCTATCACCAGGCCATTATCGAGCGCTATTGCCGGGGATTAGGTGACAGCTCACTGAGCCCGCCCAGCTGCCGGCCTTGTTCTCTATGCTTGAGGCCGTCATTGCGCCGCTCGTTAGGATTGAGTTTTGGGCTGTAGGGCCTATTTGTTATGTCCCGGATGATTGTTGCCTCGCTTTTTTGGGGCGCCAGCAGCATATGGATGGGGGCGCACCATGGTGGAATCGATGAATGGCTATTCCAGGTCGGCATCATGATGTAACGCCTTGGCCATCCTTGCCCAAATGCCCTTGTCCCATCAGCGTGAGAAGGTTACATGGACCCAGCGTCAATGGCCCAGTTCCTCAGGCAGATCGCGCCACGGGCTACCCGTGCGCATGATCCATGGCGCCCTTTCGACAAGGTTGAGTTCGTCAACCTCCAGGCGCAGCCGTCAAGATATTCAGATGCAGTTGCCTGCCCTCAGCTTCAGTCTCATCGCCGGCGAAGAGACCCTGACCGGCGAGTCATTGAGTGATCTGCTCAAGGCGCGCGCCGCCGAGCTTCGGGCCCAAGGGGTGAGGGAGGGGCAGGTCGTGCTGGTGCCCGATCGCCCCGCCTGTGATCTAGCCATCCTCGCCTTGGCGCTCAACCGGATCGGTGCTGGTATCTTTCCATATCGTGCGGATCTCACCGAAGCAGAGCGGCAGGTGCTCACTGAGATGACAGGGGCCGAGTGGTCCTGGGAGGCACACGCTCAGCGTCCGATGCCGCTCGGCCCCCAGGCGCACAGTAGCTCCCCATACCCCAGCACGCCGGTTGCCCTCTTGATCCGCACCAGCGGATCAGGCGGCCAGCCCAAGATCGCGATGCACGGGCCTTCGGGGGTGATCGCTGCGGCACGCTTGAGCAATGCTGCCCTGGAGGCGGATGATGGCACCACCTGGCTCTGTTGTCTGCGTTTGAGCCATATCGCCGGTGCGGCGATCGTCTATCGCGCCGCTGTCTCCGGAGCCCGCCTGGTCCTACATGATGGATTTGACGCCGAGGCGGTGGCTGCGGATCTTGTCAGACACCAAGTCACCCATCTCTCGCTTGTCCCGCCGATGCTTGCCCGTCTGCTTGAATTGGGCGCAAACCCTGCGGCTAGCCTCAGATGCGCGCTCGTCGGCGGTCAGGCATTGAGCCCCGAGCTTGCCCAGCGCGCATCCGCTGCCGGCTGGCCTATCCAGGTGAGCTACGGGCTGACCGAGACCTGTGCACTGATCGCACTCGCCGAACCTGCCGACCCCGATCGTTTCCTCCCCCTGCCTGGGGTCGAGCTCATGGCCCCCGCCTGTCCAAAAGCAGCGCCGATCGCCCTCCGCACCCCCAGCCTCATGCTCGGTTATGCCAATCCGAAGCGTCAGCCGGGGGTGGGACTCGATCGGGGTTGGCTGAAGATTGCCGATCTTGGCTGCTTGGAGCCGGCTGGTTGGCTGCACCTCTTTGGACGTGCCGATGATGTCTGTGCGATCGGTGGGACCAATGTCTCGCTGCGCAAGGTCACCCACAGGCTTGCCGCAGCCTCGGGCGTGATCGAGGCCGAGGTCGTTGCTCTCCCCGACCCTGTCTGGGGGGCACGCTTGATCGGCGTCTATAGCGGTGCCCTGGATGAAGAGGGCCTTGCCCGCTGGTGCGAACGAGAGCTTGCGGGGCCAGAGCGCCCGCGCGCCTTCATACGGTTGGAAGGCCTGCCGCGGCTCGATTCGGGCAAGGTGGATCGCCAGCGGATTACGCAGATCGCTCAGCGTTTGCTTGGTCACTGAGCAGAATCAAGAACCTATGCGTTGTCGTTGTAGAGTGCACAACGCGCACCCTACAGCGCTTCATCTGCTAAGATCAGGTCAAAGATCGCCCGCGGGCCTCGCCGCGGCGCTCGTCCTCTAAAAAGGCCTCTTTACGACTTGGCAGGTCCTCTGTCGGTCAACTTCAAGGTTTCGCGAGCAAACGTACCAGAGGACCGAGCGTCAGCCCCTGGACCAGGACCGAAAAGACTGCGACGATATAGGTGACGCTGACCAGGAGCTCGCGTGTTTCACCTTCCGGGAGCGAGAGGGCCAAGGCGATCGAGATCCCGCCGCGCAGTCCAGCCCAGGTCATCAGGGTAAAGGTCCCAGGGCCAAATGCATTGCGCCAGGGCAGCCAGCGGATCGGCCGCCAGATGCTCAGGGCGCGGGCAGCCAAGACGATGCTTATGGCTTCGCCCGCGCCCGCTGCGACGACTACGGCCATGACTTCCTCATCGCCTTCTCCTGCAAGGGCCGCGGCATCTGTCCCTCCTGCAACACCCGCAGGATGGCGGAGACCGCTGCGCATCTGGCCGATCATGTCCTGCCCCGCCTGCCGGTGCGCCAGTGGGTGCTATCCGTGCCCAAGCGGCTGCGCTATCACCTCCAGCACGACCGCGAAGCCCTCAACAGCGCCTGGCGCATCTTCCTCGACGCCGTCGAGCAACACCTGCGCGCGCGCAGCCCTGGGGCTGGTCCTAAGGCGCGAACCGGCGCGGTGGCCTTCAGCCACCGATTCGGCTCCTCGCTGAACGAGCACACCCACTTTGCTCATCCCATCCCTGGGATTCGCCCCTCCCTGGGGGCTTGCGCGAAAATCCGCTCCCGGCGGATTTTTCACGTCATCGTGATCGACGGTGTTTTCGAGCCAGATCCGGAGCAGGGCGCACGGTTCATCTATGTGGAGGAACTGGACGCGGACGACGCCGCGGCGGTGCAGACCCAAGTCCGCCGTCGCATCTTGCGGGCGTTCGTGCGGCGGGGATGGCTGGAAAAGGCGGATCAAGAGGAGATAGAGGAGTGGGACCACGGCGGCGGGTTCTCCCTCGACGCCAGCCTGCGCCTGCGCATCGAGGCCCACGACCGGCCCGGACTAGAGCGCCTGCTGCGCTACTGCGCCCGCCCACCGCAATGCCTTCGACCGGCTGGAGGAGCTCGACGCCCGGTACCTCTGGGCCATGCTGCTGGCCCGCATCGACGAAGCGTTCCCTTTGACCTGCCCAAGGTGCGGGCCCGAGATGCGGCTCATCGCCTTCATCACCGAGGCGGTGGACGTGCGAGCCATCCTGGAGCACATCGGCGAGCACGCCACCCCGCCCAGCATCGCCTCCGCCCGAGTGGTACGAAGACTCCGGAGAGGACACCATCGACGCTGAGGAGTGCCTCCGGGGCGATCCCCTCGCCTAGACGGAGCCGGAGTACGAGTACGACCAACGGGTGTCCTGGTGGCGGCCCGTAGACGGGTTGCCGGACCAGCCGTTGCCGTTTGTCGCAAATTCGCTCCCGTCCCTGCCTCCTCTCACCGCAAAAACCGCCTTCGCCGCATCCCTACTGACCGATTTTGGCGTCCCGGTCATCCTCCCGTGGTCGGAGGAGGCTCAAATCCAGCCTTGACCGACCCCTCTCGGCTGGGGAAAACACTGCGGCATAGACAGCTGGATTTCCTATCCTTCGCCCATGATGCCCGATCATCAGGCCGGCGACTACGGTGGCAATTTGGGCCGAGACATGGAGATGCTCAGCGAGCGCGTAGGCGCTGGTGGCCAACGCTAAGGTCAACAGGACCTCGACCTGATAGGCATCGACCCGTCGCAGCATGGCCAACACCAGCCTGCCGCCAGTGAGTCCAATCGCCAATCCGCCGATGGCCTAATAGCCGGCCTAATAGCCGAATAGCCAGA
The DNA here is from genome assembly GCF_011290485.1 of Caldichromatium japonicum. Taxonomy (GTDB): domain Bacteria; phylum Pseudomonadota; class Gammaproteobacteria; order Chromatiales; family Chromatiaceae; genus Thermochromatium; species Thermochromatium japonicum. The sequence continues at coordinate 2,388,269 of NZ_CP048029.1, read as the reverse complement.
GCAGCTTCAGCGGTTCGATTTGGTGTGCGCCGGTAGCAATCCCAGTCAGGGACAAGAACAACTCCACTGCGACCCCGTCGTTAAACAAGGAATCACCCGTGATCTTGATCCTCAAAGCCTCGGGGGCCCCGGCCTCTTTGAGGATACCGAGCACGGCGATAGGGTCGGTCGGTGCGATTAGGGCGCCGAAGAGCAGGCAATAGATCAGAGGTATATGCAGCCCGAGCAGCCAAAAGAGCAGCCAGGCGCCCAAACCGCTGAGCAGCATGGTGCCGATGACACTGACGGTGGCGAGGACGACGATCACCCCTTTATAGCGAGAGATCGCCTCCAGATCGACATGCAGCGCACCGGCAAAGAGCAGAAAGCTCAGCTGCCGTGCAGCAGGGTCTCCTCGCAGTGGACATCATCCAAGAGGCGAATCAGATCTTGGGTGAAGATGTTGTCTTCGGAGAGCGCTGTCAGCATAAGCGACAGGATGAGGGCAGACGTCGGCAGACGGATCGTATTCGGCAACCGGATGAAGCAATGGTTCAGCCAACCCAGGACCGCAGTGAGGCCGAGCAAGGCGGCCAGGATCTCGAATAGATTCATCGGCACTTCAACTCGCCCTGAACCTAGGGGATCAATACCGCCCGCCGGTCTTGAGCAGATAGTTGCGCATCTCGGCGCTCTCGAGGTTCATACGCATTAGATTGCTGTGGGTGATGCGAAAGATGGCGCGCATCACCTTAAAGACCAGCCGCGGATGGGTCTCGACCAGCTCATCGAAGTCCTCAGGCTCCAAGGTCAAGACCACCACTGGCTCCTCGGCGCGCAGGGCGGCGCGGCGGGGGGTGCCATCGATAAAGGCGCGGGTGCCGGCGCATTCACCGGGGCGCATCTGATAGACGGTCTCCTCGCGCTCGCCCACCCGTTTGCACACGCATAGCCGTCCCTGGGCCAAGACAAACAGGGTACGCCGGCCTTCGTTTTCCTCGACTAGGGTCTCGCCTACCTGTAGCTGGATCACCCCCATGCGCGCGGCCAGGACCTGGCACTCCTCTGGGGTGAGTTCAACGCCAAGGGCCGAGTTGCCCAGGGACTGGTATTTGTCAACATCGAGCATTTTTCACATCCTCGTATAGATATCTTTGCTACTGGCATCCAGCAGCGGATGCTTTGTGCAAGAGACGGTGTTGAAGTGATAATGATTATATCGTCAATAGGCGGGGTAACAATCGCTTGACTGACTGCAAAGGGTTCACCTAATGAATCATAAATTGCGCATTTGATGCGGCGCCGGGTATTGGTTTCGATGATAGCAGTCACCGAAATATTCGAAGATTTAAAGAAATTTGAGATCAGAAATCCTTTTTTTGAGTTGTCTTTGTTTTTCTTTTAGTTTCTTTTCTTTTTCTGCTGCCTCGCGACGCTGAGCTTCGATCTCTTCTTTTTTTTCGCTCAGGCGCTGCTAATTATATATTTGAATACACATAGGTTTTATGCGATCCAAAAATCTTTTTTTCTGCATCTTCAGAATACCCTCTAAAGTAGCTACGCTCAGCATTCGAAAGCTTGTCCAAATTGAATATTGGATTATATTTGCAGCGCTCCCGAATAATTTCCTTCTGAATTTCCGTAAGATCTGCCTCCTCTGGACGATAGCCGCAGATCTCGAGTTCCTCATACCATGCGCCCATGCCGCCAGCTCCTATGTAGGCAGCTGCATCACCCTTTCATGTCTACCGCGTTCTGCTAGTTCTTCATAGAACCAGTCGGTGCAATTCTCCCATTCTTCAGTTGTCTTAATAAATATGGGATAGTTCTTGGCTAACATGGTGACCGGCATAATTTGCTGTAAATGCTACAATGAGCGCTATTATTAAAATCTTCTATATAATCATGGAGTTGCCCCCTGATCTCAGTGATTCCCTGATAATAAACTAACACCAGGCCAAGCATGCCTGGTGTTAGTTTCCCATTATTTCACTGCCTTCTCATTCCTTTCTGGAAAGATGAAGGAAGCGATGACGCCTAGGGTCAGCATCCCGAGCACCACCAGCAGGCTGCTAGTCGGCGAGATATGGATGCCCGTATCGAAGATGGCGTGATTAAATGACTGAAGCGCCATCTTGGCCGCAATATAGAACAACAGGGCGATGACCGCCTTATCGAGATGGACGAGATAACGCGTCAGGGCGGCGAGCACAAAATACAGGCTGCGCAGACCCAGGACCGCAAAGATCATGGCCGCATAGACCAACAGCGGCTCTTGGGTGACGGCGATCACTGCCGGGACAGAATCAAAGGAAAAGGCGAGATCCGAGGTCTCGATGGTGGCCAGACACAAAAAGGCGGGCGTGGCATAGATCGCGCCCATGCGGGTGACCGTCTTTTCGCGCTCGGCCTCCTCGCGCCCGACAAAGAGCTCTTCGTGTTTGACGAAGAACCGGTCAAGGTGCAAGCGAGTGTAGATGGGCATCATCTTGCCGGTCAAGCGCACGCTCCAGTGGTTGGAATACTCCTCGATCTCCTCATCCTCGCCGCTGCTCTTGAGCATCTGCACAGCGCTCCAGGCGACCAATGCAGCAAAGGCAAAGCCGACCCATGGGCTGGCATAAAACAGGCTGGTGCCGATGAGGACGAAGATGGCGCGAAAGACCAGGGCGCCGATGATCCCCCAGTAGAGGATGCGATGTTGCAGCCCCGAGCGGATGCCGAAGGAGGCGAAGATGGCCATAAAGACCATCAGGTTATCGACTGATAGGCTCTTTTCGAGTGCATAACCGGCAAGATAAAGGTCAGCCCAATTCTTGTCGAAACGCAGCCAGAGATAGACATAGAACGAGAGCGCCAAGACCACCCAGATCACTGACCATTTGGTGGCGTCAGCGATGCTGATCTCCTCGACCCGCCGGTGGGCAAAGAGATCGAGATAGATCGACACCGCGACCACCACGAGAAAGATCAGGATGGCCTCAAGCGGAAATCCAAAATGACCCATGAAAGACTCCATCGAGGATTGGTTGACAAATGACCGGTCATTGTAACCGAACCCCCTGCGCGAGTAGGGCGCGCCATGCGTACCCTGCGGCTTTGCCAAGGGCGAAGGCGGGAGACCGGCGCGCCAGGACCCTAGGGGCGCCGGGAGAGGGCGAGGTCAAAGAGCCGCTCAAGCTCAGCATGGGTGCCGCGGAGGGGTTCCACAGCGGCGGCTGCCCAGTCGAAATAGGCGCGTCGGCGCTCAAGGTCCCAGTCCGGCGGCGGGCTGGTGGCGAGGTCCCTGAGGTTAGAGATCTTATCGGCCAGGGCGATCAGGCGCGCCTTGGGGCTTAAGCCGGCTGCGCGCTCGATTTGCAGGCGCTTGCGCTCGGCCTTGGGCAGGGATTTGTCGTCGGTGAGCTCTAGGACCAGGTCGCGGATCTCAGCCCCAAAGCGCTCGGCCAGTTCCTCCGGGCGGGTCGCCGTGTCCTCCAGGATGTCATGGAGGAGGGCGGCGATCAGGACCTCGGGGGGGCCTTGGATCCTGGCCTCGACGAGCAGGACCTGGAGCAGCGCAATCGGGTGATTGATATAGGGCGAACGGTCGGCATCCTTACGCCTCTGGTCGCGATGCCTGGCAGCGGCAAAGACCAGGGCCTCGGTCAAACGCTCGCAATCTGACCATTCCATCCTGTTTGGGTGTACCTATCTTTCTTGATTAAAAAACACATGCTTTTGAAATTGAGTGAGCTGTCCAGATGTCGTGGGCATGGAAAGACGAGACATGAGATTGCTGTCGTTTGCGGCGCGCGAAGGGGCCCAAGGACAAGGGGGGTGGGCGCAAAGTGGGTGAGAAGCGGGCGCTGTTGGCGGAGCAGGACGCCCAGATACGCAAGCTCATGTGCGACGGGACACCGGATCAGCTGAAGCTGCCGTTTGCGCTGTGGAGCCGGCAGGCGGTGCGGCAGTTGATCCTCGACCGTTTTGGCATCGAGCTCAGGCCGCAGGGGGAGGGCAAGTACATGGCGCGCTGGGGATTGACGCCCCAGAAACCGATTCGGCGCGCCTATGAGCAAAGCCCGCCGGCGGGCAAGACGTGGCTTGAGGAGACCTACCCGGACATTGCCCGGCGCGCCAAGGCCGAGGGCGCCGAAATCCACTGGGGCGATGAAACGGGGCTGCGCTCGGACGAGGTGCGCGGGCGCTCTTATGCGCCGGCGATCAAGACGTCCGAGATTCGCATCACGCACCGTCGCGAAGGCCTGTCGGTGATCTCGACGCTGACCAACCGCGGCAAGGTGCCTTGGAAGGCGTTCGCGGGGGCGATGAACGCCGACATCCTGATCGACTTCATGAAGCTGCTCGTCAAGGACGCCAGGGGCAAGAAGATCTTCCTCATCCTCGACAACCTGCGCGTGCATCACACCAAGTCGGTCAAGGCGTGGCTGGCTGCATGCGCCAATCAAATCGAGGCCTCCTCCCTCCCCCCCTACAGTCCAGCACTGAACCCCAACGAGATGCTCAAGGCCACCATCACCGCGCAGGCGCCCTCCCGCGCCAAGGGCGATCTGAAGAAGGCGACCGTCAGCCACCTGCGCCGCCTTCTCAATTCCCCCCAACGCATCATGCGCTACTTCCAGCATCCCAAGCTCCATGATGCCACGTAATATAAGTTCATTGGTTTCGGATCAATAAGACAAATCACTCAAACGCTCAGGGAGCAAGACCCATGAACCAGCTTGAGTCGCTCAAACAGATCTCTATCGTGGTCGCCGACACCGGTGACATCCAGTCGATCGCCGAATACCGGCCCCAGGACGCCACCACCAACCCCTCGCTGCTCTATAAGGCCGCGCAGATGCCGGCCTATCGGCACCTGGTCGAGGAGGCGCTGCGCTTTGGCAAGGACAAGGCTATCGATCCCGAGACCCAGATGCGCTGGACCCTGGACAAACTCGCGGTCAATTTTGGGGTCGAGATCCTTAGGGTCATCCCCGGGCGCGTCTCCACCGAGATCGATGCCCGCTTGTCGTTCGATACCGAGGCGACCATCGAGCGCGTCGAGACCCTGGTCGGACTCTATCAGCAGGCGGGGATCGATCCGGGCGAGCGGGTGCTCTTTAAGATCGCCTCGACCTGGGAGGGGATCCGCGCCGCTGAACGCCTAGAGCGCAAGGCGATCCATTGTAACATGACGCTCCTCTTTAGCCTCAGCCAGGCAGTCGTCTGCGCCGATGCCGGTGTCACCCTGATCTCGCCCTTCGTGGGCCGTATCCTCGATTGGTACAAGCAGGCCAACCCCGGCGTCGATTATCCCCCGGACGAGGACCCGGGGGTGCAGTCGGTTAGGTGTATCTATCAGTACTACAAGCGCCACGGCTATCGCACCACGGTGATGGGCGCGAGCTTTCGCAATGTCGGCGAGATCCTGGCGCTTGCCGGCTGCGATGCCCTGACCATCTCGCCGCAATTCTTGGCCGAGCTTGCGGCAAACGAGGGCGAGGTCCAACGGCGGCTCGATCCCGAGGCGGCCATGACCTTGGATCTGCCCAAGATCGCCCCCGATGAGCCGGCCTTCCGCTGGGCCTTGAACGAGGACGCCATGGCGAGCGAAAAGCTCGCCGAGGGGATCCGGCTCTTTACCGCCGATACCCGCAGGCTCGAACAACTCGTCGGGACACTGCACCAGGATGCGGGCGGGGGGCGCTGAGGCCGGGTTAGAGAGCGAGAGCAGGGGCCGGGTTTTCTGAGGGAAACCGGCCTCGCAGAGTGGCCAGGTCTTGGCTCATGCCGGACGCACAAACAACGCCAATTCGAGATTGAGCGTGAAGAAGGCGAGAAGGGTGGCCAGCACCAGGGCGGTGGCCGCGGTCTCGCCCTGTCCATAACGCTGGGCGAGCAGCGGATACAGGGTGACCATGGGCAGACCGGCGAGGATCAGGGCCGCCTGTCTGAGTACTGGATCTAGCTGCGGGACCAGGCTCAGCATCCCCAAGGCCACCAGCGGGTGGCCGATCAGCTTGCCGGCAGCGACCGCAAGCGCCGGCCCAACCGAGCCTTGGACCCGCTGGCTGGCAAGCCCGCCGCCGATGGCAAAGAGCGCGACCACTGCGGCCGATCCGGCCAGCATATCGAGGGTACGCCCAAGTGCGATGGGCAGGCGCCAATCGAACGCCGCAAACAGGATACCGGCGCCGATCGCGAGCACGATCGGGTTCATGCCCACTGTCCACAAGACCTTGCCCAGGGTGCGCCAAGGGCCACCCTGGGCGCGCGCCTGGGCGAATTCGGCGAGGATCAGGGTGATGGGCAGGATCAACAACACCTCGGTCAGGATCGCCATGACCACCGCGACCAGGGCCGGTTCCCCCAAGAGCTGTGCCACTAGCGGATAGCCGATGTAGCTGCTGTTCGACATCGACACCCCCAGACCATAAAAGGCATTGGCGGCTGGGGCGCTGCGGCGGATCAAGGAGGCGATCAGGATCCCCAGGCCATAGACGAGCAGCGAGGTCCCTGCATAGACGGTCAGGAAATCCATGACCACCAGCTCGGCAAGCGGGCGCTTGGATAGGGTATTGAACAACAGGGCCGGTAAGGCAAAGAGCAGGGCATAGCGCCCGAGCGCCAGGGCCCCCTCGCGCGGTATCCAGCGAGCGTGCACGGCGACGAATGCAAGGGCGATCAAGATAAAGATCGGGGCGGTGACCGAGAGGATGGCGTACAAGGGGGTACCTGCGGGAAGAGGTCTGGGAAAAGGCTGAAGGATACAGGGGAGCGCAACCAATATCCGATTGGTTTACTGAATTGATGATTGTCATTGCATAAATGATTTTTTGAATTGGCTGATGCTTGCTTGCTCGGCGGCAAGAGTGCTCTAATTCCTCACTCTTTGGAGGAGTAAAGGCACGGACCCCCAGTCCGCGCTGCACGCTACAAAAACAATACAAACGCCATGAGATCCACAAATGAGCACCGAGAGCTTCTATGCCGCCATGCGCCGGCAGGGCATCAGCCGGCGCGCCTTTCTCAAGTTTTGTAGCCTCACCGCAGCCAGCCTGGGGCTGGCACAGAACCTAGTGGGGCAAATCGCTGAGGCGCTCGAGACCAAACCGCGCATCCCCGTGCTCTGGCTGCATGGCCTGGAATGCACCTGTTGCTCCGAGTCCTTCATCCGCTCGGCGCATCCCTTGGCCTCAGACGTCGTGCTGTCGATGATCTCGCTTGACTATACCGATACCCTGATGGCCGCTGCCGGTCATCAGGCCGAAGCGATCCTCGACCAGATCGGTGAAAAACACAAGGGGCGCTATCTCTTGGCGGTCGAGGGCAATCCGCCGCTGGCCCAGGATGGCATGAGCTGCATCGTCGGCGGTCGGCCCTTCCTCGAACAGCTGCGCGAGGTGGCGAGCGACTGTCTGGCGGTGGTCGCCTGGGGGAGCTGCGCCTCCTTTGGCTGTGTACAGGCGGCCCATCCCAATCCCACCCAGGCGGTGCCGGTGGATCGGGTGATCCATGATAAGCCGATCATCAAGGTGCCGGGCTGTCCGCCGATCGCCGAGGTCATGACCAGCGTGATCGTCTATCTCCTCACCTTCGAGCGCCTGCCCGAGCTCGACCGCCAAGGCCGCCCCAAGATGTTTTATGGCCAGCGCATCCACGACAAGTGCTATCGGCGTCCGCATTTCGATGCTGGCCAGTTCGTTGAGTCCTGGGACGACGAGGGCGCGCGTAAGGGCTATTGCCTCTATAAGATGGGCTGCAAGGGCCCGACCACCTATAACGCCTGCTCGACCGTGCGCTGGAACGCCGGCGTCTCCTTCCCGATCCAGTCGGGGCACGGCTGTATCGGCTGCTCGGAAAGGGACTTCTGGGACAAGGGGAGCTTCTATCAACACGTCACCGATACCCGGGTCTTTGGCATCGAGGCCAATGCCGATACCGTCGGGATTGCCGCTGCTGCGGGAGTGGGCACAGCGATCGCCGTCCATGCCGTAGCGAGCGCCATCCATCGGGGCAAACAACGCGCAGGGGTGCAACACAGTGAGGGTGAACAGGTATGAGCAGCCAGATCGCCAACAGTGCTCAGCTCGATCGCTCCGGTCAGCGCATCGTAGTCGATCCGGTGACCCGCATCGAGGGTCATCTGCGCTGCGAGGTCAATCTCGACGAGAACAATGTCATCCGCAACGCGGTCTCCAGCGGGACCATGTGGCGGGGGTTGGAGATTATCCTGCGCGGACGCGACCCGCGCGATGCCTGGGCCTTCACCCAACGCATCTGCGGGGTCTGCACCGGCACCCATGCCCTGACCTCGGTGCGCGCGGTGGAGAACGCTCTCGGCATCCAGATCCCCGAGAACGCCCATATCATCCGCAACATCATACAGTTGACCCTCTATGCCCAGGATCACCTGGTGCATTTCTATCATCTGCATGCGCTCGATTGGGTGGATGTGGTCTCGGCGCTCAAGGCCGATCCCAAGGGGACCTCAGAGATCGCCCAGAAGATCTCGGATTGGCCGCTGTCCTCACCCGGCTATTTCCGCGATATCCAAGACCGCGTCAGGCGCTTTGTCGAATCGGGTCAGCTCGGTCCATTCAGCAATGCCTATTGGGGCCATCCGGCCTATCGCCTGCCGCCTGAGGTCAATCTCTTGGCGGTCGCCCATTATCTGGAAGCCCTGGACTTCCAGAAGGAGATCGTCAAGATCCATACTATCTATGGCGGCAAGAACCCGCATCCCAATTGGCTGGTCGGCGGTGTCCCCTGCGCCATCAACATCCATGACACGGGTGCGGTGGGTGCGGTCAATATGGAGCGCCTCAACCTGGTCGGCTCGATCATCGAGCGCACCATTGAATTTATCGACAAGGTCTATCTCCCCGACCTGATGGCGATCGCCTCCTTCTATAAGGATTGGATCTATGGCGGAGGGTTGAGCAGCCGGGCAGTACTCTCTTATGGCGACATCCCCGACCGTGCCAATGATGACTCAGCCGAGAATCAGCTCCTGCCGCGCGGGGCGATCATCAACGGCAATCTCAATGAGGTGCATAAGGTCGATCTGCGCAACCCCAATGAGATCCGGGAGTTCGTCACCCACTCTTGGTATAGCTATACCGATGAATCCAAAGGGCTCCATCCCTGGGAAGGGGTGACCGAGCCCAATTTCGTCCTGGGTCCCAACACCCGTGGAGACAAGACCCGAATCGAGGCCCTAGATGAAGGGGCCAAATATAGTTGGCTTAAGGCCCCGCGCTGGCGTGGGCATGCGATGGAGGTCGGACCCCTGGCGCGCTGGGTGATCGGCTATGCGAAGGGCATCCCTGAGTTCAAGGAGCCGGTCGATAAGACGCTCACCGATCTGGGCCTGCCTGTCTCGGCGCTCTTTTCGGCGCTGGGGCGTACCGCGGCGCGCGGGCTCGAGGCCTCCTGGGCGGCGCACAAGCTGCGCGCATTTCACCAGCGGCTGATCGCCAACCTCAAGGCGGGAAATACGGCGACCGCCAATACCGACAAATGGGACCCCAAGACCTGGCCCAAGACCGCCAAGGGGGTAGGGACCACCGAGGCCCCGCGCGGGGCACTCGGGCACTGGGTGGTGATCGAAAACGGCAAGATCGCCAACTATCAAGCGGTGGTCCCGACCACCTGGAATGGCTCGCCGCGTGACCCAAAAGGCAATATCGGCGCCTTCGAGGCCGCGCTCCTGGGGACGCCGCTTGCGATCCCCGACCAGCCGTTAGAGATCCTGCGGGTCTTGCATAGCTTTGACCCCTGTCTGGCCTGCTCGACCCATCTCATGGGTCCGGGGGGTGAGGAACTCATCCGGGTGCGGGTGCGTTGAGGAGGTTGCGATGGATACCAGTCTGCCTACCGTCAAACAGACCGCGGTCTATGTCTATGAGGCCCCGATCCGCCTCTGGCATTGGGTCAATGCCCTGGCGATCACCCTCTTAGCCATCACCGGCTATCTGATCGCCAATCCCTTGCCGAGCCTAGCGGGTGAGGCGAGCGATCATTATTTAATGGGCTATATTCGCTTTTTGCACTTCTCAGCGGCCTATGTCTTTTTAGTCGGTTTTATATTCAGACTCTATTGGGCAGCAGTGGGCAACCAATATGCGCGCCAACTCTTTACCCTGCCCTTTTGGCAGCGCTCGTTTTGGAGCGAGCTTTGGCATGAGGTGCGTTGGTATGCCTTTCTCGAGCCTGAACCGCGCAAATATATCGGGCACAATCCGCTTGCCCATCTCTTCATGGTCGCCATCATCACGGTCGGCGGTTTTGTGATGATCGTGACGGGCCTGGCGCTTTATTCAGAACAGAGCGGTTCCGGAAGTTGGCAGGATCTCCTCTTCGGCTGGGTCATCCCGGCGGTCGGTCAAAGCCAGGATGTACGCCTGTGGCACCACTGGGGGATGTGGGTCATCGTCGTCTTTGTGATGCTGCATGTCTATGTAGCGATCCGAGAGGATATCCTCTCGCGCCAGAGCCTGATCAGCACCATGATCAGCGGCTGGCGGATGTTTAAAGACGATCGGCCATGAGCCAAGGTTCCTCTGCGCAAGCGGATGCTGCACCCGCCACGGGGTCGGGAGCGACCCCGCAGACCAAGTCCCCTCCTGTCCTGCTCCTCGGAATCGGCAATCTGCTCTGGGCCGACGAGGGCTTTGGGGTGCGGGTGGTCGAAGAGATCGCCCGCCGCTATCGCCTGGGGCCAAATGTCCAGGTGGTCGATGGCGGGACCCAGGGACTGTATCTACTCGATCTCGTGCATTGGGCCGAGATCTTGGTGGTCTTCGATGCCATCGACTATGACCTGCCGCCGGGCACGCTCAAGCGGATCGAGGGCGAGGATGTGCCGAGATTCCTTGGGGTCAAAAGGATGAGTCTGCATCAGACCGGGTTCCAAGAGGTCTTGGGTGCAGCCCAGCTTTTAGGCGAATATCCCAAGCATCTGCTTCTGATCGGCGTGCAGCCGGTCGAGCTCGATGACTTCGGCGGCGAGCTGACGGCCCCCGTCAAGAAGCAGATCGAGCCGGCGATCGCCCTGGCGCGCGCCTATCTTGAACACTTTGGGGTGATCTGGGAGCCGCTTGGCCCAACTGAAACAGCTGCCCAGGGGATGCCTCATCGCGCTTTGCTCAGCGAGTCCTATGAATTATTGATCCGAAACCAATGAACTTATATTACGCGGCATCATGGAGCTTGGGATGCTGGAAGTAGCGCATGATGCGTTGGGGGGAATTGAGAAGGCGGCGCAGGTGGCTGACGGTCGCCTTCTTCAGATCGCCCTTGGCGCGGGAGGGCGCCTGCGCGGTGATGGTGGCCTTGAGCATCTCGTTGGGGTTCAGTGCTGGGCTGTAGGGGGGGAGGGAGGACGCCTCGATTTGATTGGCGCATGCAGCCAGCCACGCCTTGACCGGCTTGGTGTGATGCACGCGCAGGTTGTCGAGGATGAGGAAGATCTTCTTGCCCCTGGCGTCCTTGACGAGCCGCTTCATGAAGTCGATCAGGATGTCGGCGTTCATCGCCCCCGCGAACACCTTCCGACGCACCTTGCCGCGGTTGGTCAGCGTCGAGATCACCGACAGGCCTTCGCGACGGTGCGTGACGCGAATCTCGGACGTCTTGATCGCCGGCGCATAAGAGCGCCCGCGCACCTCGTCCGAGCGCAGCCCCGTTTCATCGCCCCAGTGGATTTCGGCGCCCTCGGCCTTGGCGCGCCGGGCAATGTCCGGGTAGGTCTCCTCAAGCCACGTCTTGCCCGCCGGCGGGCTTTGCTCATAGGCGCGCCGAATCGGTTTCTGGGGCGTCAATCCCCAGCGCGCCAAGTACTTGCCTTCCCCCTGCGGCCTGAGCTCGATGCCAAAACGGTCGAGGATCAACTGCCGCACCGCCTGCCGGCTCCACAGCGCAAACGGCAGCTTCAGCTGATCCGGTGTCCCGTCGCACATGAGCTTGCGTATCTGGGCGTCCTGCTCCGCCAACAGCGCCCGCTTCTCGCCCACCTTGCGCCCACCCCCCTTGCCCTTGGGCCCCTTCGCGCCCATAGCCTTTGCAGATGTCGAACACCCCTGCGCCCAACAATCCCCTCTGCGCGCCTATCGCTTCATACCTCCAGCCACGCCGCCGCAAACTCACCACCTGACGCCGCCGCTCTTCGCGCGCCGCAAACGACAGCAATCTCATGTCTCGTCTTTCCATGCCCACGACATCAGGACAGCTCAAGAAGCAGGATGCAACGTAACTTAGATTTAGAGACCGCGAACCTCTAGACGGGCGAAGCAGTTGGGGTCCACGGCTGAGGCAAGCGTCTGGGGCGGCGTGCTATAGAGCGGTAAGGACGGGTCGAGCGCGTGCGCGAGTGTGCAGACCTGGAGCGCATAGTGACGCACCCCCGCATCGGCGAGGCGCTCGCTTAAGCACCGCACATAGTCAGGCGTCCAATTAGGCATCAGGGTGGTGCGGACCTCGAGATCGACGCCGGCCCCCACCAGGATCTCCAACGTCTCCCAGGCCCGCTGGCCTGAGGCCGGGACCCTGGTGATGGCCGGGTAGTCCTCGGGCAGGGCCTTGATGTCCAGCCCCACCCAATCGATGAACGGTAGGATGGCAGGCAGGTGCTCAGGATAGGCGCCGCTGGTATGGAGCCCGATCTTATACCCCAGCGCCCGGACCGCTTGCAGGGCAGCGGTTAGGGCGGTCTGGGCGGTCGGTTCACCGCCGCTGAAGACCACCGCATCGAGTAGTCCCTGCCGCTGTCGCAAAAAGCCTTCGATCCTTGCCCAGGTGAATGGCGGTCTCTCAGTGGCCTCGAGCAGATGTCCATTGTGGCAATAGCGACACCACCACGGACAGCCCTGACAAAAGACCACCGCCGCCAGCTCGCCTGGATAATCCAGGGTCGTCAAGGGCACCAGCCCGCCGACCCGTAAGGCCTCGGCGGTTGGGGCAGTAGGTCTTGTGGCGGGGCAGGCACCGTCAGGCATGGGCGTCTTCGAGGATCTGCACTTGGTCGCAGCAGACAGCAATATTGTCCAGTACCCCCTCGCGGAAATATCGACGCTCGCGATGTTCAGATTGCTTGCCGGCATTGAACGCCGAGACCGGGCGATGGTAGCCCATGACCCGCGTCCAGACTTCGCACGGGGTGCGTTCTTCGGTCTTCAGTTCAACAGCTTGGATCTTGATCGTCTCTTGCATGGTCTGCTCCTTCAATACATCGTTTCACACATCAGGTCGGCGCATTGGGTCTTGCGTTTACGTGCAATCAGCTCTTGATCGCAGATGGGGCAATATGGATGTTCACCAGCGATATAACCGTGTTTGGGGCAGATCGAAAAGATCGGCGTCACCGTTATATAAGGCAGGCGGAAATTTTCTAAAGCACGGCGCACCAGGCGTTTACATGCCGCGGCGGAAGAGATCCGCTCGTTCATATAAAGATGCAAGACCGTACCGCCGGTATATTTGCTTTGTAGCTCTTCTTGCATCGCCAGTGCCTCGAATGGATCATCGGTATAGCCGACTGGCAGTTGCGAACTATTGGTGTAATAGGGCGCATCTGGGGTACCAGCCTGGATGATATTGGGAAAGCGTTTTTGATCCTCGCGGGCAAAGCGATAGGTCGTTCCCTCTGCAGGTGTTGCCTCCAGGTTATAGAGATGGCCAGTCAGTTCTTGAAACTCGACCATGCGTGCGCGGATGTGATCGAGCAATCGGCACGCTAGCGCATGACCGAATGCCGTCGTGATATCCTCAGCATCGTCGGTGAAGTTGCGGATCATCTCATTGATCCCATTGACACCGATGGTCGAGAAATGATTACGCAATGTCCCGAGATAGCGCTTGGTATAGGGGAACAGCCCGTTATCCATGTGCCGTTGCACGACCTTGCGCTTGATCTCCAGGCTGTTTTTGGCAAGCTCAAGCAATTGATCGAGCCGCTTAGACAATCCCTCCTCATTGCCTTTAAATAAATAACCCAAACGGGCGCAATTGATGGTCACCACGCCAACCGAGCCGGTCTGCTCGGCTGAACCGAAGAGTCCATTGCCGCGCTTCAAGAGTTCCCGCAGGTCGAGTTGCAAACGGCAGCACATGGAGCGGACCATGTTTGGCTGGAGCTCGGAATTGATAAAGTTCTGGAAATACGGCAGCCCATATTTTGCCGTCATCTCAAAGAGAAGGTTGGTATTTTCGCTATCCCAAGGAAAATCCTTTGTGATGTTATAGGTCGGGATGGGGAAGGTGAAGATCCGCCCCTTGGCATCACCTTCGGTCATGACCTCGATATAGGCGCGGTTGATCATGTCCATCTCGGTCTGGAGATGGCCATAGGTAAATGGCTGCTCACGTCCGGCAATCACCGGCACCTGATCTTTTAGATCATCGGGGCAGACCCAATCAAAGGTCAGATTGGTAAATGGCGTCTGGGTCCCCCAGCGCGATGGGACATTAAGATTATAAATGAGCTCTTGGATATACTGCTTGACATGGGGATAATCGAGACGATCCACGCGCACGAATGGCGCCATATAGGTATCGAAACTTGAAAAGGCTTGGGCGCCAGCCCATTCGTTTTGCAGGGTCCCCAAGAAATTGACGATCTGACCGATCGCCGAGGACATATGCTTGGGGGGGGCGGCCTCGACCTTGCCGGGTACACCATTGAGCCCTTCGGTGAGCAGGGTGCGCAATGACCAGCCCGCGCAATAGCCAGACAACATATCGAGGTCATGAATATGGATGTCGCCCTCGCGATGGGCGCGCCCGATCTCAGGGGGATAGACATGATTGAGCCAATAATTGGCGACCATCTTGCCTGCGGTGTTAAGGATCAGGCCGCCAAGCGAATAACCCTGATTGGCATTGGCTGCAACCCGCCAATCCGACCGTTCAAGATATTCATTGATCGATGCTGCGACATCGACCAAGGTACGCCGATCAGCTCGCAATTTTTGATGTTGCTCGCGATAGACGATATAGGCGCGCGCGGTCGCGAAATAATCCGCAGCGATCAGGGTCTGCTCGACGATGTCTTGGATACTTTCGATGTCTGGATAGCGGCCATCGGCAAAGCGATGCGCCAGCACCTTGACCACCTGCTCAGTCAAGCGCCGTGCCTCCGCGCTCCCAAACTCGCCCGTCGCCAGACCTGCGCGATAGATGGCAGCCTCGATCTTGGCTGCTTCGAAGGGAACCTGTTTTCCGTCGCGTTTGATCACATGGGTTGGCGACAACATCTGCATGGACATTGCAATCCTCGGCGTGCCAGCTGGTTGGGTATAGGGATGGGGGATCTGTGTGCGGGTAGAAGAGGGTTTATGTGACAAATCAGGGGCTTTGCCTGAACGCCCTGATTTAACTCATACACACAATATATTGTGTGCGTCTAGCATACTGCTAACTAGATGCTGTATCCAATCGCTGGATCCAATCGGCCCGCTGGCGATGGTGGGTTGGTGTTGATGGCTGGCTGCGGGGAGTGGCAGCAGGGCCGTGACGGCCCTGCGCGCTGCCCAACAGCGGCTCAGAGTTCGATGGCGAGCTGGGCGGTGAAGGTCTCGGCAGATTTGCCGGTCCCCCCGTCGCGGGCAGGATAATCGCGGTCATGTGCCCATTCGAAGCCCAGGGAGACGCGTTCGATCAAGCCGATCCGCCAGCCGAGTAGCCAGCGTTCCCGCGGCAGTTCTAGGGCAAGCGCCTCACGGGTCCCCTGATAGGCAACAGCCGCGGTCGTTTCATGCCCATACAATGAAAAGCTGTAACCCACTTCAAGGTTCCAGGCTGCGGGGCGCGCCCCATGCTCCTTGAAGCCTAGGCTGAGCGGGTCAAAATCCTCGGTAGCCGAGAGATATTCGGCATATAGGCTGAGGGGCCCGAGATGCGCCAAGGCGTTGACCGTCCAACCAGGGGTGCGGTCGGTGGGATCGATGCTGATACCGGGGTCGAGCTCAGCGGCGCTGACCCGCTGATCATTGATGACATCTTGCAGGGTATCCGAGTCGCCGAGGTCGTTGATATAACCGGTACCGATCGACCAGGCGCGATCTTTATCCTCTTGGCCAACCGCCAGCATCGCCCCCCAGCCGCCGATCCGATCCTCGCTCTTGACCTTGTTGTCGCCCTTGAAAACATAAAGGCTGCCTGAGAACAGGCTCTGTTCAACCCCAAACTGCAAGGCCGTCTGCCGGGTCTCGCCCAATTCCAGGGTCAAGGGATCTGAGACCAGGTTGGTTTCATACATCCCGAATGGGACATAGAGCTGTCCCCCGGTCAATGAGAAGGGTGAGGCCTCGGCATTGGCTAATTTGAGGTAAGCGGTATCGACCTCGAGATTGGTCTCATATTGCTCATATAGGGCGCTTACCCCTGCTTTGAGCCAGTCATTGAGCTGAGAGATAAGTCCCAACTCTGCCGTCGCCAGGATCAGGTCATCGGTGCTTTCGCCCGTATAGGGTGAGACATGGCTGGCCTCGATTTCGAGCAGGGCTGAGACCTCAAGCTGACGCAGCCAACCGGGCAGAGATCGGTTATCCGCAAAGGGTCGCTTGTAAGATTCGGCGAGACGCTCAAGGCGCATGGTCTCGCCAGGGGAAGGTACAGCCTGCGGTTCGCTGGCTAGAACAGGGCCGGTGCCAGCAAAGACCAGGATCGCCAGATGGATCACTCGTTGGATCTTCAATGCCATGCTCCTCATCGATCAGGTTTGAGTCGAGATGTCTGGCCTGCTTGACTGCTTGATTGCGGGTGGCTGGGTTATCTAGACCTTGGCGCGGCAAGCTTGTCGCTGCTAGATGCAATCCCGTCAGGCAGGCCTCGATTGCCACCTCTATCGTAACACCGAATCTTTATGTCGTAATACCAAGGCTGGATAAATCCCCTGGCTATGTCTCTATCATCTTTGGCACTCAGGATGGTGTTTACGGGTCATATCTACCCTCATCTTCCTCAGAGGGTGCTTGGACATACCACGCCCATCGAAGCCACGAAAAAATGGTGCGCAGATAGCCCGATTTGTTCATCAATCAAGCCGCTTAATTGTCCGGAACCCGACACCTATTCCTTGAAGGTTGGCGCCGGTAGGGGTCTTATGGCGCTGGACGGGGCGCGCTTGATGTTCGCGTTCGATCACCCAGCTGGGCATCGCCAGCTCGACCGGGCACAGCTTGAGCCTCTGGCGCGCGACACTCACCGAGCGCTCGGCGGGGACGATGACCAGGCGCCTGGGGGGCAGGGGCTCCTGGATCTGCCGTACTGCCTCATATAGCCCAAGAAAAAAACCCATGGTCTTGTGCCCGCTGGCGATCGAGGCATGGATCTCACTTTTGGGGTCTGCGGAGTCAGTCTCTGTGCCCAGCGGGCGATGGTATCGGCAGTGAGCCGGTCGTCCTCGTCATCGCGGATGTTGTCGAAGGCCGTGCCGCCCGCGCGCTCGATGAGATGGATGTGGGATTCAGAAGGCTGGACCTCTGGGGCCATAGTCCCGATAAAGCCGGTAAGACCAGCCGGTCTCGGGACGCAAAAACTGTAGGCGGGCGTTGTCGGCGCTGCGGGTGCCTCATACGGGACCCAAGGTTGAGGCCGTTTTAGGGTAGGCGCTGAATGGCATCGAGGGCCTGTTCGTAGCGCTGGCGTAAGAGTTCGGGGAACTCCGAACCCTTGGCCCCAGCGCAGCCCCCAGCCTGTTGCAGACGTTCGACAAACGCGCGCTCCAGTCGCTCCTGGGCTCGGCGGTAATTGTGCTCGGGAAAGAGGTCGTCTTGGATACCGAGCACGGTCAGACGCAGCTTGCTGACGAGCAGCTTATTCAGGTTTTCGGCCCGCCGCCCTGACAGATCGCCGCGACAGCGGGCGTGATAGGCATCGAGATCCGCCGCCGCGGTGACGGCCTCGATCAAGAGGTCTTGGGTGGCGGCATCGAGCGCGAGCCCTGCCTGCGCTGCAGCAGTCCAAGCGAGGGTAGCGAACATCAGTACCCGGAAGCCCTTGGCTAGGGCTGAGACTGGGGGGCTATGACAGTGTGGAGACGGACGACCGGTTGGCTGAGGCACGATGACCCTCTTATCGAGATCCTTCGACCGGAATGGCCGCACCGGTGATCGCCCGCGAACGGTCCGATGCCAAGAATAGAATAACATCGGCGAGCGCCTCCAGGCTGACCCACTGGGCTGGATCTTGATCAGGCATGGCGGCGCGGTTGGACGGTGTATCCAGGGTACCCGGGAGGACACAGTTGACCCTGACCCCGCGGTGTTTTAATTCATCGGCCAGGGTCTCAGTCAGCCGCACCACCGCTGCCTTGGCGATACAGTAGGGGCCCATGTGTCCGATCCCGCGCAAGGCCGCGCGCGCCGCGACATGGATGATGCTGCCGCCCCCTGCGGCCAGGAGCTTGGGGATAACCGCCCGTGCGCAATGGAAGGCGGTACGAGCGTTGAGGTCGAGCATGGCATCCCAGTCGGCATCGGTTGTGTCCTGGATCGGGGGACCCATGCTAAAACCGCCAGCGAGATTGGCTAGGACCTGGAGGGTGCCGAAACGCTCCATCACCTGTTCGACCATGACGTTGACCTGCTGGGGATTGCGCAGATCGGCAGTCACGATCAGCGTCTCGCTGCCCGCGGGCAGGCTGGCCTGGGTTTGGCGCAGGGCATCGAGACGCCGTCCTGCCAGGGCGAGGCGGGCGCCTTGGGCGGCGAAGGCGCGCGCCACAGCGCCCCCGAGATGCCCCGAGGCACCGCTGATGAGGATGGTCTTGTCTTGCAGATCGCGCATCTTGAATCCCCATTGGTCATGCGAGTGGATTGAATGGCCCACACCGGGCAGCAACCTGCTAGACAGTGGGGTTTGATCCCAGGTTCGACAATACCCGCCACGCATCGCAACCTGCTGATCGGTATGATTTCGGTTCGACCGGGCGGATGCTTGCCTGTGTCCCAATCCAGGTTGCACCGGAGGAATCGATGATCGAGGTGCTTTTTCTGCTGCTACCTGTTGCGGCTGCCTCCGGCTGGTGGCTGGGTCAAAGGGAATGGCGCCGTCGCGGGGTGAATACAGTCTCGGCGCACCCTGATTTTCTGCGCGGTTTGAATTATCTACTTGCTGAGCAGCCGGACAAGGCCATCGATCTCTTCGTTCGCCTCACCGAGGTCGATCGCGAGACCGCCGAGACCCATCTGGCCCTGGGGAGCCTATTTCGCCGGCGCGGCGAGCTCGATCGCGCCATCCGCATCCATGCCAGTTTGATCGAACGTCCCCAGTTGAGCCCCGATCTGCGTGCGTTGGCGCTGTTTGAATTGGGCCAAGACTATCTCGGGGCTGGCCTCTTGGACCGCGCCGAAGCGTTGTTTCAAGAGCTCGTTCGCCTCGATCTCCAGACCGAGCGCGCGCTAGAGGCCCTGCGCGAGATCTATCAGCGCGAGCGCGACTGGCCCCGCTGTCTGGAGGTGGCGGAGCAATTGGCGGGGCTGACGGGCATGCAGCGTCCTGCCGAGGTTGCGCACTATTACTGCGAACTGGCCGAGGATGCACGCCGCAGGGGGGATTTGCCCAAGGCCCGCGCTCAGATCGATCTGGCCCTGGCATCCGATCCTGATTGCATGCGTGTCCTGGTGCTCGCCGGCCAGATGGCGCTAGCAGAGGGGGAGGCCAAACGTGCCCTGGAGTTGTTCAGACGGGTGGCCGCTCATGGTCCAACCTATGCCCCCGAGGTCTTGCCTGACTTGATCCAGGCCATGGAGTCATGCGGTGAGGATGTGATTGCCGAACTGGGGCTGCTCGTTGCTGGGCGTGCACATCCACCGCTGGTGCTAGCGCTCAGCGAGCGCATCGAACAGACCCAGGGGGCCAGCGCAGCCCTGGATCTCTTGGCTGATTATCTGGCGCATTGGGCCGATCTCGCCGTCTTGGAACGGTTCCTTGCCCTGCGCGCCCGCGCCGCCGGACCCGATGGCCGCACCCGGCGATATGCCGAGGTGGCGCTTGGTGTGGCCCGGCACCTCAGGCAGCATCAGCCGATCTATCATTGCGAACGCTGTGGTTTTCAGGCCCGTACCCTGCATTGGCAGTGTCCGAGCTGCCGCTGTTGGGGCACAATTGCCGCCATCCTGCCCGAGCCGATCGAACAGATCCCGGCCCAGAGCCCATGATCACGGCAATGAATTCGGCAAAGACATCCATTGTGACTGACCCCAAACCCATCATCGTCGCCCTCGATTTCCCCTCTGCGGCACCGGCCTTCGCCTTGGCCGAGCGCCTGGACCCTGCCCGCTGTCGGCTGAAGGTCGGCAAGGAACTCTTCACCCGCCTGGGTCCGGCTTGCGTCGAGCATCTCCAGCGGTCCGGCTTCGAGGTCTTTTTGGATCTCAAGTTTCATGACATCCCCAATACGGTCGCTGCCGCCTGTGCGGCGGCAGCCGACCTGGGGGTGTGGATGCTCAATGTCCATGTCTCGGGCGGGCGGGCGATGCTGGAGGCCGCGCGCGCTGCCCTGGCTGGATATGCCCAACCGCCGTTGCTGATCGGGGTCACGGTCTTGACCAGCCTGGCATCGTCCGATCTCGCCGAGATCGGCTGCCCAGACGAGCCCGAGGCGCGTGTCCTGGCCTTGGCGCGGCTCGCCCGGGATGCGGGTCTGGACGGTGTCGTTTGTTCGCCGCGCGAGGCGGCCAAGCTGAGGGCGGAGCTGGGGCGGGAATTCACCCTGATCACGCCCGGGGTCCGTCCGCTAGACAGCACCGCCGACGATCAAAGGCGCACCCTGACCCCAGCCGAGGCCCTGGCCGCCGGCGCCGATTATCTGGTCATCGGCCGCCCCATCACCCGGGCGCCGGACCCTTTACTAGCACTTGCAGCGATTGAACGCTCGATCACACACTGTTTGGAGAGTTGAACATGACCCAGGTCCGCAAGGCCGTCTTTCCGGTCGCAGGTCTTGGCACCCGCTTTTTGCCGGCGACCAAGGCCAGTCCCAAAGAGATGTTGCCGATCGTCGATAAGCCCTTAATCCAATACGCCGCCGAAGAGGCCGAGGCGGGCGGGATCGATCAGCTCGTCTTCATCACCGGACGCAATAAGCGCTCGATCGAAGACCATTTTGATACCGCCTATGAGCTGGAGTCTGAGCTCGAGCGTGCCGGCAAGCGCGATCTGCTCGAGATCGTGCGCAGTGTGTTGCCGGGCGATACCTCCTGTATCTATGTCCGGCAGGCGGTGGCACTCGGCCTAGGGCATGCGGTGCTGTGCGCCAAGCCCGTGGTCGGCAATGAGCCCTTTGTCGTCGTGTTGGCTGATGACTTGATCTACAGCCAAAGCAAGGGGGTCGTGGCCCAGATGATCGATGTCTATGCCCGTCATGGGTGCAGCGTCCTGAGCGTCCAGGAGGTACCGCGCGAGGAGACAAGCAAATATGGCATCGTCCAGGTCGAGCGCGATGGCGAAGGGGTCATGCGGGTGGTCTCGATCGTCGAAAAGCCCAAGCCCGAGGACGCTCCCTCCAATCTCGCCGTCGTGGGGCGTTATCTGCTAACTCCGCGGATCTTCGATAAGCTTGAGCGCATCGGTAAGGGCGCTGGCGGTGAGATCCAGCTGACCGATGGCATCTCCGAGCTCTTAAAGGATGAACCGGTGATCGCCTATCCCTTTGCAGGCAAACGCTACGATTGCGGCAGCAAGCTGGGGTATCTCGAGGCCACGGTCGAATACGCCCTGGCCCATCCCAAGCTGGGCCAGCAGTTTGCCGCCTATCTGCGTGGCCTGGAGCTCAGTAGGTTTTAACCGGCAGACAGGCACCGGTGGGTAGCCCAAGGCGGCGGGGGACGCGCTCGATCCGCCAGGCGGCGCTTGCTTCCCGCCAAAAGGCGCGCACCGAGCCTGCCCCGCTCAGCGGGGTCTGCCCGAGCAGCCGCCAGACCAGATGTAAAGCGGGTAGGGGATCGTTGGGGTCGAGCGGAAGCGCAGCAAGCGATTTGCTCAATTTACGCCCTGCCTCGTCGAGCACCAGCGGGACATGGGCATAGATCGGGGTCGGCAGTCGGAGATAGCGTTGTAACAGGATCTGGCGCGGGGTGGAGAGCAACAGATCCGCACCACGAACGACATGGGTGATGCCTTGATCGGCGTCATCGACCACCACCGCGAGCTGATAGGCATGGATGCCATCGGCGCGCCGGACCACGAAATCCCCGACTGCCTCGGATACCGCGTGTCCCTGGTGGCCTTGGATGCGATCCTGAAATAGGATGGGCTCGGCGTTGGTCATGAGGCGCAAGCTGCGTGCCTGGCGTCCGGGTGGAGGCCCTTGACGGCAAGTCCCGGGATAGATGGGGCCCTCGATCCCGTGGACGGCATGGGCGGCGATCTCGGTGCGGCTACAGGCGCAACCATAGACCAGCCCCTGCGCCTGTAACTGCCCCAAGGCGGCATCATAGGCATCGAGTCGGGTGCTCTGCCAGAGTACAGGCTCGTCCCATTCCAGCCCAAAGGTGCTCAAGGTCCTTTGGATGGAGACGGCGGCACCGGACACGAGCCGCGGGCGATCGAGATCCTCGATGCGCAACAGCCACACACCATCCTGGGCTCGAGCATCGGCATAACTGGCCACAGCCGCCAGCAATGAACCGAGATGCAGCGGGCCGGTCGGGGAAGGGGCAAAACGCCCCCGATAGACGGCAGACCCGCTGGAGGCCTTCGGTTCAGCCGGAGGGCTCATCCGAGTTGTTTTTCACGGATCTCTTCGAGCGTCTTGCAATCGATACACAGGGTAGCCGTCGGGCGCGCCTCCAACCGGCGGATGCCGATCTCCACCCCACAGGATTCGCAATAGCCATACTCGTGTTCATCGAGCCGCTTGAGTGCCTCATCGATCTTTTTGATCAGCTTGCGCTCGCGGTCGCGGGTGCGCAACTCTAGGCTGAACTCGGATTCTTGAGTGGCGCGGTCGTTGGGATCGGGGAAATTGGTCGCCTCATCCTGCATGTGATGCACGGTACGATCGACCTCCTCGATCAGCGAACGCTTCCAGGCCAAGAGGATCTGGCGAAAGTGCTCCTCCTGACGCGGATTCATATATTCCTCACCCTCCTCGGGCTGATATGGCTCGAAGGAATACGGCTCGATGCTGAATCCTCGTGTATCGGTCATCTGAGTCTCCTGATACGGCCGTAGGCCCGTTGCCGCAACCTCTCGGCCTTGGGTCGATAGATCTAGGGCTTGCGGACAATTCCGCAATGAGTCCGAGCCCAAGCAAACGTGCCTAACTACCAGATTGCTTGGCGCTGTGCAACTAGGGGTCATTCACAATCAAATTTAGAGCGGTAGCACAGGTCAGAGGTACGAACGCCAGGCAAGACTTGGAGAGTGCGTCTGGTGGGCAAAGATACGTCAGAAGTGCTAGTTGATCCGGCAGAATAAGCACTCGATCAGGTTACAGCCCAGATAAAGCAGCGGCTTGCTCTCAGGTGACCAGCAGGGACCTGGGTATTGCGCACATCCTGCTTGCTGGCACACTCAATATCCAAACCCTCAACCCCTATGACGCTCAACCCACGCGCTATGCAACAGAGCCGGTTTAAACCCACTGATGAATTAAAGGCGATCATCTTCGATGTCGATGGCACCATCGCTGAGACCGAGCGCGATGGACATCGCTGCGCATTCAATGCCGCATTCGCGGCGGCAGGACTGGACTGGTATTGGGACCCTGTCCTCTATGGCGAGTTGCTGGCGGTGGCAGGCGGCAAGGAGCGGATTGGGTATTTCCTGGGGCGCACTGGCATCCAACCCGCTGGCATCGATCCTGATGCGCTCGCCGCTGAACTGCATCGCGCCAAGACTGTGCATTATCTGGATCTCGTGCAGTCTGGTGCGATCCCGCTGCGCCCCGGTGTGCTGCGTCTATGGCGCGAGGCGCGGGCGCATGGCGTGCGGCTGGCGATTGCGACCACGGCTGCGCCCGAGGGTGTCAGGGTGCTCCTGGAGCGATCCGGCGGGGCGGGTGTAGCCGATTGGTTCGAGGTCATCGCCGCCGGCGATATCGTGCCCAATAAAAAGCCAGCGCCGGATGTCTATCTCTATGTCCTGGAGCGTCTTGGGCTCGGTCCAGAGGCATGTGTCGCGATCGAGGATTCGGACAATGGGGCGCGCGCGGCCCTTGCCGCCGGTATCCGCGCGCTTGTGGTGACGATCAACGACTATACCGCCCAGCAAGACTTCAGCGGCGTACCCTTGGTGGTCGATGGTCTGGGCGAGGCCGGCGCCCCGCCCCGGGTCTTACAGGGCGAGCTCTATGGCCGGCAATGCGTGGATCTCGAGACGCTCAGGCTGTTGCGGCGGCAGGTCTGGTCGAGCAGGGGGCCGGCTTGATTGGATAATGCGGCGTCGCGCCACTTGTCGTGCGGCGCCCCCGCATCAACGGGCGCGATAGACGATCCGGCCCTTGGTCAGGTCATAGGGGGTGAGCTCGACCGTCACCTTGTCGCCGGTGAGGATGCGGATGTAATGCTTGCGCATCTTGCCCGAGATGTGCGCCGTCACGGTGTGACCGTTCTCGAGCCGGACGCGGAAGACAGTATTGGGCAGGGTCTCGGTGACCGTGCCTTCCATTTGGATCACGTCATCTTTGGACATAGGGTAGTTGGCAGTCGGTGTCTTGAGAGTCCTTGACTAAAACGACTGCAATTCTAGCACGTTTGCCGGATCGATCCGAAACCTTACCACCTCTATGTTGAATGGCGGTTAGGCGTCATGGACACGGGCCGGCGCCGGTAAGGGTGATGGGTTGATGGGACATGAACCGTTGCCAATGCTGCCCGTCCCAGGCTTCGAGTGGGCGGAAGTGGGCTTTATAGGCCATCTTGGGCGAGTCGGCGATCCAATAGCCGAGATAGAGAAAGGGACGCTTGAGCCTTTGGGTGATCTGGATCTGGGTCAGGATGGCGAAGGTACCGAGCGAGCGCGCAGCCAGGTTGGGATCGAAGAAGGTATAGACCGCCGATAGGCCCTGCTGGACGATGTCGGTGACCGCAACCCCTGCCAGATGGCCGCCGAGCCATAACTCGATCAGGCAGGTCGTCCCGCCCCAGGGCTCGATCAAGAAGCGCCGGTAGGACGTTTCAGTGGCGTTCTCTGCCATCTCGCCTCCGGCATGACGGGCGGCGAGATAGCGCTGATAAAGGGCGAAATGCGCGGGATCGAAGCGCGCCGGCCCGATGGCGATCGCCATGTCTGTGGCATTGCGCTGCCAAGCGCGGCGTTGCGAACGGTTCGGCATGAAATCAGCGACCGGCAGACGCACTGAGATGCAGCCCTGACAGTTGCGACAGGCGGGGCGATAGAGATAACACCCGCTGCGTCTGAATCCCCGAGCGAGCAGCGTCTGGTAGAGCCCCTCCCCAAGCGGCGTGGCTGGATCGAGAAACAGGGTGCGCGCTTGCTGATCCTGGAGATAGGCGCATGGATGCGCGGCAGTGAGATAAAACGAAAGGCTTCCCGTGCCGTTAGGCCGTAAATGGCGGATCATGGCTGCGGCCTGGCAAAACAGGCAAGCTGGAGCGCAGCGGCTGGGCGTTCTTCTACGGCATGCCAGCAAGGGCCATCGCCGGAGGGTAAAGTGTGTTCAGCGATGAGCGTCAAAAACTCGGCACGCGCTAGGGCAACAGCGCCCAGGCTGTGCAGATGCGCCGTCATCATCTGGCAATCGATCAGGACGAAATCCCAGTCTACCAACTGCTCGCACAGATGCACTAAGGCGATCTTGGAGGCATCATCGACCCGGCTGAACATGGATTCGCCGAAAAAGACCCTCCCTAGGGCGACCCCGTAGAGTCCGCCGACCAGGGTATTGCCCTGCCAGACCTCAACCGAATGCGCCAGGCCCAGGGTATGGAGCTGGCAATAGGCCGCGATCATCTCCGGCACCAGCCAGGTCCCGCCCTTGGGCTCGCGGGGTGCGGCGCACTGCTGGATCACGGCGCGGAAGGCCCGATCCAGGGTCGTCGTCAACCCGCAGCGCCGTAGACGCTTGCGCAGACTGCGCGAGATACGAAGCTGGGTCGGGAACAAGACCGCCCGCGGGTCTGGCGACCACCAGAGGATCGGGTCGCCAGGTCCGAACCAGGGAAAGATCCCGCGCCGGTATGCCTGGAGCAGACGGGTGGGGCTGAGATCGCCGCCGATGGCGAGCAGGCCATTGGGCTCGGCGAGCGCCAGGTGCGGAGCGGGGAAGTGCGAGTGGTCATCTGGATCGAGCCACGGGATCATCGAACGCTCCCTGGTTCGGAAGGTCGGCGCCTAGGGATCGTGCCTCTGCCTCAGTCGTTTCGCCCAAGGCTATCGAGATATTTCTCGGCATCGAGCGCCGCCATACAGCCGGCGCCGGCAGAGGTGATCGCCTGGCGATAGATGGGGTCCATGACATCACCAGCGGCAAAGACCCCGGGGATCGAGGTGGCGGTGGCATTACCCTGGCTGCCGCCACGGACCCTGATATAGCCGTTCTCCAGTTCGAGCTGCCCAGCGAAGATCGCGGTATTTGGGGTATGCCCGATGGCGATGAAGATCCCTTGCAGCGCGATGTCCTGGGTCTCGCCGGTCTGAACGTGTTTGATACGCATGCCGGTGACGCCGGTGGCGTCCCCCAGGACCTCGTCTAGGACATGGTTCCAGATGATCCGCACCCGTCCCTGTTCGGCCTTCTCGAACAGATGTTGCTGCATGATCTTTTCGGCGCGCAGGGCATCGCGACGATGGACCAGGATCACCTCGGAGGCGATATTGGCAAGATAAAGCGACTCCTCGACCGCGGTATTGCCGCCGCCGATCACCGCCACCCGCTGATTGCGATAAAAGAACCCATCGCAGGTGGCGCAGGCCGAGACACCGCGCCCGCGGAATGCCTGCTCGGAGGGTAGACCCAGATACTTAGCGCTAGCACCGGTGGCGATGATCAGGGCATCGCAGGTATAGGCCCCTGCATCGCCCTCCAGGCGGAAGGGTCGGGATCTGAGATCTGCGGTATGGATGTGATCGAAGACGATCTCGGTCCCGAAGCGCTCGGCATGGCGGCGCATCCGATCCATCAGCTCTGGGCCCTGGACGCCGTCTGGGTCACCGATCCAATTGTCGACCTCGGTAGTGGTCATGAGTTGGCCGCCCTGCTCCAGACCGGTGATCAGGACCGGATCGAGATTGGCGCGAGCGGCATAGACTGCGGCTGTATAGCCGGCTGGTCCTGAGCCCAGAATCAAGAGTCGGCAATGCTTGGCTTCAGACATCGCACAATGCTCCAAAAGGATTGGATAAAAGGGGATTGGCTGTTTCCTGGCCAAGGGGGCATGCCAGGAGGAAGGGGCCGGATGACCTAAACTTTACGTTCTGGCCTGAGGGCGGTAAAGCCCAGCGATTGGGCAGGCGCCTGTCCTGTGGCTTGGTCCCAAAAATGCTTATACTCGGATGCAGTCCAAGCGGGCCTAAACACCCGGGAGAGAGGCTGCTTATGGCGCAAGAATCCAACCCGTCAGCTACCGTCGATCTTTTAGCGCTTTTTACTCAAGGTCGGTATGCCGACGCCGAGGCCGGCGCGCGCCGCCTCATCGAGCAAGCGCCGCAAGATCCCTTTGCCTGGACGCTGCTTGGGGTAAGCTTGCAGGCCATGCGGCGGCCTGAAGAGGCGATTGCTGCCCTCAAAGAGGCCCAGACGTTTGCGCCAGGGGATGCGCAGATCCTCAATACCCTGGGTGCGGCGCTCGAAGAGACGGGACAGCTTGCCGTGGCCGGGGTCTGTTATGCCCAGGCCGCGCGTCAAGAACCGGGGTTTGTCGCAGCTTTTTATAACCTTGCCCGCTTGCTTGAACGCCTGGGTCAGTTTGAAGAGGCCCGCTTCTATTACGAGCATACGCTCAGCCTTGATCCTGATCACCTCAAGTCGCTCAATCAGCTCGGCAATCTATTGCGCGCGCTCAAACAAAATGCAGCGGCGCTGAAATGCTATCAGCGCGCGCTCAACCTCAATGCCAACCAACCGGAGCTCCTGAGCAACCTCGGCAATCTGCTCGTCGAACTCGGGCAACTGGAGCATGCCCTCGCCTGCCAGCATCAGGCCGCTGCGCTCAGGCCCCATGACCCCGAGATCCTGTGCAATCTCGGCACAGCCCTCCATGAGATGGGGCAGATCGATGAGTCCTTGGCAGCCTATGAAGAGGCGATTAGGCTAAGACCAACAGACAGCGCCATCCGCAGCCGCCAGCTCTTTACCCTTAATTATCATCCAGATCTCTCGCCTGAAGAGATCTTTGGCGCCTATCAGGCATTCGAACAGCGTTTTGGGTTACCTCATCGCGATACCTGCCCCCCCCATTTGAATGACCCGAGGGTGGATCGGCGGTTGCGCATTGGCTATGTCTCGGCAGACTTTCGTTCGCATTCAACGAGTCATTTCCTAGAACCTCTGCTTGCCCATCATGACCATGAGCAGTTTGAGATCTTTGCCTATGTGCAAAACGTCAGCTTCGATCATCTGAGCCTCCGTTATCGTAAACTGGTCGATCATTGGGTGCCGATTGCTGCCTTGGATGATGCGGCGGTAGTGGCGCGCATCCGTGCCGACCAGATCGACATCCTGGTCGATCTTGCCGGTCACACCGCGGGCAATCGGTTAGGGATCTTTGCCCGCCGGCCGGCACCGGTTTCCTTGACCTGGCTGGGTTATGGCTATACCACTGGTCTGTCGGCCGTTGACTATTTCCTCACCGACCCGGTGTTGACCCCCCCGGGCTGCGAGCCGTTATTTTCTGAACGTCTCTGGCGCCTGGAACGCCCGTTCATTGCCTATCGCCCTAACCCGGCGATGGGTGATCCGGGCCCCCTGCCGGCCATCACTAAAGGCCTTGTGACCTTTGCCACCCTGAGCAGGGGCGTTCGTGTTAATCATCGCGTCATCCGGGTATGGTCGGCGATCCTCAAACGCGTTCCAGGTTCGCAGCTGGTGCTTGATTCCAAGAGCTTCCAGAGCCCAGCGATCCAAGAGCAATGGGCGGCGCGCTTTACCGCGCATGGGATTGCGCGCGAACGTCTCGTGATGGGCTGTCATAGCCCCCCTTGGGACCTGCTGCGAGACATCGATATCAGCTTGGATTGCTTTCCCCATAATTCGGGGACAACCCTGGTCGAATCACTCTATATGGGTATCCCCGTGGTCACCCTTGCCGAGCGCCCGAGTGTGGGGCGAATCGGCAGCGCCATCCTGACGGCCTTGGGACACCCCGAATGGATCGCCCAGACCGAGGAGGAGTACATCGAAAAGGCGGTGGAGCTGGCCACTGACCTCGATCGCCTGGCCGCGATCCGCGCCTCCTTACGCGCCGAACTCGAGGCCAGCCCCCTGCGCGATGAGGTGGGGTTCACCCAGGCCATGGAACGGGCCTATCGCCAGATGTGGCAGCAGTGGTGTGCGGGGCAGGTGCAATCGAGCAGGCTTCATTGATTAGGCGAGATGCAGATGAAGGCGCGCGGGTGGTATCTCTTGTTTCTGGTATTAGTGATCGGCGTGCTCATGAGCATGCTTTCCGGCTGCGCCAGCCGCGGGGGGCTTACTGCCAAACGCGCCGACCTGGTCGCCAAGGGATTGGCCCAGATCGGGACGCCCTATGTCTATGGCGGCACCTCGCCCAGACAGGGCTTTGATTGCAGCGGTCTGACCTATTATGCGCATTATCAAACAGGGTTGAGGATTCCGAGGACTGCAGCGGCGCAGCATCGCGCTGCCCGTCCCGTCTCCCGCAATCGGCTTCAGCCAGGCGATATGGTGTTCTTCAAGACCGGGCCGGATATCTATCACGTGGGCCTGATGATCGATCGCAAGCATTTTGTCCATGCCTCCAGCGCGCGCAACGAGGTGCGGGTGGATTCGCTCGATAGCCCCTACTGGAGCGCGCACTACATCGGTGCGGGAACCTATCTCTATTGATCCGGTCTGATCGGCTCGACGTCATACCCGTCTTTGTCATGACGGGTGGGCAGTTGCGAAAGATCAGGGTAAAATCCGAGTGCTCTCTTGAATACTGTCTTTCCTGGTCTCTCCAGGCGGTAGGAGATAAAGATTTGGCCTCTAAAGTCTCGCCTTTTGGGGTGACCTGTAGCACAATGGCCCCGCCTCCAGCGGTTTGGCTGGGGGCAACTGGGCCATTGTCCCGATCGTAAAACATCATTTTAAGGAGTGATTCATGTCCGATCAGCCAATCTGCAAGAGCCGTCGTGACGCCATCAAGGTGATGCTGGGTGCTGCCGTCGCCGTTCCCTTGATCAATCTGGTGGGTGTTGGTGCTGCCCGCGCCGCCGTCCCGGCCAATGCCGTTACCGAGGATGATCCGACCGCCGTCGCCCTGAAGTATCATCGGGATGCCACCAAATCCGACCGCGTCGCGGCCGCGCGTCCCGGCCTGCCGCCCGAACAGCAGCATTGCGCCAACTGCCAGTTCATGCAGCCCGAGGTCGCCGAGGGCGACGAGTGGAAGGGTTGCCAGCTCTTCCCCGGCAAGCTGATCAATGTCAACGGCTGGTGCGCCTCTTGGACCCTGCGCGCGAGCTGATCTGCACGGGATTGGATCTCGAGAAAAACGCGGCCCTTGGGCCGCGTTTTTCATTCTTGATTAAGAAACACATGCTTTTGAAATTGAGTGAGCTGTCCTGATGTCGTGGGCATGGAAAGACGAGACATGAGATTGCTGTCGTTTGCGGCGCGCGAAGAGCGGCGGCGTGGCTGGAGGTATGAAGCGATAGGCGCGCAGAGGGGATTGTTGGGCGCATGGGTGTTCGACATCTGCAAACGCTATGGGCGCGAAGGGGCCCAAGGGCTCAAGGACGAGAAGCGGGCGCTCTTATGCGCCGGCGATCAAGACGCCCGAGATTCGCGTCACGCACCGTCGCGAAGGCCTGTCGGTGATCTCGACGCTGACCAACCGCGGCAAGGTGCGTCGGAAGGCGTTCGCGGGGGCGATGAACGCCCACATCCTGATCGACTTCATGAAGCGGCTCGTCAAGGACGCCAGGGGCAAGAAGATCTTCCTCATCCTCGACAACCTGCGCGTGCATCACACCAAGTCGGTCAAGGCGTGGCTGGCTGCATGCGCCAATCAAATCGAGGCGTCCTCCCTCCCCCCCTACAGCCCAGCACTGAACCCCAACGAGATGCTCAAGGCCACCATCACCGCGCAGGCGCCCTCCCGCGCCAAGGGCGATCTGAAGAAGGCGACCGTCAGCCACCTGCGCCGCCTTCTCAATTCCCCCCAACGCGTCATGCGCTACTTCCAGCATCCCAAGCTCCATGATGCCGCGTAATACAAGTTCATTGGTTTCGGATCAATAAACCCCCAATAGGTGGCATGTCTAAGATCCATTGGCAATCGCTCTGGCAGCGTGGTTTGATCTGGTCCTTGATCGGAATGATCTATGCGCTGTTGTTTATGGCCTTACGGGTGCTGATCCAGGGGGTTGGGGGAATTGGCTGGCCGGATATCCCAGCCGGTGCCTTGGCCGCTGGGGCAAGCGCCGTGCTCTATGGCGCACATGAGCTGGCCCTACTGAGCACCGGCCTGGGCGTCGCTGTGGGCCTGGGGCTGCTTATGTCTATCCCCCAGATCACCCTGGCTGAGATCCTAGTTGCCGCTGCGCTGGTCGCTATCCTAGTGGGACTCAGCTTTTCCTTTCCGCAGCACTGTACGCGCCATATTGTCGGCAAGCTCTTGGCCGGTCTGTTGTTGGGGGGTGGGGGCGCTGCCCTCCTGATCGCCGCTGAATCACTGGGCCTATTGCCAGACTCAACCCTGGCGCAGGTCATGGTATTGATCGGTATCAGCGGTCTGCTCTATGTCATTACGATCCGCGGCTGGGTGCGGTTGGTGCAATGGCTGAGGTTGGATGCCTTGCCTTGTGATCCACTCGAAGCTTTGGTGATGGCGATCCTGGCAGGGATCGCTGCAGGCAGCATCTGGGTGCTTTTCGTCCCGATCTTGGCTCCAAAGACTGATACCTGGTCTTGGATAAGCATGGTCATCTATCACCAGCTTCCCGAAACCCTACTCGGAGGATTTCTGGGCGGCGCCCTGACTGGGATTGCGCTTGAACTGTTGCACCTGCCCTGGGCCGATGATCTCTAGCCTCGAGAATGCAGGGATGCAGCTTGGGTCCCGGGTGAGTTGTGATAATCTTTAATACTTGATTCGGCGGGACATGAGTGATGACGCGCCGTCCATCCAGTCGCCGTTGGCTTGAGCGGCATTTCAACGATCCCTATGTCAAGCGTGTTCGCGCCGATGGCTATCGTTCGCGCGCAGCCTATAAATTGCTTGAGATCCAGGCCAAGGACGCCATACTCCGATCTGGGATGCGGGTTGTCGATCTGGGCGCGGCGCCAGGGAGTTGGTCCCAGGTCGCACGCACCTATCTAGGTCCCCAAGGACAGATCGTGGCCTTGGATCGATTGCGGATGGAACCTTTAGAAGGGGTGACCATACTCCAGGGCGATTTCCGCGAGGAGGCGGTGTGGTCTGACCTCTACGCGGTCCTCGGCGAGATGCCAGTCGATCTGGTGCTTTCGGATATGGCCCCCAATATCACTGGGATGGCGGTTGTGGATCAAGCGCGCGCCCTGGGCTTGGCCGAGCTGGCCTTGGAGTTTGCGCGGGCGCACCTCAAAACCGGCGGGGCCCTGGTCGTCAAGGTCTTTCAGGGCGCAGGCTTCGATGCCTATCTACGCGAGTTGCGTGCCTCCTTTGACCAGGTTGCTGTGCGCAAGCCTCAATCCTCAAGGTCCGAAAGCCGTGAAACCTTTCTCGTGGCCAAGGGCTTTTGCCCTTGAGGGATTGCGGATCTGGGGATGAGCGAAGCAGTAGGGTATTGGCATTCAGGTCTGTGTGAGGGGCCGTGAGTCGTGAGTGACATAGCGAAAAATCTTGTGCTCTGGTTGGTCATCGCCATCGTGTTGATGTCGGTGTATAACAACTTTACGGCAACCCAATCGGCCCCTAGGAACCTCGATTATTCGGAGTTCATTGCCCAGGTTCGGCAGGGTAGTGTTAAGGAAGTCAGCATCCAGGGGCGCTTGATCGAGGGCGTGACCGACACCGGGCAGCGGTTTAGCACCTATAGCCCAGGCGATGATGGGCTGGTCGGCGATCTGCTCAATCACAACGTCATCATCAAGGCCATGCCGCCTCGGGGCCAATCCCTCCTGGTCCAGATCCTGATCAACTGGTTTCCGCTGTTGATCCTGGTTGGTCTGTGGATCCTATTCATGCGTCAGGTCCAGGGTGGTATCAATGGGCGAAGCGCCATGTCCTTCGGCAAGAGCCGGGCGCGACTGCTCTCCGACGACCAGGTCAAGGTTACCTTTCAGGATGTCGCCGGCTGTGATGAGGCCAAGGAGGAGGTTGCCGAGATCGTCGAGTTTTTGCGCGATCCGGGCCGTTTCCAAAAACTGGGCGGCAAGATCCCCAAGGGGGTGCTCATGGTCGGGCCGCCGGGTACCGGCAAGACCCTGCTCGCGCGCGCTATCGCCGGTGAGGCCAAGGTACCTTTCTTTACCATTTCGGGCTCGGACTTTGTTGAGATGTTTGTCGGCGTCGGCGCCTCACGGGTGCGCGATATGTTCGATCAGGCCAAGCGCCATGCCCCCTGCATCGTCTTCATCGACGAGATCGATGCGGTGGGCCGGCATCGCGGCGCTGGCTTGGGCGGCGGACACGACGAACGCGAACAGACATTGAATCAACTCCTGGTCGAGATGGATGGCTTCGAGGGTAACGAGGGGGTAATCGTGATCGCCGCCACCAACCGCCCCGATGTTCTTGATCCGGCCTTGCTACGGCCAGGGCGGTTCGACCGCCAGGTGGTCGTGCCTCTCCCCGATGTGCGTGGGCGCGAGCAGATCCTCAAGGTCCATATGCGCAAGATTCCGGTGGCCGAGGACGTCAAGGCCTCGGTGCTGGCGCGCGGCACACCCGGCTTTTCAGGCGCTGATCTCGCTAACCTGGTTAACGAGGCGGCGCTCTTTGCCGCCCGTGCCAACAAAAAACTGGTCGAGATGAGCGACATGGAAAAGGCCAAGGACAAGATCCTGATGGGCGCTGAGCGCCGCTCGATGGTCATGACTGACGAGGAGAAGCGGCTGACCGCCTATCATGAATCCGGCCATGCCATCGTCGGGCGTCTGGTGCCGGATCATGATCCGGTGCACAAGGTCTCGATCATCCCGCGCGGGCGTGCCCTGGGCGTGACCCTGTTCTTACCCGAGGATGACCGGTTCAGCTATAGCAAACAGCGGCTGGAGAGCCAGATCGCCAGCCTGTTCGGCGGGCGCTGCGCTGAGGAGATCGTCTTTGGCCCGGACAGTGTAACCACAGGCGCCCAAAACGACATCCATCGCGCCACCGAGATCGCCCGCAACATGGTCACCAAGTGGGGCCTCTCCGAGCGTCTAGGGCCTTTGGCCTATAGCGAGGAGGAGCAAGAGATCTTTCTTGGGCATTCGGTGACCCAGCATAAGAACGTCTCCGATGAGACCTCGCATCTGATCGACGAGGAGATCCGCCATATCGTCGAGCGCAACTATGCCCGCGCCCGCGCACTGCTCGAGGAAAACATCGATAAGCTCCATGCCATGGCCGCGGCCTTGATGAAATACGAGACCATCGATTCGGCCCAGATCGATGACATCATGGCCGGACGTCCACCGCGTCCGCCGCGTGACTGGGAAGATGACGAGCCGCGTCATTCTCCAGGCGCGCTCGATTCGTCGGGCGAGGATGATGGCGGATTCTCGCCTGGGCAGGTCGGTCAGGCGGCAGGGGGACGCTGAACGCGATGCGCCTTCGTTATTTCGGCACCGACGGCATCCGCGGGCGGGTGGGCAGCGGTTGTATCACCCCTGACTTCGTACTCAAGCTCGGTTGGGCAGCAGGGCGGGTACTCGGCAATGGGCGTGGGACGGTCCTGATCGGCAAGGATACGCGCATCTCGGGCTATATGTTTGAGTCAGCGCTCGAGGCCGGTCTCGTCGCAGCAGGGGTCGATATCCGCTTATTGGGCCCCATGACCACCCCGGGGGTGGCTTATCTCACCCGTACCTTCCGCGCCAGTGCCGGCATCGTCATTACCGCCTCGCATAACCCCTTCGAGGACAATGGGATCAAGTTCTTTTCCCCAGGTGGGGACAAGCTCCCCGATGAGCTGGAGCTGGCCATCGAGTCGGAGCTCGACAAGCCGATTCAGCTCGTCGAGTCGAGCCGCCTGGGTAAGGCCAAACGGATCGACGACGCCGGGGGGCGCTACATCGAGTTTTGCAAAAGCACCGCACCCCAGAGTCTGGATCTCAAAGGCGTAACAATCGTCGTCGATTGCGCCAACGGTGCCACTTACAATACCGCGCCCTATGTCTTCGAAGAGCTCGGTGCCAAGGTGATCCGTCTCGGCACCGAGCCGGATGGCTTTAACATCAATCAGGGAGTCGGCTCAACCCATCCTGAAACAGTCTGTGCTGCGGTGATCCGCGAAGGTGCGGACCTGGGGATCGCCTTCGACGGCGACGGCGACCGGGTGGTCATGGTCGATGCCCAGGGTAGGCTCATCGACGGCGATCGGCTGCTCTATATCATCGCCAAATCCCGGCTCTTGAGCGGTGCCTTGCGCGGTGAGGTAGTGGGCACAGTCATGAGCAACCTCGGGCTCGAACAGGCCCTCAAACGCTTGGGTGTGCGGTTTGCACGGGTCAAGGTCGGCGACCGCTATATCCTGGAACATCTCAAGGCAACGGACGGCATCCTCGGCGGTGAACCCTCGGGTCATCTCATCTGCCGCGACCGCACAACGACGGGCGACGGCATCATCTCGGCGCTCCAGGTGCTGGCGGCACTCAACCAATTTGAGCGCACGCTTGCTGAATTGGCCCAGGAGGTCGAACTCTATCCCCAGGTGCTCGTCAATGTGCCCACCCTCAAGCCCCGCCAGATCCTCGAACACCCAGAGGTACAGGGGGCTGTCAATGAGGCTGAGGCGGGGCTTGGCGAACGCGGACGGGTCCTTCTGCGCCCCTCGGGGACTGAACCTCTAGTGCGCATCATGGTCGAGGGCAGCGAGCGCAGTCAGGTCGAGCAACTGGCCGCCCAGCTCGCCGAGGTTGTGCGGCAGCAAACAGAGTCAGGTGGTCGATGATGGAGGGGATGGCTAAAGAGAGCGGTGAGGCCGGGCTTGATGCAGCCATCCTCGCCCTTGAGCAGAATCTGCTGCTGGCGATCCGTCAATCACAGTCACTCTATCGTTCCAGCGAATCATCTCAACTGTCTAACGGCGAAGAAATGGATGCAATGCCAGTTAGGGATATGGCGGTATGTCTGCTAAAGAGAGGGATATCCGGGACGAAAAGGACCATCCGCAAAATCGATCCTGATCATGACTGATCCTGTCTAACGCCCGTGCCCATCGTCAGAAAAAGCGCACTCGTTCCCTATTCGGCGGCCCGCATGTTCGAGCTCGTCTATGACGTGGTCTCTTATCCTCAGTTTTTGCCCTGGTGCGATAGCGCCAGCGTCCTCTCCGAGACCGAGGACCAGATCTGCGGCCAGATCAGCGTCCATCGTCTGGGAGTCCGCCAGACCTTCAGCACCTGTAACCGCTTTGAGCGCAACCGCTTGATGTATATCGATCTGCTGGATGGCCCATTCCGCAAGCTGACCGGCGCCTGGCGCTTTACCCCGTTGCGTGAGGATGCCTCCAAGGTTGAGCTCGAGCTCGAGTTCGAGTTTTCCGGTGGCTTGATCGACCGGGCATTCGGCGGGGTGTTCAACCAGATCGCCAATACCCTGGTCGATGCCTTTTGCCAGCGTGCCGAGGCCCTCTATGGCCGCGACTGAATATCTCAAGGTATCACTGGCCTATGTCGGGCCCCAGGGTCAAGCCCTGCGCCCGCTTGAGGTCAGAGGGGGGACGACCGTCCAGGCAGCCATCGAACAATCGGGTATCTTAGCGCAGTTCCCGGAGATCGATCTCAAGATCAATCAGGTCGGTATCTTCGGCAAGATCGTGCCCATGGACCAGGTCCTTGAGGAGGGTGATCGCATCGAGATCTACCGCCCCTTGATTGCTGATCCCAAGGCGGTGCGCAAACGCCAAGTGTCTTGAGCATTATTCGGCAGGCTCAAGCCCAATGCCCTTGAGTGCCTTACGCAAGATCCCTTGACGCGGTTCCTGGTCGGGGACATCCACCAAGATCTGTTCAGGGGCGCGGGTGTTGTGCCGCGCTGGGTTAGGTTGGCGATCGCCCTCGATACGCACGAGCTGGTCGTCCTTGAAATACAGCGTTAGGGTGTGTTGCTCCCTTGGTCGATGACCGCGTTGGATGCTATAGATATAGTCCCAGCGGTCGGTATGAAAGAAGTCCACCAGCGGCGGGGTGCCTAATAAAAAACTGACCTGGCGCTTGGTCATGCCGAGTTCAAGTGCATCGATCATCTCTTCGGTCAACAGGGTGCCCTGTTGAACCGTCATCTTATAGACAAATGGCAGCCCCTCTAGGACCGAGCCGCGCGCAGCCTCGGGTTTGGCGGTGCGTGCGCATCCAGTCAGCGCGAGCGCAGTCGCTAGCCCGATCGATCCCCAAACAGTCACAATCTTTCGCATCTTGTCCTGCTTATGACTTTGCGCTAAACCGATTCATCATACAGCAGCCCTGCTGTCGGAGCACGCGGCGGCCGGGCCATGATCGCAGGGGCATCGTCCATTGGAAAATCGACAGATCAAACAGGCAGGGCTCAAGGTCACGGCACCGCGGGTCAAGATCCTCAACGTCCTCGAGCGCAGCGACAAACGCCATCTCAGCGCCGAGAATGTCTATCGGGAACTCCTCAATCAGGGCGAGGAGATCGGCCTGGCCACCGTCTATCGGGTCCTGACCCAGTTCGAGGGAGCGGGGCTGGTGCGCCGTCGTCACTTTGAAAGCGGGCAGGCGGTCTTTGAGCTGAGCGACGGTGAGCATCATGACCATCTGATTTGCATCAAATGCAGTGCCATCGTCGAGTTCACCGACCCGGCACTCAAGCAGTATCTCGCTGGCATCGCTGCCCATCATGGGTTCGAGATCAAGGACCAGTCACTGGTGATCTACGGGGTCTGCCCCGCCTGTCAGGGCAGCGACTGAACCGTTCCATCAGACTGCCCCATCCCTGCGCAAGCAGGAACAAAGCTGATGTCCTGCCTCAGCCAGGCGGTTTCACCGTCGGATGATTCAGCCAGCCAGCGCCTCCCTCCCCACAGGCGTCACTTCCGGCAGAATTCACCGTAGGGCCATTCAGGACGGCCAGTCCGGCGGTCGAGATATTCTTGCCCCATTCAGCTTGCGGTCATGATGGGCCGCGCACATTGGGCATATCCACTGTTGCGCCGACAGGGAGAGGGTATCCAACCACTGTCCGCTGCGCCGCAGGGCGGCAGGCAGGGCGGTCTCACCAAGCTCAGGCAGATCAGCGTCTTGGCCCAGATGGGGGTATAGGTCGTCGCGAGCAACGTGAGTGAGATGGGCTCGGGGACTCGAGGCCTGGAGGCGATGGCGCAGGGGCGGCCCTGGTCGGGCCGGGAAGACAAGGCAGCGGGTGGATGGAATAATGGATCATCTGGTCTATCTCTGTCTTTGAGACACACACGCGATGTCTGTTTTTGAGCACTCTGTACGGCTTGGCCCGATCTATCTGATGCCAGGTGTGACGCGCTGGCAGGCGGTCACGCTGCTCTTGAGCGCCTTTTTTTCGCTGGGGCTCATGACCTTCATCACTGTCGGTCAAACCTATATCCTCAACGCCCATCTCGGCATCCCGACCGACCAGCAAGGGACCATCAGCGGCGATCTGGTGTTCTGGACCGAGATCATCACCCTGGCCCTCTTCATCCCGACTGGCATCCTGGTCGATCGTCTGGGCCGGCGCTTGATCTTTGCGCTCGGATTCTTGCTGTTGGCCCTGACCTATGTGCTCTATCCCACTGCCCAGGCGGTTGGCGACCTGTATCTCTATCGCTTCATCTATGCCTTGGGGGTAGTGACAGTAGCAACGGCGCTGTCCACCGTGATGGCCGATTATCCCCTGGAACCTTCGCGCGGCAAGCTGGTGGCCATCGTGGGTGTATTGAGCGGCTTGGGGATCGTGGTCATCAATCAGGTTTTCGGCACCCTGCCCAAACAGCTCACCGCTCAGGGTCTCGATGCCATCGCTGCCGGTTATCTGACCCATGAGCTGGTTGCTGGGATTGCGGTCATGGTGGCGTTGTTGGTGTATCTGGGTTTGCAGAAAGGGACGCCCGTTGGGCATGAGGAACGGCTGAAGGTGCGTGATCTCTTTGTCAGCGGTTTTGCCCAGGCGCGGAATCCGCGCATCCTGCTCGCCTATCTGGCAGCCTTTATCGCGCGCGGCGATCAGTCGGTCAATGCCGCCTTTCTGATCCTCTGGGGGAATACCGCGGCTCTGGCGGCTGGTATGGATGCCTCGGCGGCGATCAAAAATGGCACCATCATCTTTGTCCTGGTACAGGTGGTGGCCCTGATCTGGGCGCCGATCATGGGTCCGATCATGGATCGGTTGGATCGGTTGACGGGGTTGGCGCTCGCGATGGCTCTCGCGGCTCTTGGTAACCTGGCGGTGATCTGGATGAGCGATCCGCGTCCCGGCCCGGCCTTGGTTTTTTTGATCCTGCTGGGGATCGGGCAGATCAGCGTATATCTGGCCGCTCAGTCGCTGATCGGTCAGGAGGCTCCGCGGGAGTCGCGCGGCTCGGTGATGGGGGCATTCAATGTCGCAGGCGCCATCGGTATCCTTTCGATCACCGCCATCGGCGGGCGGCTGTTCGACCATATCGCCCCTTATGCCCCGTTTGTCTTGGTCGGTGCGATCAATATCTTGTTGTTTGGGCTGTGCCTGATCGTGCGTCTGCGCGGCCCAGCGAAGTTGACGGCGCCTTCGAGGGGCTGAAGGTTGGAGCGATCCCAAGCCGCGAGATGGCTGGTGCGATCCTGAGCGGGGCGGAATTTGCCGAGCGGGTCCCGATTGCTCCAGTCTGACCCAATGCGCGCCAAGCCCCACCTTTTAGGTCGGGAAGGATGTCAAGATGTCGGCCGTTGACCTGCTGTAGGGCGGTACTGATCCATACGCCGCCCTGCACCCCGCTCCTTTGCATCCGCTGCTGTTGATAGATTCCAATCCTCACCGGCCGGCATAAAGCTCAGGGGGTGATTGAGTGGGGCGATCTCGCTCGGCCTATCAGGAACGGGGACGCTTGAGGCCAGGCCCTGGACGCAAGTGTGCGTTGGGGGTTTGTGGGGCGAGCGCACGCCCTTTGCCGATACGTTCAGGGCGGCTGGTGATGGTGTCGATGGGCGGGGCTTGTATCCCTGCCAACGCCATGAGTTCTCTGCATTCCTCATCGGTCAGCGGGCGCCAATGGCCAGGAAACAGCCGTCGCCCGAGGGCAATGTTGCCATAGCGGACGCGGATCAGGCGGCTGACGGTGCAGCCCGCCGCCTCCCACAGCCGCCGCACCTCGCGGTTGCGTCCTTCGCGGATGACCACGTGATACCAGTGATTGGCTCCTGAGCCGCCTTGATCGATGATCTGCTCGAAGCGCGCCATGCCATCCTCAAGCTCAATCCCTTGGGTGAGGCGTTCGAGGGTCTGGGGCGTGACCGTTCCAAGGATACGTACCGCATATTCGCGCTCGATCCCGGATGAGGGGTGCATCAGGCGGTTGGCGAGCTCGCCGTCTGTGGTGATCAGTAATAGACCCGAGGTATTGAGATCGAGCCGTCCGACTGCGATCCAGCGCCCTTGTTTAGGGCGAGGGAGATGCTGGAAGACGGTTGGGCGTTCCTCGGGGTCACGGCGGGTGACCAGCTCTCCGGAAGGTTTGTGATAAGCGATGATCTGGTGGGGGGCTGGGCGCTGGAGGCCAAACAGCACTGGGTGCCCGTCGATCTGAATCCGATCAGTAGGTCTGGCACGGTCGCCAAGCTGGGCGAGCCGGCCATTGATGCGGATGCGGCCAGCGCTGATCCAGGACTCGATCGTCCGGCGCGAGCCAAGGCCCGCCTCGGCCAGCAGTTTTTGTAAACGCATGGGCGCAACTCGACTATTGGCCAAAGGGCGACGGCGCACGGGTTTCACGCTGTCTTCTCCGTAAGGGTCATTAACGTGCGGCTGTGAGGCGGTTGCTGGCCAGAATCCATTCGCGCACCCGATTGGAATCACCCATGGGTGTCAAATGGCCGCTTCCCCCTAAAAAGACCATATAAAACCGGCGATCAGCGATGCGCGCCTGCATGACCAGACAGCGCCCAGCCTCATTGAGAAATCCCGTCTTGCTGACCTCGACCCTCCATTCGGGGCTGCGCACCAGTGGGTTGGTGTTGCGATACTGCAAGGCGGTGCCGTCGCCAAATGGATGCAGGATCATCTCGGCGCGCGAGGTGGCCTCGCGGATCAAGGGATAGTTGGCCGCGGCGCGCACCAGCTTGACCAGGTCCTCGGCAGTCGAGCGGTTGCGGGGATCGAGCCCAGAGGCATCGACGAACTGGGTATTGACCATCCCGAGGGCGCGCGCCTTGCGGTTCATCGCCTGAACGAACTCGACCGTCCCACCGCGGAAGGTCGTTCGCCCCAAGGCGTGGGCAGCGCGATTGTCCGAAGAAATGAGGGCAGCCATGATCATTTCCCGCCTTGTTAGGACCGTGTCATTGATCCGCAGGCGCGAGCGGCTGTTTTTGAGTCGATCCAGGTCATCGGCTGTGATGCGGATCGGCGTCTCGAGAGAAATGCCTGTATCCAGTACGACCATGGCCGTCATTAGTTTGGTGACCGAGGCAATGGGCCGCACGACGCGCGGGTTTTTGGCATAGAGCACATTGCCGCGTTCATCGACGATCATGGCGCTTGCCGATTGTACGTTCAACGCTGCGCGGTTGAGATGGGCCCATTCGGACGAATGCTCGCGCAGGGACCAAGCGCGGCGGGGCGTGCCAAAGGGACTCCAGAGATCCGCGGCGTCCAGGGCAGGTGCCGAGGCATTGACATAGGGTTTGGGTACGGCGGCGCTTGGGTAAGCGAAGGGGCGGTCGGGGCGGCTCACGCAGGCGCTGCTGGTGAATAGCAGGGGGCTGAGGACCAATACGATCGCCAGAAGCGGTATCCAGCAGCTATGCCCCGACTGCCATTGCGGTCTGGGGCAGGGGAGTAAGGTCCTGGACATGGCGGGTCTCTGCGGTATGGATCATTGTCTTAAGCAAATCATTATGACATAGCCGCCGAGGATGACAGCATG
The DNA here is from genome assembly GCF_011290485.1 of Caldichromatium japonicum. GTDB lineage: Bacteria > Pseudomonadota > Gammaproteobacteria > Chromatiales > Chromatiaceae > Thermochromatium > Thermochromatium japonicum. Next base: position 2,345,951 of record NZ_CP048029.1, on the reverse strand, counting down.
CCTTGTGAGACGGCAGGGCTTTGCCGAAAATGAGGACGATCCGATTCCCAATCTTCGACGAGGACCCGCCTCATGTCGCAAGCACGCAGTCTCATCCATGACCAATGGTCATCGCGCTTGGCCTTCATCATGGCCGCCGTGGGTTCGGCGGTGGGGCTGGGCAATGTCTGGAAGTTTCCTTATATCACGGGTGAAAACGGCGGCGGGGCCTTCGTCCTGGTCTATTTGGTCTGTATCGCCCTGATCGGGGTACCGATCATGATGGCCGAGATCCTGATCGGACGCCGCGGGCGGCAAAGCCCGATCAACACCATGCGTACCTTGGCTGCTCAGGAAGGCGCACACCCCGCCTGGGGCTGGCTGGGCTGGATGGGGGTCATCGCCGGATTCTTGATCCTATCTTATTACAGCGTGATCGCCGGCTGGTCGCTGGCCTATGTCCTCAATGCCGCCAGCGGCGCATTTAATGGTGCAGATAGTGCGGCTATTGCGGCGCTGTTCGACAACCTGCTCAAATCGCCGGCAGCTCTGCTGTTTTGGCATACGCTGTTCATGCTCATGACGGTGGGGGTAGTGGCGCGCGGGGTGCGCAGCGGTCTGGAACAGGCGGTCACGGTGATGATGCCGGCCTTGTTCATTCTCTTGGTGATCCTGGTGCTCTATGCCTTCTATGAAGGCGACTTTGTGCGCGGGGCCGATTTTCTGCTCCGTCCCGATTTCGGCAAGGTCTTTCAGCACTGCGAGCTGCTCCCATCGGGTGAAAAATCGTGCCGGATCACCGGTGAGCCGATCCTAATCGCCCTGGGTCACGCCTTTTTCACCCTCAGTCTCGGGATGGGGGCAATCATGGTCTATGGTTCCTATATGCCGGCCACTGCCTCGATCGCCGGCGCGGCCCTGGTCATCGTCGTGGCCGATACGATCGCTGCGCTTCTGGCGGGTCTTGCGATCTTTCCGATCGTCTTTGCCAATGGCCTGGAGCCGGCCTCAGGACCAGGGCTGATCTTTCAGACCCTACCGATCGCCTTTGGTGCCATGCCGGGGGGGCAGTTGTTCGGGACCTTGTTCTTCATCCTGCTCGTGTTCGCCGCCTGGACCTCGGCGATCTCCTTGATCGAACCGGCAGTGGCCTGGTTGGTCGAGAATCGCGGTCTATCGCGTCTGACAGCCACTGCATCGATCGGTGTTCTGGCCTGGCTGCTCGGGATCGGGACGGTGCTGTCGTTTAATCTCTGGTCGGGTGAGTCATGCCAGCTCTTCGGCAAGACCTGGTTTGAGTTGGTCGATTATCTCACCTCCAACATCATGCTGCCGCTGGGCGGTCTTTGTATCGCCATCTTTGCCGGCTGGGCGATGGCGCGCGCATCCTCGCGCGACGAGCTCCAATTGGGCGATGGGCTGCGTTATCGCAGCTGGCGTTTTGTGATCCGCTATGTCTCGCCGGCCTTGGTCCTGCTCGTCTTTCTCAATGCCATTGGGTTGCTTTGATGCTGCAAGAAATGGTCGATTGGTTGGTGGCGACGATCGGCGGCTGGGGCTATGCTGGGGTCCTGATCCTGATGGCGATCGAATCGAGTTTCATCCCTTTCCCGAGTGAGGTGGTCCTGATCCCCGCAGGCTATCTCGTCCATCAGGGGGAGATGCACGCTGGTTTGGTGTTGCTGGCTGCCCTTACCGGTTCACTGATCGGCGCCTTCGTCAACTATGGTCTGGCTTTGTTGTTGGGGCGCCCCTTGCTTGAACGTTATGGGCGCTATCTGTTCATCGGGCCGCAGGCCTTATACAAGGCCGATCGCTTCTTTGCCAGGCACGGTGCGATCTCGACCTTTACGGGGCGCCTGATCCCAGCGATCCGCCAGCTGATCTCCCTTCCGGCTGGGCTGGCGCGGATGCCGCTTGCCTCCTTTGCCTTGTATACAGCGCTAGGGGCAGGACTGTGGTCGTGCGTACTGATCGCCTTGGGTTATCTGATCGGCCGCAATGAAGCGCTCATCCGCGAACATCTGCAGCTCGCCACCCTGGGCGCCCTGGTCTTTGCCGCCTTGACGGTGGCGGTCTATATCGCCTGGAACCGGCACCAGGGCAGGCTGGGTTAGGGAAGGGAGGCGCCGATTCGTTGGCAACAATGCCCCTGCTGCCCCTAATCTCACTGATGTCTCTGCCTTGTGACTGTCGTCGGAAGACGGTCGGGGGTGACTCAGTGTTTCCTTAGCTTCTGGCGGGCCGGTAGAACAGATGGCGCCCGATTCGGGTTGTGCGTTTGAAACGCCCCGCCCAGTCCGGTTTGACTGAGGTGGTGTGATAATACAGCGCACCCTGGGTTGGATCGACGACCTTATCGGTGATGACGCGTTTGCTGATTGCCAGCGCTTGCTGCCAGGCGATGGGCTCAGTAGGTCGATCAGGGCGCCCGTCGCACCACCAGGAGAACTGACAGCGACCAGGCATTGGCTCACCCTGCTTGACCACGGCGCAGATCGAGCCGGGAAAGGCCGGAGATTGCACGCGGTTGAGGGTCACCTGGGCAACTGCGATTTGACCGAGCTCGGGCTCGGAGCGCGCCTCGTGATAGATGTTGAGGGCGAGGCACTGGAGCTCGGGATCGGCTGTTGGCTGGAGCGGGGGAGATGCCGGCGCTGCCGTCTTGTCCGCGCCGCGATCCTGGTGGGAGGCCGTCATCCACAACGGCAGACAAGCCAGCAGCGTACTGGCGGCGAATGCGCGCATCTTGTCGATCCTGTTGCATCTCATCATCGCTTCCGCGGCATGGATATGCTCGATACCGATCTGTGAGGGAACCGCCTATCACTGCCTCACCCCGGCAAATGCCGGGGTTTTAATCGATTGAAATGACCATCGCGGAAGCGATGGGGGTGCCCTTTAAGGCTATTTACAGGTCTTGGTGCCTTCCGGCTGACCGAACGCAATCCAAGGGGTGCCTACCATGAAGGTCGCCGTGTCCCAGGCGGCCCAGGTGGAGGGGTCGGTAAAATTGACCGGGGTGGTGCTGGTTCCCGCTGCAGTCGTCGGCGAGCTGGCGATGATGCCGGTCAGGCTCCAGACCCCTTTGAGCGCATCATCGAACCGGATATAGCTGCGCAGCAACTGCTCTGAGATCTTGCCTGAACCCACGTTCTCGTTGGCGGAAAGATAAAGATGGGTCGCTGGGTCGATATCTGAGATCTCAGCGAAAGGCACCAATGCGATCCCCCCAGACATCATTGATGCAGGCGTTGAGCGCACGACGGCCCAGACCTTGGGGTCACAGGGGACCACAGCACTGTTCGGGTCATTCGGGTCCTGACGACAGGGTGGGTTAAAGGGATTGTCTGCCCAGTTCGGGTCATCGGCGAGCGCCCCCAGGGCATTGGGGTTATAGAAAAACAGATAGACGTCGCGTATGGCTGAGCGGTCCTGGGTCTTGTCCTTGTTGGTCGTTGCCTTGCCTGCATCATAGTCCAGCTTGAAAGCGACCACGTCCTGCTTGAGCTCACTTTCGTCGGTGCAGGGCGTGTAGACGATGGTCGAGGGTTTGGTCTTGTCCTTGGACATCGTCTCGGCCAAACTGCCCTTGGGCCGCGAAGGGGTGATCTTCATCGTGTAGGCATAGGGCTTGGTCGTGGTTTGGGCTGCGACCTCGAGGGCAGGGCAACCTAGGGCGAGACAGCAGGCGAGCGAAAGGGTCAAGGGGCGGTTCATGGTCGTGTCTCCAGATAGGGCGATGAGCAAGCGCCTTGTCAGCTTGTTTGACTGGATAGTGAGATGGTCTGCGCATTCTTCGCAGGCACATCTGAGAGTACTTAGAATATAACGGCTTGATGCGACAATAGTTGAGATGTAGCACCCAGTTTGGGATTAAACACCCAATTGCAGGACCCTGAGATGACCAGAGATCAAGGTGCAAATGTTCAGAAGATGCGTATTAAAACATTGATCTACAGCGGTTTGCGTCGGCTCGGACTATGGCGCAGCCTCGGCCTGTTGCTCGTACTTTGGCTGAGCTTGCTGTTGGCCATCGATGCCCTTTATCCCGTCGATGTCCGCGGTTGGTTTCTCTCGGCGTTGTTGATCCTAGGGTATCTCCTGCCGCTGCTTTTGGCCTTCGCCAGACAGCACCAGCGGCGCTTGCTCATCGCAACGCTGAATGTGCTGTTTGGCTGGACGATCATCGGCTGGTTCGTCCTCTTGTTTTGGGCCTTGGGCCAGGCCGATCGCCCCACCGGCGGGACCACTATCAGCTATTGACTCGGCCGTAAAGGCATCCACGGCGGAGGAGAAGGAGGTAGGGGATGGCGCCGAGGCGGGCTGGGCGCGGCTGCTAAACCGCACCTAGCTGCAAGACTCAATCCTCGGCGCGCTGATAGGCGTCTATGAGTTGTTTTTGGATTTGAGCTGGAACCGGCTCATAGCGGCTGAGTTCGATGCTATAGGTGCCCTCGCCGCCGGTCAGGGATTTCAAACGGGCGTCATAGTCGCGCAGCTCAGCCAGCGGCACCTCACCCTCGATCAGGATCCGACCGTGCCCCTTCGACTCGCTGCCGCTGATCCGCCCCCTGCGGCTGGACAGATCCCCCGCGAGATCACCCATCGCGCCCTCTTGGGCATGGATGCGGATCTTGACGATCGGCTCTAGGATCACTGGCTGGGCCTTGAGCACCGCATCGATGAACGCCTTGCGCCCAGCGGTCATGAAGGCGATGTCTTTGGAATCGACGGGGTGGTGTTTGCCATCATAGACCGTAACCCGGATGTCTTGCATCGGGTAACCGGCGATCGCCCCCTCCTCGAGGACCTGACGGATCCCCTTCTCAATCGACGGCATGAAATTGCCGGGGATCGCGCCGCCGACCACTGCATCGACAAACTCAAATCCGCCGCCGCGCGGCAGAGGCTCGACCCGGAGAAAGACCTCGCCGAATTGTCCAGCCCCACCGGTCTGTTTCTTGTGCCGGTGATGGCCCTCGGCCTTGGTCATGATCGTTTCGCGATAGGGGATACTGGGAGGGTGGGTCTCGACCTCGACCCGAAACTGTTCGCTCAGGCGGCGCAGGATCACCTTGAGGTGGGCATCACCCAGACCGCGAATGACGGTCTCATTGGCGCTGGCGTTATGCTCGACATGGAAGCACGGGTCCTCGCTGCTCAATTTGGCTAGCGCCTCAGCCAGCTTTTGTTCATCGCCGCGCTTGGTTGTCTTGACTGCCAGACCAAATAGCGGCAGCGGGCATTCTATGGATCTCAGATGATAGTGATCTTCGTCATGGGAGTCGTGAAGCACCGCATCGAAATGGATGTCATCGACACGGGTAACCGCCAGGATATCGCCAGGCACGCCTTCCTCGACCTCGATCAGGTCATTGCCGTGCACCCGATAGAGATGATTGACCTTGAAGGGTTTGCGCGCATTGCCGATAAAGAGCTGACTGGTGGGAGTGATGCGGCCTTGATGGATGCGGAAGATCCCGATCTTGCCGCGATAGGGGTCGTTGATGACTTTAAAGACATGGGCAAGGGCATGCAATTTGGGGTCTGGAACCACCCGTACGGGCTCTAGCTCAGCCCCTTCGCCCTTGAGGAAGGGCGGGGGATTGCCCTCGGCGGGATTGGGCATGAGCCGAGCAATGATCTCTAGAAGCTCAGAGATCCCTGCACCGGTAAGGGCCGAGACATAGCAGATCGGGATCAGATGCGCCTCGCGCAGTGCGGACTCAAAGGCATTATGCAGCTGCTCGGGTTTGAGTTCCTGGCCTTGCTCGAGGTAGAGCTCCATGAGTGTCTCGTCTAGCTCGACCACCTGATCGATGATCTGGGCATGCACCTCCTCAACCGAGGAAAAATCTGTGGCCACTTGGGCGGGTTGAAAGAAACAATCGATCACCCGTTTGCCGCCCTCCGCTGGCAGATTGAGCGGCAGGCATTCAGGGCCAAAGGTCTCGCGGATCTGCTGGGTCACCTCGGCCAGGTCAACGCCTTCGGCATCGATCTGGTTGACGATGATGAACCGACATAGGTGCCGGTTATCGGCTGCCTTCATCATCCGCAGGGTTATGGGTTCAATGCCGAAGCGCGCATTGATCACCAAGGCCGCGGTCTCAACGGCCGGCAGAACCGACAGACTGCGCCCGAGAAAATCCGGATAACCAGGGGTATCGATCAGATTGACGTGCTTACCGCCAATCGTAAAACTGGTGATCGCCGCATCCAGTGAGTGCTGGAGCTCCTTTTCCAGGGGATCGAAGTCGCAGACCGTGGTGCCCTTGGCGATATGTCCAGGGATATTGATGACACCCGTGGCGGCGAGCAGGGCCTCCACGAGGGTCGTCTTGCCCGCACCAGCATGGCCGACCAGGGCAAGGTTGCGGACGTCTTCGGCAGTGTAATCAGACATCGTTGATCCCGTCGTGACGCTTGTGGGTAAGGATTCGGGCGCGCTACGCCCACCGGCGCTCCTCAGGAATGGATCGCAATTATACTGTAACACCAGATGTAGACTGGTGCCGTCTGGCGTTTGAATGGTCGATTGGTTTGAGGAACATGCCGGCCAATCCGACACAGGCTGCCTAGAGCAGGTACCAGGAGGCGTATGTATCCTAGCCGCTATCCTCAGAGGGTAATGCTATGGCGCTGATCCTAATATCCACTGCCTTTACCCATGGGGAGGACATTCCTCCGCGCTATACCTGTGATGGTCAGGATTGTTCGCCGCCGTTGCAGTGGGAGGGGCTGCCGGAAGGCACGCGCAGCCTGGTGTTGATCATCGATGACCCAGATGCTCCGGATCCTAAGGCCCCGCGCATGGTCTGGGATCATTGGATCCTGTATAACCTCCCGCCTGACTGTCAGGGCCTGCCTGAAGATGCTGCGCGCGGAGGGTTACCGCCAGGAACGGGCGAAGGGCTCAATAGCTGGGGGCGAACCGGCTACGGCGGCCCCTGCCCGCCGATCGGGCGACATCGTTATTTCCATCGCCTCTATGCCTTAGATGTGCGACTACCGCTGGAGCTCGGTACGCCGACCAAGGATCGGCTGCTCTTGGCGATGGAGGACCACATTCTGGCCCGTGCCGAGCTGGTTGGGACCTATGAACGGTGATAGGGATTAAGGATGGAATAACTGGCAGGTCCTTCTAACAGCGGACAAGGCCAAAGCCTAGGGGCAGCCCCTCCGTCCTGGGTCTTGACAGAAGGATACCTGCAGGAGATACCCTGTGACGTCTAGATCACTCATTCCCCACCATATGCTCTCACTCAGGCGCAGACTCAGCGAGCGTTATCTGACAGGAGAGGGTATCGAGATCGGCGCCCTGCATGCCCCCTTGTCGGTCGGCAAATCAGCAAGCGTGCGCTATGTCGATCGCCTGACAGCTGAGCAATTGCGTATCCATTATCCAGAACTAAAGGACTACAAACTGGTCGAAATCGATCTATTAGATGACGGCGAGAAATTATTGATCCGAAACCAATGAACTTGTATTACGCGGCATCATGGAGCTTGGGATGCTGGAAGTAGCGCATGATGCGTTGGGGGGAATTGAGAAGGCGGCGCAGGTGGCTGACGGTCGCCTTCTTCAGATCGCCCTTGGCGCGGGAGGGCGCCTGCGCGGTGATGGTGGCCTTGAGCATCTCGTTGGGGTTCAGTGCTGGGCTGTAGGAGGGGAGGGAGGAGGCCTCGATTTGATTGGCGCATGCAGCCAGCCACGCCTTGACCGGCTTGGTGTGATGCACGCGCAGGTTGTCGAGGATGAGGAAGATCTTCTTGCCCCTGGCGTCCTTGACGAGCCGCTTCATGAAGTCGATCAGGATGTCGGCGTTCATCGCCCCCGCGAACGCCTTCCAAGGCACCTTGCCGCGGTTGGTCAGCGTCGAGATCACCGACAGGCCTTCGCGACGGTGCGTGACGCGAATCTCGGACGTCTTGCCCGCCTGCGGGCTTTGCTCATAGGCGCGCCGAATCGGTTTCTGGGGCGTCAATCCCCAGCGCGCCATGTACTTGCCCTCCCCCTGCGGCCTGAGCTCGATGCCAAAACGGTCGAGGATCAACTGCCACAGCGCAAACGGCAGCTTCAGCTGATCCGGTGTCCCGTCGCACATGAGCTTGCGTATCTGGGCGTCCTGCTCCGCCAACAGCGCCCGCTTCTCGCCCACCTTTCCTTGAGCCCTTGGGCCCCTTCGCGCCCATAGCCTTTGCAGATGTCGAACACCTCTGCGCGCCTATCGCTTCATACCTCCAGCCACGCCGCCGCTCTTCGCGCGCCGCAAACGACAGCAATCTCATGTCTCGTCTTTCCATGCCCACGACATCAGGACAGCTCACTCAATTTCAAAAGCATGTGTTTCTTATCAATAAAAGAACCGATCCTATTAAGGCCTAACAACAATTAGAAAGGCTGATCAAGATAAACTACAGTATCCACTTTCATGTCTGGGACCTCGATACATATAGGGATTTCTTGAACCGGGCCCAAGGATATCTCGGCAATGCTTTTAGCTTGATTGAGCTTTGCCAAAACGATACTGAGGTCATCTCGATACTTCAAAAAAACCGCGACACCTAGCGCCTGATCTGATCGATAGAAAGTACAAGTGGCATCGCATCTGTCCGCCGGACACCCTTGCGTTCGCCGAAGAGGTCGCCAGCTTGCGGGGCGGCATCGCCGCTGCGCGATGTCCTCGCCACGATCTGATAGGTCTCAAAACTTGAAAGCTTGATGTTTGGGTCCATGGCATGGCTGTCATCGAGTATTACAGTCGCCGGCAGATCTTTGACCTTGAGGCGCTGGATGGCGAGCGGCATCTGCGGCCCGGAGGCGGCGCGGGCAAGGACGAAGACCGTATCCTCGGGCAAGACCTGGTCAGCGAGGTTGGGATCTAGGCTGACCTGGATGACCAAGCGTACGGCAGACGCTGCCTGCTGATCGGTGCTCGCCGCCTGAGCAGCCGGCGTGTCTGAGGCGACAGGCATGCCCGCACGCCGCCGCGCCTCATCCATGACCTGACGAAGGTTGCCTGCCTCTTCGCTCCCTGGGTCGAGCCCGTCCAACAGCCCCTGCCAAACATTGATCGCCGATTGATACTGACCGCGCTGGAAGGCGATGAGCCCCGCAAACCAGCGGGCATTGGCATTGTCTGGCTCCCGTTCAAGCGCCGCTGCAATCAGCTCGGCAGGTCGTCCCAAGAGGCTCTTGTTGGGATCAACCAGACCTAGGGCCTCGGCGTAGGCGAGCAGGACCTCAACGGATTGAGGGGCGAGCGTGTATGCGCGTTCAAGGGCCTTGACCGCTGCGTGAGGACGATCGATGGCCAGATAGGTGCGCCCGAGCATCAACCAGCCCTCGGGGTTATTGGGTTCTTGGGCCAGGCGTTGTTCAAGACGGCCAACCAGCTCATCCAGTGTCCCCGAGGCCTCAGCCCGAGGCGCCTCGATCAGATCCGGCTGCCCCGTCTGTAGATAGGCCAAGACACTGAGGGCGGGGATCAGGACAGTGAGCGCTAGCGCTAGGACCCAAGGCCGGCGGGTAGGGCGGGTGAGCTGTTCATGTCCCTTAAGGTCGCTGAGCAGTTCGCGTTCGAGGTCGCGGCGCGCTGCATCATATTGGTCCTGATCGAGCAGCCCGGACCCAAGATCGCTGTCGAGTTCGGCTAAACGCTGCTGAAAGACCTCGAGATTGAGCTGATCCTGATCCACTTCCGTGCCTCGGGGGAGGGGTTGCAGGCGCAGCACAGGGAGGAGGATAAAGGCGAGGGCGAGGGCGATCAGGCCGCCGACAAGGGTCCAGAAAAGGATCATGATGGCTGGGAGAGATGCTGAAGGAAGGTATCAGGATAGGGGATTGCGACACAGGTGGCACTGAGACAGGCCATGGTCAGCCCTTGCACACCTTTTGCCCGGGCTCTGCCTGGGGCAGAAGCTGGTACAAACGGGTGCGTTCTTCCTCGGTGAGGTCGTCAGGTTCGGGCTCGGTCTGTTTGCGCTTGAGGGTGCGGATGAACAGATAACCGCCGGCGCCCACCAAGACCAATGGGCCTAGCCAGATCAGCACGGTCGATGGCTTCAACGGCGGATCATAGAGGATGAACTCGCCATAGCGCGCGACCAGGAAGTCGATGATCTGCTCGCGGGTTTGCCCCTCTTGCATCCGGCGATAGATCTCACGGCGCAGGTCCTGGGCAACGCTGGCCTGCGAGCCGGCTAGCGATTCATTCTGGCAGACCACGCAGCGCAGTTCAGCGATCAGGTCACGAAACTCGGCGCCTCGCTTGGGATCATCGAATCTGAACTCTTCCAGCGTATAGGCCAGGGCCGGCCTCGCCAGTAAGATCCCGGTCAGGCAGAGGACAATGGATGCAGTTTTAAGGACGCACCGATTCATTCGCAGTCCCGCCCCCTCTGCATACCATGATGTTTCTGGATTCCGGCCTTCGCCGGAATGACGGTCAGTAATTGATTCAATCTTTCCTCAAGGTTGGACTTGCTCATGGCGTCTGACCCTGATAGCGTTCGATGATGGGTTTGATCTCTGTCTCCCAGACCTGAGTGTCGATGGGTCCGACCCGTTTGTGCCGGATGATCCCCTGGGCATCGACAACGAAGGTCTCGGGCGCGCCGTAGACCCCCCAATCGATCCCCGCCCGGTTGTCTGGGTCATAGAGGATGACGGCATAGGGATTACCGAAACGCGCAAGCCAGGCCAGGGCGTCAGCACGCTCATCCTTCCAATTGAAACCGATCAGCCGGATGCCTTGGGTGCGGGCCAGGCGCATGAGTTCGGTATGCTCCTCGCGGCACGAGGGACACCAAGAGGCCCAGACATTGACCAAGGAGACCTGCCCCAGGAGGACATCCCGGGTCAGGGTCTGGCTGGGGTCTGTGAGCGAGGGCAGGGCAAATTCGGGGGCTGGTTTGCCGATGAGCGGCGAGGGGATATAGCGCGCATCCTGCCCCGTGCCGCGGATATAGAGGACATAAAACAGCAGGCTGGCCAGTGCTAAAAAGACCCACAAGGGGATGAGGGCGCGGGCAGGGAGGCGTTGACTCGGGTGTGAAATCTCTTGATCCATCTTGACCTCATGTCTTGGCGAGGGCGATGCCGCTGGGTACGGCAGCGCCCTGATGGGCGAGTCGATAACGTCGGTCGCTTGCGGCGAGCAAACCGCCAGCGGCCATCAACAGACAACCGAGCCAGATCCAGCGCACATAGGGCTTGTAATAGAGCCGCACTGCCCAGTCGCCCCGATCGCCGACGGGTTCGCCGAGCGAAACGTAAATATCGCGGGTCAAACCCGCATCGATCGCCGCCTCGGTCATCGGCATCCCGCCCGAGACATAATGGCGTTTTTCGGGATACAGGCGCGCGATCTGCCGCTCACCTCGATGGATGGTGAAATCGCCGCGGAAGGCCCGGTAATTGGGCCCTTGGGTTTCGGTCACACCGTTAAAGGTAAAGCGATAACCAACCACCTCATGGCTGGCACCAGGTGAGAGTCGCACATCAGTCTCGCTGCCGCAAATTGAGACGATAGTCGCGCCGACGATAAATACCGCAAGCCCAATATGCGCTAGCCACATCCCGTAATAGCTGCGGCTACGGCCGAGATCTGCGCCTAGTCCCTTGAGCCCACCGCGATGTTTGAGACGAGCTAAAAGATTCAACAGATGGGCGCTCACCAGCCAGACCGCCATCCCGATGCCAAAGCCAAAGGCCAGCCGATCGGCCGAGAGCCCAGGGGTCAGTGTCCAAAGCAAGGCGGCAACCCCAAAGATCAGGGCAACCCAGAGGGCGCGTATCAGACGCCAGGGGTCATCGTGTTTCCAGTGGACATGGGGGCCGATGGCGGTGGCCAACACCAAGACCGGCGAGAGGGCCACGAACATCCGGTTAAACCAGGGAAAGCCGACCGAGATCCTCCCTAGCCCCAGGGCCTCATAGATGAGCGGCGCGAGCGTGCCGAAGAGGACCAGGGCAGCGAGGATGGTCATCAACAAATTGTTGATCAACAAAAAGGTCTCGCGTGAGACCAGATCGAAACGCCCGCCGCTTGCAATCCTCGGTGCCTGCCAGGCATAGAGCGCGAGCGAGCTGCCGATCACGATGCATAGGAACACAAGGATAAAGACACCGCGCGCCGGATCACTGGCAAAGGCATGGACCGAGGTCAGGACGCCAGAGCGGACCAGGAAGGTGCCGAGTAGCGAAAACGAAAAGGCCGAGACCGCCAACAACACTGTCCAGTTCTTAAAGGCCGCGCGCTTTTCGGTCACCGCCAGCGAATGGATGAGCGCGGTCCCCACCAGCCAGGGCATGAAGGAGGCGTTTTCTACCGGGTCCCAGAACCACCAGCCGCCCCATCCAAGCTCGTAATAGGCCCACCAGGAGCCGAGCGCGATACCGATGGTCAAAAAGACCCAGGCGACCGTGGTCCAGGGCCGTGACCAGCGCGCCCAGGCCGCATCCAGGCGCCCGCTGATCAGGGCGGCGATGGCGAAGGCAAAGGCCACCGAAAAGCCGACATAGCCCATGTAGAGCATTGGTGGATGGATGGCAAGACCAGGGTCTTGCAGCAAGGGATTGAGATCGCGGCCCTCGGGCGGTGACGGAAAGATACGGGCGAATGGATTGGAGGTCAGCAGGATAAAGGCAAGGAAACCGACCGTGACCATGCCCTGCACGGCGATAACCCGCGCGACCATGGGCAAGGGTAGATGCCGGCTGAAATGCGCGACCGCCGACCCCCATCCAGCCAGCATCAGGATCCAGAGCAACAACGAGCCTTCATGTCCGCCCCAGATCGCCGAGATCTTATAGGGTGTGGGCAGCAGGGTGTTTGAATTGGTCGCGACATAGATGACCGAAAAGTCATCGCGCAGAAAGCTTAAGAGCAGACACAGGAAGGCAATACCGATCAGTGTCAGTTGCCCCCAGGCCAGGGGACGACCCAGGAGCATCCAGGGGCGGTTGCCGGTGAGACTGCCGATCAAGGGCACGCCCGCCTGGGTAAGGGCAAGCAACAGTGCGAGCCATAGGGCGAAGTGACCGAGCTCGGGGATCATCGACTGCTGGCCTCGGCGGTTGGGTTGCCTGTCGTCTGCATAACCCCCTCGGTATGTGCGGCCTGCAGTGTCTTGGCGACCTCGGGCGGCATGTATTCCTCATCATGTTTGGCCAGGACCTCTTCGGCCTGGAAGACCCCATCTGCGCCCAGCCGCCCCTTGGCCACCATGCCCGACCCCTCCTTGAACAGGTCGGGGAGGATGCCCGAATAGGCGACCTTGACGGTGGCGCGATTGTCAGTCACGGCAAACTCGACCAAGAGCCCATCGCCTTGCCGTTTGAGCGTCCCAAGCTGGACCAGACCGCCGAGGCGAAAGACATGATCGCGCGGCGCCTCGCCTGCGATGACCTGGGAGGGCGAAAAAAAATAGGAGACATTGCTTTTGAGCGCCGTGATGGCCAGGGTCGAGGCCGCCACGATCAAACCCAGCGCCAGGGCGATCAGGATCATGCGTTTATGTCGTGCCTTCATTGTAAGCAGGGCCTTTACAACTTCATTCGGCTTGTCTCTGACCGAGATCCGCCGCCGATGTTCCCACTGGGTTTGCGGCTGCAAGCCGTTTCAGCCTGGACAAACGGGCAAACAAGGCGCGCTGCCTGACGCGGAGCTGGAGGACCTCGCTCAGTAGCACAATCGCTACCATCCCATAGGCACCCCACACGAAAAAGCCATAGCCGCCTTGGGCGAAGAACTCGCTCATGGAATCGCTCTCCCCCCGACGAGCTCCTGGACCCAAATCGCCTCGGCCTCGCGTTCGAGGATCAGGGTGCGCAGACGCATGAGGCTGACCGCGAAGGCATACATCCAAAAGGCCAGGGTCATGGTCAGCATCGCGAACAGGATATTGCCCTCGATGCGGGTCAGGTCGGAGCGCTGATGGAGCGCTGCGCATTGGTTGGGGTCTGGACAATTGATCGACCAATAGATGACCGGCACGATAACCAGCCCCACGATCGCCAGGAGGGCTGCAGCGCGGTCGGCGCGGCGCTGATCATCGATCGCCGCATTCAGGGCGAGATAACCGAGATACATGAAAAACAACACAAGTTCGGAGGTGAGGCGCGGGTCCCAATCCCAATAGGTCCCCCAGCTCGGACGGCCCCAGAAGGCGCCGGTCCAGAGCGCCAGGAAGGTAAAGATCGCGCCGGTAGGTGCGACTGCATTGGCCATCATGAACGACAGCCGGGTATTGAAGACCAGACCGAGCGCGGCCCAGAAGACCATCACCACATAGAGCCACATCGACATCCAGGCCGCAGGGACATGGACGAAGATGATGCGGTAATACTCCTTTTGCGCATTGCTCCCGCCAAGCTGATCCGGCGTCTGAAAAAAACCCCAATACAGGCCAAGGGCAAGCGGGACGACCGTCAGCGCCCAAAACCAGGGGATCAGCCGCCCGGCGAGCGGATAAAAGGTAGCGGGTGCAGCAAATTTAAAGGGATTGAAGGTCATCGCACATCTATTCCAAGGCAATTTTCAGCGCCGCAGCTGTGGCCAGAGGGGCAAGGGTCAAGGCCATCAGCAAAAAGGCCGCTAATAACAACAGATAGGGCTGGGCATCGGCGATGGCGATCCGGCTGACCTCGATCGCGCCGGCCCCATAAACCAGAACGGGGATATACAGCGGCAGGATCAGGAGCGACAGCAAGATCCCGCCGCCACGCACACCGAGGGTCAGGGCAGCGCCGATGGCCCCGATCAGGCTCAACACCGGCGTGCCGAGCATCAGCGCCAGCATCATGATCCCGACCTGACCATCGGCAAGATGGTACTGCATCCCGACCACGGGTGCGATCACAACCAGTGGCAGTCCGGTCAACAGCCAGTGCGCCGCGACCTTGGCCAGGACCAGGAGGGATAAGGGCTGAGGCGTCAAGACAAGCTGTTCCAGGGTTCCGTCCTCATAGTCGGCGGCGAACAGACGCTCGAGCGCAAGCATCGAGGCCAAGAGCGCTGCTACCCAAACCACCCCAGGCCCTAGGATCTGCAACACCTGGCGCTCGGTCCCGACACCCAGGGGAAAGAGGCTGACCACGATCATAAAAAAGGCCAGCGCGGTGAGGACCTCGGTCCTCCGCCGCAAACCCAGGCGTAGATCGCGCTGGAGGATACACCAAAAGGCCGACCACATCGGTGCTAGATCCCTAGGTCCAGATGCGCCACCTGACCCGAGATCAGGGGGACATCCTGGTGGGTGGTCAGAACCACCAGGCCGCCTTGTGCCAGATGTTCGGCCAGCAGTACCTCGATCAGGCCGATGGCATCGCGATCGAGCGCGCTGAATGGCTCATCTAGGACCCATAGAGGGGCGCAGCTGAGCAACAGGCGCGCCAGTGCCACCCGTTTCATCTGGCCTTGAGAGAGCATCCGCACCGGCAGGTCCTCGAAACCGGCAAGCCCCAATCGCTCCAGGGCCTGCCACAGGGCAGCGGGTTTGAGCCGGTCGCCGCTCAGGGTCGCGGCGACCGCCAGGTTTTCGATGGCACTGAGATCGGGCTTCAATCCAGGCAGGTGGCCATAATAGAGGAGCTCACGCCGGTAATCTTCGCCCAGCGAGCGGATCGGTTCACCCCGCCAGCGGACCTCACCTGATTCGGGGGTGAAGAGCCCGCACAGGGTGCGCAACAGGGTCGTCTTGCCGCTGCCGTTGCGTCCGCGCACATGCAACAGGCTGCCAGCTGGGACATTGAGGTTCAGATCGCGGAACAGACGGCGGTCACCGCGCTTGCAACTGAGGGCTAGGGTCTCAAGCATCCATGGACTCAGCAGCTTGGGGGTGTTGGATGATCCAGCAATGGTGGATCCGCGGGTTGCGCGCAAAGTCGCGCGGCAGGGTGTGGGCGCTGATGTCCTTGATAACCAAAGGCGCCAGACTCGCTCGATCAAGCTCGAAGCGGCGCAGATTGTTGGAAAAGATCAGCTGGCCCTTGGGCGCGAGCAGGCGCATGGTGGAATGGATGATGGCGACATGATCGCGCTGGATGTCGAGCGTCCCTTCCATGCGCTTGGAGGTCGAAAAGCTAGGGGGATCGAGCAGGATCAGATCGAAGGACTCTTCCCCATCCATTGAAACGATCCAGCGCAAACAATCGGCGTGGATCAGTCTATGATGGCGCCCTTTGATCCCATTGAGCGCCAGATTGCAGGCTGCCCACCTGAGATAGGTGCGCGACAGATCGACCGTAGTCGTTGAGGCGGCCCCGCCCTTAGCGGCATAGACGGTGGCCGCTCCGGTATAGCCAAACAGGTTAAGGAAATGTTGATCGGCGGCCAGGGAGCCGATCAGGCGGCGGACATTGCGATGATCGAGAAACAGTCCGGTGTCGAGATAGTCCTCGAAGTTGACGAGAAAGCGGTAGCCTGACTCGATGACCTCATGAAACTGATTGCTCTCGGCGAAGCGCGCATATTGGGTAGCGCCTCGTTGTCGGCGGCGGACCTTGAGGAAGACCTGCTCATCTGTAACCTCCAAGATCTCGGCGATCACGCCCAGCGCCTCGCGTAGGCGCTGGCGTGCCTGTTTGGGATCGATGCTCGGCGGTGGGGCATATTCCTGGACATGGATCCAGCGTCCCTGACCTTCGTAGAGATCGATCGCCACGGCATATTCGGGCAGATCGGCATCATAGACCCGCAGGCAATAGATCCCCTCGCGTTCTGCCCATTTGCGCAATGACTTGAGGTTTTTACGCAGCCGGTTGGCGAACATGACCGCGCCCGGGCCGCGCGCCTCGGCAGGCAGGGGCTGAGGCGGGCGGTCGATGAAATGACGCGGCTTGATGTCCAGGATCAGGAGCTGGCATGGGATCGGGCCGTTATAGAAGTTGTGGGTCTGCAGATGATGCAGCCCTAGACCTGTGCAGAGCTCTGGGCGCGAGGTGAAGATCGCTGCTCGCCAGCCGATGAATCTTAAGCGCAGGACTTCGCCGAGCTGGTCGTAGAGGCGCACGAGCTGGGTATCGCTGCCCAGACGCTCGCCATAAGGGGGGTTGACGATCACCAGCCCATCCTCATCGCCATCTCCGGGTTCACAGCGCGCCAGCTCACGGCGCTCGAGCTGCACATAGCCGGCCAGGCCCGCGCGTTCGACATGGCGTTGAGATAACCGGACCGCATTTGTATCCACGTCATAGCCACGCAGGGTTCCGAGGCGTTTCAGCCCAGCGAGACGGCGCAGACGGGCCTCGCCCAGAAGGCGTTGCCAGAGCACCTCATCGTGCTGGAGCCAGCCCTGAAAGCCAAAGGCCGGGCGCAATAGGCCGGGTGCGATATCGGCGGCCATGAGCGCCGCCTCGATGATCAGGGTGCCGGAACCGCACATGGGGTCGAGCAGGGTGCCGCCGGCAGCAGCGATCTCCGGCCAGCCGGCGCAGATCAGCAGGGCCGCCGCCAGGTTTTCCTTCAGGGGTGCGGCCAAGCCTATCTGCCGATAGCCGCGCTGATGCAAGGATTCACCGGCCATGTCCAGGCTGATGATCAAGCGATCGCGATCGCCATAGGCATGGATGCGCACATCCGGAGTGGCGCGATCCACACTGGGTCGCTGGCCCAGTTGGCGCATAAAGCGATCGCAGATCGCGTCCTTGATCTTGAGAACCGCAAACTGCGGGTTGGTCACTCTGTCCATTGCGCCATCGAATTGCACCGCTAGGGTCTGATTTGGTGTCAGATGATCCTCCCAGGGGATCTCCAGGGCGCAATCGTAGATCTCATCGGGTCCGCCGAGCCTCGACTCCTTGAGCCTGAGCAACACCCGATTGGCGATCCGCGACCAGAGACAGGCGCGATAGCCATCCTCGAGCCGCCCGCGGAACTGGACACCACCCCCCTGCTCGACAACCTCATGCATCCCCAAACGGGTCAGCTCATCGGCGAGCAACCGGCCCATGTACTTGGGCGCAGTGGCAAAGAAGGCATAGTCGGGCATGCGCGTGGTGGGGATAGGGGACCGCGATGGGAGATGAACAGGGTGAGCAACAGGTATGCACTTCAGGGGTCAGGCATGAGCCAGCCGCCAAACGCCTGGAACCAATACCTGCCCGCGACCGTGGATCGATTTGGTGCGCGGAGAGGGACTCGAACCCTCACGGAGCGATCCACTGGAACCTAAATCCAGCGCGTCTACCAATTCCGCCATCCGCGCAATCAGACGATTCTAACTCAGTTTGGCCGCTAATCGGTATGGGGTGGGGCGGGCACGGGTACTGGGTACCAATCCAGAAGTTCATCGCCAGTGCACAGACAACCGCAGAAGCACCATCCAGCACTCGATGATTGAGATCGAATGATGTCACCTTGCCTCTCCACCCCAAGACCCCTTAGCAGGCCGTTGAAAAACTACTGCGGTGGGCCATCTGCGGCGTTGCGCGGTGTTGGCTTCGGCCGCTGCGCTTAACATCGGCTGCGCCGATGTTAGCCTCCGCCGAAACCTGGTTTTCGCTCCCTCGCCTATCTACTTGATATGTGGTTTCGGCATAACATTCGCTTCGCTCATGTAAGCCTTCACCGAAACATCGCCTACGGCTCGTTTTCTCGGTCGCTGCGCTCCGGGCGCCTTGCATCTGGCTATCCTCGCGACGTTTTTCAACGGCCTGTTAGGGCTGGACGCTGGTCAGCCCGACGCTCAGCCAGTCCTGCATCCCGCCGCGATACCATTTGAGCTTGTGGCGCGGATAGCCGATCCCAAGCAGGGTCTTGATGTTCATTGTCGATTGCGGACACCAGATCCCGTTGCAGAACAACACCAGGGTCTTGGCGCGGCTGAAATCCCACTGGCCAGAGCCATCCCGCTTCACCCCGAATTGATCGCGCAGGATCTGTTCGAAGGCATCGCGTTCCTGGGGGGTCTCGAAGGTCCCGCCGCTGTCGCGGCTCAAGCGGTTCCAGGGGATATTGACCGATCCCGGGATGGTCCCGCGCAGGACCCAATCCGGGGTGCGCGAATCGACCACTAGGATGCTGTCGTCGCCCTCGCTCATCCGCTTGAGATAGTCCAACACCTCAAGCTCGCCGATCGTCTCGACCCCATCGGCAACGATCATCGGTTGGACGCAGAAGGGGGGGCAACCGCGGTCGGTCTTTTGATAAGGTTCGGCTAAAACAGCATAGGGGTTATTGCCGCGGCGGATAGTGACGATCTGGGACTGGTGCTTGACCTGCACGCTATAGAGCGTCGGGGTGATACGATTGGGCTCGCTGGCGTGGACCGAGAGGGTTGCGAGGACGCCAGCCAAGAGGACGGCGCTGGGGGTGAATGCTGGAAGCGACATGCTTTGAAGTCCTCCTTTGCTCAATGATCTTGGGATGACCTAGATAAGACATAGGCAGGGAAATCGGCGTGTTGCTCGCGCAGGGCCTGTTCATAGCCGAGCTCGCCCTGGCGCCTGGCATGATCGGCCAATTCAATCGCTTGTTGTATCTCACCGGTCCGGGCGAGCTCCTTGGCTCGGGCGATCAGCAGGGCGGTGTCCCGCCACTCGCTGCCCACCGAGGCCGCGCGCTGGCGCGCCGCTTCTGCGGCTGCAATCGCCTGTTCGACCTCAGTGTTCTCTTCAGCCCAGGCGCTGTTGTTCGACATAAGCAGGATGATCAATCCGGCCCAAACCCAAGTGCTATGACCCATCTGTTCCTCCCTCATTTGCGTGCACCCGGTCCGTTCAACTCTTGGCCGTTGTTCATATAGGTCAGGAAATATTCCAGATTGCGATATTCCTCGCTCTCTAAAGGGAATGCTTTGGCGCGGACCTGTTCGTTACAGCCGGCAAAACGCCGATGCAGGGTACCGACCTCGCCCCATTCGGAGCGGTAGACCGGCCAATGGGTGGTATGACCCAGGGCGGGGCTGAGGGTTTCGGTGCGCAGTTTGGAACCCGAGTTGGCAAAATGACAATGAGCGCAGGAGAAGTTCAGCTGACCGCGGCGCGCAAAATAAAACCGCTTGCCCTTGTGATAGGCCTCGAGCGCCCTTGGGTCGTCCTCTGGGATCTCGACCTGGGTGATCTGACCGCGCGACCGATAGGCGATATAGGCGAGCAGATCGACGAGCGGCCCCTTGTTGTAAGGGAGCGGCGCCTCGCCGTTGGCCGTGCGACAGTCGTTGATAGCGAGCGACAGGGTGACCACCGTCCCCCGGGCGCGGTCCCAGCGCGGATAACGGTTGGCGATCGCCGGACCATCCGGAAAGCAATCGGCATAGGTCCGCCCGTTGGCAAAGGGTTTTTTCCACAGCTCTTCACCGCGCGCGATTGCCTGTTCATAGGGCGGGAATTCCTCGATCGCCTCCCAGTTGGCGCGCATCACCGGATCGATCGCATAGACGCCGTTTTTGAATTCATTCTCGGGAACGCTGGGAAAGCGGCGTTTGAAATAGGACTGAAAGGCCGTCTGTTCCTCGGCAGGCGTCGCGGCTAGGGCTACGGGGGCGATCAGACTTAGGATCAAAGCGAAAAGGATCACGCGGGGCATATCTCGATCTCGACGGTTTAGAGCGTCCAGACAAAACTCACCACGTCAGCAAACTCCTTGGGCAACAGGATCTCGTGTCTGCCGAAAGGAGGCATTACGGCATCTGGGTTACGGACCATAGGGTCCCAGATTTGTTTGGCCAGCTCGCGTTTGGAAGGAAAACGGGTCTGGATCGCCGTCAGAACCGGACCGATTGATCCTGGGCTGGGCACGCCGGTGATGACGTGACAGGAGACACAATTGCCCTTGGAACGATCGAATGCGATCTGGCGCCCTGCCTCAGGATCGCCGTCGAGATTGATATCCTCAGGAAGATCGGCCCCTGCCAGGGGTGCGGCCAGGGGCATGAGACAGACTAGGAGACAGGCCAAGCAGCTGATCGGGGCCAATCGGTCGGAAAGGGGCGACATCTATACTCCTCCCTTTGCTTGTAGGGTTAGGGCCTTATTTTAATGTATGGGCCAATACAAACGATTTAAGCAGTTTGTACCTGTATCTTTGTGGGGCTGCCCGCTCGATTTCAAGCGCCCGCACCCTCGATCTATTGGCACAGGAGTATCCTTTGCAATGTGGATCTCAAGACGCGACTTCATCCGCCTGTTGGGGATCGCCGGTACAGCAGGGCTTTGGCCTGCCCTTGGGCGTGCGGATGCCGACCCCTATGACCTGCCGCTCTTCGGTCAGCTGCGGCTGTTACACATCACAGATACCCATGCCCAGTTACAGCCGGTCTATTATCGTGAGCCCAATGTCAATCTCGGGATCGGCTCGGCCTGGGGTCGGCCACCGCATCGTGTCGGCCAGGCCTTGCTCGATCATTTTGGGATCGCTCCCGGTAGCCGACAGGCCCATGCCTTCACCCATCTCGACTTTGCCGCTGCCGCCGAACGTTTCGGCGCGGTCGGCGGCTTTGCACATTTGAAGACCCTGATCGACCGGCTACGCGCTCAGGCGGGTGAGGGCAGGAGTCTGTTGCTTGACGGTGGCGACACCTGGCAGGGCTCGGGTACTGCCTATTGGACCCAGGGTCAGGATATGATCGGTGCCTGTAATCTGCTCGGGGTCGAGGTCATGACCGGGCACTGGGAATTCACCTATGGCGATGCGCGGGTCATCGATAACCTGGCGGGCTTCAAGGGCGATTTCGTCGCCCAAAACGTCCAGGTGCGCGAAGAGGCATTGTTTGACTATCGCTTCGCCGAATTTCCTGGCTTCGATCCTGACATAGGGCTTGCCTTCAAACCCTATGTCATCCGCGAGCTCAAGGACGCCAAGATCGCCATCATCGGCCAGGCATTCCCCTATACCCCGATCGCCAATCCCGCCCGTTTTATCCCCGACTGGACCTTTGGCATCCAAGAGGAACGGCTGCAAAGGCTCATCGATCGCATCCGTGAGCGGGAGCAGCCCCAGGCAGTGATCCTGCTCTCGCATAACGGTATGGATGTGGATCTGAAGCTTGCCGCGCGCGTGCGCGGAATCGATGTGATCCTCGGCGGGCACACCCACGATGGGGTGCCAGCGCCGATCTTAGTCAAGAATCCGGCTGGGATCACCTTGGTCACCAATGCCGGATCGAACGGCAAGTTCCTGGGAGTCCTCGATCTTAAGATCCAGGACGGGCGGATCAGCGACTATCGCTATCGATTGCTTCCGGTTTTTGCTAGTCTGCTGGCGCCGGACGCGGCGATGCTTGCTTATATCCAGCAGGTCCGCGCCCCCTATGCCGCGCGGCTTGCCGAGCCCTTGGCGGTAAACGAAGCCTTGCTCTATCGGCGTGGCAATTTCAGCGGCACCTTCGATCAGCTCATTTGCGACGCCCTAAGGCGCGAGCATGACGCTCAGATCGCCTTCTCGCCAGGATTCCGCTGGGGGACAACCCTCCTTCCTGGTCAGACGATCACCATGGAGCAGGTGCTGAACCAAACCTGTATCACTTACCCCGAAACCTATCGCCGCACCTTCAAGGGTGCCGAGATCAAGGCGATCCTTGAGGACATCGCAGACAATCTGTTCAATCCAGACCCCTATGTCCAACAGGGGGGAGACATGGTGCGTACGGGTGGACTCAACTATATCTGTGACCCTACGGCCCCGATGGGCGAGCGCATCCAGGATCTACGCCTGGCTGATGGTACGCTGCTTGATCCGAATAAGGGCTATGTGGCTACAGGCTGGGCAGTAGTGGGCGAACAGGCCGCCGGCGAGCCGGTCTGGGAGACGGTTGCGGCCTATCTGCGCGACCTCAAGACGGTGCGGATCGAGCGAATGGAGACCCCGCGTTTGAAAAATGTCCAGGACAATCCAGGGATCGTCGATTATTCTGGTCAATTACTCTAAGGCATTGGCAAGATCCTCAAAGGTTCGGCGTAGTGTCTCTTCGGGTAGCCAATGCCCTCTCTCCCTCGCTTATAAAGCTTAAAGCCGGCCTTTCTCTATGTGTACCGAGCGACTCCAAGTCGATACCCAGGGATCCAGTCACGGCGGTGAGGTGATGGATAAACAAGACGCTTCTCGATTCTTCGGGTGCGCTGAACCCCTATTCAGCGCTGGGCCGGTGATGCTCTGCGTCTGTTCCGGGGAGTTCGGCTGGCCGATCCTGTATATTTCGCCCAATGTCGAACAAATCCTGGGTTATCCCCCGTCGCAGCTCTTATCGCCTCCGCGCCTCTTTGCCGAACTGATTTATGCAGAGGATCTCGGCTTGTTTCAGGAGACAATCGCTGAGAGCCTGGTTCACCACCGTCCTTTCATCGAGCTTAGCCTGCGGTTACAGGTGCAGTCGGGCGGCTATCGCTGGTGTTATCAATACGCCTATTTGAAGTGCGATGCTCAGGGTCGGCTACAGATACTGTGCGGACATCTATTGGATAAACATCGCGAGATCGAGACCCTTCAGCGTTTAGAGCAGGAGGAACATAAATTTCGGACTCTCTTTGATTTTTATCCAGATGCCACCTTGCTGATCGACCCGAGTGACTATTCCACTTTAGAGTTTAACCGCATCGCCTATGAGCAGCTAGGCTACACAGCGGAAGAGTTTAAGAAACTGCGCATCCCTGACTATGAGGCCAGAGAAACGCCACAGGATGTTGCGGCCCATATTCGCAATATCATTATTCATGGTTGTGACACGTTTGAAACCCAGCATCGATGCAAAGACGGGCAGATCTTAGACATCCATGTCGCGGTTTCGCGGGTGGTTTTTGATAAACGTCCCTTACTGCTTGCCGTTTTTCGCAATATCACCCGCCGCAAGGAGGCTGAACGCCAATTGCGCCAAAGCGAGGAGCGATTGAAGCTTGCCACCGACGCAGCGCATCTCGGGATTTTGGACTATGACCTCCAATATGACTGGCTGTTTTGGGATGAGCGGATGTATGCGCTCTATGGCTGCATACCTGAGACCTTTGGACATCGGCTTAAAGACTGGCTAGCGTTGCTGGTCCCTGAATCCATCCCCGCAGTTGAGGCGGGCCTCGCAGCGCTCATCGCCTCCGACCAGTCGTTCGACATCGATTTTCAGATCCGCCGCACCGATACCGGCGAGGTCCGCACTTTGCGTGCCTTGGCCCGCGTCATCCGGGATGAACTGGGTCAGGCGCTGCGAATCGTCGGGATCAACGAGGATATCACCGAGCGTATCCTCGCTAGCCGTCGGCTTCAGAGCGAGGAGGCCAAGTTTCGCGGGCTTTTTGAACTTTCACCGGTCGGGATCGCGATGAACGATTTTCAAACAGGGCGCTTTTTAGAGTTCAATCGCGCTGCCAATGAGCCTACAGGTTATACGTCCGAGGAGTTTAGCCAACTGACCTTTTGGGATCTCACCCCCAAGGAATATCTACCCCAGGAGCTTGCAGCCCTCGAGTCACTCGCGAAGAACGGTTATTATGGCCCTTATCAAAAGGAATATATCCGCAAGGACGGCAGTCGGTATCCGGTTTTATTGAACGGATTTAAAGTAACCACCCCCGAAGGCCGCGAGGTCATCTGGTCGATCATTCAGGATATCTCGACCTTAGAAGAGGCCCAGCGCGAGATCCGCGACCGCGAACAGCGCCTGCAACAGCTTGCCGAACAGAGCCGGACGGTCACTTGGGAGGTCAATGCCGAGGGGCTATTTACCTATGTCAGCCCGGTCTCCGAGTTGGTGTGGGGTTATAGGTCCGATGAGCTGGTTGGTCAGAAATATGCCTACGACCTACACCCAGAGGAGGGGCGCGAGGCGTTTAAAGAAGAGATTCTCGCCGTCGCGGCCCAGGGCGGCACCTTCCAGAACTTCATCAATCCGGTCCAGCGTAAGGATGGTCAGATCATCTGGGTCTCGACCACGTGTCTGCCGGTGCTCGATGAACAGGGGCGGCTGCTCGGTTATCGCGGCAGCGATATCGATATCACCGAGGCTAAACTCGCCCAGGATGCGTTGGAGGCCGAACGCGAGCGTTTCCGCGGGATCTTTGAGAAGTCAGGCAGCGGTGTCGCGGTCTTTCGTCCGACCAAGGATGGTCAGGATTTTATCTTTGTCGATTATAACCCTGCTGGCGAGCGGATGGACCAGACCCCGCGCGCGGCGGTAATCGGGCGGCGGGTCACCGAATGCTTTCCAGCAGTGGCTGAGATGGGGCTGTTGGAGGTCATGCGCCGAGTCAATCAGACCGGTCAGACCGAATTTCTGCCATCGGCCTATTATCAAGACGATCGCTTACAGGCTTGGCGTGAGAATACGGTCTTTAAGCTTTCTTCGGGTGAAATCGTCGCGGTCTATAACGATCTCACCGAGATCAAACTCGCCCAAGAAGCGGCCGAGCGCGCAAGCCAAGCCAAAAGCCAGTTCCTCGCCAATATGAGCCATGAGATCCGCACCCCGATGAATGCGGTGATCGGCCTTAGCGAATTATTACTGGATACGCCGCTCGATGAGCGCCAGCGTGACTATGTGACCAAGATCCGCAATTCGTCGCGGATGCTCCTGGGGATCATCAATGACATCCTGGATTATTCCAAGATTGAAGCGGGCAAGCTTGAATTGGAGATGCGCCGCTTTTCATTCGATGAGCTCCTCGATCAATTGCGTGCGCTTTTTGCCAATGCCGCGGATACCAAGGGATTGGATTTACTCTTCGATCTGGATGTACCGCCCTACACGATGGTCGAGGGGGATATGCTGCGCCTGGGCCAGGTGCTGACCAATCTCTTGAGCAATGCCATCAAGTTTACCGAACAGGGGCATGTGGTGTTGGCCATCAACCAGATTGCTGAGGACAACGGCCTCATGCGGGTGCGTTTTGCGGTGCGCGACACTGGCGTCGGGATCGATCCGCAGCAGCAAGAGCGACTCTTTCAGCCCTTTTCTCAGGCCGATACCTCGACGACCCGCCGCTATGGTGGAACGGGTTTGGGGCTGGCGATCAGCCGCCGCCTGGTGGACAAGATGGGCGGGGTCTTGAAACTGGAGTCGACCCCGGGGGTAGGGAGTTGCTTTTATTTTGACCTGGATCTGGCGCTTGTCCCCGAGGAGAGGGGTGAATCGCTCAACCCCCTTCTGCCAGGAACCCGCATCCTGGTGGTCGATGACCATGCCGCATCGCGTGCCATCCTGCGCGCTTTGCTTGAGGGCTTCCAGTGTGAGGTGGTAGAGACCGAGGACGGCCCTGCGGCGATCGCCGCGGTCAAGTCCGCCGAGGCCGAGGAACGACCCTTTGAGTTTATCTTGATGGATTGGAAACTTCCCGGCGAGCTTGATGGGATCCAGACCCTCAAGGCCATCCAGGAGCTACGTGCCCAGGGCGTTATCAGACACCCTGATGTCCCTGCCTTGATCGTCAGCGCCTATCGCCGGCAGGATGTCGCCGATCATGAGGACCTTCATGGCGCCTTTTTAAATAAACCCGTGACGGCGACCGTCTTGCTCGAGGCGATGCAGGAAGCGCGCAGGAAACACCTCGGGGAGGCGCCGCCCATCGCGCCATCCACCCGAGCTGTCCCCGATTTCAAGCATCAGACGGTCCTCCTGGTTGAGGACAATCTGCTCAATCAACAGGTCGCCACCGAGATGCTCAAAAAGGTAGGGCTGCGCGTCCTGATCGCCCACAATGGGCAGGAGGCGCTCGAGCGGGTCGAGGAAGGCCAGGTCGATCTGGTGCTGATGGACCTCCAGATGCCGGTCATGGATGGCTTTGAGGCCACGCGCAAATTACGCAAGCGTTATCCCCAGCTTCCGATCATCGCGCTCTCGGCGGCGGTGATAGAGACCGACCGTGCTCAGGCCGAAGCGGCCGGCGCCAATAGACACCTCCCCAAACCGATCGACAGCCAGGACCTCTATGCTGCCTTGGCCCAGTGGCTGCCGGTCAAGGGCTACCGCTGGCAAGAGGTGTCCTCCAGCAAGGCGCAACGTTTGGACCTGCAACACTTGACCGCCTTTGACATTAGCAGGGGCCTTAAGTCGTTCGACGGTGATGCGGCCCTCTACCGGCGGGCGTTGCGCATGTTTTATGATCGGCTGCTGGCCGAGTTTGCGCCCCTCGCGGATCCCAAGGTGGCCTTATCCACCGCGACCCAGCAGCATCTCTTGCATACCCTCAAGGGGATCGCGGGGACGCTGGGCGCCCTGAGGCTTAGCGAGGCGGCGGCGCTTGCCGAGTCCAGTCTGCGTCAGGGCCAGCCCATCCCCGAGGCCGAGCGCGAGACCTTGACCGTTGCCTGGCGGGAGGTTGTGGACCAGCTTGCCGCTTTGACGCGTCTCGATCCTGCAGTGGCTACCGAAACAGCGGATACCGCCGAGAGCATCGCTCCCGCACTGGCCGAATTGTTAGGATATCTCCATTCTGGCGAGCTGATCGCGGACGAGGCGCTGTTGCAACGGGTGACCGATTTTCTAGCCGCCCACTTCGATCAGGGTACCGCCTTCGAATTGCGGCGGCTGATCGAGTTGTTCGACCATGATCGCGCCGCCGCCTATCTGCAATCGCTTGCTGAACAGATCGGAGTCAGACTTTAACCGTGTCCGACAAGATCGCCACCGTTCTGATTGTGGATGATCAACCGGCCAATATCCATGCCCTGGCGTCCCTGCTAAAAAAGGACTATCGCATCCTGACGGCAATCCATGCCGAGAAGGCCTGGGAGATTGTCAGGCGCAGCACGGTGCCGGACCTGATCCTGCTTGATATCCTGATGCCGGGGATGGACGGCTATGAGCTGTGCCGGCGGCTTAAGAACCACGAAGCAACCAAGACCATCCCGATTATCTTCGTCACCGCTCTGGGCGAAGAGCGCGATGAGGCCTATGGGCTAGACCTCGGCGCGGTTGATTATATCACCAAGCCCTTTAGCCCGGCGATCGTACGCGCGCGG
Source organism: Caldichromatium japonicum (assembly GCF_011290485.1). Taxonomy (GTDB): domain Bacteria; phylum Pseudomonadota; class Gammaproteobacteria; order Chromatiales; family Chromatiaceae; genus Thermochromatium; species Thermochromatium japonicum. Next base: position 2,318,079 of record NZ_CP048029.1, on the reverse strand, counting down.
GTGCGCAATCACATCAGCCTCAAGCTCAAGACCGATATGCTTGAACAGGTCGCCCTGCAAGACGGCCTAACCCAGATCCCTAACCGCCGTTGTTTCGATCAGCGACTCAGGAAGGAATGGGCGCGCTTGACCCGTAACGGCCAGCCATTGGCGTTGCTCATGATCGACATCGATCATTTCAAGGCCTACAACGATCATTATGGGCACGGGGCGGGGGATGAATGTCTGCAGCGAGTCGCCCATGCCATCCATCAGGTGCCCAAACGCCCGATTGACCTGGTCGCCCGCTACGGCGGCGAGGAGTTCGCGGCGCTTTTGCCTGAGACTGACGAAGAGGGTGCCTCACACCTGGCCGGTCAGATGCTCAGCGCAGTGCAGGCACTGGGGATCAGGCATGCCTATTCCGAGGTCGCCCCCCAGGTTACCATCAGCATCGGCTTGGCAGTGCATTCAACCGCCTATCCCAAGGGCAGCGCCGAGGAGTTGAAGAATGCCGCCGACCAGTCCTTGTATCAGGCCAAGGCCAGAGGCCGCAATCGCCTCGTTTGCGAGGAAGAGGCGGACTGCGCCGGCGGGTGATCCCGGCCTGTCCCGGCGCAGCGGGCGGCTGGGGCAGACCGCAGGAGCAAGGCACTGCCAGCCGGTGTATCGGCTGGCAGTGGGTGTGGCCTCAGTGGCTGATGGCCGCCTCGATCCCGATCCCGGTCTCGCAGCGCACGCGCTGGGCCTCAAAGGCCTGCCGTTCGCTCTGGGCGCGCTGCGAGCGATCCAACCAAGATACGACCCAGATCGTGACGAAGGCCAGAGGCATGGAGACGATCGCCGGATTATTGAGGGCGATCAGGCCGACGGGTTTGCCATCCGGTCCGACATGCCCCAGCACATCGCCCCAGACTGCCTTGGACAGCACGGTGAGGACCACTGCGCTGATCAGGCCCACAGTCCCACCGGCCAGGGCGCCAGCAGTGGTCATCCGTCCCCAGAAGATTGCGCTTACCAAGACCGGGAAATTGGCACTGGCAGCGACCGCAAAGGCCAGGCCCACCATAAAGGCTACGTTTTGGCTCTCGAAGGCGATCCCCAGACCGATGGCTAAGAGCCCCAAGGCGAAGGTTGCGATCTTGGAAACACCGATCTCGGTCGATTCATTACTATAACCGCGGGCGATGACGCTGGCATAAAGGTCATGCGAGATCGCCGAGGCGCCGGCCAGGGTCAGCCCAGCGACCACGGCGAGGATGGTGGCAAAGGCCACCGCCGAGATAAAGCCCAAAAACAGATTGCCGCCGACCGCCTCGGCCAGGCGGATCGCAACCATATTGGTCCCACCCGACAATCCCTTGACCAGCTGATCCTTGATGACCGTCCCATCGGGTCCGATCGCCTCAGGCTTGAAGAACTCGGGGTGCTGGGCGAGCAACACGATGGCGGCAAAGCCGATAATGAAAGTCAGGATATAGAAATAGCCGATAAAGCCGGTGGCATAGAAGACGGATTTGCGCGCCTCCTTGGCGTCTGGGACGGTGAAGAAACGCATCAGGATATGGGGGAGGCCCGCAGTCCCAAACATCAATGCCAGACCCAGCGAGATGGCGTTATAAGGATCGGTGACGAGCGAGCCGGGCGCGGTGATGGCTGCGCCCTTCGGGTGGATGGTGACCGCCTGCCTAAACATCTCTTCAGGTGAGAAACCGAAGGCGGCAAGGGCGGCAAAGGCCATGAAGGTCGCGCCCGATAACAATAAGATGGCCTTGATGATCTGTACCCAGGTGGTTGCGGTCATGCCGCCGAAGATGACATAGATCATCATCAATACCCCGACGATGACTACGGCCAGCCAATAATCGAGGCCAAATAGGAGTTCAATCAGCTTGCCGGCGCCAACCATCTGGGCGATCAGATAAAAGGCCACGACCACCAGCGATGAAATTGCCGCCATGCTGCGGATAGGGGTCTGGGCAAAGCGATAAGCGCTGACATCGGCGAATGTAAACTTGCCGAGGTTGCGGATCTGTTCGGCGATCAGGAACATGATGATTGGCCAGCCAACGAGAAAGCCGATCGAATAGATCAGACCGTCATATCCCGAGGCGAAGACCAGCCCCGAGATCCCCAGGAAGGAGGCGGCCGACATGAAATCGCCAGCGATCGCCAAGCCATTTTGCAGGCCGGTGATCCCACCGCCGGCAGTATAAAAATCGCGCACCGAGCGGGTATGCTTGGCCGCCCAATAGGTGATACCCAGGGTCGCGGCAACGAAGAGTAAGAACATCGCGATCGCCGTCCAGTTGACCGCCTGGCGCTCGACCGCACCGCCGATAGCAGGTCCGGCCCAGGCAATCTCAGAGGCAGCCAGAATCACGCTCAGGAGTAAGAGGGGATATCGTCTCATTATCATTATTGGATATCCTCCTGGATGGCCCGGGTCAGGGCATCGAAGCGGCTATTAGCCTTGGCGACATAGATCCCGGTCAAGATAAAGGCGCTGACGATGACGGTGATCCCCAGGGGGATACCGATGGTCGTTGAGGCGCCCTGGGCGATGGGTGTGCCAAGCAAGGCAGGGGCGAAGGCGATGGTCAGGATGAATCCGTAATAGATCGCCAACATTAGAAATGTGAGATTCCAGGCGAAACACCGGCGCGAGCATACGAGCTCCTGATAACGCGGGTGCGCCTTGATGGCGTCGACCAAGTCTTGTTGCATGGGCCTTCTCTGAAAACTCAAAAGGGTTGGGTAGCGACACCGCCGGGGGTGTCGGAGGTGCCGCCTATCGCGCGGTCGAGGGATGACGAGGGGCGCAGCAGGCGAGCGCTGGATTCTGTGATTGCCTAACACAATGAGTCAACAGAAAAAGTATTAAATCATTCAATTTTGATGATTAATTGGATCGGTGCAGGGGTGGAGATTTGCTCATCATCTGGCTTTGGGTTGAAAATCTTCGATCGACACGCGAATGTTCGCCCTGTGGAGACCCGATTTCATGTCCGATAAAGCCCCCTGGATCACCTGCCGCCCTGAACTCAAGGTGCTCGATTGCACCGTGCGCGATGGTGGATTGGTGAACGATCACCAGTTCAGCGACGAGTTTGTGCGCGCCCTCTATCATGCCTGCGTCGAGGCGGGGATCGATTACATGGAGATCGGTTATAAAAACTCGCCGCGGCTCTTTCCCCCAGAGCGTTTCGGGCCTTGGCGCCATTGTCATGAGGATGACCTATGGCGGGTGGTGGGCGATCACGATCCAGAGCGGACCGGTCTCAAACTGGCGGCGATGGCCGATGCCGGCAAGAGCGATTGGCAGACCCAGATCGTACCTGCAGATCAAAGCCCGCTGTCGATGATCCGAGTAGCCTTCTATGCGCATCAGGTCTCGGAGGCGGTAGAGATGATCCACCACGCCCACGAGCTGGGCTATGAGACCACGGCCAACCTGATGGCGGTCTCAATCCTGACCGAGGAAGAGATCGACACCGTGCTCGAATCCATCGCCCCGACTCCGGCGAGCACCATGGTGATCGTCGATAGCTTCGGTCATCTGTACCGCGAACAGATCGACCGCCTCTATAAGCAATATACCCGGGCCTTGCGCGACAGCGGCAAGGAGATCGGCATCCATGCCCATAACAACCAGCAACTGGCCTTCGCCAATACCATCGAGGCGATCATCCTCGGCTGTAACCGCGTCGATGCCACCCTCTATGGCTTCGGGCGAGGGGCGGGGAACTGTCATACCGAGCTGTTATTGGGCTTTTTGCGCAATCCCAAGTTCAAGCTGCGCCCGCTGATCGAGGCGATCCAGCATCACCTGCTGCCGCTGCGCCAGCGGCTCGATTGGGGACCGTCGATCCCCTATAACCTGACTGGACAGCTCAATCAGCACCCCAGAAGTGCGATCGAATGGCGCGAGGGGGCGACGCCGGACGACTTTCTGGGTTTTTATGATCAGCTGCTGGCGGAGATCTAAACCATGACCGCTGATGCGATCCTGATCCTGGACGGCCAGGAATATCGCCTTCCGGTCCGCATTGGCACCGAGGGCGAGCGGGCGATCGATATCAGGGACCTGCGCGCCCGCACCGGTTATATCGCCCTCGATCCTGGTTATGCCAATACCGGAAGCTGCGAGAGCGCCATCACCTTCATCGACGGCGATCGTGGGATCCTGCGTTATCGTGGCATCCCGATCGAGCAGTTCGAGCAGGCGCCGAACTTCGTCGAGGTAGCCTGGCTTTTGATCTTCGGCCGTCTGCCCAGTGCCGAGGAATATCGCGCCTTTTCCGAGCAGCTCACCGCATCGGCCAACCTCGATGAGAGCATGAAGCACCATTTCGAGGGCTTCCCGCGCTCGGCCCCACCGATGGCCATCCTCTCGGCCATGATCAATGCGCTCTCCTGCTTTCATCCCGAGTATTTCGAGCTCGATGACCGCGCCCACTTCCAGGCCGCAGCAGCGGGGTTGATCAGCAAGATCCGCACCATCGCCGCCTATGCCTATCGCCACTCGGTCGGCCAGCCCTATATCTATCCCAACCCCAGGCTGCCCTATGTACCGAACTTTCTGCACATGCTCTTCTCGCAGCCCTATGCCGAATATGTCTGCGACCCCCTGGTGCGCGATGCCCTCAATCTCATCTTGATCCTGCACGCCGACCACGAACAGAACTGCTCGACCTCGACGGTGCGGATGGTCGGCTCAAGCCAGGCCAATCTATTCGCCTCCTGCGCCGCTGGGGTCTGCGCCCTCTGGGGACCGTTACACGGTGGGGCCAATGTGGCTGTGATCGAGATGCTCGAACAGATCCATCGCGGTCAGCTCAGCGTCGAGGACTATGTGCGCCTAGCCAAAGACAAAAACACCAAGATGCGTCTGATGGGGTTTGGACACCGCATCTATAAAAACCTCGACCCACGCGCCAAGATCCTGGGCAGGGTCGCCGAGCAACTCCTGCCCAAGCTCGGGGTCAAGGACCCCTTGCTCGACATCGCGCGGCGGCTCGAAGAGATCGCGCGCAACGATCCCTATTTCATCGAGCGCAAGCTCTATCCGAACGTCGATTTTTATAGCGGCATCCTGCTGCGCGCGATCGGCATCCCGACCAATATGTTCACAGTGATCTTTGCCATTGGGCGGCTGCCGGGTTGGATCGCGCATTGGTGGGAGCAGGCACAGACCGAGGGCATGCGCATCGCCCGCCCCCGTCAGCTCTATATCGGTCTGACCCCGTCCGACTATGCGCCCCATGAATCGAGGGTTTGAATAGATCCGCATGGCACATCCGAGCGCCAGTATGAACATCCCCATCCGGTTGGCCCTCGTCGCGCTTGTGCTGAGCCTGATGTTGGCGATTTATGGCATCATCCGTTTTGCTGATGCCGAGCGGGCGCGCGACCTTCAGAGTTTACAGATCCAGCTCAATCTGGCAGCGGAGGGGCGGGCTGAGGCCATCGGGCGCTGGATCGAGGGTCAATATGCTGCCCTCGAGGGGTTGGCGCGTGATCAAAGCTTGCTGACGCAGTTACGCAGGCTTAGAGAGGCGCCAGATAAACAGATAGAACAAGGATTGAACGATCTGCTCGAAGATGCGGCCAGAGCCATCGAGGGCGCAGGCGACTGGCTGTCCGACCCGCCTCCAACCTTAGGCCGCCGACCGGTGGGTGACTGGTTCATCCTTGATCCAGAGGATCGCCCAATCGCTGCGGTCAATGGTACGAGCGTTCTGACCCCTGAGCTGATCGCCTGGCTGGGTGGCACACCCCTATCCGAACGGGGGATGCTCGATCTCCATCTGGGCGCCGCTGGACGTCTGCTGCTTGGCTGGCTGGTCCCCATCCGCGATCCGGAAAACGCCGAGGAGGTTATCGGGCGTCTGCTGGCCCTGCACCCACTTGATGCTGGGCTTTTCGATCTGCTCAAGACGCCTGGTCTCACAGCGCGGACCGCCGAGTCCTATTTGATCCGCCGCCGCGGTCACCTGATCGAATATCTCTCCCCGCTCCTCGATGGCAGCGAGCCCTTAAGCAAGCGCCTGGCGATCAATACCGAGGGGCTCATTGATGCGGCTGCGCTCGAACGGCCTGGGCAGTTCCATCAGGGATATAACTATGCCCTGCGCGAGTCCTATGCCATAAGCCGCCCTATACCCGCGACCGATTGGGTCCTGGTCCAACGCATCGGAGCTGCCGAGGCGCTTGCCGCCAGTGATGCCTGGCGCATGACACTCATCAGCGGCTTGACCTTGATCGCGGTCTTAATCGGTTCGGCCTTGGTGCTGGTGTGGTTTTATGCGAGCTCGCGTAAGGTCGAGGCGCTGGCCGAGTCCTATCGCCAGGCGGCTGAGCGTTTCGAGCGGCTGTCGGGTTTCCTGGATATCCTGGCCGACAGCCAGCCCCATCCCATCCTTGTGGTCGATGCCAGCGGTCATCTGACCTATGCCAATCGCCGGCTTGCTGAGCTCACAGGCCTGGCAGTGGATGAAATCAGGGGGCGATCGCTGACGGCAGTCTTCGGTCAGGAGACCGGCGCCCATCTGAGCCTGGCGGCTCAGCGCGTGCGCGAGACCCAAAGCCCCCAGGTCGAGACCGCAGCGCTACGCGATCCAGAGGGTCAGGAACGGGTCTGGCGGGTACATTATCAGCCGTTTATCACCTCAATCGTCGGGTCTTCCCCAGGGGTATTGATCACCATTGAAGACCTGACCGAGCTGATGCGTGAGCGCGCCCGGCGCGAGCGCAATACCCAGCGGTTGATCGACACCCTGGTTGCCTTGGTCGATGAGCGTGATCCTGATGCTGCGCATCAGTCGCGTTATGTCGTCGAGGTGGCGCGCGCCATTGCCGATGAACTGGGATTTGATGCCATCCAGCGCACTACGGTTGAGCAGGCGGCACGTCTCGTCAATCTCGGCAAGATCCGCATCCCACGCGCCATCCTGATGAAAGAGAAACAGTTGACGGAGCAGGAATTGAGCCGGGTGCGTGAGGCCCTGGATTCAGGTCCCCAGATCCTGTGCGGGATCGAGTTCGACGGGCCAGTGATCGAGACCCTGGAGCAGGTCAATGAATGGGCCGATGGCAGTGGCAGACCCAAGGGGCTCAAGGGCGAGCAGATCCTGCCCAGCGCCCAGGTAGTGGCCCTGGCCAATGACTTCGTGGCCCTGATCAGCCCGCGGGCATTCCGTGAGGCCAAGGGCCTCGATGAGGCAGTATCGCTCCTGATGCAAGAGATCGGGCGGCGCTTCGAGCGGCGCTATGTCTTGGCCCTGCTCAATCAGCTCGATAATCGCGGCGGGCGCGAACGCTGGGCCGAGATAAGCCAGAGACGGGCAATCGAGGTTGGGTGATCGATAATTGAGCGCTGGACCCTAAATGGGTCTGGATAGGACACGGGCCTTAGAACGGGCCTTAGAGAAGAGACCGGAGATCTGAGTCGGTCCCGAGGTCAAGTGGCCGGTGGGGAGGTATGATGGAATTGGTCGGGGTGACAGGATTTGAACCTGCGACATCTGCCTCCCGAAGACAGCGCTCTACCAGGCTGAGCTACACCCCGGATGGATTCAATAGGTCCGCGCAACTGCGAAATCGGCAAGCAGAGCAAGGGACTCTGTCGCCGGTGAAGCGGGCAGGGCCTGAAGCGATTCCTTGGCGCGGCGCGCATAGGATTGCGCGATCTGGATAGTGTAATCGATAGCATCCGTGGCTGCAATGGCCGTAACGACCTCCTGGATGCGCTCACGTCCCCCTTCCAGGATGGCCTCGCGCAACAGTGCGCGCTGCTCAGGGCTGCCGACCTGCATGGCGCGGATGATCGGTAGGGTCGGCTTGCCTTCCTCGAGGTCATCGCCCACGTTCTTGCCGAGCTCGGCATTGTCAAGCCGGTAATCGAGTGCATCATCCACCAACTGGAAGGCAATGCCGAGAGACAGACCGTAGCAACGCGCTGCCTCCTCGACCTTAGGGGGTGAATCGGCAAGTACAGCCCCTAGACGCACCCCCGCCTCGAAGAGGGTCGCGGTTTTGCGGGTGACGACCTCCATGTAACGCGTCTCGTCTGTATCTGGATCGCGCTCATTGAGCAACTGCAACACCTCACCCTCAGCGATGCGGTTGGTGGCATGGGAGAGAATATCCATCACCCGCATGCTCCCCACCTCGACCATCATCTCGAAGGCGCGCGAATACAAAAAATCACCCACCAGGACGCTCGCATCATTGCCCCAAACGACATTCGCCGTTTCGCGATTGCGTCTGAGCTCTGAGGCATCGACCACATCATCGTGCAACAGGGTGGCGGTATGGATGAATTCGATCACCGCTGCTAGATCGATATGGCGATCCCCCGTATAGCCGCAGGCGCGGGCCGAAAGCAGCACCGAGAGCGGGCGCAGACGCTTGCCACCGCTGTTGACGATATAGTGACCGATCTGATTGATCAGCATGACGTCAGACTGAAGCCGACGTAGGATCAAGGCATCGACGGCCTTGGAGTCATCGGCGACGGGTTGGCGAATCTTGGAAAGATCCATGCGGGTCTTCTGTATCTGGGTCTCGTGCACGGTGGCGGGGATGCTAGAGATGGGCTGGGACGGCGTCAAGCGACCGGCCAATAGCCGCTTTTAAGATTAAGCGATTTGGCATCTCGGGTCGAGCACAGAGCCATCGCATGAAATTCATGCAGGGGTCAGTCCGAGGAGCTCGGCGCGATCATCGTCCGAGGTGGAAGCAATAAAACGACGGACCTTGATCCCGCCCTTGCGCAAGGATGGCCTGCGCCAGGCCTTGGGCAGCGGAAGGAGGTGCGAGAGATAGCAGCGCCGCTTGCCGCTGATCTTGCCATTGATGCAGCGTTTGGACGCGATCCCGGCGAAGGATCTCAGGTCCGGTCGCTGCTCGGGATGGGACAGACAGTCCAGTTGAGCGAAGGCAGAGCAAGGCTGGGTGTCTAGTTGGCCAGGATCCTTCTGCACAGCCTCTTGCGCACCCCTTGCTCGTGAATGACCATTTCTCGGTCTGCAACAGTCACATTCATGCGATTGCCCTGGGCGACTCGGTGAATGCGTCCCTCGAATCTCCACCCTCGGCTACAATAGGCGTTCATTCGCCCCCTGGGTCCCCTGCTTGCCGAAATCCTGATCGTTATGATTGCACTCCTCGACTATGGCGCGGGCAATGTCCGCAGTCTGCGCAATGCCGTGCATGCCCTGGGCTTTGCCCTCACCGAGATCGAGCGCCCCGAGGACATCCTGTGCGCCGAGCGCCTGATCCTGCCCGGGGTCGGCTCCTTTGGCGCGGCGATGCGAAGGCTTGAAGAACTCGGTTATCTCAAACCGCTCAAGGACTATCTCAGTGCCGGTCGCCCTTTTCTTGGGATCTGTCTGGGTCTGCAGATCCTCTTTGCGGGCAGCGAGGAGTCGCCTGGGGTCCCTGGACTTGGGATCATCCCCGGCCAGATCCGCCGTTTTCCGGGGGAGGGGCTGTCGGTACCGCACATGGGCTGGAATGCGGTGCGCCTACAAAAGCACTCTCCCTTGTTTACAGGCTATGCCGGCGAGCCGTTTTATTTCGTGCACTCCTATCGGGCCCTGCCGGGCCCGGAGAATGCCGACTGGCAGCTTGCGTTCACCGACTATGGCAGGCCGTTCTTGAGCGCGGTGCAGCGCGGTGCAGTCTGCGCCGTCCAGTTCCACCCCGAAAAGAGCGGTCAGGCAGGGCTTGCCCTGTTGCGCAACTTTTTGGCCGGCACATCCGCGTCCGCGCCTGCCATCCCCTTGGGCGATCCGACCCCGACCCGTCTGACCAAACGCATCGTCGCCTGTCTCGATGTGCGCACCAACGACCAGGGCGATCTCGTCGTCACCAAGGGCGACCAATACGACGTGCGTGAAAAGACCGAGGGGCGGGCGGTGCGCAACCTGGGTAAGCCCGTCGAGCTTGCCGAGCGCTATTATCAAGAAGGCGCCGACGAGATCGCCTTTCTCAATATCACTGCCTTTCGCGCCTCCCCCCTGGCCGACCAGCCGATGCTCGAGGTTTTGAGGCGCACCTCGGAGCGGGTCTTTGTCCCCCTCACTATCGGCGGCGGCATCCGCGCCTATACCGATGGCGAGGGGCGCTCCTACTCAGCGCTCGCTGTCGCCCATGCCTATTTTCGTGCGGGGGCCGACAAGGTCTCGATCGGCTCGGATGCGGTCCTCGCGGTCGAGGACTATCTGGCGCGCGGTCGGGTCAAAGATGGCAGCAGCGCGATCGAACAGATCGCTGCAGTCTATGGTAACCAGGCAGTGGTGATCTCCATCGACCCGCGCCGGGTCTATGTCAACTCACCGCAGGATACCCCCCATACGGTTATAGAGACGCGGTTCCCTGGGCCCAAGGGCGAACGCTATTGCTGGTTCCAATGCACCATCAAGGGCGGGCGCGAGGGGCGGGATCTGGACGTCGTCGAGTTGGCGCGTACCTGTGAGGCACTGGGGGCGGGCGAGATCCTGCTCAATTCGATCGATCGTGACGGCACGGGCGCGGGCTTTGACCTGGAGCTGATCCGCCTGGTCAGGGAGTCGGTCAGCATCCCCGTCATCGCCTCGAGCGGGGCTGGCTGTGTCGAGCATTTCGCCGAGGTCTTTTGCGAGACCGGGGTCGAAGCGGCCCTGGCCGCCGGGATCTTCCACCGGCGCGAGGTCCCGATCGAGGCCGTCAAGTCTCATCTCATCACCCAGGGGATCGAGATCCGCAACGGTGAAGGCGCATCCACCCCCAGGCATGACTGATCCCGATGCGCCAGGTGTTTCGTGCCTTCCGTTGGCACGCCCGCAAGCGCCCGGTCCAGACCAGGAGGTAGGCTGATGCATCACCCGCCTGGGGTTTGTCTCTGCGCTTCATCCCCGGCTCACTATAGCCTGGGGTGCGGATGGCGGTGAGCGGGCCCGTGCCTCATACCCAAGCGGTCAACGCGAGGAGAGTGGCTCGGCTGATCGCCTGGGGTCTCATCTGTTGCTGTCTGCCTCTGGCTCTGTCGGGCTGTTTGGGCACCATCCGTTCTTCTGGGACGCATCTTGACCCCGAGACCCTGATCCTCAACTCCGCATCCTGTCATCTTTTACGCGTTGGTCAGACCAATGACGTCGCCTCTACGGATGCGACTGTCATCCTCGTCGCCGACACATATCAGATCCCGATTCAGATCATCATCGAACGCGCTAATCGCCTAATCAAGGACTATGAGCGCAATCCGGCTGAACTCGTAAGCCAGGCGATCCGTGCCTGCGAGCTCTTAGGTGAACTGACTGGCACGACCCCGGCATTGGTGCGCTTTGAGCTGGATGGCCAATTGCGTTCCGCTTGGCTACGGGTCGATGGGGCCGAGATCACCCCTGGCTTTGCCCAGCAGACCATCGCCGAGCTGCGCGAACGCCGGGCGATCGGCTTGATCATCAACAGCCCAGGCGGTTTGGTCGATGAGGCACGCAAGCTTGGGCGCTATCTGCGAGCCAACGGCCTGCGTACCGCCGTTGATGATTATTGTGTCTCGGCCTGTATCGATGTCCTCGCCGGCGGAGTCGAACGCTATGCCACCCCCAACGCCAGGCTCGGTGTCCACCAAAGCCGCGTCCCCCGCCGCTATAGCAGCCACGAGGGCGGGCAGCTCTATGTCGCCGATGCCTTTTTGTATCTGCGCGAGATGGGCGTTGCTGCCGATGTCGCCATCGCCGCTGCTGCCGTTCCCAATAACCGCGTCCTGCTGATCCCGCTTACCGATGCGCTGGCTGCCGGTTTGATCACCAGCCTGGTCGAGCGTTTCCCCACACTCTAGCGCATACCCCTACCGCCTTTACGGCCCGTCCGCCGTATCGAGACGTCCTTAATACTGACGATTTACATAATTTGTCATATCAATAGATAACGATCTCGTAAACTTCATCTGCATGCGGGCCCATCCGCCATGCAGGCGCGCCTTGGCGGCGCGGCCTTTCCGTTCCCTAAGATCCGAGATCCTGAGCCACTGGCCCAGCCGCCAGACTATCCTGGGACCGAATATCTGTCGCGATGAACATCATCCTCACCGCTGCTGGGTTTATGACTGCTCTAGGCATGCTGCTCGCCCTGCTCTTGGCCATTGCCAACAGGCGGTTTTATGTCTTTGAAGACCCGCGGATCGATCAGGTCGAGGATCTCCTGCCCAAGGCCAACTGCGGGGCCTGCGGCGAGCCTGGCTGCCGGCCCTTTGCCGAAAAGCTGGTCAAGGGCGAGGCCGAACCGGCGCGCTGTACGGTAAATGCCAAGACCATGAACCAGCGCATCGCTGAGCTGCTGGGCGTTGAACTACAGGCCCGCGAACGCTGGGTGGCGCGCCTGGCCTGCGCCGGCGGGGGCAATGTGGCCGCAGTGCGCGCCTACTATCACGGCATCCCTTCTTGTCGCGCTGCGGCCTTGGTCTCGGGCGGCGGGCGAAGCTGCGCCTGGGGATGCCTCGGCTTCGGCGATTGTGTGACCGTCTGTCGCTTCGGGGCGCTGTCGCTCAACCGCCAGGGGCTGCCGGTGGTCAACGAGGAGCGCTGCACCGCCTGCGGCGACTGCGTGACCCTTTGTCCCAAAGGGCTCTTTAGTCTGCATCCGGCCAGCCACCGGCTGTGGGTCGCCTGCATGAGCCTTGATCCAGGCGAACAGGCAGAGGAACACTGCGAGGTCGCCTGTACCGGCTGCGGGCGCTGTGCCCAGGATTCGCCCGAGGGTCTGATCCAGATCCGAAACAACCTGGCGGTCATCGACTACGACAAGAATGTACTCGCCTCTAAGGTGGCGATCGAACGCTGCCCAACCGGCGCGATCGTCTGGTTCGAGCCTGACGGTAGAGCCGTCAAGGGGCGAGAGGCACGTAAGGTAATCCGCAAGGGCGCCAAGGCTGCATTGCCGGCGATATAGGTTGGGCAACATAGACAACTTCTTTCAGCAATCGAGCAGGCCCATGTTCGGAAAGAAAGACGAAAAGACACCGAAATACCCTGGTATCCGCATGGCGACGGATGGCAATACCGCGGTGGTCCTCTGCGAACGCGAGGCCTCCGATGCCGCCGGCGCCTATCCGATCACGCCATCCACACCGATGGGCGAAGGCTGGGCCGAGGAGGTGGCCAATGGGCATCTCAACATCTCGGGCCGGCCCCTGATCTTCATCGAACCCGAGTCCGAACATGCTGCAGCGGGGGTAACGGCGGGCATGGCGATGGCGGGCCTGCGGGCGAGCAATTTCTCCTCGGCCCAGGGCGTGGCCTTTATGCATGAGTCGCTCTATGCCGCAGTTGGTAAGCGGCTCCCCTATGTGCTCAACATCGGGGCGCGCGCCATCACCAAAGCCAGCCTCAACGTCCATTGCGCGCACGACGACTATCACTGCATCGACGATACCGGCTTCATCCAAGTCTTCGCCCGCAATGCCCAGGAAGTGGCGGATCTCAATCTCATCGCCCGTAAACTCGCCGAGCTCAGCCTTACCCCGGCGGCAGTGGCGCAGGATGGATTCCTGACCACCCATTTGATCGAGCCGCTCCAGGTCCCTGAACGAGCGCTGATCGAGGCCTTTTGCGGGCGCCCAGACGACATTATCGAATGCCCGACCCCGGCGCAGCGCCTGCTCTTTGGCCCTACACGCCGGCGGGTGCCGGCGATCTGGGATGTCGATGAACCGGTCAGCTCGGGCACGGTGCAGAATCAAGATGCCTATATGCAATCAGTCGCGGCCCAGCGGCCCTATTTCTTCGACCATATCCCTGAGCTTGCCGATCGGGTAATGGCCGAATACGCCGAGCTGACAGGCCGGCACTACGCTCGGGTCTCGGGCTATCGCTGGGAGGACGCCGAGTACCTGATCCTCGGCCAAGGCAGCATGACCGTCCAGGCCGAGGCGGTGGCCGATGATCTGCGCGAGCGCCGTAAGCTCAAGGTCGGGGTGATCAATCTCACCATGTTCCGTCCCTTTCCCGGTGATTGCTTGGCCCGCATGCTCCAGGGCAAAAAGGGGGTGGCGGTGCTCGAGCGCGTCGATCAGCCGCTGGCTGAGGACCTGCCGATCCTGTGCGAGCTGCGCGCGGCGCTTTGCAAGTGTCTGGAAAACGGCATGGCAGGCAAACATGAGCCCCTGCCTTACCCCGAATACCCTGTCTATAAACCCGGTGAGATGCCGAGGCTCTATTCCGGCTGCTGTGGCCTGGGATCGCGCGATCTCCAACCCGAGGGCCTGATCGCCGCGGTCGAGAACATGCTGCCCAGCGGGGCGCAGCGGCGGTTCTTTTATCTCTCGATCGACTTCGTCCGCCCGCCGACCGACCCCAAGGATGAGATCCGCATCCAGGCGCTCAAGGAGGCCTATCCCGAGATCGAGCGGTTGGCGCTGCGTGGGAGCGAAAACCCCAACCTCTTGCCTAAAGGGGCGATCACGGTGCGCATGCATTCGGTCGGCGGTTGGGGAGCGGTGACCACTGGCAAGAACCTGGCGCTGACCCTCTATGAGCTCCTCGGCTGGAACATCCGCGCCAACCCCAAATACGGTTCGGAGAAGAAGGGCCAGCCGACGACCTATTTCTTGTCGGCAGCGCCTGAGCCGATCCGCCTGAATTGCGAATATACCCATGTCGATGTGGTCTTAAGCCCCGACCCCAATGTCTTTACCCACTCCAATCCCTTGACCGGTCTAAAGCCCGGGGGCTGTTTCATCATCCAGTCGACGCTGGACGGCCCAGAGAAGGTTTGGATGAGCTTCCCGCCTGCAGCACGCCGCTTCATCGTCGAGCAGGGGATCCGGGTCTATTACCTGGATGGCTTTAAGATCGCGCGCGAGGAGGCGACCAACCCCGAGCTGCAATTCAGGATGCAGGGGGCGGCCTTCCAGGGGGCCTTCTTTGCCGCCTCCAACGTCATGGAGCGTCTGGGGCTGACCGAGATGGATCTCTTTGCCGCCATCGAGGAACAATTGCGCGCCAAGTTTGGGGCCAAGGGCGAGCGGGTGGTCCAGGACAACCTGCGCGTGGTGCGTCGCGGCTTCGATGAGCTCGTCGAGATCACCGATAAGCCATTGACCGATGTCGGGCACCTGATGCGTACCCTAAAACTTCCGCTCATGGTCAAGACCCTGCCTGAGGGCGGCGGGCGAATCGGCGATGCCCATCGCTTCTGGGAGCAGACGGGGATCCTCTATGCCAGTGGTCGCGGCAACGACAACCTGGCCGATCCCCACATGGCCCTGTCGCTGGTCCCAGCGGCTACTGGGGTCTATCGCGACATGACCCAGATCCGCTTCGAGTATCCGCGCTTTATCCCCGAGCGCTGCACTGCCTGCGGGAGCTGTTTTGCAGTCTGTCCGGATAGTGCCATCCCAGGTCTGGTCAACCGGATCGGGGATGTCTTGGCGACCGCCATCCAGCGGGTCGAGCGCGGCATACCGACCCAGTATCTGCGGCGCGAGTCGCACGCCATCGAAAAACGCCTGCGTGCCCTGATCGAATCTCATGGCGAAGGGGCCGATGTACGTGCGCTGCTCGATCAGGCAGCCTTGGAGACCCTGGCAGCATTCGCGGGTGATGCCGAAGAGAAGGCGCAGGCCGAGCGCGAATTTACCCTGATGCTCGAGGCGCTCAGCGATTATCCATTCGCCATCACCCGCCCCTATTGGACCAACCGCGAAAAACAGCAACCCGGCAGCGGTGGGCTGTTCAGCGTCACGGTCAATCCTTACACCTGCAAGGGGTGCATGGAGTGCGTCGAGGTCTGCAAGGACGGCGCCCTGGCCGCCGAGCCCCAGACCGAAGAGGCCGTTCAACACCTGCGCGCCCGCTGGGAGGTCTGGCTGGATCTACCCAATACCGCCCCTGAGTTCTTCCGCATCGAGTCGCTCGATGACAAGATCGGGGCGCTCGAGACCCTGCTCCTCGATAAGAGCAACTATCTCTCGATCATTGCCGGCGATGGCTCCTGCATGGGCTGCGGCGAGAAGACTGCGGCGCATCTCTTTACCGCCACCGTCACTGCCCTCATGCAGCCACGGGTGAAGAGACATGTCGCTGAGCTCGAAGACCTCATCGCCCGTCTTGAGACCCATGTCCGGCTGAAACTCGCCTCGGCGATGGATCTCACCAACCCGACCGCTATCCAGCGGGTGCTCGATGCCCATCAGGAGACCGATCTGACCCTCGCCGAGCTCTCGTCCGAGCTGGTCAGTCGGGCCGCCGATCCGGTCGATCCGGACTGGCTGAAATGGGTCACGGGTCTCTTGGCCAAGCTGCGTCAGCTGCGCGACCAATACATCGCCCCGCAGCCGCGCGCATACATGGGCTTTGTCAATGCTACGGGTTGCAGCTCCGTTTGGGGCGGGACCTTTCCTTACAACCCCTATCCCTTCCCTTGGTCGAACAATCTCTTCCAGGATTCGCCCTCGGTAGCCCTGGGGTTGTTCGAAGGGCACATGCGCAAGATGGCCGAGGGGTTCAAGGCGATCCGTCAGGCGCGGCTGGAGCTCGAGGGCCGATTCAAGCCCGCCGATCCGGCCTGTAGGCTCGATCACTTCACCTGGCGTGACTTCAGCGAGGAGGAATGGCGCCTATGTCCGCCGGTGGTAGCGGCGGGTGGAGATGGGGCCATGTATGACATCGGCTTCCAGAACCTCTCGCGCGCCTTGATGTCAGGGCTGCCGATCAAGGTCCTGGTGCTCGACACCCAGAGCTACTCCAATACCGGCGGTCAGTCGTGCACCTCTGGCTTCCTGGGGCAGGTCGCCGACATGGCCCCCTATGGCCAGACCTGGAAGGGCAAGAACGAGATCCGCAAGGAGATGGGTCTGATCGGCATGGCGCATCGCTCAGCCTTCGTACTCTCGAGCGCCACCTCGCATCTGACCCACCTGTTGGAAGGCTTTATCGACGGCCTCAACTCCAGGCGCCCGGCCTTGTTCAACATCTATAGCCCCTGTCAGCCCGAGCATGGGATCGGGGATGAGATGTCTCACCGCCAGGCACGGATGGCCGTCGAATCTCGCGCCTATCCGCTATTCCGCTTTGATCCGGATGCGGGGACGACCTTCGAGGAATGCTGTTCGCTCGAAGGCAATCCGGCCTTGGATACCGACTGGATCACCTGGACGCTCCAATATGTTGATGCGCAAGGCAAGCCGGCGAGTCTGGAGGTCCCCTTCACCTTCGCCGACTTTGCGATGACCGAGGGGCGCTTCCGCAAACACTTCCGCAAGATCCCCGAGGACGCCTGGAACGATACCCTGGTGCCGCTCCATGAGTTCATCGACCTCCCCACGGAGGCGCGCGAGGGCCTGCATCCCTATCTCTGGGGCGTCGACCACAATAACCGCCTGATGCGGGTGATGGTCTCACCTGAACTCGTGGAAAGCTGCGAGGAACGCCGAAATTTCTGGCGGCAGTTGCGGGATCTGTGCGGTCTGCTCAACCGTCTCGATGTCGAGGCGGTGCGCAACCAGGCCAAGGTCGAGATCGCCCAGCGTCTGACTCAGACCCTACTGGCCCTGGCAGGGGAGGGGAGCGCTGGCATCATGTGGAGCGCCTCTCCTGCCGCCGAGACGGCGGCGCTCCCCGCAACCAGTCGTAGCAACGGCTCGGGCGGCAATGGCGCCCATGCACCGGGCCAGGGAGATGCCGCTCTCTCCTTCGCTGTCGACTGGGAGCCTGTTTGGGTAGATTCGCCCGCCTGTACTGGTTGTAACGAGTGCATCCAGATCAATCCTAAGATCTTTCGCTATAACGCCAACAAAAGGGTCGAGATCGCCGACCCCAAGGGCGGTTCCTACAAGGACATCGTCAAGGCCGCCGAAAAATGCCCCGCGGGCTGTATCCATCCGGGCCTGCCCTGGAACCCCCGCGAGCCTGGGATCGAGCAATGGGTCAAGCGCGCGACCAAATACCAGTAAACAGACAGTGGCGAGGAATCGAGGATGAAGGCAAACCAGATCAGCGCACCTTGGGGGCTGATGAGCGGCTCTACCGCCCGGCCTCAGGGCGATCGACAGGGCATGCGCCCGAAGGATGCGCCTCAGACGCCATCTCACGAGGGTCTGTTCGCCCACCTGGATCTGGCCTTCAAGCGCTGGCTCGGTTGGCACAAGACCTTTGCCCACGGGGTCTATCCGGTAGAGCATAAGGAGCTCACCGCCGGCAAGCCGATCCGCCGCCTGCCATTTGCCGATGAGCTGATCATCCCCTTGCAGCAACATAAGGGGGCGCCAGCGGTTCCGATCGTCAAGGTCGGGCAAGAGGTGATGCGCGGTGAGCCAATCGCGCGGGCCAATGAGGTGATGTCGGTGCCCCTCCACGCCCCGGCGACCGGCGTCATCCGCGCCATCGGTCTGGCCCCGACCGCTGATGGGCCCAAGGCCCCGGCGATCTTCTTGAAGGTCTATCAGGCTGCCAGCCAGGACGCCCTGCTTGGCAAGAGGTGTGACCCTGAACAGCTCAGCCCAGAGGAGATCATCCAGGCGGTCCAGGAGGCGGGGCTCGTTGGCCTGGGTGGAGCGGCTTTCCCCAGCTATGTCAAGCTGAGGCCGCAGGCAGGGCGCAGCATCCATACCCTTTTGGTCAATGGCTGCGAGTGCGAGCCTTATCTGACTTGCGATCACCGCATCATGTTGGAGCAGGCCGAGTCGTTGATCCGCGGCATCCGGATCGCGCTCAAGGCCGCAGGTGCTCGGCGCGCCATCATCGGGGTCGAGGACAACAAGCTCGATGCGATCGCCCATCTGCGCGCCCATCTCCGGCAGACGGACCCAGACGGGCCGATCAGCGTCGCGGCAGTCCAAGCCAAATACCCGCAAGGGGCCGAAAAGATGCTGATCAAGGCCCTGCTCGATCAGGAGGTCCCGATCGGGGGGATTCCGGCGGATCTCGGGGTGGCGGTCTTCAATGTCGGCACCCTGGCACAGATGGGCGAGCTCCTGCCCAAGGGTCAGGGGCTGATCGAGCGGGTGATCACGGTCAGCGGCCCAGCGGTCAAGCACCCCGGCAATTTCTTGGTCCCCATCGGGACGCCAGTGCGGTTCTTGCTTGAACGGATCGGCATCACGGGCGATCTGGGGGAGGTGATCCTCGGCGGGCCGATGATGGGGATGGCGGTCGCCTCGCTCGATGTGCCGATCACCAAGGGGGTCTCGGGGGTCGTTGCCCTCCATCCCGAAGACCCGGCGCTGGCAGCGCGCCCGGTCTATCCCTGTATCCATTGCGGTGAATGCGTTCGCGCCTGTCCGGTGTCGCTCAACCCCTCGCTGTTGGGCGAGTTGGCCATGGCGCGTCAATATCAGGCGATGGCTGAACAGTATCTGGAGCAATGCTTTGAATGCGGCTGCTGTGCCTTTGTCTGTCCGGCCAATATCCCCTTGACCCAATATTTCCGCATCGCCAAGTCGATCAACCGCGATGCCGAACGCCGGCGCGCTGGCAAAGGGTCTCATTGAGGCAAGGTGCGACATGGCGAATCGAGGCATCGCGATCCGTACCTCCCCGCATCTCAACCGGGTACTGACCGTCGAGCAGATCATGCGCGGCGTGATCCTGGCCCTGCTGCCGATCGCCGGTTGGTCGGTCTGGCAGTTTGGCCTGAGCGCCCTATTGCTGCTTGTCACCACCACCGCCGTATCGGTCCTGACAGAATGGGCGCTGGCGCGTGCCGCAGGCAAGGGCAACAGCCTGCGCGATGGGTCTGTGATCATCACCGGGATCTTGCTCGCCTTGACCCTGCCCCCCGGTTTTCCGCTGTGGATGGCGGCGGTGGCGGCATTCATTGGCGTGGCGCTTGGCAAGTGGCTGTTTGGCGGGTTGGGCTATAACGTCATGAACCCCGCCCTGATCGGGCGCGCCTTCGTTCAGGCAGCCTTCCCCACGGCCATCACCACCTGGACCCCACCCTTCGCCCCTGGGCGGTTTGTCGAGCCTATCCCCTCAACCCTGACCCCGCCCTTCATGCAACCCATCCCTGTCGATCAGTGGGTGGCGGGTCTTGGATTCGATGGCTGGAGCGGCGCGACCCCATTGGCATTGCAACGATTCCAGCATGTGGAGACCCCCGTCTGGGACCTCTTTGCGGGCACGGTCACCGGCTCAGCGGGCGAGACCTCAGCCCTCTTGATCCTGCTCTGCGGGCTGTGGCTGGCTTGGCAGCGGATGCTCGATTGGCGCATCCCGGTCAGCGTCATGGCGGGGGCAATCCTGAGCGCGCTGCCTTTTTGGCTGATCGATCCGACCCTCTATCCTAGCCCCTGGTTCGTCCTCTGTGCGGGCGGGCTGAT
Organism: Caldichromatium japonicum; assembly: GCF_011290485.1. Classification (GTDB taxonomy): domain Bacteria; phylum Pseudomonadota; class Gammaproteobacteria; order Chromatiales; family Chromatiaceae; genus Thermochromatium; species Thermochromatium japonicum. The sequence goes on along the minus strand of NZ_CP048029.1, from coordinate 2,297,792 downwards.
GCTGGGGGCCTGGTTCATGGCCAGCGATATGGTGGCCTCGCCAGTGACGACCTGGGGGGTGGTGATCTATGGGCTATTGATCGGGATCCTCACAGTGATCATCCGGCTGTTTGGGGGACTCGTCGAGGGGGTGATGTATGCCATCCTGCTCGCCAATGCCCTAGGCCCCTTGATCTCGGATTGGACCCAACCACGGGTGTATGGAGCAAAACAATCGAGGCAAGGCCGATGAGCGCAATTTCGACTGAAGGCCACCCGGATGGCGCTGCCCCCCAGGATACCCTCTTCCTGCGCATGCTGCTGGCGCTCGGCGGGGTGGCGCTTTTGGCAGGACTCGCGGTGGCCCTGGTTGATCAATTCACCGCTCCGCTCATCGCCGAACAACAGCGCTTGCGCACCGAACGGGCGGTCTTCGAGGTCTTGCCTGGGGCTACAGGCTTTCGCACCCTGCGTCTGACCAGCAACGGTCTCGAGGAGGCACCTTCGGGTCCAGGCGCTGACTCTCTCTATGCCGCCTATGACGCTGCCGGAGAACTGGTGGGGGTGGCGATCATCGGTTCAGGTCCAGGCTATGCTGGGCCGGTGCAGGCGATGTTTGCCTATCGCCCCGCCTGCCGGTGCATTACGGCCAGTCGGATCTTGCGTTCCAATGAGACCCCGGGGTTTGGCGACAAGCTCGGCTTCGACCCTGAGTTTCTGGAGAATTTCAAATCGCTCGATGCACGTCTGAACGCCGAGGGCACGGCGCTCGCCCATCCGATCGTCGCCGTGCGGCACGGTACCAAGACCGAACCCTGGCAGATCGACGCCATCGCGGGGGCGACCATCTCCTCGCGCGCCCTGGCCCGCGCCGCGGATAGCGCGGCCAACCGCGCCGTACCTGCAATCGAACGTCATCTCGACCGCCTGACCCTAGATGCATCTCTAGTAGGGGCGAGGAACGGTCAGCCGGGGACTGGTTTCTAGTTGGGTACACAGCCCTAACCTGTACAGCAAGTTTTGATAGACATGTCAGACTCCATCTTGTCCCCACCGACTTATGAAAGGCTCACTCCGGATACCTTTCTGCGCGGGCTGTGGCAGGAAAATCCTGTCTTTGCCATGCTGCTTGGGATGTGTCCGGTACTCGCGGTGACCAACACTACCCTCAATGCGCTCGCTATGGGTCTGGCGACCACCTTCGTCCTGGTCTGCTCGAGCCTATTGGTCTCGATGCTGCGCCATTTGATCCCAAAACAGGTGCGGATCGCGAGCTATATCGTCATCATCGCCACCTTCGTCACCCTGGTCGATTATGCGATCCAGGCGATCAGCCTCGAGCTCTATGCGGCGCTAGGGGCTTTCATCCAGCTCATCGTGGTCAATTGTGTGATCCTCGGGCGCGCCGAGGCCTATGCCTCCAAGCAACGACTGCATACCACCCTGGTCAACAGCCTGGGGATGGGGCTAGGGTTCACCTTGGCGCTTCTTGCGCTCGGTACGGTGCGCGAGGTCTTGGGCCAGGGGACCCTGTTGGGTATTGCACTCTTTCCCGAGGGTTTTCAGCCCTGGGTGATCATGGCCTTGCCGCCGGGCGGATTCTTTGTGCTCGGAGGTTGGCTGTTGTTGTTCAACTGGCTGCATCTGCGCCGTGCACGTCAGGTAGCCGTGACAAACGGAGCCGCCGCCCATGCACGCTGAGCCCTTGCCGCTCATCTTTCTCAATGCCGCCCTGGTCAATAACTTCGTGCTCGCCATGTTCCTCGGGATCTGTCCGTTTCTCGGGGTCTCGGCCAAGAAGGAGATGGCCTGGAACATGGGGCTGGCGACCATGTTCGTGATGCTGGTGAGCTCGCTCTCCGCCCATGGGATCAATTGGGTGCTCACCACCCTCGAGCTCGAGTTCCTAAGGCTCATCTGCTACATCGCGGTCATCGCCTCGGTTGTCCAGCTTGTGGAGATGTTCATCAAAAAGACGAGCCCCGCGCTCTTTCACTCGCTGGGCATCTTCTTGCCGCTCATCACCACCAATTGCGCCATCCTGGGGGTCGCACTCTTTCAGACCACCAAGGAATACAACCTGATCCAGAGCCTGGTCTATACAGCAGGCGCAGGCGCAGGCTTTACCTTAGCGCTGATGCTGATGGCCGGCCTGCGCGAGCGGCTGGCGCTTGCCCGCCTGCCTGAGGTCAGCCAGGGCGCGGCCCTGACATTGATGTTGGCCGGTCTTTTGTCTCTAGCCTTCATGGGGTTTGCGGGTCTGGGGAGCAGCCATGGTTAAGCTGCTGCTGGCCCCCTTGGTTGTCTTCGCGGTGCTCGCCGGCTGGGTCTGGATCGAGTCGCTCTACGCCCGTTTTCAGGCCCGTTACCCCCAGCTCGGGCCCTTCCGCAATCCCGAGGGCGGTTGCGCATGCTGTCGGCAATCCCCCGCCGGCGGCTGCCCTCAACCCAACGCTGGCGAGCCGGCTCCACTCGCTCATGCTGTGGCCAAGGCAGGTATAGGCCCGCAATCCCCCGAACAAGCCCACCGACTGGGCGGCGTTTCCTTGACAGGAATGAACTGATGGCTCAAGAAATCACCTATCTCGGTCCGACGGCCCCTGCGGTCATCAAGGCCACCCAACGCATCACCCCAGAGACCACCGATGAGGTGCGCCACATCACCTTGGAGGTCTTGGACCCCGCCTTTCAGTTTGTCGAAGGCCAGTCCATCGGGGTCTTTGTCCCAGGGCCGCATCCCTTCGGCAATGACCTCCATATCCGCCGCTATTCGATCGCCAATGCGCGCAACGTCCCTGTCGGCAGCGGGGTGCATCTCGAGATCCTGGTGCGGCGCTGTTTCTATCTCGATGAGGTCAGCGGTGAACGCTACCCCGGCATCGCTTCCAATTATCTTTGCGACGCCAAGGTCGGCGATCAGATCACCATCAGCGGCCCTTATCCGAGCCCCTTCCGCATCCCGCTCGACAATCGCGCCAACCTGCTCATGATCGGCACCGGCACGGGGATTGCGCCCTTCCGCGCCTTCGTGCAATTGATCTATGAACGGCGCGGCGACTGGAAGGGTCAGGTACGCCTATTCTATGGCGGTCACAGCGGCCTGGACCTCATGTATGCCAATGACGAGCAGACGGACCTCGCCAATTATTACGACCAAAAGACCTTCCGCGCCTTCCGTGCCCTGGGGACCCGCCCGCTGATGACCTCATCTCAGGCGCTCGAAATGGGTCTGCGGAAACACGCCGCCGAGGCCTGGCGCCTGATGCAGGAGCCCAACACCCATGTCTTTCTGTCGGGCCTAAGCAAAGTCATCCCGGCCTTCGAGCGGGTGATGACTAAACAGGCTGGAAGCGAAGACGATTGGAAACAACTCAAACAGCGCATGATCGAATAGGGGCGCTGGTCCGAGATGATCTATGACTAAGGGCGTAGGTGGGGGTGGTGCGCGCCGCAACATAGGGTGCGCGGTACGCACCTTACACCTACAACATTCAGGGTCCTAGAGACTCGCGCCGCCACCATTGACCCGTCGCCCCCTGTTCCTCGGGGCCCGTGAATCGATAGCGCCAGAGCTTTAGGCGCACAAAACGCACTGGTCCACCTCCCAAAGGCGGGCGGGCGAGCAGGCGAATCACCGGCCCTGAACCCACTTGCAGCCGCTCGACAAACCGCGCGTATGGCTCTAGAAACAGTGGGTGCTGGGGCACAAACCAGATCAGCCAATCCAGGCGCGGCTGGTGCGGGATGGCCCAACGCGGGGGCTGATCTAGGCGGTCTGGCCGATAGCGAAAATCGAGCTCCTCCCAGTCTTTTCCGTCTGCGCTGACCTCGACCTGGACCTCGAGGCGAACCTTAGGGACCTCGGCAAAGACGTGATAACGGTTGGCGATATAAAACCGATCGAGCCAAACCGTCCAACCGCTCAGCGGCTCAAGCGGGCGCCGCCAGATAAGCTCGGCGGCATGGATGAGGCTCAAGGGGACCAGGACCAGGGCGGCCAGAAACGTCAATGCGGGTAACAAGGACCAGCGCATTGTGTGCCCTCCTGCAGCAGCCGCCGAAGGGCGTAGGCTGCGCAATGCACACCCCACTACACTCAGACTGCGGTCCAGCCATGCCAGGTCCCGATCCTCGAACAGAAACAAGCACAGGACGATGGTGAGCAGATTAAAGAAATTGTGGTTGCTGGTGGCGATGATCAGGACCTGCCAGAGGATAGTGGCCCAGGCTGCGGTCAGGCGCCAAGGGCGAGGCATCAGGATGAAAATAGGCAAAATCATCTCGACCAGGATGGTCCCTGCAGTTCCTAGCCGCAATGCCCAATCGGGGAGCTGATGCGCATACCAGGCCCCGATGTGGGGTAGCGGCTGGGTCTCGAGATAATGCTCGACCGCAGTCAGATCGCGCCAACTGGGATCGCCTGAAAATAACTTGGCAAGCCCAGATTCAAACCGCAGGCGAAAGAGCAGCCAGCGAAAAAGCCAGACGATCAGCGGGGTGCCTTGGAGGGCACGCATTGCATGGCCTACGGCAGCGGATAGGTTGGGCCATCCAAAGACCCGCCCGCTCGGATCAGGCAGTGCTGGCACGGGGTGGGCCGGCGCACTGTCTGCATTGCACCCTGGAACCCCGTCGGATCGAGGGACCAGCCTTGCCCCTGGCAGGAAGAGGGCCAAGAACCCTGCCTCGAGCAGCAAAAAGTCCCACTGGAAATTGGTGAACACCTGCCCCGCCTGGACCAGGCTGAGATAACCGAGATAGAGCAATCCCAATAACGCCCGTTCGCCCCAGGATCCTGAGCGCCTGAGCCGCAGGAGGACCCATGTTAAAAGGGTCGGTGGGACACGTTCTGCGTGATGTTTCTGGATTCCGGTCTTCGCCGGAATGGAAAGCGAAGATGGGAGGGCGGACACATCGTGCTTACTGGCGCCCGCTGATCCGTGGGCAACCGCCAGGTTGCCTACCCTATTGGGCTCGCTGATCCAAGGCCAGGCCGTCAATAACAGACCACAGACCACGCCGCCCCAGGCGACGATACACAAGGGCCAATCGCCCGCGGCCAACCAAAATAACGAAGGATAGGCAAGCCAACCCAGCTCGCCATATTGTGCCCTGGCCCATTGGAGCTGCTCGGTCAGGGGATAGATCCCCTGGCTGCCCGCAAGCCCAAGGATCTGGACAGCGAGCGAGACGAATGCTGCGGTATAGATAAGACCCAGCGCGCGCAAAAAAGCCCAGGCGACGAGCTGGTAACTGCCGGATGCATGAGCTTTGGAAAGCACGACCTCTGCAGGCATCGCCATCGGTAAAAAAGCCTATAGGGGTGCGCATTGCGCACCCCAAACGCCTTACCGTCGTTTGGAGCGCCGGTATCTCGCCGGCTTATTGATTAAGAAACACATGCTTTTGAAATTGAGTGAGCTGTCCTGATGTCGTGGGCATGGAAAGACGAGACATGAGATTGCTGTCGTTTGCGGCACGCGAAGAGCGGCGGCGTGGCTGGAGGTATGAAGCGATAGGCGCGCAGAGGGGATTGTTGGGCGCAGGGGTGTTCGACATCTGCAAAGGCTATGGGCGCGAAGGGGCCCAAGGGCTCAAGGAAAGGTGGGTGAGAAGCGGGCGCTGTTGGCGGAGCAGGACGCCCAGATACGCAAGCTCATGTGCGACGGGACACCGGATGAGCTGAAGCTGCCGTTTGCGCTGTGGAGCCGGCAGGCGGTGCGGCAGTTGATCCTCGGCTGTTTTGGCATCGAGCTCAGGCCGCAGGGGGAGGGCAAGTACATGGCGCGCTGGGGATTGACGCCCCAGAAACCGATTCGGCGCGCCTATGAGCAAAGCCCGCCGGCGGGCAAGACATGGCTTGAGGAGACCTACCCGGACATTGCCCGGCGCGCCAAGGCCGAGGGCGCCGAAATCCACTGGGGCGATGAAACGGGGTTGCGCTCGGACGAGGTGCGCGGGCGCTCTTATGCGCCGGCGATCAAGACGCCCGAGATTCGCGTCACGCACCGTCGCGAAGGCCTGTCGGTGATCTCGACGCTGACCAACCGCGGCAAGGTGCCTTGGAAGGCGTTCGCGGGGGCGATGAACGCCGACATCCTGATCGACTTCATGAAGCGGCTCGTCAAGGACGCCAGGGGCAAGAAGATCTTCCTCATCCTCGACAACCTGCACGTGCATCACACCAAGCCGGTCAAGGCGTGGCTGGCTGCATGCGCCAATCAAATCGAGGCCTCCTCCCTCCCCCCCTACAGCCCAGCACTGAACCCCAACGAGATGCTCAAGGCCATCATCACCGCGCAGGCGCCCTCCCGCGCCAAGGGCGATCTGAAGAAGGCGACCGTCAGCCACCTGCGCCGCCTTCTCAATTCCCCCCAACGCATCATGCGCTACTTCCAGCATCCCAAGCTTCATGATGCCGCGTAATACAAGTTCATTGGTTTCGGATCAATAATTATGCCGCCGAGACGTCACCGCTCCATCTCGGGATACGCGATGAGCGCGGTGCGCGCTATGCACCCTATCTGAGCCCTGACAAAAACGCCCGCGCCGTCTGGACATCGCGCCGGATCTGGTCTTTGAGCGTCTCCAGCGAATCGAACCGCTGCTCATCACGCAGGCGCAGTGCCAGCTCGACCTCGAGATGCCGGCCATAGAGGATTCGGTCGAGGTCGAAGAGATGGACCTCGAGCCGCGCTATGCTACCGCTAAGAGTAGGGCGGGTACCGATATTGGCGACCCCAGGCCAGGGCCGCGTCCCCACCCCATGCACCCAGACGGCAAAGACCCCTTGCACCGGGCTCACCCGCCGATGCAGCGCGATATTAGCGGTAGGAAAGCCGAGCGCGCGCCCGCGTTTGTCACCGTGTATCACCCGCCCCTCAAGGCTATAGGGTCGGCCAAGAAGTTGCCTGGCCTGAGCGAGATCCCCCCGCGCCAAGAGCTCGCGGATGCGGGTACTGCTGATCCGCTCACCTGCATCATGGATGGTGGGGAGGCTGGCGACCGCAAAGCCGGCGGTCTGGCCCATCGCGTGCAATAGCGCAACATCCCCGCGCCGTTTGCGGCCAAAGCGAAAGTCATCCCCAACCAAGAGAAAACGTACCCCTAGTCCCTCGATCAGCAGACGCTCGACAAAGGTGTCGGCCTCCATCGCTGCCAACCGTGCCCCGAACTCGAGTACCATGACCCGCTCGATGCCACAGGCGCGCAGGGCTTTGAGCTTTTCGCGCAGCCGGGTCAGACGCGCGGGGGCAGCATGCGGGGCGAAGAACTCGAGCGGCTGGGGCTCGAAGGTGATCACGGTCGCCGGCAGGCCATACGCTCGGCCCTCGGCCAGAAGGCGCTGAAAGACGGCGCGATGGCCGCGATGCACCCCATCGAAGTTGCCGATGGTCGCCACGCAGCCGCGGTCCTCGGGGCGCAGATTGTGCAAACCGCGGATTAGATGCATGATGCGGGCCTAAGCGGATAAAAATTGATCATAAAGAGTCAAAATCTTGGTGCTTATTGATCCGAAGCCACTGAACTTGTATTACGCGGCATCATGGAGCTTGGGATGCTGGAAGTAGCGCATGATGCGTTGGGGGGAATTGAGAAGGCGGCGCAGGTGGCTGACGGTCGCCTTCTTCAGATCGTCCTTGGCGCGGGAGGGCGCCTGCGCGGTGATGGTGGCCTTGAGCATCTCGTTGGGGTTCAGTGCTGGGCTGTAGGAGGGGAGGGAGGACGCCTCGATTTGATTGGCGCATGCAGCCAGCCAGGCCTTGACTGGCTTGGTGTGATGCACGCGCAGGTTGTCGAGGATGAGGAAGATCTTCTTGCCCCTGGCGTCCTTGACGAGCCGCTTCATGAAGTCGATCAGGATGTCGGCGTTCATCGCCCCCGCGAACGCCTTCCAAGGCACCTTGCCGCGGTTGGTCAGCGTCGAGATCACCGACAGGCCTTCGCGACGGTGCGTGATGCGAATCTCGGACGTCTTGATCGCCGGCGCATAAGAGCGCCCGCGCACCTCGTCCGAGCGCAGCCCCGTTTCATCGCCCCAGTGGATTTCGGCGCCCTCGGCCTTGGCGCGCCGGGCAATGTCCGGGTAGGTCTCCTCAAGCCATGTCTTGCCCGCCGGCGGGCTTTGCTCATAGGCGCGCCGAATCGGTTTCTGGGGCGTCAATCCCCAGCGCGCCATGTACTTGCCCTCCCCCTGCGGCCTGAGCTCGATGCCAAAACGGTCGAGGATCAACTGCCGCACCGCCTGCCGGCTCCACAGCGCAAACGGCAGCAATCTCATGTCTCGTCTTTCCATGCCCACGACATCAGGACAGCTCACTCAATTTCAAAAGCATGTGTTTCTTATCAAGAATTGGCAATGCCGCCCCGCCATGCCGGACCCAAAACACGATCGCCCAAACCGTCCTTGCCTGGCGCGGGTTTGCGGATGCGCAATGGGCAATGGCTGTTCGAGATAAAACCTAAAACCACCAAAGACCCATGAAACCCAAGATCACACCAACCGGTATCGAACGCGCACTGGGCGATGAGGACTTCATCGTCAGCAAGACCGACCCCCAAGGACGTATTCTTTATGCCAACCGGATCTTTATTGCCCTGTCAGGCTACACCGAAGCCGAGCTTCTGGGCCGGCAACACAATATCATCCGCCATCCAGACATGCCGCGCGCGGTTTTTAAGCGCCTGTGGGACACGATCAATGCCGGTCAGGAGTTTTTTGGTTATATCAAGAACATGGCTAAAGATGGCAGCCATTATTGGGTCTTTGCGACCGTAACGCCGGACAAGGACCCGGCAGGGACGATCATCGGTTATACCTCGGTGCGGCGCAAACCCAGCCTGGAGGCAGTGCGAGCGATCAGCGAGTTATATGCTCAGATGCTGGCTGCCGAACGAGCGGCAGGGGTGCGCGATGCCATCGCTGCTGGCCAGACCGTTTTGGAACGGGCGATCAACGGAAAAAGCTATGAGCAATTTGTCCTTACGCTTTAAGTTTGGACTGTTGTTTTGGGCACAGTCTGTCTTGGTGGCGATCGGGCTCATCCTGGTCACAGTCACTGCCGGTTTTCATCCCTTGCTCCTGGGTTTTTTGCTCATGGTCGGTGGGGTTGCGGTCTATGGGCAGCGGGAGATCGAGCGCTTGTTGCGGGCGCTTGGGCAAGCCGAACGGCTTGCGGCCAAGGTCGCTGCCGGGCAATTCCATAGCCGGATCACGGGGATCGCAAACGACAGCGACGAGGTCGCCCGCCTCTTTTGGGCGCTTAATGACATGCTTGATCAGCTCGAGACCTGGTTTCGCGAGGCTGAAAGCGCATTCTGCGCCCAGATGGATGGCCGTTATGAGCGCGTCGCTCAGGTGCAGGGGTTGCGTGGTGGATTTCGCACGGCCATGGAGTCGCACAATGCCCTGCTCGGGCATATGGCCGCCTCTACCCGTTCGCAGATGAAAAACTTTCTGCTTTCGCAGGCTGGTCAGCTCAATTCATCCAACCTGATCGATAATATGGCCGGCACCCAGTCGGATCTAGTAGAAATCACCGGGCGCATGCGACAGGTCGCCGAGGCCGCCACCCAGACTGCACAGGAGGCGACCTGCAACCAGACCGCGGTCGCTGAGGTCGAGTCACATCTCTCCGAGATCGCCAAGCGTATCCATCAAGTGGTCGAAGCGATCGGCGAGCTCAATGCACGCAGCCAAGAGATCAATCGGGCCGTAGCCCTGATCACCGAGATCGCCGATCAGACCAACCTGCTGGCGCTCAATGCCGCGATCGAGGCCGCGCGCGCCGGTGAACAAGGGCGGGGGTTTGCGGTAGTCGCCGATGAGGTGCGCAAGCTTGCGGAAAAGAGCCGCAATGCCTCCCAATCGATCGGTCAGATCATGCACCTACTGCTCCAGGATAATCAGCGCATGCAGGGCAATGCGACCCAGATGCAAGGGATGGCACAGAATTCAGCGCGGGTGGTCAATGCGCTTGCCGAGGCCTTTGGGCGTTTTGCCACCTCTGTTGCTGAGACCGAGCGTGCCGCCTTGCTGATACATGACAAGAGCTTCATCACCCTGGTCAAGATGGACCACATGATCTATAAACAGCGGGCGTATCTGTCGCTCAGCAGCGGCGGTGACGAACAACATATCCGCGCGGTGAGCATCAACCATGAAGGCTGCCGACTCGGCAGATGGTATCTCGGTGAAGGGCGGGCGCTTTTCGGCAACACCGCCGCCTATCGGGCGCTGGAGGCGCCGCATCGCCAAGTCCATGCCGGCGCCCACCAGCTGCTCGGCCATCTGGCCGGCGACTGGGAACGCAACACCCACACCCAGATGGCAATCATGCAGGCCCTGCGCGAGATGGAATCAGGTAGCCAAGGGGTGATGGAGTGGCTCGACCGGATGGTGAGCGAGAAATATGGGATCTAGGGCGAGCAGTCAACATGGGTGAGCAGAACAGGCCCCCGCCTCGCGGCCTTTGGGACGCAGAGGCGGTTACCGTTTTCTATCGTCGCTGGTGACTCCCTTCACCGGGATGGGCGGTCCATGACCGGTTAAGTGGTCTTTACCACCAGCCCCAGCGCCGCGCTTGCCGCCACTGGGCATAAGAGGGGCCATACAGATAGAGATCGCGGATATAGTTACGCATCTGCGGCGGCCCCCAGCGATAATTCGGGTCATAGATATAGGCGTGACGCCAGGGACCGGCCAGAGGTCCATCCCCCCACCAATAATAGGCCGTGGCCATCTCGGTTGGGATCAAGAGTGAACCAGTGGCCACTCCGGTCGCAAGCAACATGGATGGAAGGATCTTCGTCATCTCTACACCTCCTCTCTAGACATGTCGAAGCACCTTACATTAAGTGTAGCCTGCACCATCCGCCATATCGCTGTTGCGAACCCTCCGTCTCACTTACCTCAAGTACCTCAAGAACTCAGTCTTGTACTTGACAGCCCAAGATTTCGCTCTACTATTAGCACTCGATAATGTCGAGTGCTAATACTCTGGTTGTTTGAGGAGCCATCCATGAACCTCCGTCCATTGCATGATCGCGTGGTGATTCGCCGGTTAGAAGAGGAACGGGTAAGCGCGGGCGGGATTGTGATCCCGGACAGTGCTGCCGAGAAGCCGATCCAGGGTGAGGTGCTGGCCGTGGGTAAAGGCAAGCTACTCGACAATGGGGATGTGCGCCCGCTGGATGTCAAGGTGGGTGACAAGGTGCTGTTTGGCAAGTACTCCGGCACCGAGGTCAAGGTCGGTGATGAGAAGCTCCTGGTGATGCGTGAAGACGACATCATGGCCATCATCGAGGGCTAAGGCCGAGTTGTATGACCCATAACCCTTAAACAGAATTGACTGAGAGGATTACGAGACGATGAGCGCAAAAGAAGTCAGATTCAGTATCGATGCCCGCGCCCGCATCCTACGCGGGGTCGATACCCTCGCCAATGCGGTCAAGGTGACTTTGGGGCCGAAGGGGCGCAATGTGGTGATTGAGAAATCCTGGGGTGCGCCGACGGTGACCAAGGACGGGGTGTCGGTGGCCAAGGAGATTGAGCTCAAGGACAAGTTTGAGAACATGGGGGCGCAGATGGTCAAGGAGGTGGCCTCCAAGACCTCGGACATTGCTGGTGATGGCACCACCACGGCGACGGTGTTGGCGCAGGCGATGGTGCGCGAGGGGTTGAAGGCGGTAGCCGCTGGCATGAACCCCATGGACCTCAAGCGTGGGATTGACAAGGCGGTGGAGGCGGCGGTCAAGGAACTGCAGGCCCTATCCAAGCCCTGTTCCACCAGCAAAGAGATTGCGCAGGTGGGCACCATCTCGGCCAATGCTGATGAATCGATCGGCAATATCATTGCCGAGGCCATGGAGAAGGTGGGCAAGGAAGGGGTGATCACGGTGGAAGAGGGCAAGTCTCTGGCCAATGAGCTGGAGATTGTCGAGGGCATGCAGTTTGACCGGGGGTATTTGTCGCCCTATTTCATCAACAACCAGCAAAGTCAGAAGACCGAGCTGGATCAGCCATACATCCTGCTGCATGACAAGAAGATCTCCAACATTCGGGATCTGTTGCCGGTGTTGGAAGCGGTGGCCAAGGCGGGCAAGCCGCTGCTGATCATTGCCGAGGATGTTGAGGGTGAGGCCTTGGCCACCCTGGTGGTCAATAATCTGCGCGGGATTCTCAAGGTCTGTGCGGTCAAGGCGCCTGGGTTTGGCGATCGGCGCAAGGCCATGCTCCAGGACATTGCCATCCTCACGGGCGGCACTGTCATCTCTGAGGAGGTGGGGCTGTCGTTGGAGAAGGCGAGCCTGCAGGATCTGGGTCAGGCCAAGAAGGTGGTGGTGGGCAAAGACGACACCACCATCATCGATGGGGCGGGTTCGCACGAAGCGATCAAGGCCCGCTGCGACCAGATCCGTGCCCAGATCGAAGAGACCACCTCCGACTATGACCGCGAGAAGCTGCAAGAGCGCCTGGCCAAGCTGGCTGGTGGGGTGGCGGTGATCAAGGTCGGTGCGGCGACTGAGATCGAGATGAAGGAGAAGAAGGCGCGTGTTGAAGATGCCCTGCATGCCACCCGTGCGGCGGTCGAGGAAGGCATCGTCCCAGGCGGTGGGGTTGCCCTGATCCGCGCTCTGACTGCCATCAAGGGGCTGCAAGGGGCCAATCATGACCAGGATGTGGGGATCAACATCGCCCGCCGGGCGATGGAAGAGCCCCTGCGCCAGATCGTGGCCAATGCTGGGGAAGAGCCTTCGGTCATCCTCAACAAGGTTGCCGAAGGCAGCGGCAATTTCGGCTATAACGCTGCCAGCGGCGAGTTTGGCGACATGATGGCTATGGGCGTGCTCGACCCGACCAAGGTCACCCGCACCGCCCTGCAGAACGCCGCCTCGGTCGCCGGACTGATGATCACCACCGAGGCCATGGTCGCCGAAGAGCCCAAGGAAGAGGCGCCGGCGCCTGCGGGCGGCGGCATGGGCGATATGGGGATGTAGTCCCGACAAACGACTGGCCAAGCCAGTGCTCAACCCCCGCCGTGGCGGGGGTTTTTGTTGTCAGGGCGCTTTATAAATCCATTGGATTGAATCGGTTTGAAGTGGGCGCGGGCTGGCGATTACAATCACCTGATATCTTCAGCTTATAATTCAGGTTGCCCCATGCAGGACCCTGTTCATCTGGATAGCCATACCGAGATCAAGGAGACCACCTGTTACATGTGCGCCTGTCGGTGCGGCATCCGCGTGCACCTGCGCGATGGCGAGGTGCGCTATATCGACGGCAACCCCAAACACCCTTTAAATCAAGGGGTCATCTGCGCCAAGGGTAGCTCGGGGATCATGAAGGAATACTCCCCAGCGCGCCTGACACGCCCGCTTCTGCGCAAGCCAGGCGCCAAGCGGGGGGAAGGGGCCTTCGATCCGATCTCCTGGGATGAGGCCTTTGCCATCCTGGCGGAGCGCCTAGGCCGCATCCGCGCCGAGGACCCCAAGAAATTCGCACTCTTTACCGGGCGCGACCAGATGCAGGCGCTCACCGGCCTGTTTGCCAAGCAATTCGGCACGCCTAACTATGCTGCGCACGGGGGGTTTTGCTCGGTCAATATGGCCGCGGGGCTGATCTATACGATCGGCGGGTCGTTCTGGGAGTTCGGGGGACCGGATCTCGAACATGCTAAGCTCTTCGTGATGATCGGGACTGCCGAAGACCATCATTCCAACCCCTTGAAGATCGCGATCTCCAAGTTCAAGCGCCGCGGCGGGCGCTTCATCGCGATCAATCCGATCCGCACCGGATACGCTGCAATCGCCGACGAATGGGTGCCGATCAAACCAGGTACGGATGGTGCGCTGCTTTTGGCTATCGCCCATGAGCTCCTGGCCAAGGGGCTCTTCGATCGGGATTTCTTGATCCGCTATACCAATGCCGCCGAGCTGGTCATCGATGACCCGAGCCGCGAGGATCACGGGCTCTTTTATCGCGCCGAGATGCATGTCGAAAACGACTGTGTCGATCCACAAAACAAGCTCTGGTGGGATCGCGCGATCAACGGCCCGATCAGTACCCATACACCGGGGGCCGAACCGCGCCTGACTGGACGTTACATCCTACCCAATGGCACGCCGGTCAAGCCCGCATTTCAGTTGCTCAAAGAGCGCCTGGATCAATATCCCCCGGAGTGGGCCGAGCGGATTACCGGAATTCCGGCAGAGACCATCCGCCGTCTGGCCTATGAGATGGGCATCGTCGCCCGCGACCATCGGATCGAGCTGCCGATCAAATGGACCGACTGCTGGGACGAGGAGCACGAGTCGGTTACCGGCAATCCGGTCTCCTTTCATGCTATGCGTGGCCTGGCGGCGCATTCCAACGGTTTTCAGACTATCCGCGCACTCGGTGTTTTGATGACCCTCTTGGGGACCATCGACCGGCCGGGTGGATTTCGCCATCGCGCCCCCTTTCCTCGCCCGATCCCCCCTTGTCCCAAGCCGCCGAGCGGTCCTGAGGCGGTCCAGCCCAATACGCACTTGGACGGCATGCCGTTGGGGTGGCCGGCGCGCCCCGAGCACCTTTTCATCGATGAACAGGGAGAGGCGCTGCGTATCGACAAGGCCTTCTCTTGGGAGTATCCGCTCGCCGTGCATGGGCTGATGCACAATGTCATCACCAATGCCTGGCGCGGCGATCCCTATCCGATCGATACCCTGTTTTTGTTCATGGCCAATATGGCCTGGAACTCGACCATGAACACGGTCGAGGTGCGCAAGATGCTCGTCGATCAGCACCCGAACGGAGAATACAAGATCCCCTTCATCGTGGTCTGCGATGCCTTCGCTTCGGAGACTGTGGCCTTTGCCGACCTGGTGTTGCCGGATACCACCTATCTCGAGCGCCACGACGTACTCTCGATGCTCGATCGCCCGATCTCTGAGTTCGACGGCCCGGTCGATGCCGTGCGCATTCCGGTCCTGCCGCCTAAGGGCGAATGTCGGCCATTCCAAGAAGTCTTGCTTGAACTCGGTTGGCGCCTGCGGCTGCCTGCATTCACCCATCCGGATGGCAGCCGCAAATATCGCGACTATCCGGATTTCATCGTCAACTACGAGACCTCACCGGGCTCGGGGATCGGCTTTCTGGCCGGTTGGCGGGGCAAAAACGGCGATCAGGTGCTCAAGGGCGAACCCAATCCCCGCCAATGGGAGATGTATGCCCAAAACGGCTGTTTCTTCCACCATGAGCTGCCGCCGAGCTACCAATACATGCGCAATTGGAACCAGGGCTATCTCCATTGGGCGCGGGCGCATGGTCTGATCCGCTATACCGAGCCGATCAATATCCATCTCTATTCCGAGGTCCTCCAGCGCTTCCGCTTGGCGGCTCAAGGCAAATGGCCGGGTCGCAAGCCGCCTGAGCGCTTGCGTAAACGGGTCGAGACCTATTGCGACCCCCTGCCGTTTTATTACGAGCCCTTAGAATGGCAGTTGATCGACACCCAGAGCTATCCGCTTCGTGCCCTCACCCAGCGCCCCATGGCCATGTATCATTCCTGGGACAGCCAAAACGCCTGGCTGAGACAGATCCACAGCTGCAACTATCTCTTCCTGAATCCCAAGACGGCGCGCACCCATGGACTGGCGGACGGCGATTGGATCTGGGTCGAGTCGCCCTGGGGCCGGGTGCGCTGTATGTGCCGGTTTTCCGAATCGGTGGAGCCGGGGACGGTCTGGACCTGGAACGCCATCGGCAAGGCGGCGGGCGCCTGGGGGTTGGCGCCCGATGCCGATGAGTCGCGCAAAGGTTTTTTGTTGAACCATCTGATCAAAGAGGAGCTGCCGCCGCACGAGGCGGGCGAGCATCTCTCCAACGGCGACCCCATCACCGGCCAGGCGGCCTGGTTCGACCTGCGGGTGCGGATCGAGAAGGCCGATCCCAGGGAGCCCAAGCTGACCGATCCCCAGTTTAGGCCCATGCCGCGCCTGCCGGGACAAGAGTCCAGGCGCGGCAAGTGGCAGGCCTATATCGCCGGTCTGTTCGGGAAGCAATCATGACCCAGCTTGCGCTTGTGATCGATCTCAATGTCTGCGTAGGTTGTCATGCCTGCGTGACCTCGTGCAAAGAGTGGAACACCTCGGGCTGGGCCGGGCCCTTGACGGATTACAACCCTTATGAGAGCTCGCCGCGCGGGACCTTTTTCAATCGGGTCCAGACCTTCGAGGTGGGGACCTTCCCCAATGCCGAGACCATCCACTTCCCCAAGAGCTGTCTGCATTGCGAGGAGCCGCCCTGTGTCCCCGTATGTCCCACGGGTGCTTCATATAAGCGCCCAGACAACGGGGTGGTGCTCGTCGATTACGAAAAATGCATCGGTTGCAAATATTGTTCTTGGGCCTGTCCCTATGGTGCCCGCGAGCTCGACGAGCAACAGAAGGTGATGAAGAAATGCACCCTGTGTATCGACCGCATCAGCGATGAGACCCTACCCGAACGCGACCGCAAGCCCGCCTGCGTCCTCGCCTGCCCGACCAATGCGCGTCTGTTCGGCGATATCCATGACCCAGACTCCGAGGTCTCGGTAGCGATCCGCGAACGTGGCGGCTATCAATTGATGCCCGAATGGGGTACCAAACCGGCCAATCACTATCTGCCGCGGCGCAGGACTCAGTTCCATATCCGCCCCGACGAGCTGACCCGGGTCGATAATCCCTGGCGCAAGGAGGACATCACCCCCTACACAGGCGAGGAGACCATCGATGATATGGCCTGGGTGGGGAGCTGAGGTTGCCCTTGTGCTCTGCCCCCCTTTTGCGCTCTCGCAACTGTCTGGGTGGGGCGGTCAGCGGGGTAAGGGTCGTAGGGTGCGCTGCGCATTGCGCACCCTACGGTCTTCGCAATCTTTGATGGATTCTAGATATGCATCCAGCCTTATCCGTGATCCTGTTGACAACTGCGATCGGCGCCGGCCAGGGGTTGTTTCTGGCGATGATCACCGGCCAGCTCTATGCCATCGCCCATTTCCTGCCGGTGCAGGAGGGCCAGTTCTATGCCTTTGGGAGCCTCTTGGCGCTTGCCTTTTTACTCGCTGGGTTGGGGGCGTCCTTTTTTCACCTGGGGCACCCAGAGCGCGCCTGGCGTGCGATCGCCATGTGGCGGACCTCTTGGTTGTCGCGCGAGGTGATCGTACTGCCCCTGGTCATGGCCTTAGCCTTTGTCTATGGCGTCGCCCATGCCTTCAGTTGGACGCGCCCATTGTTCCAGATCGGTGATGCCCTCCAGGTCGATCTGACCCTGCTGTTGGGGATCTCGGGGACGGTCGCCACCCTTGCCCTGTTCGTCTGTACCGCCATGATCTATGCCGCGGTACGCTTCTTACAGGAATGGCATACGCCCTTGACGGTCAGCAATTTTTTGTTTTTGGGCACCGCCTCGGGATTTATGCTCGCTGCGGCCTATTCGGCCTATCTCGGCAATCCGCTGGTGACCTTTTATGGCACCTGGGCAGTGATCCTGACTGCGATCGGATCTATTTCGCGTTTTATGCATCTACGGCGCAATGATCGATTAAAACCTAAGAGCACCTTGCAAACCGCGATCGGTATCCGTCATACCCAGATCGTCCAAAAGGCCCAGGGCGCGACCGGTGGGAGTTTTAATACCCGGGAGTTCTTTCATGGCCGGGATCAACGTTTGGTGCAGGTGTCGCGTTATGTCTATCTGACCCTGATCCTTCCGATCCCCGTGCTCTTGATCGGGCTTTCTTATGTCATCACCTCGCCGCGCCTGCCGATCGTCGCCTTTTGTCTTCAATTTTTGGGCCTGATGATCGAGCGCTGGGCCTTTTTTGCTGAGGCGCGTCATCCGCAAAACCTGTATTACCAATCGGTCTCTTGAGCCAAAAGGCCTACATGCTTAAGACGCTTTGACCGCCTGGGGATAAAAATCATCGGCCCAGACCTGCTCGGGAGCAAAAGGGCAGGCCTTGGAAAAGGTTGCAGCTGCAAGAGCGGTCTCTTTGTGGGCGAGCCGAACTCCAGCCGGCTATGGAGTTCGCATGTCCTTAAGCTCCTCGATCAGGCGGTCGAGATCGAGTTCATCAAAACGCCGTTCCCGTAATAGCTCGGCCATCCGCTTGGCCCAAGCGCGGTAGCCGGTCTCATACAGCTTGGCGAGTTCATCCACGGTCACCCTCCCTTAATCATTGGCATTGGGTCTTTGGGGCGCACAGCCCTCGGGTTGCAGACAATGGCCGAGCGGGGATTCACCTGGGGGCCACAGGCCCTTGATCCGGTTGGTTGCCTGCGGCCCGGCAAAGACCAGATAGCTATAGCGCCCGTAATGCGGGACCTTGCGCGCAAGTGCCGGAAGCGCCTCGGGCAGACGGGTGGCAAGCCAGGCGATGGGCTGACCCCGATGCATACGGGTCAAGACAAGGCTGTCTCCTTCTGGATCGACCGTCCCCTCCGGTAGGCGCAAGCGTCTAGCCCCTGCATCCAGCGCCAGGCCTTCATCGCCCTCGGCAAAGACCGACAGATATCTGTTTTCCCAGCCGAGGAGCCATACCGCCGGCTCAGGAGGCAGGCGTTCGAGCGAGTCATCCTCGCCGACCTGCCAACCCGGATGGGTCGCTCCCCAGAATTCGGCCAGGGCGCGATACTGGGACTTCAGGGGCTCAGGCGCCGCAGCGGGGATGAGGATCAGGCCGTCTTCGGCGCCCAAGATGGCGCTCAAGGTCGCCGGCCATTCGCCCGGGGCAAGCGTCCGAAAGAGCTCGCAGTCGGGGTCGAGGGCAAGGTGCGTTGGTGCCTGGGTAAGCGTCAGTTCAAACTCGATCGTCCTGGTGTCGCCTTCGACCCATTGCATCAACCGCTCTCCAGATGCGAACTCGATCGCAATCGGGATGCGCAGAGGAAAGGGCGGGTCGGCTTGGGTCTGATCAATCCGCGCACTGAGGCGGTAGGTCCCATCCAGGGATTCAAGCCGCACCTCGGCCAGCGCCAACTGCGGGGCCCCCGGGCGTTTGATCCAGGCCTCGAAGAAGGCGCCGAGGTCCTGGCCGGTCGTCTCGACGAATGACCGCTCGAGATCGCGGTAGCTCGCGATCTGAAAGCGATGCGCTGCATAAAAGCGCCTAAGCCCCGCCAAGAACGGCTCATCACCCAGCCGGCGGCGCAGCATGTGCCAAAGGATAGAACCCTTGCCGTAGCCGATCGCCTGGGTTGCTGGGCTGTGGCGCTGGGTAAACTGCTCGAGGGGCAGGTCCTGAGCCTGTCGTATGTAATCGGCATAGTCCTTCAATATCCCGCAGCGCAGTTCACGCACGCGCCCGGCGCGCTCGGCAAGCCAATAGTCGGCCAGATAATGGGTGAGCCCCTCGCTCCAATTCCCTGAGCCATAGTCCACATAGACCCCATTGCCCCACCAGTTGTGCAGGATCTCATGGGGATAAGAGGTCTCCAGGATGAAAGGTAGACGGATGACCTTGGGCCCGAGCAGGGTCAACGACGGCATCCCATAGCCGGACTCCCAGAGGTTCTCGACCAGGGCGAACTTGGCATAAGGATAGGGGCCGATCAGCTCAGAATAGAACGCGAGATACCTGAGGGTCGCAGCGAGATAGCGCTCGGCGAGCCCTGGGTCTGGGGTGCGCAGATAGACCTCGGCGCTCACCCCCGGCGCGGTGCGGCGATAGATCGCAAACCGTCCGGCGACGAGATAGAGGTCCTCCTGAGGCTGGGCCTCGCGCCAGTGCGCCCGCCCCGTCTCGGGGTCGGCTGTCCCCGTACCCTGGGAGACCGCAGCCCAACCCTTGGGCAACTCGACGCTCAGGTCCAGGATCTGCAAGGTCTCTGGGACACGCGGATACCAGCCGCTAGCGCCATCCAAAAACACCCCATCGGGCGCGATGGTCCCGACCGAGCTCTGTGCGGTGCGTCCTAGGCCCTCTTGGGTCTCTTTAAGCGCATGGCGAATCACCCCGCGATAGGCGAGCCCAACCTCTCCCGGGGCGCGCAGCGACAGGCGATAGGCGGTGAGATGGCCCTGGGTCGAGATGGGGACGAGGGTCGCCTGACCCGAGGTGACCCGCGGCGCAAGACCTGTATGCAACACCAGGGTCCAATCAGTTCGCTCAGGGGGGAGGCGCAGGCGGTCCTCTGCCTCGATCAGAGCGCTCGCTGGATCGAGCCGGACCCGAAGCTCATGACCGATCAGAGTGGTGGCCGCCGCCGGATCGAACCGGAGGAGCAGGAGACAGAGGGCAAATAATAGGGATCTCATCATACTGTTGTGTAGCCATGTAGCCAAGATCTGAGCGCATCGTCAAGGGGTGGATGTCATGGTGACCGATGACGATATCGCGTTTTTTATGGAGCGGTTGCAGTGGTATGACTTCGTGACCGATGAAAACATCAAGGCCTTTGATGACTGGGGCTGGGCTGTGGTCGATCACGAGGTGTTGCTCGCGCGCTCGGCGCTGGAGTTTTTGCGCGATCGGCTGCCGGATGCGGCGCTGGCGATGATAGCGGCTGCGGATGCGCAGTTCCGGGCTCATCCACAGGCCTTTGCGCACATGTTCCGGCGCGCGATCGGCTCGATCGACGCAAAGGCCGCGCTTGCCGGCTGGGTGGATGATGACGACGGGAAGCCGGTTCCGATCCCGCCGTCTCACTGGTGGTGGCAGCTGCCAAAAGACTGGTAGCGCTGCCAGTCGTCGCGGCAGTCGGCGTCGCACCAACGCTGATCCTGGCCGAGCGACTATTGTTCGCCATCACATCAAAAAACCGAGGTATCGGCCCCATCTTTCGGTCATGATCAGGTGCACGCAAGCCGAGTTTAACGTGAGACAGAGATCATGCCGCAGCTCTCCCGCAAAGGTATCCTGTTGCCGGCAAGAGGCCGGCGCTCAGCCTGGCAAGGCCCCATGGCCGCCGTCCTTGTCGGTCTAAACGCCCTGGTCTGCGCCCAGGTCGAGCCACCATCCCCAACTGAGCTTCAGACCGCTACGCAGCCTATCTGGGCGGTCGAGAGCGCCCAATTGAACCCGCTCGCCGACCTGATCCCGCGGCTATGCGACCGGCAGGTGGTCTTCATCGGCGAACAACACGACCGCTATGAGGACCACCTGACCCAGGCCTCGATCATCGAGGGTCTTCTGCGTTGCGGGCGGCCCGTCGCGATCGGGATGGAGATGTTCCAGCAGCCCTATCAAGCGGCGCTTGACGATTACATCGCCGGGCGGATCGATGAGGTAGAGCTTCTGCGTCGTACCGAATATTTCGAGCGCTGGCGCTTCGATTATCGGCTGTATCGCCCGATCCTGGCGCTTGCCCGCAAGTACGGTATCCCGGTGATCGCGCTCAATCTACCATCTGAACTCACCCGCAAGGTGGGCGACGGGGGGATTGCCGGCCTAAGCCCAGAGGAGCGCACCCGTCTACCCGAGATCGACCGCTCGGATCAGGAGTATCGGGCCCGCATCGCGGCGGTCTTTCAGCACCATCCGCCCGAGCAGCGACGCGACTTTGAACATTTTCTCGAGGTCCAGCTCCTTTGGGATGAAGGGATGGCAGAGCGCGCGGCGCGTTATCTCGCCGAGCATCCCGAGCATCTCCTGGTGATACTGAGCGGCAGTGGTCATCTCGAGTTCGGCCAGGGGATCCCGAAACGCCTAGGGCGGCGCCTGCCGGTGGCCACGGCGATCCTGCTTAACGGCACAGGGCGCAATCTAGACCCCCGGGCCGCCGATGTCTTTGTCTATCCCGAAGCCGCCACTCTGCCGCCCGCGGGAAGGCTGGGGGTAGAGCTTGCCGACCGCCCCGATCCCAAGGGCGGGATGGCGATCAAGGGGGTTGCCGAGGGGAGCGGGGCGGACATGGCGGGTCTCAAGGCCGGCGATCGGTTGCTGAAGATCGCTGGGCACAGGATCGGCGACTATACCGATATCCGCCTGGCGCTCCTCGACGCCCGCCCAGGCCAGCGGGTTGAGATCGAGATCGCCCGTTCGCCGCTCCTCGGCCCTGAAGAAAGCCTGGCCCTCGAGGTCGAGCTGCGGGAGTAGCGCAGGGCAAGGCGCTATCGGCGCGCGGTGTGCGCCCTACGCGATCTGAGGCCGCTTACCGAATCCAATCGATCAGATTGTAAATCGGCTCGGCGCCCTTCTCAGGACCGATCACCCGCCCGCGTACGCTCTCTCCTGCGCGCGCCACGCTTTCGGGATCGCCGGTAATCAGGGGGTGCCAAGGGGGTAGGGATCTTCTCTCAGCCAGGCGGCGATAAGCGCAGCTTTCAGGCAGCCATTGGGGACGGGCGAGCGCTTTAAGGTCGAGCGGCATGCAATCGGGCATCAGGGCGCGCCGCTCGGCATAATGGCGGCAGCGGGCAGTCGCCGGATCTAGCAGGGCACAGGCCACGCGCGAATAGATGATCCGACCCGTCTCTTCATCCTCGAACTTTTCGAGGCAGCATTTGCCGCAGCCATCGCAGAGTAGCTCCCATTGCTCAGGCGTCAATTCATGCAGCGGAATGGTTTCCCAAAAGGCGGGGTTCATGGCCGGCAGATGGGTGATTGGTGGAAAATTATTGATCCGAAACCAATGAACTTATATTACGCGGCATCATGGAGCTTGGGATGCTGGAAGTAGCGCATGACGCGTTGGGGGGAATTGAGAAGGCGGCGCAGGTGGCTGACGGTCGCCTTCTTCAGATCGTCCTTGGCGCGGGAGGGCGCCTGCGCGGTGATGGTGGCCTTGAGCATCTCGTTGGGGTTCAGTGCTGGGCTGTAGGGGGGGAGGGAGGAGGCCTCGATTTGATTGGCGCATGCAGCCAGCCAGGCCTTGACTGGCTTGGTGTGATGCACGCGCAGGTTGTCGAGGATGAGGAAGATCTTCTTGCCCCTGGCGTCCTTGACGAGCCGCTTCATGAAGTCGATCAGGATGTCGGCGTTCATCGCCCCCGCGAACGCCTTCCGACGCACCTTGCCGCGGTTGGTCAGCGTCGAGATCACCGACAGGCCTTCGCGACGGTGCGTGACGCGAATCTCGGGCGTCTTGATCGCCTGCGGGCTTTGCTCATAGGCGCGCCGAATCGGTTTCTGGGGCGTCAATCCCCAGCGCGCCATGTACTTGCCTTCCCCCTGCGGCCTGAGCTCGATGCCAAAACGGTCGAGGATCAACTGCCGCACCGCCTGCCGGCTCCACAGCGCAAACGGCAGCTTCAGCTCATCCGGTGTCCCGTCGCACATGAGCTTGCGTATCTGGGCGTCCTGCTCCGCCAACAGCGCCCGCTTCTCACCCACCTTTCCTTGAGCCCTTGGGCCCCTTCGCGCCCATAGCCTTTGCAGATGTCGAACACCCCTGCGCCCAACAATCCCCTCTGCGCGCCTATCGCTTCATACGTCCAGCTACGCCGCCGCTCTTCGCGCGCCGCAAACGACAGCAATCTCATGTCTCGTCTTTCCATGCCCACGACATCAGGACAGCTCACTCAATTTCAAAAGCATGTGTTTCTTAGGGATTGCCCAGTCCGCGGCGCATGTTGCGGCAGCCGATCCAGCGGGCCTCCGGGGCTACGCCGATGCGGTAGTCGTTGCTGGCATCCTGCCCCAGGATGATGCCCATGGTGTGCGTCCCGTGCCCGTCTTCGTCAAAAGGTACGGCGCTCTCGCCCCAGGCATCGTGCCAGTTATAGTCGTGGTCGGCACGTTGGCCATCCTAGCCGCGGTAGCGGCTCTGCAGGGCCGGGTGCGTCCAATCGTAGCCGGTGTCCTGGCCGGCCACGACGATGCCCTGTCCCCAGGCCCCCAGGACCCAGGCTTCGTCCACATGGATCGCGAGCAGGTTCGGCGCGGTTTCCGCGGCAGGGACATCTCCCACCAACCCGGTGAGCGAGAGATGGCGCGGGTACCGACGCACGTTGGGGTTGACGAGGACATTCGCCACCTCCGGCCGGCCGGCGAAGCGGCCGTACAGGTCGCGCCGCCCCTCCACACGGATCATGTTGACGAGATAGTAGGGACGGTAGCGTACCCCGAGCTGCTCCAGTTCGGCCCGCAGAGGAGGTTGGGTACGTTCGGCCGTCTCCACAAGGGTTCGGTAGACGAATTGCAGCCGTGCCGCACGGCCGGCGATCTGCTGCGCCGGGCTCAGATCGGCCTGCTCGCGCAGGATGATGAGCAGCCCATCATCGGCAAAGCCGGGGACGCCGGCCTGCCGGTAGAGCGTGCCCCAGAGCAGGAGCACGCCCAGGGCGGCCACCACGCCGAGGGCGGCGACGAACCGTCCGGGAAGTAGCGGGCGCGGGCGTTCCTGCCAAAGGACACGGCGCAAGTGTCGCTCCGTCCACAGAAAAAGCGCCAGGCTCAGGGCGGTAGCCGCAACACCGGCATAGGCAGCTAGGTGGAGCGGCTCCGGCTCGTTGTTGGGGAGCATATTGCGGGGATCCACAAAGAGGATGGGAACGGCATAGGCCGGCCAGGCCAGGACCAGGGAGGGGTAGATGCCACTGCCGCGTGCCCGCAGTTCGGCCAGGAGCGGGACCAGCGGAAGGAGGATCAGGACATCCTGGAGGGCCGTTTCGATGGGGGATGTGAGATGGGCGGCGACAAAAAACAGCCCATAGGACAACAAGAGGGACAATACGGCCGGCCAGAGGCGCACCCAGGTGGAGCGGAAGAGGAAGTAGACAAGCCCCCAGAAGAGCAAGATCTCCGGCAACGCCCTGGCCAGCGCCTGCAGGGCCTGTTGCAGGCTGGTGAAGCGATCCCCCAGGGCACCGACGAGTAGCCAGGGCAAGGTGAGCAAAGCGGCCAGGACCAGCGCCAGGAGAAGCGGGCCCAGACGCAGGCGGTCGAGGCCCAGCACGGTGCCCAGGCGCTGCCCCCCAGGCCGGCCAGGCGCGGAGCCCACACCGCGGCCAGCACGGCGTAGCCGCCGAGCAGCCCCAGGCGCAATAGCGACCCCAGGACCGGGTCGGCTGTTACCCAGACCAGGTCCGGCAGGCTGAGGAGCAGAAAGCCGGCCATAGCGAGCAGCGCCGAGGCCGTAGCGGCTACGGCGCGCCAGGCTGGTCGGCGGCGGGAAAGCAAAGCCACAGCCAGCAGTGGGGCCACCAGGGCTACGGCTGTTCTGGTCAGGAAGGCCCAGGTCAGGACTTCCCGGCCTGCCAGGAAGATAAGGCCCGACACGAGCGGAACGGCTCCGGCCCATCCCAGCATGAGGGCGATGAGCAGGCTGGGGACGCAGCCGGTCGTCTGGTGATGGGGAGAATTGACCATGGGGAACCCCAATGTAGAGGCCCAGCACACCTAGGCTTCGGCCGTCCCCTTGGCTGAGACCTGGCGTTTTTCCTCCTTGGGCTTGGCTTCCGCTTTGGCCTCCAGGGGCGGCAGGGCAAAGGAGCTGAGTTCGTAGGGGTTTTCAGCGGGGAGAAAAACCTCGTTCACCGTGCCGGTGGTCAACATCTGCACCTTGCCTCGACGCTCGGCCTCGCGCACAAAGTCCTTAAAGCGGGAAAAGTGCTTCCCTTGGGCATGGGTGTATTTCCCCTCGTCAAAGTCGCCCAACAGTTCTTTCATCAGCGACTTGAGCGTGGACAGGGTGACGGGGTTCTTGCGCTTGCGGGCGACGTGCACGGCTTCCACCAGCACATCGTAGACATCCTTCGTCTTGACCTCCTGCGGGACAATATCCTCGGCCAGTTGGTGGTAAAAGACGAACTCGTCGGCGCTCTGGGCCAGGTGGGAGGAGGCCGCTTTGGCCACGCCGATCACCACGACGCGCTTGCCGTGCCGGCGGATGGTGTTGAGCAGGGGGATAAAATCGCGATCGCGATCGCGATCGCCGGTGACCAGGACGTACACCTGGATATTGGGGTTGTTGTAGAGCGTGCGCATGGCGTCGATGACGAGGTGGATATCGACGCTGTTCTTGATGGCCGAGCCGGGGGAAGGATCGCGCTCGTCGCTGTAGTAATAGGTCGGCACGTAACGGGGCTCGATGCCGTTGGCATAGAGGGCGTTAGTGACCCGCGAGAACTGGTACCAGTCGGCATAGGCCCGGGCGATTACCACCCGCCCGTACTTGGCGCAATGGTCGGTAATATACTCAAAGTTGGGGTTGGTCTTGTACTTTTCGCGTACGGAGATATAGATGTTCTCAAAATCGATAAAGACGGCGACGTCATCCTTGCGTTCTTCCATCATCGTTCCTCTCAATAATCAGTGCCCTACTGATGGGTTGTGGACCAAGTGGTCAGGATTATCCAGCGTTTACATCTGGCAAGGCGCTCTATGAACATCACTGCGCCGGCTGTCATCGCGACCTGGCACAAGGCAATTTCCTCAAAGGGGTTCCACCCCTGAGGTATGAAAATCTGGAACTGACTGTCTTTGTTGATCTTATCCAAGGGCATCGGCGTGCACCTGACACCAAGATGCCGATCTTCGACCAGATGCAGCGCGATCAGATCGAGGCCATCGCCCAGTATCTACATATGCAGATCAGGCAGGGGCGTCCGTAGCAGATGAGTTCCGGAGACACTCGCCGACGCGCACCAAGGCAAGAGTGATGTTATCCGTCCCGCCGCGCTCATTGGCCAGTTGCACCAAGGCATCAGCAGCCACCTCGAGCGTCTCAGACTTAGCAGCCAGGAGGATCTGCCGCAGCCAGTCATCAGGAACCATGCCGCTGAGCCCATCAGTACAAAACAGGAACACATCCCCCGTCGCAATCTCGACCGTATCGGCTGAGACAGTCACGCTCGGCAGGGAACCCAAAGCACGGGTCAGGATGTTGTCGCTGATCCCATAGCGTCTGGCATCCTCGCGCGTATCGAAAAATCCTTGATCCACGACCTTTTGGATGAATGAGTGATCGCGCGAGAGCTGGGTCAGGGTTTCGCCGTGCAACCGGTAGAGGCGGGAGTCGCCGACATAGGCAAAGGCCAGCCAATCCCAACCCACTACCCCGGTTACCACAGTGGTGCCCATGCCTGAGCAATCGCTGTGCTCCTTCGCATAGCGCAGGATGGCGATATTGGCCTCTTCTACCGTGGCCTGGAGATAGAGACGCCATCGTTCCGCATCCGAGCGAGGATCGGAGCTACGTCCGAGACGCTCGGCAATGGTCTCTGTCGCCAGCCGGCTGGCGACATGACCAGCCGTCGAGCCACCGATGCCATCTGCGACGACCACTACCCCCCAATCGGGTCGCACGACGATGGCATCCTCGTTGCGCTGGCGCATGCGACCTTGATCCGTCCGCCAGACGAATTCGAGGACAAAGGCGCTAAATGGTTTGGATTGTGTCATGGTGCGCTCGGACTATCGATGATACAGCGCTATGATACAGCGCTAACCACCGCTTTGCGCATTGAGCCGTGCTGCCAGGCGCCGCGGCTCGACATACCCGGGGATCAGTTCGCCGGATTCAGTGATGATCGCTGGGGTACCGCTCAAACCGAGATCCATGCCCAGCAGCATGTGTGCCTCAACAGGGTTGTCACAGGTCTTGGAGTCGATCGTCTCGCCGGCCTTGGCGCGGGTCAGAGCAATGCGGCGCGCCTCAGCGTCACCGGCACACCACACCGAGACTGCCTCATCGAATGCTTGACTTCCTTTACCAGCACGGGGGAAGAAGAGATAGCGTACTCGAATCCCCTCCTTGAGATAATCGTCGATCTGACGATGCAACTTGCGACAATAGCCGCATTCGATATCGGTAAATACGGTGATGGTATGTTTGGCGTTCTGATCACCGAAGATCACCATTCGATCCTCACTGACGGCGTCGATCAGGCGTTTGCGGGCTTCAGAGACACGCGGTTCGGTGAGATCGGTGCGGGTTTTCAGGTCCACGATGTGCCCACTGATGAAATGACGGCCATCGGCGGTGATATATAGCACCTCGGCCCCGGCCATGACCTCATACAGCCCCTTGATCGGCGAGGGGGTGATACTGGTGACCTTAAGATCAGGTGCGATCTCTTTCAGCGCCGCGCGAATCGTGTCTTCGGGGGCGGCTAGAGCCGGCACAGCGACAAACGTTAAGCTCAGCAAGAAAAATGGGAGGAGACGATGGATCTTTGGCATAACGATTGGACCTAAAGGGCGGCTATTGAGCATGAAGCAGGCACTTCCGCCTAGGCGACCAGTGCATCAGATTCAATCTTAACCCATTCATCAGACATCTGGGGTACAGGCATCGCCTGTTAACCTCGCGGATGATGCTGGGCATGGAGCGATTTGAGACGTTCGCGGGCGACATGGGTATAGATCTGGGTGGTTGAAAGATCGCTGTGACCTAGCAAAAGCTGCACGACCCGCAGATCCGCGCCGTGGTTGAGCAGATGGGTAGCAAAGGCATGACGGAGGGTATGGGGGGAGAGCGGTTTCACGATCCCCGCCTGTAACGCATAGCGTTTGATCAGCAACCAGAATGCCTGACGGGTCATCCGGTCGCAGCGGCGGGTTGGAAACAAAAAATCGCTCAGCCGCCCAGCGAGGATCTCCTGACGGGGGAACCGCAGATAGGCGGCCAGCCAGCGCAATGCCTCCTCGCCGAGCGGCACTAAACGCTCGCGCCCGCCCTTGCCGATGACGCGCACGACGCCCTGGGTCAGACTGACTTGCTCGGGCCTTAAATTGACCAGCTCGCTGACCCGAAGGCCGGTAGCATAGAGGACCTCGAGCATGGTACGGTCGCGCTGACCTTCGGCCTCAGTGACATCAGGGGCCTGCAATAAGGCCTCGACCTCGGATTCAGTCAGGGTATCTGGGAGCTGGCGCCCCAGCTTAGGGGCAGCGATGCGAGCGGTGGGATCGACACTGATCATACCGCGGCGATAGAGATATTGATAAAACTGGCGCAGACAAGACAGCCGTCTGGCGCTGGAGCGTGCCCGATAGCCCTGACCGGCAAGCGTTGCCAGATAATCGAGCAGATCGGCACGTTCAGCGGCGAGTAGACCGCGCCCGCGTGTTTTCTGCAACCATCGGGCAAGATCACGTAGATCGGCTTGATAGGCGGCAAGGGTGTTTTGGCTTAGACCGCGCTCCATCCAGAGTGCATCGGCAAAGCCCTCAATCAGCGGCTGGTCATCCATCCGTTCGCTAAAGCGGTAGAATACCAGTGGGACTGGGGCCGCCGCTCAGGGCGCCTTCGTGTTGCAATAACCAGCGTTTGATCGCCAGACGCAGTCCATCGCGCGCCCCGGCAAATCCGCCCAATCCATCGCACCCCACGACCCGATGACAGGGGATCACGATCGGACAGGGATTGGCGCGACATGCCTGACCCACGGCGCGGGCCGAGGTCCCCAGCAAGCGCGCCAGCTCGCCATAGCTGCGGGTCTCGCCTACGGGAATGGTTTGTAGTATGGCCCATAAACGTTGCCGAAAAGGGGTTCCAGCGAGCTGGAGGGGAAGAGTAAAGCGCTTCTGCGGGTTGCAAAAATAGTCGGTTAATTGATGCAAGATCGCCGTTGGTGGTTGCGCTGGCTCGACCCCATAACTATTTGGATATGGGGCGAGATCGATGGCGACCAGCGCCTCCCCCCGCCAGCGTACCCCCAGGTTGCCGAGTGGGGTTGTGAGCAGGCCACACGGATCAGCGGGCAAAGGCTTCATAGGGACTCCCTCGCACTGGATGCGATCGATCATAGCAGCCTCATACCCCCATTTGATAGGCTTCTTGATAAGAAACACATGCTTTTGAAATTGAGTGAGCTGTCCTGATGTCGTGGGCATGGAAAGACGAGACATGAGATTGCTGTCGTTTGCGGCGCGCGAAGAGCGGCGGCGTAGCTGGACGTATGAAGCGATAGGCGCGCAGAGGGGATTGTTGGGCGCAGGGGTGTTCGACATCTGCAAAGGCTATGGGCGCGAAGGGGCCCAAGGGCAAGCGGGGTAGGCGCAAGGTGGGTGAGAAGCGGGCGCTGTTGGCGGAGCAGGACGCCCAGATACGCAAGCTCATGTGCGACGGGACACCGGATCAGCTGAAGCTGCCGTTTGCGCTGTGGAGCCGGCAGGCGGTGCGGCAGTTGATCCTCGGCCGTTTTGGCATCGAGCTCAGGCCGCAGGGGGAGGGCAAGTACATGGCGCGCTGGGGATTGACGCCCCAGAAACCGATTCGGCGCGCCTATGAGCAAAGCCCGCCGGCGGGCAAGACGTGGCTTGAGGAGACCTACCCGGACATTGCCCGGCGCGCCAAGGCCGAGGGCGCCGAAATCCACTGGGGCGATGAAACGGGGTTGCGCTCGGACGAGGTGCGCGGGCGCTCTTATGCGCCGGCGATCAAGACGCCCGAGATTCGCGTCACGCACCGTCGCGAAGGCCTGTCGGTGATCTCGACGCTGACCAACCGCGGCAAGGTGCGTCGGAAGGCGTTCGCGGGGGCGATGAACGCCGACATCCTGATCGACTTCATGAAGCGGCTCGTCAAGGACGCCAGGGGCAAGAAGATCTTCCTCATCCTCGACAACCTGCGCGTGCATCACACCAAGCCGGTCAAAGCCTGGCTGGCTGCATGCGCCAATCAAATCGAGGCCTCCTCCCTCCCCCCCTACAGCCCGGCACTGAACCCCAACGAGATGCTCAAGGCCACCATCACCGCGCAGGCGCCCTCCCGCGCCAAGGGCGATCTGAAGAAGGCGACCGTCAGCCACCTGCGCCGCCTTCTCAATTCCCCCCAACGCATCATGCGCTACTTCCAGCATCCCAAGCTCCATGATGCCGCGTAACATTTAAGTTCATTATCTCTTGTTTTCATTTTTTGTTTCCCTCCATCTCTATGTGTTTTGATCGCTCAACCAAGTTGTTCATCATCCTTGGGGGCTTTTTTATCTGCAATGCCCTGATCGCTGAGTTTCTCGGGGTCAAGATCTTTGCACTCGAAGAAACACTGGGTCTTGAGCCTTTCAACTGGGATCTCTTTGGTCAATCCGGCTCTCTGAGCTTTACCGCTGGCGTTTTGCTCTGGCCAGTGGTCTTTATCATGACCGACATCATCAATGAATATTATGGCCGACGCGGGGTGCAGTTTCTGTCTTATCTCACCGTCGGCTTGATCCTGTACGCCTTTGCCTTTGCCTATCTCGCGATCGCCTTAGCCCCTGCCGATTGGTGGATCAGCATTCAGGCTGAGCAGGGCGTGCCAGATATGCAGGCCGCCTTTTCCGCCATTTTCGGCCAAGGGATGTGGATCATTGTCGGTTCGGTGATCGCCTTTCTTATCGGCCAGCTCGTCGATGTCACCATCTTTCATCGCATCCGTCGGTTCACGGGTCAGCAGCATGTCTGGGCGCGGGCGACGGGTTCGACCCTGATCTCGCAACTGATCGACAGCTTTGTAGTCCTCTATATCGCTTTTGTCATCGGTCCCCAGCACTGGCCGATCGACTTGTTTCTCGCTGTTGGTACGGTCAACTATGTCTATAAGTTTGTCGTTGCTATCGCCTTAACCCCCTTGATCTATCTGGGACATGCCGCGATCGAACGCTATCTCGGACCCGAATTGGCGCATGAGCTGCGTACGGCTGCAACCGCTGGAGTCTGACCCCCGCGCTGCCAGCCTTTTGGTAGAGCGCATCTAAAGATTTTACAACAGCCCCTGATGTTTCCGGCCAATACAAACCAGAAGCCGGGATATTTGAGCATCAAAGATTGGGACTGACCCATTGGTATCTTCAGCATGACAACAGACTCATCTCCTTGTTCTCCTCAGCCAGGCACGGTCTGGTTCGTCGGGGCAGGTCCCGGCGCACCCGATCTGATCACGGTGCGCGGCAGCCGCCTACTCGCCGAGGCGGATGCCATCCTATATACGGGCTCGCTGGTGGCCGAGACGGTCTTGCAATGGGCGCTCCCAGATTGCGAGATCGCCGATTCCAAGTCCATGGATCACGAGCAGGTGGTCGCTTGGTTGATCGAACGCGCCCGCCGCCATCGGACCGTCGTGCGGCTGCAGACGGGCGATCCGACCCTCTATGGCGTGCTTGCTGAGCTTGCCCAGCCTTTGGATGCCGCCGGCATCCCCATCGGGATCGTGCCTGGGGTCTCCTCGGCCATGGCCTCGGCGGCTGCAGCTGGCGAGTGCCTGACCCTGCCTGAGGTCACCCAGACGGTGATCTTCACCCGCCTGGCCGATCGCACCCAGATGCCTGAGCGCGAGTCGTTGGTCGAGCTCGCCAGGCATGGTTGTACCCTGTGTATCTTCCTTTCGATCGACCGGATCGAGGGGGTCGTCGAACAGCTTCTGGCTGCCGGTTGGTCTACCGCTGCGCCGGTCACAGTGGTCTATAAAGCGACCTGGCCGGATGAACGGATCTTGCGCGCGCCCTTGAGCGATATCGCTGCCCTGTGTCGCGCATCCGGGATCGAGCGCCAGGCCATGATTCTGGTCGGACCGGCCCTAGGCGCGCGCCGCTGGGGGGAGCTTAGGCCCTCCAAGCTCTATGACCACAGCTTCCCGCGCCGCTTTCGTCCAGCGCGGGATGGAGTGAATCGCTAGATCAGTTCAAGGCAAGAGGGTAAGGAATGGCGGCAGCGAGCGAACAAGGCGATGTCTATCGCTGGACGCTGGAGACCGTTGCGCTGATCCGCGCCGGTTGCTTCGAGGCGATCGACCGAGAGAGGCGATCGAGCGAGAACACCTGGCCGAGGAGCTTGAGGCCATGGGTCGAAGCGAACGCCGCGCCCTTGAGACTGGCCTGGACGAGGACGACTGCCCTGCCGCCTGTCCTTATTCGCTTGAGCAGATCCTCGCAGCCGATTTCTATCCCGATGGGTCAGGCTAAGCCCCACAGCGCATGACCGAGCACCTGGCACTGGTCTTGGGCGCCTGTCTGCTCGATGCGCTGATCGGCGATCCTGTATCTCCCTTGCACCCGGTGCGCCTGATCGGCGGCTGGGCCTTGTGGTGCGAACAGCGGCTGTTTGCCCTGGGGCTCGATGGCCGAGCCGGCGGGGTTATCCAGTGGTTTCTGGTCATCACTACCGCCTTAGGTGTCTGGTTTGGCCCGCATCGGGCCCTGGGGATGATCCATTCGGCGCTCGCCTGGGGTTGGGACCTTGGCCTCGCCGCCGGTCTTCTTTGTACCCGTTCATTGCTTGAGCAGGGCTGGCGGGTGCTCAAAAACCTCGATGACCTGGCGGCAGCGCGTCTTGAGGTCTCGCATCTCGTTGGGCGAGATGTCGAGCGCCTGGATCGCGCCGGGGTGGTGCGCGCAACCCTCGAGAGCCTATCTGAAAACCTCACCGATGGGGTGCTGACCCCTCTATGGGCACTGTGCCTATTCGGGCTGCCGGGTCTAATTGCGGTCAAGGTGATCTCGACCCTGGATTCTATGGTTGGTTATCGCAATGCCCGCTATGGGCGCTATGGCTGGCTAGCGGCGCGTAGCGATGATCTGATCCATTGGCTGCCGGCGCGCTTGTCCGTCCTGCTCATCGCCTTGGCTGCGACCTTGACGGGAGGGCATCCTTGGCTGGCGATCCGCACTGCCTGGCGCGATCATAGGGTCTTGCCCAGCCCCAACTCGGGTTGGGGCGAGGCAGCCTGTGCGGGGGCGCTCAGGGTGCGCCTTGTAGGGCCGCTTTGGCGCAAGGGGCGGCGGGTCGAGATGGGCTATCTAGGCGATCCCGCTTGGCCGGTCGAGCTCGATGTCAAGGATCTCAGGCGCGGCCTGCGCTTGATTGCGACCGCTGCCTTGCTCGCCATCCCGCTCGGGCTCGGGCTAAGCGCTGCGGCCGCTGGGATGTAGAGAGGGCGAAACCGCGCGGATTAAACGGGGGCTTGCCTTGCCATCTCAACAAGGCCGTAGGGTGCGCAGTGTGCACCCTAAACGGGGTGGAACCTGTAGCCGAGGGCGCGCACCCCCCTGGACTATAAAAGGCTCTTGCAGCTGTCACTCCGACAATGGACGAGCAGGCTGTCGCTGCCTTGGCAGGGGACGCGATAGACCTCGCCGTCGCGCCGCGACTCGATCAGTTGGGCCCCGCCCGCCCGACAGCCGCGCTGTTTGGCATATTGCTCGGCTTTGGCAGGTGGGGTGCGATTGGCCGCCGCTGTGGTCGATGCAGTGCTGCGTACAGCAGGGGGTGCCGGGGTCTGGGCGGGGCGGGTCGTTGAGGCGGCAGCGGGTGTTGCCGGGCGCACTGCCTGGGTGGTTTGGGCAGAGCGCTTGCCTGCGACCGTCATCGGTCCAGGTCGGGCTGCGGGTGTCGCCGGTGTTGTCGTCCTGGTGGCTGGCGTTGCGCTTGGAGTCGGGCGCATAGCCGATGCCGCCGGCGCCTGAGGTACCCTCTGCCTGGTTTGGGCGGCGGTCGCCGAGGACGCCGGTCTGTTGGCGTTGATGACCGGTACCGCTCGCGGGTTCGCCGCTGGGGGCTTGCTCTGGCTTACCGCCGCGACCTGTGTCGGTCTAGCGGGACCGCTGCTCGTCGCCGTAGCGGGGACTTGCGGGCGTGAGGACGCCGCAGCCTGGCGGTCATAGCGCGGCAGCGGGACGCTCGCGGCCAAGGGCGTCGCCGGACGGGTCTGGGGTTGGGTGTCGGCAGCGCTTGCGTTCGCCGCCGTGGTAGCCACCAGCGTTGCTGGCTGCGAGTTAGAACCTATGGCTCCCCTCTGTGGGCGCTCGGTCTGGGGTGCGATCGGGTCCGCAGATTCGTCCCATGCGCTTCTCCAGCCCTCGGGTGGGGGCGCAGCGCGTGCTAGACGCTCGCGATCCTGGATCCAACGCTTGCGCAACGCCTCAAGCGATTGCATCAGAGCGGGGCTAAAGGCGTCGGTATAGTCGATCCGCGTCGGCAGACCGCCCCCCGACGCAGGGATCACCAGGTCGGCACGCATCGCGACCTCAAGCCCCTCAGCCGTCTCGTTGAAAAAGGTCGTGACCTCTAGATTTGAACCAGGCACCTGAGCCATCTGCGGTGCGACCTGATAAAGGGTCTCAGGGTCGGCAGGGCGCCCGACGATCAAGCGGCCATCGCCGGCCTCTGATGGCAGGATCGACCAGCCGCGTGCACGGGCGGCACCCATCGCCAATGCCTTGACCTCGGCGGGGTCAGCCCCCGGAAGCAATAGGCGTGGAAGGTTGGCTATATCGATCGGCGCTTGGGCTGGAGGGGCACCAGTAGGAATGGAGGAGCGACTAGGGTTGCTCGCACAGGCCGCAAGCACAACCGGCAGCAGGGCGCAACAAAGCAGCATCTTGGCGCGCAGAAGGAATGGGGGCGTCATCGCGGATCTTTTCGGCAAGGCTCAAGGAGAGGGCCTGGCTCGGGTGGGCCAGTGCCTCTCGACAAGGATGGAACCATTCTATCCACTGAGGGCCGGCAAAGGCTATAACTACACTCGGTATTTGCAGGCACTGGGGTTATCATTAAGCCCATGCTGATGACATCGAGAACCCAGGTGTGTGGGTACTGATCCAATTCTTTGTTGAGCTTTGCTTATTGCGCCGCCGACCGCAAGAGATTCCCCCCTCAGATGCGCTTCTGATCCTTATCATGGTCGTCGATCTCGTCGTGGGCACCCTGGTGGGGATTACAGCTGGTGTCCCCGGATTGGTTAGCCTATTGCAAAGCGGCGCCGAGCTCGCGCTCCTACTCGCTGGGCTCTACGCTGCGCTCGTTTTGCTCAAGCATCCTGCGCGTTTCTTACAGGCATCCACAGCGCTGCTAGGCAGCCGGGTGGTCATTGGTCTGACTGCGATCCCGCCGCTGCTACTCAATCTGGTCGGTGGGCGGGGGAGCGCCTTGGTAGCACTCGGCGCCTTTATATTGCTTGGTCTCTTGGTCTGGGGGATCCTGGTGACTGGACACATCTTGCGGCATACCTTCTCGATCACCCTGGGTCAGGGCACCGCCATTGCGCTGGCCTTTCAGATCCTCGTCGTCACCGTGATCACCGGGCTGTTCGGCACCGCTTAGGCCCCAGTCCTCTTCGGATCCTCGTATGCATATCCATATCCTCGGTATCTGCGGCACCTTCATGGGTGGGATCGCGCTCTTGGCGCGCGCGCTTGGCCATCGGGTCACAGGCTCGGACGCCAATGTCTATCCGCCGATGAGCGATCAGCTTGCTGCGGCTGGGATCGCGCTGCACGAGGGCTATGACGCTGTACAGCTCGATCCCACACCCGATCTGGTCGTCGTCGGCAACGCCATGAGGCGCGGTCAGCCGGTGGTCGAGGCGCTTCTCGATCGCGGATTGTCCTATTGCTCGGGTCCAGAATGGCTGCGCAACTTCGTATTGCAAGGGCGCTGGGTCTTGGCGGTTTCCGGGACCCACGGCAAGACCACAACCGCGAGCATGCTCGCCTGGATCTTGGATCAGGCAGGGCTTGCTCCGGGCTTTTTGATCGGCGGCGTCCCTCAGGACTTTGGCGTCTCGACGCGCTTGGGAGAGGGGCGGCATTTCGTCGTCGAGGCAGATGAATATGACACTGCCTTCTTCGATAAGCGCTCCAAGTTCGTGCATTACGGCCCCAAGACCCTGATCATCAACAATCTTGAGTTCGATCATGCAGACATCTTCAAGGATCTTGGGCAGATCCAGCATCAGTTCCATCATCTGGTCCGCACCGTCCCAGGCAGCGGTCTGATCATCCATCCCGCCCGAGACCCAGCGATCACGGCAGTGCTCACCCAGGGCTGCTGGACGCCGCAGACGACCTTCGGGCCGGGCGGCGACTGGCAAGCCGAACCCCTGACCGCCGATGGCGCGCGCTTTCGGATGTTGCATCAGGGTAGGGCGGTCGGAACCGTGGGGTGGGGGCTGCTCGGCGAGCACAATATGCGCAATGCGCTGGCGGTCCTGGCAGGGGCTGCCCATGTTGGGATCGAGCCAGAGGTTGTGTGCCAGGCACTTAGCCGCTTCCAGGGGGTCAAGCGGCGCCTGGAGCTGCGCGGCGAGGTCTCGGGTATCCGCGTCTTTGATGACTTCGCCCATCACCCGACCGCGATCGCTGTGACCCTCGCCGCCCTGCGCCAGCGGGTGGGCGAGCGGCGTCTCATCGCCGTGCTCGAGCCGCGCTCTAATACCATGCGTTCGGGTATTCATAACGCCACCCTTGCTGATGCCTTGAGCACTGCCGATCGGGTCTATTTCTATGCCCCGCCGGACTTAGGCTGGGATGCGGCGCAGGTCCTCGCTCGGCTTGGGGAGCGGCTTCGGGTCCATGTGTCTATCGCTGCCCTCGTCGAACAGCTCGTCGCCGATAGCCGGCCGGGGGATCAGATCCTGATCATGAGCAACGGCGGCTTCGGCGGTATCCATCAGCGTCTGCTTGATGCACTGCGCGCCCTCGATGCCAACTGAGCCGAGCGCCCCGCGCACCATCGCCCTCGCCATGACTGGCGCCTCGGGTGCCTGTTATGGATTGCGGCTGCTCGAATGCCTGATCCAGGCAGACAGCCGGGTCTATCTCATGGTCTCGAGCGCCGCCCAGATGGTTATCCGTATGGAGACCGGGCTCAATCTCCCTGCCCGCCCCAAGGAGGCGGAGGCCTTTTTGCGCGAATACCTGGGCGTTGCACCAGAGCGCTTACGGGTCTTCGGGCGTCAGGACTGGACGGCTCCGGTGGCCAGCGGCAGCCACCCCCCAGAGGCGATGGCGATCTGCCCTTGCACCACAGGTACCCTCGGGCGCCTGGCCGCCGGGCTATCGAACTCATTGATCGAACGCGCCGCAGATGTTGCGCTCAAGGAACGCCGGCCTCTGATCCTAGTGGTACGCGAGACCCCATTGTCGCTGATCCATCTCCACAACATGCTCTCCCTCGCCCAGGCCGGTGCGACCATCCTGCCGGCCAACCCAGGCTTTTATCACCGGCCGCAACGCATTGAGGACCTGGTCGATTTTGTGGTCGCACGGGTCTTGGATCATCTGCATGTTCCACACGCCCTGATCCAGCGCTGGGGCGATGAGGATTCGGGGGAGGAGCAAAAAATTGGGGTTGACAAAGGCCTGGCTAAATAAGAAACTGGTGATGTACTGAAGCTCTCGGCTCCAGTGCACTCCTCCATCCTCCTTTGGTGGTAATTTGGCCCGGCGCCCGCCGGGCCTTTTTTATGGCGCAATCGGCCCGGTGACCGGCACGAAGCGCACTGGCAAGATATCGCGCCGCACCAAATCCCCCTGTTCATTGCGCGTATAGACCACCAGCTCCTGGGTCCGCTCGGCAGGTCCCATGGGGATCACCAGGCGGCCATTGGGCTTGAGCTGTTCGACGAGCTGGCGGGGGATGCGCGGTGCCGCTGCAGTGACAATGATCCCATCAAAAGGGGCGGCCTCTGGCCAACCGAGCCAGCCATCGCCAGCGCGTACCTGGACGCGGTCGCCATGACCCAGGGACTCCAGGGTCTTGGCTGCGCGCTCGGCAAGCTCAGGGACGATCTCTACCGTATAGACCTCAACCCCCATCTCGGCCAACACCGCTGCCTGATAGCCCGAGCCCGTGCCCAGCTCATAGACCCGGTCACCGGCCTTGATGCCGAGCAATTGGGTCATGATAGCGACGATATAGGGCTGGGAGATGGTCTGGCCCTGACCGATGGGCAAGGGCGAGTTGATATAGGCCAGGGCGCGCTCGGACTCGGGGACGAAGCGCTCGCGTGGTACGGTGCGCAGTGCCCGCTCGACCTCGGGATTGAGTCGGTCGAATCCGAGCTCTTGGGCCGTCGCCCGCACCTCAAGCTGGATCAGGTTCACCAAACGGTTGCGTTGGTCCGCCATAGTATCCTCCGCTGCACCTGGTCGCACCGCAAACAAGGCAGCGCCGGTCAGGATCAAATAGATGAGGGCTTGGAGAGAGGTGTGAAATCTCTTGGTCATGCCGATCTTCCATACAGGATAACGCCCGCGCTAGGGCATCAGGGTCTGTCATGCCCTCCTCGGGGCAGGGAACAAAAAAGGGGCCTTGCGGCCCCTTTGCAGTTGAGACGATGCACATCCGACGGCGATCAACCGAAGGAGTCGTGCACGATGTTGTGATACCAGCTATGGGCATACTGGGCCTCGCGTTCGAGCACCCAATCGGGGGCATCGACGGGGGTGATGCCGCCCGAGTCGGGTACGGCCTCGATCGCTGAGCCTTCGGCGTTCAGGCGATAGATAGCCGCAATCGAGATCCCATAGTTCGGGGCCAGGATCGAATAGCAGGTATTGAGATATGACGGTGTCCCAGGTTCTTCACCCTTGAGCATGGCGACGATCGCCGCCGCTGCGACCTTGGCCTGGCTATTGGCAGAATAGCCGGATTTAGGCATGGGGACAGCAGCACAGGCATCGCCGATGACATGGATGTCCTTATGGATCTTGGACTCGAAGGTCCGCACATCGACTGGACACCAGCCCGCCTCGTTGGTCAATCCTGCGGCCTGGGCGATCGCACCGGCGCGCTGCGGACAGATGAGATTGATCACATCGCCTTTGACGGTGTCACCGAAAGCGGTCTCGACCGTCATCTCATTTGGATCAACCTTGGTGACCGCAGAATCCGGCCCCGGGCGCCATTCGATCAGGGCGTTTTCGCTGCCATAGCCATAGAGCCGCTCCCAGCCCTTGATGAATTGGGCCTGTTTGGAAAACTTATCGCTGGCATCAAGGATGATGACCTTCGACTTGGGTTTGTGGGCCTTCAGATAATGGGCGATCTGGCTGGCGCGCTCATAGGGCCCGGGCGGGCAGCGGAAGGGAGCGGCAGGCGGGGCGATGATCACCACCCCGCCGTCGGGCATGGCCTCGATTTGTTTGCGCAGAAGCTCGGTCTGCTCACCCGCCTTCCAAGCGTGGGGCATCTTTTGCAAGTTCTCTTCGCTATGCCCCACGATCTTGTGATGGATGAGCTCGATACCGGGCGAGACCACGCAGCGGTCATAGCTGAACTCAGCGCCGCCTGCGGTCTTGACGACCTTGTTCTCTGGGTCGATCGCCACCGCGGTATCTTGCACGACTTGGACGCCGCGGGCCTTAAGCCCATCATAGCCGACCTTGAGCGATTCGAGGCTGCGTTCGCCGCCGATCACCTCGTTACTCATGTAACAGGTGTAGTAGAAGGGGTTGGGTTCGATCAGAGTGACATCGAGGTCAGGATCGGCGAGCTTGAGATATTTTGCTGCAGTCGCCCCCCCGGTGCCGCCGCCGACGACCACGACCCGACGCTCAGCGCCAAGCGCAAGATAGGGAAAGCCCAACAGCCCACCCGCGGCTAGGGCGCCAGAGACCTTCAAAAAGTCGCGTCTGTTCAAAGCCATGGTATCTGACCTCCGGGGTTATTGCTGGCTGGCATAGAAGGCGAATAGCGCATCGAGCCCTTTCTCGCCCTCGGCCTTGAGCAGCTCATCGAGCTTGGTCTTCATCTTTTTTTCGATCGGTCTGCGGTCGGCGCGAAAGTCAGACATGGTATAGCGCAGATAGGGCGTCCATTGACCGGCGAGGATGTGATAGTCTTCCTCCTCGGCCAGCGGCTTTCCGCCCTCGGTATGGCACTTCTCGCAATACTTTTCGTGGAGCTTAGCCCCTTTCTTGGCAAGGGCCTTGTCAAAGTCCTGCTTGGCTGGCTGATAGGTCTGCTGCTTGAAATAACCGGCCATCTTTTCGAAGTCTTCCTTGGTATAGCCCTTGGCGATGCGCCCCATGATGGTCGAGGCGATCTCGCCACTCTTGAACCCCTCCATGACCTCGACGAAGACCTTGGGGTCCATGGCCGCAATGGACGGCGAGGCCGGGCCTAGGCTATTGCCGTAGGTCCCGTGACAGCCAGCGCAATTGTTGGCCAGTATCTCAGGGCTCGGCTCGGCTCCAGCCTTGGAGATGCCTCCAAGTGCAATCAGACAGGTTGCGAATAAAAGTCGCACAGGGTGCTGTGTCATGGTGTAGCTCCTCTCCTTTTTGGTATTCAGGTTTTATGACAAGGATCAAGGCATCCCATCCGCTGACCCAATGGGGTTGTTATTGATGAATAGCCGCAGGTTAATCGGCATCAGAGTGGGGTCCTTTCACAGGGGGTTGGCAGGGGGAAACGCTAGACGCTCCAGGACCTGCGTCTTGCCCATGTGGGCAGCGATGTCGGCAGCGGTGCGCCCGGCCTTGTCCTTGAGATCGACGCGGGCCCCCGCTGCGAGCAGCCAATCGATCATCTCCAGGTGACCGGCGGCAACTGCCTCCATCAATGGAGTCACTCCTTCCTGATCGGCCTGGTTGGGGTCGGCACCCAGGGCGAGCAAGCGCTCCACCGCTGCGGCGTGACTGTGCCCGATCGCCAGGTGTAAGGCGGTCGAGCCCATCCCATCCTGAGCATCCAGGCGGGCCCCGAGCTCGGTCAGGGTCGAGATGGCATCCACCTGTCCCTGATCGGCGGCGATGAGAAACGCCGTGGCCCCTTGTTTGTCGCGCGCCTCAAGCTCCGCGCCGCCCTTGACCAAGAGGGGCAAGACAGCAATCTGACCCTTGGCCGCGGCCTGCATCAGGGCGGTGCGGCCATCGCGATCGGCGGCCTTGGGGTCTGCGCCCTTGAACAACAACTGCTCGACGATCTCGGGATAGCCGTTGCGCGCTGCGATCATCAAGGCATCCCAGCCGGCGCGGGTACGGTCATGGAGATGGGCGCCGCGCTCCAGCAGCAAGGCACTGATCCCCATATGTCCGGCCTCGGCTGCAAAGGTCAGGGGCGTGCAGCCAGCGACCGTCCGCGCATTGACATCGGCTCCACGGCTCAGGAGGAGGGATACGGTCGCGAGATCTCCTCCCTCGACCGCAAACATGAGCGCTGTCTTGCCGAATGGGTTGGGCGCATCGACATGCGCCCCTTGATCGAGCAATCTGGCGGCGGTCTCGGTATCGCCGACCATGACGGTCAGACGCAGCTCGGTATCCAGGTCCTTTTCGGCGGCACCCGAAGGCAGGATAACCGCAGCCAAAAGGCCCCCGATCAACAAAAGCAGCTTAAGACTAGGCGGGCGCGGGTCCATAGCGACCTCAGCGATTTTGATCAAGGTGCGCTCGTCTCAGGCTCGGTCGGCAGCTGGTGCACGACCCCTTTGTGACACTCGATACAGGTCTGGCCCTTGTCCTGGGCCGCCGCATGCCGGCTGCGCGCCGAGCGGTTTTGCTCAGAAAGGTCCATGTCGCCGTAATCGTGGCAGGAACGGCACTCGCGCGAGTCGCTCGCCTCCATGCGTTTCCAGACCAGGTTGGCCAGATACCAGCGCCTGGCCTCAAACTTCTCGGGGGTGTCGATGGTCCCCATGATTTCGTGATAGACATCCTTGGCCGCCACGAACTTGGTGACCAGCTTGGGCCCAAGCACCTTGGGGACATGACAGTCGGCGCAGGTGGCCTGGACGCCTGAGCGGTTTTTGTAGTGACGGGATTCCTTGTACTCCTCGAAGTTGGTCTGCATCGTGTGACATGAGGTGCAGAACTCGAGGGTATTGGTCACCTTGATCCCGAAGTCCAAGGCCCAAACGAAGACCACGCCTCCCAGAAACAGCACGATAGGTATCAACCAGGGAAGGCGCTTGCGCACTGAAGACTCGGACTCCGACATGTACACTCCTCCCCGATCTATGCGGCTAGCCTTATTATTATTTATTTTTCACAGAGTGATTGCCGCAGCACCCTTTAGGATTCATGTTGGCGAACGGCAATTGATAATTTTCATTGCGGTCAGATCTTAAAGCATACAGACCAACGCTGTATAGAGTGGAGTTGCTTGTTTTAGAAGCCCTCATTGTGCCCTGCCCGCAATTCTTTTGGACACGAAATTGGGATAAATAGACATCTCTGGGGAAGGAGCGGGAGATGGTCGATGAGAGTGGGGTTGGGGAGGTGGTAGTGGAGGGGCTGCTTGGTGTGCGTAGAGCGACTGGACGCGCACCCTGCGCGGCGGTGGCAGTCAAGCGCTGGTCGTCTGGGCAGTGGTGTGATTGTGCCTTGGCGGGCATGGCTGCTGGCCTCGAGGAACGCGAGAGTGATCCGCTCGGGAAACCACTGGTGATGCCGGCGAGGGGGTGATGGAGGTGGGGCAGCGACGGTATTCGATCCAGACCTTGGAAGGCGGTTGGGTGTGGGTGTCTTCTGCTGTCGATCCTTTCGATGCCGACGGCATCGCTATCCATAATCTCGAAGATCGGCAATCGTTTCGCGGCCTTGCCGCCGATTGCCCAAGGGCTCCAGGGCGAGTTCGCCAGTATGGGGGCCTATGCTTGGCCTATGCTTGAAACAGATCGAGCTCTGGGGGAGCGAGGGGCGTTTTGCCTTGGTTGCCGAGCCCCAGACCAATACTGTCGGCGAGCGCTTGAGGCGGACAGTGAAGGAGCAGGCCATCCATGGCCGTCTCTTGCGCAACCTCGAAGCGGTGCGGCAGGCCGTTAGCGAGTTCAGGGATCGTTCCAATCCCCATTGGCATCTCGAGAAACTAGGTTTCATGTCACCCCTCGAAGCCGGGCAGGCTTGTGCCGCGAGAAGCCGCATGAACTACAAAGCTCTGTCCAACCAATTGAGGGCGCTAGACCATGACCGACGACGAACTCATCCGCTATAGCCGCCAAATCCTCTTGCCGCAGTTTGGGGTCGAGGGGCAGAAACGCCTGCGCGCGGCGCGGGTGCTCATCGTCGGGCTCGGTGGTCTAGGATCGGCGGCCGCATGCTATCTTACCGCGGCAGGGGTAGGCCGTCTGGTGTTAGTTGATGGGGATCGGGTGGAGCTTTCGAATCTACAGCGCCAGATCCTGCATACCGCCGAGCGCATCGGCATGCCCAAGACCGCATCAGCGCGACGAAGTCTTGCGGCGCTCAATCCCACAGTCGAGCTTGAGGTCCATGAGGGGCGGGTTGGGGCGGACAGCCTGCCTGAGTTGGTGAGCGGGGTGGATCTCGTCCTGGATTGCAGCGACAACTTTCCGACCCGCTTTGCTCTCAATGCCGCCTGTTATCGCGCGACCATCCCCCTCATCTCGGGTGCGGCCATCCGCTTCGAGGGTCAGCTCACGGCCTTCAGCGGCAGACCCGGTGGTCCCTGTTATCGCTGTCTCTATCCCGAGGAGGGGGCACTCGATGAGACCTGTACCGCAAACGGCGTGCTGGGCCCGCTGCTTGGGGTCATCGGCAGCCTCCAGGCGATCGAAGCGATCAAGATCCTGACCGGCATCGGAGAGCCGCTCTTCGGTCGGCTGATCCTGTTTGATGCCTTGCGACTCGATTGGCGACAGGTGCGTTTGCCTCCCGATCCTGCTTGTCCTATATGCCTGGGCGAGTCGGCCTGAGCAAAAAACCAGCCGCTTGAACCCTCGATCAACCAGCCAGGGATGCGGGTGGCGGGTATCTTTTTAGGGGCGATCCCCAGGAGGACCGAGTGCAGCAAGCACAAGGCCCCCGCTTGGGGCCATGGCGATACCTTTCTACGAAAACAGGATAGGCCTTAAGGTTGTAGCTGTTTTCCAATGGCTTCAGTATAGGTATTCAAGTAAAATCTAAAATAATCCAACGAGGGGGGTCATGGGTTTGTTAGCGATCATCGGCGGTTCCGGGTTCACAAGCCTGCCAGGGTTGGTGCCGCTTGAAACCTTGGCGGTGGAGACGCCCTATGGTGCGACCTCGGCATCACTGATTCGGGGTGAGCTGGGGAGGGGTGAGATCCTCTTTCTACCGCGTCATGGGGCAGACCATCGGCTACCGCCGCACGGTATCAACTATCGCGCTAACCTCTGGGCCTTGCGCGCCGCGGGTGCCGAGTGGGTCATCGGCCTGGCGGCGGTCGGTGGAATCACGCCGCTCTTTGCCCCGCAGGTCTTGGCGGTCCCTGATCAGATCATCGACTATACCTACGGGCGCGCCCATACCTTCTATGATGGGACGAGCGAGGGGGTTGAGCACGTCGATTTCACCGAGCCCTATTGCGAG
This sequence comes from Caldichromatium japonicum, assembly GCF_011290485.1. Classification (GTDB taxonomy): domain Bacteria; phylum Pseudomonadota; class Gammaproteobacteria; order Chromatiales; family Chromatiaceae; genus Thermochromatium; species Thermochromatium japonicum. The sequence continues at coordinate 2,252,917 of NZ_CP048029.1, read as the reverse complement.
TCATTGCGCCAAGCATTGATCCAGACTGCGGCAAGATTGGACGAGCCCCTGATCCCGCGCGGGACCTATGGCGCGACCCAAGGGCCGCGGCTTGAGAGCGCCGCCGAGATCCTGCGCTGCGAACAGGATGGCTGCGATATGGTTGGGATGACCGGGATGCCAGAGGCTGCGCTCGCACGCGAATTGGGTCTGTGTTATGCCTGCCTCGCCTTTGTCGTCAATTGGGCCGCCGGTAAGAGCGGCAGTGTGATCACCATGAAGGAGATCGAGGAGAATCTGGGCCTGTGTGTCGAGCGGGTGCTCTCGATCCTGAAGGCCGTGGCTGCGAGGGTTTAAAATACAGCTCGGCGATCTCTGTTTGTAATGTCCTAACCCATTGTCATCTCCGCTGGAGTCACCCCTATGTCTAGCTCGGACGAAAAATCCACTCCCCACAAGGGTCTCGGTTGGTTCCCCAAGCTCATCCTCTGGGCGGCGGTCTTCGCCTTCGGTTATGTCTATCTCAGTTCGGTTGATCGCGAGGACGGTGGTATCCGCGAGGGTTCCATGCTCGACACGCTCGCCAAGCTGAGCCCGGTCTCGCTGGACTCTCTGGGTTTTGCAGCCAAACAGGAAGAGCAGACCGGTACTGCCCAAACCCAGGCGCCAGCCGCATCTCAGCCAATCGCAAAGACTGAGGCGGCAAAGACCGAGACGGGTGGGGCCGCAGGTTCGGTCGAGCCTACCAAAACCTCTGCACCATCCGAGACGAGCGCTTCATCCAAGACTTCAGTGCCACCTGCCGAGAGTTCGCCTCGGCCATTGCCGCCGCCGATCAGCTATGAGGCGCTGGCGGTCAAGCCAGCACCCAAACCAGTCGAACAGCAGACTGCCGCCGCTGCCCCGTCGCCCTCTATTGCCCCTGCGGTCCAGGCGCCACCCGCTGCAGTGCAGCAGGTGCCGGTTACCGAGGCTCCCCAGCCCAAGCCCGAATCCTTGGGGGCTGCCGCTGCCCCTGTGCCATCCGCGCCAGCGCCCAGCGCACCGGTCCCGATGCCCGAGCAGATGCCTCTCGTTTCGCGGCCCGGCGCTTCGGGGTCGCAGGATGAGTGGGCGTCCCTGCATCAGCAGCGCCGTGCCGAGATGATGGCGCGCTACGAGGCCATGCGCCGCGAAGCCGAGGAACGGATGCGCCGGCAGTGGGAAGAACATCGCCAGGCCATGCCTCCGGTCTATCCCCCCTATCCGTATCCGGGCTATGGCCCCGCTTATTGGCCGGGTTATGCGCCTGGGGTATATGGCCCAGGGCGCTAGCGCTTAAGCCCAGGCTCGCGCGCGTGGCGCTCCAGCCGCCGCGCGCGTGGCCCTTGCAATCGTAGAATGCAGTGCGTATAGTCTAAAAATTGCAAGGAGCGTGGTTATAATATCCTTGTCGCCAAGGCCCCTATGATGGGGTCTTTTGCTATCTGAGTGCATGTGCCGGACAGTCATCCATGATGCGGGGCAGTGTGTTGCGTTGGGCCAAGGGCCCAATTTTTATTTGCGGGTATCAATCATGCTGCCGGCTGACAGCCAACTGACATGCCTGGTGCGCGGCGTAGTCGAGGCTATGGGCTATGAGCTGGTCGGTGTGGACTATCTCAAGGCGCGCCATACGGCCCGTTTACGCGTCTATATCGACCATGCGCAAGGCATCACGCTGGATGATTGCGCTACAGTCAGTCATCAACTCAGCGGGGTTTTAGACGTTGAGGACCCGATCCCCGGTCAGTATGACCTAGAGGTTTCATCGCCGGGGCTGGATCGCCCTCTGGTCTTCGCCGAACATTTCGAGCGCTTTGCCGGTCATCGCGTTCGGCTGCGTCTTCATGAAAAGATCGAGGGGCGGCGACGACTCGATGGCGTATTGCTAGGTCTTGCGCCTGGCGGCGTCAGGCTGAGGGCCGATGAGCGCGATTGGGAGATCCCCTTGACGAGCATCGACTCGGCGCGCTTGGTCCCCGAGCTCTGAGCGCTGCGGTCTGCTTGCTATTCGCAAGTCCCGACCTTCTGCATGCCTACCCCGCCTTGACTGGGATATTGGATGGAATGAGCAAAGAAATCCTAAATGTCGTTGAAGCTGTCTCTAACGAAAAAGACATCCCCGAGAGCGTCATCTTCGAAGCGATCGAATCTGCGCTTGTCTCTGCGACCCGCAAAAAGCATGGCGGCAACATCGACGTGCGCGTTTCCATCGACCGTAAGACTGGGCAATACCGCACCTTCAGGCGCTGGCAGATCGTCCCTGATGACGCGTTAGACACCCCGGCGCGCCAGATCACCGCCTCGGCGGCAGCCCTCCTGGAGCCTCATCTGAAGATTGGCGATTTCATCGAGGAAGAGATCGAGTCCGAGTCCTTTGGGCGCATCGCAGTGCAGAGCGCCAAGCAGGCGATCATGCAGCGGGTGCGCGACGCCGAGCGGGCCAAGGTCATCGAGGCATTCAATGCACGCAAGGGACAACTGGTGACCGGCATCGTCAAAAAGGTCGAGCGCGGGGCCATCATCCTGGATCTCGGCAACAACGCCGAGGCGATCATCCCGCGCGAACATGTCATCCCACGTGAGTCGGTGCGTTCGGGCGATCGGCTGCGTGGTTATCTCTACGACGTGCGCCCCGAGCAGAAGGGCCCCCAGCTCTTCGTCAGCCGTACCATGCCCGAGCTGCTCATCGAATTGTTTAAGCTCGAGGTACCGGAGGTCGGCGAGGGGCTGATCGAGATCCTGGGAGCGGCACGCGATCCGGGGTCGCGCGCTAAGATCGCGGTGCGCAGCCGTGATCCCCGTATCGATCCAGTGGGCGCCTGTGTCGGCATGCGCGGCTCGCGCGTCCAGGCCGTGTCCAACGAACTCAATGGCGAGCGGGTTGATATCATCCTGTGGGACGAGAACCCAGTGCACTTCGTGATGAAGGCGATGGCACCGGCGGAGGTCGTCTCGGTGATCCTGGATGAGGAGACCCATAGTATGGATGTAGTGGTCAAGGAGGAAAATCAGGCCCAGGCCATCGGGCGCCTCGGCCAGAATGTGAAGCTTGCCACCCGTCTGACTGGGTGGGAGCTCAATGTCATGAACGAACAAGAGGCGGCTGCCAAAAAGGATCAGGAGACCCGCCATCTGGTCGAGCACTTTAAGGCGCAACTCGGTATCGAAGAGGAGTTGGCCCGGCTGTTGGTGGACGAGGGCTTCCTGGACATCGAGGATCTCGCCTATGTGCCGATCGAGGAACTGAGCGCCATCGAGGGTTTGGATGAGGAGATCATTAAGATCCTGCGTGCGCGCGCTCATGATGTGCTTCTGATGCGCGCGCTGGCTGCCGAAGAGATCGCCGAGGTCGGCGCACAGGAGTTGTTGACCCTCGAGGGTATGGACCAGCGGCTTGCTACCATGCTCGCCGAGCGCGGGATCAAGACCATCGCGGATCTCGCCGACCTGGCGGTCGATGACCTTATGGAGTTAGAGGGCATGGACGAGCAACGCGCCGCCCGGTTGATCATGCAAGCGCGGGCGCCGCTCTTTGCGAATGCGCCGGGGGAATAGAGGTTAAAAAGGTCAGTCCATGAGCGAAGTCACGGTCAAGCAACTCGCCTCCACAGTCGGCATCCCGGTCGAACGGCTTCTGAGCCAGTTGAAGGAGGCCGGCATCAGTGCCAGCGACGCCGATTCGACCCTTACGGAAAAGGAGAAGCTGCAACTCCTCGTTTATCTGCGGCGCAGCCACGGCAAGGACCAAACCGAGGGCGAGCTTGGTGCTCAGATCACCGTCAAGCGCAAATCAGTCAGCGAACTGCGAATCTCGCCAGCAACGTCACCGCGCAGTACGGCGGGTTCGCGCCCAGCGCTGGCAGGGCGCAGCGGCAAGACGGTCAGCGTCGAGGTCCGGCACAAACGCCCCCTCAACCGCGATGAGACCGCGCCTCCGCCCGTCCCCTCCGCCCGCCGTCCCACCAGCGAAGGCGGTTCTGGCGAGCGCGAGCATACCGGCTCTGGATCGGCCATCGATGATATGCGCCGCCGCGCAGCCTTGGAGGCCCTGCGTGCCGAGCAAGAGGCGCGCCGTCTGGCCGAACAGGAAGAGCAGGAACGGCGAGCGCGCGAGGCCGAGGAGGCACGCCGTCAATCGGTTGAGGCCCGTCGTCGCACTGAGGAGGAAGAGGAACGTCACCGCGCCGAGGAGAAGGCGCGTCTTGAGGCCGAGCAGGCGGCACAGGCGCTGCAACAAGAAGAAGGCAGCAAGGCCGAGACATCCGAGCTGTCCAGCACCCATCCCCCATCTGGGCCTCCCGACCAGTCCGCGGCCCGCCGCGCTGACACCTCCAAGCCGAAAAAGGTGGTCAAAAAGGCCGCCGAGCGGGTTGAGGTCGAGGTCGATAAGGAGAAGGAAAAGGGACGCGTGCCCAAAAAGGCCGTCCGCAAGGAGGCAGCGCCGATCCGTCTGCGGGCCTTGGACGTGGGTCCCGGCGATTATGAAGATCTTGATGGCGCCCTGAACGAACGTGCGCCGCGTCGCCGTAAAAAGCCCACCAAACCCCAGCTCCAGGACAAACACGCCTTCCAAAAACCGACCGCGCCCGTGGTGCGCGAGGTCGAGATCCCAGAGACTATCACCGTGGCCGAGCTCGCCAGCCGCATGTCGGTCAAGGCGTCTGAGGTGATCAAAGAACTCTTTAAGCAGGGGATGATGGTGACCATCAACCAGGTCCTCGATCGAGATACCGCCGTCCTGGTTGTCGAAGAGATGGGACACAAGGCGGTCCTCGCCGAGGAGCGCGATGCCGAGGTGGCCTTACAAGAAGAACTCGAGGAACAAGAGGGTCAGTTCGAGGCGTATCCACGCCCGCCGGTCGTCACCATCATGGGGCATGTCGACCACGGCAAGACCTCGCTCCTCGATTATATCCGGCGCACCCGTGTGGCCTCTGCCGAGGCCGGTGGTATCACCCAGCACATCGGCGCCTATCATGTCGAGACCCCACGTGGCACCGTGACCTTCCTCGATACCCCAGGCCATGCTGCATTTTCGGCGATGCGTGCGCGCGGCGCCAAGGTCACCGACATTGTGGTCCTGGTCGTCGCTGCCGATGATGGCGTCATGCCCCAGACAGCCGAGGCCATTCAACATGCCCGCGCCGCTGGTGTGCCGCTGATCGTGGCGATCAACAAGATCGACAAGCACGAGGCCAATCCGGATCGGGTGATGCAGGAATTGACCCAGCACGAGGTCCTGGCCGAGGAATGGGGCGGTGATACCATGATGGTGAAGGTCTCGGCCAAGACCGGTGCGGGGATCGATGACCTCCTGGAGGCCATCCTCCTTCAGGCCGAGGTGTTAGAGCTCAAGGCCCCCATCGAGGGCCCAGCGCGCGGCACCATCATCGAATCCAGCCTAGACAAAGGGCGGGGGCCGGTGGCCACCGTCCTGGTCCAGGCAGGGACGCTCAAACGCGGCGATATCATCGTTTCGGGAACCGAATATGGCCGGGTGCGCGCCATGTTTGATGAGTCGGGACGTACGGTCGAGGCGGCTGGGCCCTCGATCCCAGTGCAGGTCCTGGGTCTTTCCGGCACCCCGAATGCAAGCGATGATGTCGTAGTCGTGAGCGACGAACGCCGTGCCCGTGAGGTCGCTGAACTGCGTGCTGCCCGTTCCCGCCAGAGCCGACTCGATGAACAGCGCGGAGTTAGCCTGGATCAGCTCTTTACCCAGCTCAAGGAGGGCGAGCAGAAGTCGGTCAATATCATCCTGAAGGCCGATGTCCAGGGTAGTCTGGAAGCGCTCAAGGAAAGCCTGCTGAAACTCAGCACCGATGAGGTCAAGGTCGCCATCGTTGCTGCTGGCATCGGCGGGATCACCGAGTCCGATGCCAACCTGGCGGTGACCTCCAATGCCATCCTGCTGGGCTTCAATGTGCGCGCCGATGCCGCGGCACGCCGGGTGATCGAGGAGCGGGGCCTGGATCTGCGCTATTACAGCGTGATCTATGAGCTGATCGATGATGTCAAGAAGGCGATCGCCGGTCTCCTCCGCCCAGTGGTCACCGAGGAGATCATCGGTCTGGCCGAGGTGCGCGAGGTCTTCCGTTCGTCCAAGTTCGGGACGGTGGCCGGTTGCATGGTGGTCGAGGGCGTGATCAAACGCAACAACCCCATCCGCGTCTTACGCAACAATGTCGTGATCTATGAGGGGACCCTGGAGTCGCTGCGCCGCTTCAAGGACGATGTCAGCGAGGTCAAACAGGGCTTCGAGTGTGGGATCGGTGTACGCAACTATACCGATGTGCGCCCCGGAGACCAGATCGAGGTCTTTGAGCGCACGGAGCGGGCGCGCGTCCTGTGAGCGAGCATACCTTTGAACGCACCGAGCGCATCGGTGCCGAGATCCAGCGCCTGTTAGCCATACTGATTCGCGATGAGGTCAAGGATCCGCGTCTGGCCAACTTGACGATCCATGAGGTGCAGGTGACGCGTGATCTCGCCCATGCCAAGGTCTATTTCACCTGTTTCCCCGATGATGAGGGCGCCAAGGAGCAAGAACGCCTATTAAACGGGCGTCTCAGCGGATTCCTGCGCCGCCGGTTGGCTCAAGAGATCCGTCTGCGCACCATGCCACAGCTCCATTTCGTCCACGATGAATCCATCGCCCGCGGTGAGCGCCTGGTCTCGCTCATCGAACAAGCGGTCGGTCAGGACCGCTCCAAGCATCACGAGGTGGAGTGAAATGGGACGTCGTCCGCCTGGACGCCCAATCACTGGGATCCTCTTGCTGGACAAGCCAGCAGGTCTGACCTCGAACGCCGCCCTGCAACAGATCAAGAGCCATTATCGTGCGCGCAAGGCAGGGCATACTGGCAGCCTCGACCCCTTAGCCACTGGTCTCCTGCCCTGCTGTCTAGGCGATGCGACCAAGTTCTCGGCCTTTTTACTAGACGCCGATAAGCGTTATCGGGTGCGCATCCATTTGGGGGTGACCACCGCGACCGGCGACGCCGAGGGTGAGGTGTTGGCTACAGCGCCGGTCGGCGACCTGAGCGCAGACCAGATCCGCGCTGTCCTCGACCGTTTCATCGGCCCGCTCGATCAATTGCCTCCCATGTATTCGGCGGTCAAACATCAAGGCGAGCGGCTGTATCGTCTCGCGCGTCAGGGGATCGAGGTCGATCGCCAGCCGCGCCGGATTCACATCCATGCGCTGTCTCTGGTGGCGCTCAAGCTGCCTGAGATCGAGGTCGATGTGCACTGCTCTAAAGGGACCTATATACGCACCCTCGCCGAGGATATCGGTCGGGCGCTGGGCTGCGGCGCCCATGTCAGTGCCCTGCGCCGAATGGGTGTGGGACCCTATATCGAACCAGGGGCGTCCTTTATCACGAGCGAGCGGATCGCCGCCCTTGCTGAACAGGGCGATTTCAACGCCCTCGACGCCCTGCTCCTGCCCCTCGATACTGCACTCGGGCACTACCCGGCCCTGCGGCTTTCCCCGGATGCCGCCTTTTATCTGCAACAGGGGCAAGCGGTGCTGGTGCCCCAGGCGCCCGCCGAGGGCTGGGTGCGATTATATGATCCCAACGCCCGCTTTATCGGTGTCGGCGAGATCAGCGACGATGGCCGTGTTCAGCCCAAGCGACTTCTGTGAGTCTGGGGTGCGGGTTTCTAGCCAGCACCCTTAAAAAATGCCGCCAGGATGGCGGTGCCTGCCAGTCCCTGGGGTCATTGCCGGGGGCGGGGGCCGATGCCAAGGCGCAAACAGATCGCCCAGGCATCCCGAAGAAGTGCCGCCAAGCATGCGGCCTGATGTAAAACACTGACAACGACTGGAGAAAGCATCCAATGACGATGACTGCTGCGGATAAAAAGAAGATCATCGATGAATATGCGCGCGGCGAACGCGATACCGGTTCGCCAGAGGTCCAGGTAGCCCTGTTGACGGCGCGCATTCAACAGTTGACCGAGCATTTCAAGACCCATACCCAAGATCATCATTCACGCCGGGGCCTGGTGCGCATGGTCAATGCACGGCGCAAGCTGCTCGACTATCTCAAGCGCAAGGATCTCGACCGCTACCGCGAGCTCATTGCCCGCCTGGGTCTGCGCCGCTGAAGGTATGCGGCTGGCAACAGGGCTGATGGGCCTCTGGACCAGACCGCAGCCGGCCTGGTCCGTTTGCCTGCTTGATTCCGGGATCCAGGCTGCATCCCAGACCCACCGTGTGCCGCTGGCCCAAACTATGCCGAGGAGTTATCTGTGATTCCTAAGCCCATTGTGAAGCAATTCCAATACGGAACCCAAACCGTCAGGCTGGAGACGGGGGAGATCGCCCGCCAGGCCGATGGCGCGGTCATGGTCAACATGGATGATACCGTCGTCTTGGTCACGGTCGTCGTGGATAAAAGCCCGGGTGCTGCGCAGGATTTCCTGCCGCTGACCGTCGAGTATCAGGAAAAGACCTATGCTGCCGGGCGCATCCCAGGCGGCTTCTTCCGGCGTGAAGGCCGCCCGAGCGAGGGCGAGATCCTGGCCGCGCGTCTGATCGATCGCCCCTTGCGCCCCCTCTTTGCCAAGGGGTTCTGCAACGAGGTACAGGTCATCGCCACGGTCAAGTCGTTGAATCCGGCGGTCAACCCCGAGGTCCCGGCGATGATCGGCGCCTCGGCAGCCCTGATGATCTCGGGCGTGCCGTTCAACGGGCCGATTGGCGCCGCCCGCGTCGGCTACAAAGACGGGCGCTATATCCTGAACCCGCCGATGATCGGCCTCAACCTTGATTCAGATCTAGACCTGGTCGTCGCCGGCACCGACAAGGCCGTCTTGATGGTTGAGTCGGAGGCGCGCGAGCTGTCCGAGGAAGTCATGCTCGGGGCGGTGATGTTCGGGCATGAGCAGATGCAGGTGGTGATTCAGGCGATCCGCGAACTGGCCGCCGAGGTCGGCAGACCGCCCATCCCCTGGACGCCGCATGTCATCGATCCGGCCCTGACCCAGGCGGTGTATGAGCTCGGGGCTGAATCCATCGCTGCCGCCTATCGGATCAAGGAAAAACAGGCCCGCCATGCCGCGCTCGACAACGCACGCAACGCCATCGTCGAGCAGCTCTGTGGCGGTGAAAACCCTGCCTGGCCCGAGGCGCAGGTGCGCCAGGTCATCGAGGCGCTCGAGGCGCGCACGGTGCGCGATGCCATCCTCATGGGGCAGCCGCGCATCGATGGGCGCGATACTAAGACCGTGCGCCCGATCAGTATCCGCACCAGCGTCCTGCCTCGTACCCATGGCTCGGCCTTATTTACCCGCGGCGAGACCCAGGCGCTGGTGGTGACTACCCTGGGCACCGAGCGCGATTCGCAGATCGTCGACGCACTGGAAGGAGAGCGGAAGGAGCATTTCATGCTCCATTACAACTTCCCGCCCTTTTGTGTCGGCGAGATCGGACGGGTCGGCAGCCCTAAGCGTCGCGAGATCGGTCATGGGCGGCTGGCCAAGCGCGGAGTTCTCGCGGTCATGCCCAGCATCGAGGAATTCCCCTATTCAGTGCGCGTGGTTTCGGAGATCACCGAGTCCAACGGCTCAAGCTCGATGGCGAGCGTCTGTGGGACCAGTTTGGCGCTCATGGATGCAGGGGTGCCGATCAAGGCCCCTGTCGCTGGGGTGGCAATGGGTCTGATCAAGGAAGACAACCGGTTCGCGGTCCTGACCGACATCATGGGCGATGAGGATCATCTCGGCGACATGGACTTCAAGGTCGCAGGTACTGCTGAGGGTGTCAATGCCCTCCAGATGGACATCAAGATCGAGGGGATCACCCGCGAGATCATGGAGATTGCACTCGCCCAGGCGCGCGAGGCCAGGCTCCATATCCTTGCCGAGATGAACAAGGTGATGCCTTCACACCGCCCCGAGATGTCTGAGCATGCACCGCGGATCATCGAGTTCAAGATCCATCCCGAAAAGATCCGCGATGTCATCGGCAAGGGTGGCTCGGTGATCCGGGCCATCACCGAGGAGACCGGCGCTACCATCGACATCAGCGACGATGGACTGGTCAAGATCTTTTCGGTCATCAAGGCGGCGGGCGAGGAGGCCAAACGGCGTATCCAGCTCATCACTGCTGATGTGGAGGTCGGCAAGGTCTATGAGGGACGGGTCTCACGGCTGATGGAGTTCGGTGCTTTCGTCACCATCCTGCCCGGACGCGATGGTCTGGTCCACATCTCACAAATCTGTGAGGAGCGCGTCCAGTCGGTTAGCGATAAGCTCAAGGAGGGCGATATCGTGCGGGTCAAGGTGCTCGAGATCGACAAACAGGGCCGTATCCGGCTAAGCATGAAGGCGGTGGGACCTGACGAGTAATCCACATCAGTGATCGCCCGGGGGCGCCCAGCGCTCCCGCAAGGCAGGCAAGAGCCCCAGAGCTTAGCGGCCAATACTGAGGAAAACGGTCGGCATGCCGCTTGCTGGGCCCTATACAAACAGGATGCTGCTATATCCCAGCGCTAGCCCGATCAGGATACCCATCAGGACATCGCTTGGGTAATGCAATCCCAAAACGATGCGCGACAGCGCGATCAGGGTAGTAAAAGGGACGAGCAGCCAGCCAAGCTCGGGGAAATAATCGATCGCGACCGTCGAAAAGGCCACGGCGTGCAAGCTGTGCCCAGATGGAAAGCTGTATTGATCCAGCGGCGGCACCAGGGCGGTGATGTCGTGTGCATGGTCACAAGGCCGAGGGCGCCGGGTGGCACCTTTGAGCAATTTATAGAGCAGTAAGGCCAGCGCACCGGTCAGCAGCATGTGCAGGCTCGCCTGTAACCCTGACAATCCATAGACCGGGGGCAGGGCGGCCATCAGGCTATACCAAAAGACCCCATCCCCCAGTCGGCTGACGATCGCGAAGGGCTGTTGAAGCCAGGGATGCCGACCGCCGGATCGGCTCCATACCCGACACACGCTCACCTCAAGATCATTCAGATGTCTTAGCCAGGCTTGCATGACAGGACTCCATTAGCGTTGTTCGCCCGTCGTTGATGAATCACCGCGCATAACAGTTCCTCGGCCCGCGCGAGCACGCGCTCCCAGCCGCTATCCTGCATCGTCTTGCGCGCCTCGCTCCCCATCCGGCGCAGCCGCTCTGGATCATCGACGCATTGCACACAGGCTGCGATGAATGCATCCTCGTCCCCAAGCGCAACGGGAACGCCATTGATCCAGGGTCGGATATAGGCCCCTGCTGCCGCATAAGCGAAGGCGATGACCGGCAAACCGCTGGCCATGGCCTCGGTCACGACATTGCCGAAGGTCTCGGTCAGGCTCGGGAAAAGAAACAGATCGCCCGAGGCGTAATGCGCGGCCAATTCATCGCCCCTGCGCGCCCCCGCAAAGATCAGATCGGGGTGTTGCTGTTTGAGAGCTCCGAACTCAGGTCCATCGCCAACGAGCACGAAGCGGGCCTCTGGACGGCGCTCCTGAATGGCGCGAAACCCAGCCAAGGCGAGTGCCAGATTCTTTTCGGCGGCGATACGCCCGACATAGAGCACCGCCAAATCCTCGGGTCCACATCCCCAGGTGCGTCGCAGCTCAGCAGAGCGGCGGCTCGGCGCAAAGTGTTCGGTATCGACGCCGCGCCCGAAGACATAGACGTTCTCAAAACCTTCGGCAATGAGCGCTGCGCGCAGCTCCTCCGTTGGGACCAGGGTAGCGTCTGAATGATTGTGGAAATGTTTGAGGCGCTTTTCGATCTGACGGGTGAGCAGCCCCAGCCCGTAATGTTGGCTATAACGCTGAAAATGGGTATGAAAGCCCGTCACGCTGGGGATCTTGAGCGAGCGCGCCGCAGCGAGAGCTGCATGGCCCAGGGGCCCTTGAGTCGCGATATAGACGAGATCGGGCGGATTGGTCTTCCAGAGGCGACGCAGACGCCAATAAACCGGCAGACCAAAGCGGAGGCTGCGATATCCCGGAATGGGCAGACCCGGCACCAGATGGTGCTCACAGCTACTGTCGGGAACACAGGTGGCGTCAGCAGGCTGGCGTGGTCGGATGACCTGCACGGCATGACCGCGCGCGGCCATACCCGTCGCCAGATAGCGCATCGTATTGGCGACACCATTGATCTCGGGCGGATAGGTCTCGGTCACGATGGCGATCTTCAGCGGGCCACCGGCCAGCGCCTGGTCTTGGTTGGACATGAGGGATCAGGCCGCTTGGGTCTCGCTTGGGAATGATAGGGGGCCAACATCTGCCGGCATGGTAGTGCCACCGTCAGCTGGATGATCCAGCGCAGAGAGCGCAGCAAGGATCGATGCGCGGGCCCGCTGGGCCAGGGCGCGGCGGGTCTCACCCGCATGGGGTTGGATCGGGTCGAGGAAAACAACCTGGGCGATCAGACCTGGATGACAGATGACCCGCCACAGGTTGGCCAACAGGCTGTCATCACCGATATAGGGCACGGTCAGATCAGGGGCCGGATCATCCAGACGCCGGTAGCGGATCGCTACCGGCTGGATGTGCCTTGCACTTGTCTGAGCGATGGTGAATAGACGGGGATGAAAGGGTCTGACCTTTTGGCCGTCGGTCGTTGTTCCCTCCGGAAAGATCATTGTCGTACGCCCCTGTTCGAGATCGGAGCCAAGCTGCCGGATTACGGCCTCGGCTTGATAGGCACCGCGCTCGATGAAACGGGTTCCGGCGAGCTCGGCGAACCAACCGATCAACGGCCAACGTCTCACCTCGGATTTCGACAGAAAATAGATCTCAGCCTGTGCGCCTAGAACGGGGATATCGAGCCAAGAGATGTGGTTGGCAACCAGTAAGCAGTTTGGTTCCAGTTGACCGCTGACCCAGACCTGCACCCCGAGTGCGCGCAGCAGGCGCGCGTGCCACCAGCGTACGGCCTGGGGTAGCCAAGCTGCCCGCTGGCGGTTGAGCAGGGTGGCGGACCAGGCGATGACGCTCCCCGTGATGAGGTGCTCACTGAGTCTCGCAGTACGCCATAGGATACGCGCGACCATCATGATAAAAGCGAGCCTTTACTCCGAACCAGGATCCCTTGCCGTCAAGCTCTCATGCGCCTCATGCCTCTCGGGATTTTTACATTAGAACTCATACCGTTCGAGAAAGTGCCGCGAATAGGCGGGATTCAATTGATCAATATTGAGCAATATCAATACATCCGCAACCCCGAAATCGGGATCGCGGCAGGGTTCGCCACAGACCTTCGCGCCGAGACGGATATAGGTCCGTAAGAGCGGTGGCAGGGGGGCGTCCAAGACCTCATCGGCAACCTGGGTGGTTAACAAGGGAAGCCGTGGTTTGACCCGATACTCTTCTGGTGCCAGGGCCTGGCGGCGCAGCCGATTCATGATCGCCGCCGCTTGCAGGTCGTACTCACCAAGGGGCAGGCTCGCGCAGCCAAAGAGATAATCAAAGCCGTGGATCTGGATGAAGCCTGCCAGACCCGACCAGAGCACCGCGATTGCTGGGCCTTGCCGGAACTCAGTAGCGATGCAGGTCCGTCCCACCTCTAACAGACGCCCGTTGAGCCGCTTGATAGCGCTGAGATCGAATTCACCCTCGGAATAAAAACGCCCGATCTGCTGGGCGCTGGTGTCTGTCAGCAGGCGCGTGCACCCGACAACCCGGCCGGTACGCGAGTCGCGGACCAGGAGATGCTGGCAGTAATCATCGAACTCGTCATGATCATAGCCCGGCTCTCCTTTGAGCTGGGCCCCCATCTCCTCGCCGAAGACCCGGTAGCGTAGCGCCTGCGCCTCGCGGACCGCGGCCCTGGAGGTTGCGATCTCGACATATAAACGCTCGCCGCGTTTGGTGGTAGACGCAGAAACAGACGCGACCATCGAATGTCCTCACCGAGTTACGGGTTACACAATGCCTAGAGAGCTATCATAGGCAGCGAGTGTTACCGATTGATATGAATTCGATGACCGGCGAATGACAGAGGTGCGCTCGCCTGCAGCCGCGCGCTTCCGCCTGCCCCTTGTGCCGACAGAGCAAGGGCTGGGCGGTGCACGGGCAACCTTTGCCCCTAGGTTGCGGGAGATAGCGGCGCATCATCCCGCAGCCACAGGATCGGCCAGGCACGCTCGGCGGCGATCGCCTGGAGCTGAGGGTCGGGATTGACGGCACAGGGGTGATCGACGCGCTCTAAAAGCGGCAAGTCGTTATGTGAGTCGCTATAAAAGAAGCTTCCCTTGAGGTCCAGACGCCGTTCGGCTAACCAATCTTCCAGCCGGATGACCTTGCCCTCGCGAAAGGCGGGGACGCCTTCCACCTCGCCGGTATAGTACCCGTCACGCTCTTCAGGCAGGGTGGCGATGAGGTGTTCGATCCCGAAGCGCGCAGCGATCGGCGCAGTCACAAAGGCATTGGTGGCAGTGATGATGAGCAGGGTATCGCCCGTTGTGCGGTGGCGCTCGACGAGGGCTTGGGCCTGGGGCGTGATCAGGGGGGCGATCATCTCCTCCACGAACCGCGCCCGCAGCGACTCAAGCAACGCACGCGGATGTTCGCGCAAGGGGCGCAGGGCAAAACGCAAGAATGCCCGGATATCCAGGGTCCCCGCGCGATATTCGCGATAAAAACGTTCGTTTTCGTGCTCATACCAGGCACCATCGACCAGACCCTGCTGAACCAGATAGCATCCCCAGAGATAATCCGAGTCGCCGGCAAGGAGCGTATTGTCGAGATCAAAGATTGCAAGCGGCACACCATTGCTTCCAAGTAGAGTTGACAGATCATGCAATCGTCCCAAGAGCGCCGCCTGCTCTGCAAGGGCGGGGGAAGGCAAGAGGTGAGGGATCGGATCGGTGCCGGCATCTGTGCTGGCCCAGCGGTTTCGGCTAGGCGGATGGAGATGGATTGCGCAAGCCAATGATTCAACAAGTGCTTGATTCAAAATCGCTTATATCTGCTGCTAGCTTGCCGCAAACAAGGGGTCTGTGAAAGAATGGGAGCAAGCCACCAGCCAAGGAGAGACCATCCTTGATCGATCACGACGGCTTCAGACCTAATGTCGGCATCATCCTGACCAATCAGGAACGCCGCCTCTTCTGGGGACGCCGCATCGGCCAAAACGCGTGGCAATTTCCCCAGGGCGGCATCAAGGCCCATGAAACCCCAGAACAGGCCCTCTTTCGCGAGCTCCAGGAGGAGGTTGGGCTGCGTGAACAGGATGTCACGATCCTTGGTTGCACCCGCAGCTGGCTGCGTTATCACCTGCCCAAGCGTTATATCCGGCGTCATTGCTGTGGTCCGACCTGTATCGGTCAGAAACAGTTATGGTTCATGCTGCGCGTGCATTGTGGCGACGATGCCTTTTGCCTCAATCGCACGGCCAAGCCCGAGTTCGACGCCTGGCGCTGGGTCAGATATTGGCAGCCGCTCTATGAGGTCGTGTATTTCAAACGCCACGTCTATCAGCAGGCCCTTGAAGAGCTGGCGCCGCTCCTCTATCCAGAGGGGGTACCGGAACCCTATCCATATCATATGGGCCGACCGGACGTGTTACGGCATGGTTATTTGTGAGCGTCTCTCACGCGATGATCCTGCAATCTGTCTTCTCCAGTCCGGCGGGGCCTTACCCAGTTAGGGGTGGCGCAATCACTCAGTTATTAAAACAGGGATAGGTCTAGTAAGACGTGTCTGAGCAGCCCTCCCCCCTGGGGCCCGTGGCCTCACCGAGCGTGCTCGGTTCATTGCGTCGGATCGTTCATGAGGTCAACGACGCCCCCGATCTCGAGCAGGCGCTCTCGATCATCGTGCGGCGAGTCAAGCAGGTGGTCGGGGCGGATGTCTGCTCGGTCTATCTCAACGACTATGAACATCAGCGCCATGTCCTCCAAGCCACGGACGGTCTGCCGCAGGAGGCGGTGGGCCGGGTACGCATTGAGCTGGGGCGCGGACTGATCGGTTTGGTCAGCGAGCGCGCCGAGCTCATCAGTCTCGATGACGCTGCCAACCACCCGCGCTATGAGTGCATCATCGACAGTGGCGAGGAACGCTATCATGGCTTCCTCGGCGCTCCCATCATCCAGAACCGCAAGGTGCTAGGTGTTTTGGTGCTGCGCCAGCGCCAGCGCCGTCATTTCGGCGAGGACGAAGTTACCTTCGTCATGACCCTGGCCTCGCAGTTGGCGGGGGCCATCACCTATGCTCGCACCAGCGGAGAATTGATGCGCCTGCAAGAAGGCGGCATGCCCCAGCGTTTCCTGCCCGGCTTGGCCGCCTCGCCGGGGATCGGCATCGGTCAGGCAGTGGTGGTCTATCCGCCCGCCGATCTCGACGCGGTGCCCGACCGGATTGCCGAGAATATCGAGGCCGAGGTCGAAGGATTTCAGCGTGCCCTGAGTGCAGTGGCGCAGGATCTCGAGCGTTTTGCCGGACGCAGCCGCGACCATCTCGCCTCCGAGGACCTGGCCCTGTTCGATGCCTGGCGTCTGATGCTCAAGAGCGACACCCTCATCGATGGAACCCTGGCGCGCATCCGTGCTGGCAATTGGGCGCCCAGTGCCTTGCGTGAGACCATCGCCGAACATGCGCGCGTCTTCGAAGCGATGGAAGACCCCTATCTGCGCGAGCGCGCCGCCGATGTCCGCGACCTGGGCCGCTGCATCCTCATGCATCTGCAAAACCGCGTGGCAATACCTATCCACTACCCGCCCCAGACCATCTTGGTCGGCGAGGAGCTCAACGTTATGCAGATCGCTGCCGTCCCGCGCGAGCGTCTGGTCGGGATCGTCTCGACCATGGGTTCGGGCTCGTCCCATATCGGCATCCTGGCTCGCGGCATGGGGGTACCGGCGGCCATGGGGGTTGCCGATCTGCCGGTTAGCCGGGTCGAGGGGCGAGAGATGGTAGTGGATGGCTATCGCGGGCGGGTCTATATCTCGCCGGGGCCGGCGGTGCGCGCCGAATATCAGCGGCTCGCCGCCGATGATGCCGCCCTGACCAACGAGTTGCAGGCCCTGCGCCATCTGCCTGCGGAGACCACCGATGGCTATGTGATCCCTTTATATCTCAACACTGGGCTGGTTTCCGAAAGCCGCCCCCTGGGGATCGAGGAATCCGCAGGTGTGGGGCTCTATCGTACCGAGCTCCCCTTCATCGTGCGCGACAGCTTCCCGAGCGAGGCGGCGCAGATGTCCAATTATCGCCATGTCCTCGAGCTCTTCGCACCCCGCCCGGTGACCATCCGCATGCTCGATGTCGGCGGCGACAAACCGTTGCCCTATTTCCCGATGCATGAGGCCAATCCGTTTCTGGGCTGGCGCGGTATCCGCATCACCCTGGATCAGCCCGAGATCTTTCTCACCCAGGCGCGCGCCCTGCTGCGAGCGGCGATCGGTTTAGACAATCTCCAGATCCTGATCCCTATGATCAGCACCGTCGGCGAGGTCGATGATGCCTTGTCGCTGATCCGGCGCGCCCATGACGAGCTTCTGGAAGAGGGGTATCAGGTGCGGATGCCGCCGGTGGGGATCATGATCGAGGTCCCAGCGACGGTCTATCAGGTCGAGGTCTTGGCGCGGCGGGTCGATTTCCTGTCGGTCGGGACCAATGATCTTACCCAGTATCTCTTGGCCGTCGATCGCAATAACCCCCATGTCGCCAAGCTCTATAACGAATATCACCCGGCGGTCTTGCGCGCCCTCGTCCAGATCGTCAACGGGGCTAGGGTCTATGGGCGCGAGGTCAGCGTCTGCGGTGAGATGGCCGGCGATCCCCTAGCGACCTATTTGTTACTTGGGATGGGCGTCCACAGCCTGAGCATGGGCGCGGGTAGCCTTTTACGGGTCAAGAAGGTCATCCGCAGCATCAGCCGTGCCCGTGCGCGCGAGATCCTCGGTTTGGCCCTGCAATGCGAGGATACCAAGTCGGTACGGCGTTTATTGATCGAGGCACTTGAAGGTGTCGGGCTCGGCGGTCTGGTGCGTCCTGGGCGCTGACTGTACGTCAGGCAAGGGGCAACGTCTTGCCCGGGTTGAGGATGCCCTGGGGATCAAACTGGGACTTGATCGCCCGCATCAGGTCGAGGGCGATCGGGTCGAGCTCTTTGCCGACGAAGGCGCGCTTCTCTAAGCCCACCCCGTGCTCGCCCGACAAGGTTCCGCCCAGACGCAAGACCAAGGCAAAAACCGCCTCGAGACACTGGGCTGCGCGTTCGACCTGCGCAGGATCATCGGGATCGATAAGCAGATTGACATGGAGATTGCCATTGCCGGCGTGGCCAAAATTGACGATGCGAATGCCGCTCTCCTGTCCGAGCTGGGTCAGCCCATCGACGAATTTGCCCAACTGCGAGACGGGGACGACGACGTCCTCGTTAATCTTTTTCGGCGCGATCTGGCGCAGGGCAGGGGAGAGCGCCTTGCGCACCTGCCAGAGCGCCGCCACCTCGGCAGCGGTCTGGGCAAGCCTGAGTTCAAGCAACCCAGAGAGGCGCGCCGCCTCGACAACCGCTTTCTGGGCCTCATCGATACAAGAGGCTGGGCCATCGACCTCGATCATCAACAGCGCCCCTGTGTCCTGGGGGAGATCGAGTTCGCTCTGGGAGCGGGCAAGGGCGATCGCGGTGCTATCCATAAACTCGAGCGCACAGGGCAAAACTGGCTGGGCCATGAGCGCTGAGACGGCGCGGGCTGCGGTATGGACGTCGGTATAGGCCGCGCGCAGGGTGCGTTTGGCCTCAGGCAGGGGGGTCAGCTTCAGGGTCGCCTCGGTGATGATGGCTAGGGTGCCTTCCGAGCCGATGAGCAGGCGCGTGAGGTCATAGCCGACGACACCCTTGGTCGTCAGCACGCCGGTTTGGAAGATGGCGCCGGTGCCGTTGACCGCGCGCAACCCCAGGGTGTTCTCGCGCGGTGTGCCATATTTGACCGCGCGCGGACCTGCCGAGTTATAGGCCAGATTGCCACCGATGGTGCAGACGGCCGCGCTGGTCGGATCGGGGGGCCAAAAGAAGCCTGCCTGACCGACTGCCTGCTGGAGGCGGGCATTGGTCAGGCCCGGTTCGACGATGATCAGCCGGTCCTCGGGGGCGAAGCGGCGGATGCGATCCATGCGCTCGAAGGACAACACGATTCCGCCGCGATCGGGCACGGTCGCGCCCGTGGTCCCGGTCCCTCGACCGCGCGCGATCAGCGGTAATCCGGTGTCGGCGCATAAACGGACCAGGCGGGCGATCTGCGCCTCATCGCGGGCGAAGATCACCGCCTGGGGTAAGGCCTGACGGCGGCTGTTGTCATAGCCATAGGGCCAGCAGTCGGCAGGATCGGTCAGGAGCGCATCAGGTCCGGCGATGCGCGCGAGTTCGGCCCGCAGGCCAGGGGTGAGATCAGGCATGGGGTATCCACTCCTCGAAGAGTAAGATCACAGTGCGCACCCCAGGGATATGACGGGTCCGTTCGGCGACTTGCTCGGCCTCTTGGCGGGTGACCAGGCCGAGGAGATAGACCACCCCGTCTGCTACGACCGGCTTGATACGCGTCGGGTCAAAATCGGGGAGGGCGATGCCCGCGAGTTCCAAGCTGATCCGCGCAGCGAGCGCCCGATCTTCGGCCTGACGGGCCAAAGACAGCAGTGGGCCGATCCGGATCTCGTCGATCACCCGCTCAACCTTGGGCAGGCGGCTGATCCGGTCGGCGGCGCGGTGCGCTAGTTGGTGCGACTCGGCCTGACCGGTCAGCAAGACAGTGCGATTGTAGCTATGGATCGCAATGCGGGCGCCGCGTTCAAATGCGGCATCCTCAGCGAGTAGCTTGTGAGCAGCGAGCTCGATCTGCCGGTCATCAAGGATGGTTTGGGGCAGGCGGCGATCATGCAAGACCGCAGCGCCAGCCACCGCTGCCCCACCGACGATCAAAGGGGCGCAGCCTGAGGTCAGCGCCGACAGGACCAGATAAAGGAATATCTCCGCAGCGGTCCGCAAGGCACACCAGGGGGCAGATTGGACAAGCCTCGGCCGTGCCCAGCAGTTTATAGACTGAATGCCTGCTTGATCCATTGGATCTCGTCCTTTGGTCCGATCGCCACCACATCGAAGCGGCAGGCTAGTGAGGTCGGATGACGCATGAGATAATCCCGCGCCGCCTGGATCAGGCGCTGCTGTTTGTGGGTGTCGACGCTCGCTGCAGCGCCGCCAAACTGGGCTGAGCGCCGGTAGCGCACCTCGACGAAGACCAAAACTGCCGCGTCGCGCATCACCAAATCGATCTCGCCAAAGCGACAGCGATGGTTGCGCGCGATCAGCACCAACCCCTGAGCCAGCAAGAATGACTCGGCCAACAGCTCCTTCTGTTGTCCAAAGATGCGTCGGTCGGGTTGGCGAGGCTGGTCAGGACTGCTCATGGCGTAAGGTTTATTGTGCTGGTGATGAGACGAGTCGGTTGTGGCTGTTGTCAATTATTTGGACCAAGAGAATAGAAGGGCAGGGGGCGATGCCAGGGCACAGCGGAATACTCTATGTGGTGGCTACACCGATCGGCAATCTCGCGGATCTGAGTGCACGCGCGCGTCGGGTGCTGGGGGAGGTCTCTGCGATCGCTGCCGAGGATACGCGCACCACGCACCAATTACTCAACCATCTCGGGATTGCGACCGAACTGATCGCCTATCATGAGCACAACGAATCCGCCATGATGCCCAGGCTGTTGGCGCGGTTGGCCGCAGGCGAGGATCTGGCCTTAGTCGCGGAGGCCGGCACCCCCTTGATCAGCGATCCGGGGTATCAATTGGTCGCGGCGGCACGGGCACAGGCGATCCGTGTTGTCCCTATCCCCGGGGCAAATGCCGCGATCTGTGCGCTGTCTGCAGCGGGTCTGCCCAGCGATCGCTTTTTGTTCTTGGGGTTTCCACCGCGCACCCAGTCGCGCCGCCGTACCTGGATCGAAGGGGTCGCCAATGAGCCTGGAACCCTCATCCTCTATGAAAGCCCGCACCGTATCCTCGAGACATTGGCAGATCTGCGGATGGTCCTCGGCGATGGCCGGCGTATCGTGCTCGCCCGCGAGCTGACCAAGCGCTTTGAGACCTTTCTCTCCGGTTCGGCGAGCGAACTGATCGCACAGCTAGAGGTCGATGCCGATCAACGTCGGGGCGAATTGGTGATCCTGGTCGAGGGCTGCCCATCTGCCGACCTCCAGGGCCTCTCGCCTGAGGTCCAGCGTACCCTGCGCATCCTAGCGGATGCCTTTCCACTCAGCCAGGCCGCTGCCCTGACCGCCCGTTTGACCGGTGTGCGTAAATCTGACCTCTATCGCTTTGGCCTAGAGCTCGGATTTGGTGCTAGCCAGGCAGAGGCGCCTTGATGGGCCGCAGCAGGCGGATTGGCACAAGGCGGCGCGATTTTGCTATCCTCTGGACGGGAGTTGGCCAGACAGTCGCCCCTTGCGTCAGGAAGGGGAGGAAAGTCCGGGCTCCACCGGGCAGGGTGCCAGGTAACGCCTGGGGGACGCGAGTCCACGGACAGTGCCACAGAAAACAAACCGCCGGTTCCGCCGGTAAGGGTGAAAAGGTGCGGTAAGAGCGCACCGCGTTGGTGGTAACATCAACGGCAGGGTAAACCCCACCCGGAGCAAGACCAAATAGGGGGACGGGCAGCAGCGATGCTGCAACGCGCGGCCCGCGCGTGTCCCCGGGTAGGTCGCATGAGGCGCACGGCGACGTGCGTCCAAGATGAATGACTGTCCTCGACAGAACCCGGCTTATCGGCCAACTCCTACCCCATCTCTATTCCCCTGCGCTTGACCCATCCCCTCCCCAAGGCCACCTCAATCAGAATAAGCCTTTTATTTTTATAATCTTATAAAGATATTCTCAAGTCCTTGGTTGAAAATGGATTCTATGAATCTGAATCCGGAGATGTTTTTTATCTAAGATCATACTGAAGATTTGTTTTGTAACTCGCTGATGGACAAGAAAAAGTCCGATGGTTTCTTGACGCTGTCCCTGTCATTTTTCTAAGATGGGCCAAAGTGGGTCAAGGTGGGGAGCCAGGGGCGCCGCGCAGCAAGATGTTCATGGGATGTTTCGGGGCATCACGATCTTCCATCTCGATACCAAGGGGCGATTGGCGATCCCCGCACGGTATCGTGAGCGCCTTGAGACGCTTGCGGGCGGGCGGTTGGTCATCACGGTGGATCGCGATCGCTGTCTGCTCCTGTATCCAGAATCCGAGTGGGAGATCATCGAGCGCAGATTGGCGGCGCTTCCTGCATTCGACCCGACTGTGCGTGCCCTCCAGCGTCTCTATCTAGGCAATGCCCAGGATGTAGAGCTCGACGCCCAGGGACGCATCCTGATCCCATCCCATTTACGTAAATTCGCAGCGCTGGATAAACAGATCGCCTTCGTGGGGCAAGGTGTCAAGTTGGTGTCAAGTTTGAGATCTGGGATGAAGCGGCCTGGCAGGCGCGGATGGATGCGGCCTTCACGATTTGCAGGTGATCGAACTGGCCAAGGCAGCCGGACTGGGCGACCTGGTTTGTGAGCTTGGTGACATCGCCCCAACCTGATCATCCCGCCCCCAGAGCAATCGGTGCGCAGGAAGCGCGTTGATCAAGAGACATCGCCGTTGTCGCATCAATCCGTATTACTCGAGGAAGCCGTGTCTGCCCTGGTACTACAAGCAAATGGCATCTATGTCGATGGTACCTTCGGGCGGGGCGGCCATAGCCGCGCCATCCTCTCCCGCTTGGATGCCGCAGGGCGCTTGCTTGGGCTCGATCGCGATCCCGAAGCGGTTACAGCGGGGGAATTGTTGGCCGCATCCGACCGGCGTTTTACGATCCGTCAGGGCTCATTTGCCGAGCTCAATCGTCTGCTCGATCAGTCTGGTCTGACCGGTCCGGTGCACGGCCTGCTGCTGGATCTGGGGGTGTCCTCGCCCCAATTGGATCAACCCGAGCGCGGGTTTAGCTTTATGACCGATGGGCCGCTCGATATGCGCATGGACCCACACCAAGATGAATCGGCCGCCGACTGGCTGGCCCGTGCCACTCAGGACGAGATCGTACAGGTATTGCGTAACTTCGGTGAGGAGCGTTTTGCCGGGCGGATCGCACGGGCCATCGTCACGGCGCGCGCCCGCGAATCCCTCCGTACCACTCGCCAATTGGCCGATCTGGTGGCGCGCACTGTCCCGACCCGTGAGCCCGGCAAGCACCCGGCGACGCGCACCTTTCAGGCCCTGCGTATCCAGGTCAATCGCGAACTGGATGCATTGAGCCGCTGTCTGGACCAGATCGTTGAGCGCCTTGCAGTTGGAGGGCGACTCGTCGTGATCAGTTTTCACTCGCTTGAAGACCGTCTCGTCAAGCATTTTATCCGCCGCGAGGCGCAAGGTCCGAGGCTCCCCAAATGGGCAGCGGTTCAGGGCCCCATGGTGGGGGGACGTCTGCGTCCGGTCGGCAAGGCGGTGCGTCCTTCGGTGCAAGAGGTCACTGGCAATCCGCGGGCGCGCAGCGCCATCATGCGGGTCGCCGAGCGCCTGCCATGACCCACGCGCGGATGCTGGTTATCTTGAGCCTGATCGCCGCGGTCCTGTCAACGGCGATGGCCGTGATCTATGTGAAGTATCTGACCCGTATCCATTTCGTGCGGTTGCAAGAGCTGCGTGCCCAGCGCGATGCGATCGATATCGAATGGAACCGTTTGCGTCTCGAAGAAGCGGCCTTGTCCACCCATGTCCTCGTCGAGCGCAAGGCCCGGCGCGAACTGGGGATGTTTGCCCCCCGCGCGGGGGATGTGCTTTTGATCGAGGGTCCTGGTCATGATCAGCCTTGATTGGCGCCATCCCCGCATGTCGCGGGCGCCGCTTCAGCCCCGTTCGGCGCCGGATCTGCGCCTACGCCGCCGCCTGCTGATGCTGGGCCTGGCTGTAGCCTTTGGTATCCTGACCGCTGGGGTCTTTTATCGCCAGGTGATTCAAAACGAGTTCCTCCAGCGTGAAGGCGAGGCGCGTTATCTGCGCGATGCGGTCATTCCGGCGCGGCGCGGGATCATCACCGATCGCAATGGTGAGCCCCTCGCCGTCAGTACCCCGGTCGAGACCGTCTGGTGCGATCCGCGCAGACTGGTCAATCAGCCTGACAGGATCATCCTGCTTGCGCGCACCCTCGATCTCGACCCCGCCTTTCTGCGCGATCGGATCGAGGCCAACCGCGATAAGGGCTTTCTCTATGTCAAACGGCGCATCAGTCTCGATGAGGCGCAAGCCCTTCGGTCAGTGATCGCCAAACACAGGATTGAAGGCATCGATTTCGAGAATGAATATCGCCGTTTCTATCCGGGCGCCGAGGTCTTTGCCCATGTCATCGGCTATACCAACATCGAGGATCGAGGTCAGGAAGGGATCGAGCTGGCCTATGACCGCATCCTCAAGGCCGAGCCTGGGCTCAAGCGGGTCATTCAGGATGGGCGCCGGCGCGCCGTGCAAGAGGTCGAACAGGTCCGTCCGGCGCGCCCTGGACACGATCTTGCCCTCACCCTGGACCGGCGCCTGCAATATCTGGCCTATCGCGAGCTCAAGGCTGCGGTCACTGAGCATCGTGCCAAAGGGGGCAGTCTGGTGGTGCTTGATGTGGCCAGCGGCGAGGTCCTGGCTATGGTTAATCAGCCGAGTTTCAACCCGAACAGCGAGCGCAACTCAAACCCTGAGCGCCGGCGTAATCGCACCCTGACCGACCTGATGGAGCCCGGTTCGACGCTCAAGCCCTTTGTGGTCGCTGCTGCCCTGGAAACCGGGGTCATCACCCCAGCGAGCCATTTTTCGACCGAGCCTTATACTGTGGCTGGCAATGTGGTGCGCGATGTCCACAATTACGGCACTCTCGACGTCACCGGTATCATCACCAAATCGAGCAACGTCGGGGCGGTCAAGATTGCCCAGAAGATGAGCTATGAAACCCTCTGGAGGCTGTATGACCGCCTGGGGTTTGGTCATACCACTGGGATAGGTTTTCCGGGCGAAAGCCCAGGGCGCCTACGGCATTACTCGACCTGGCGACCTTTCGAGCATGCCACCCATGCCTTCGGCTATGGCCTGTCGGTCACCCCTATGCAACTGGCCCAGGCCTATCTGGTCCTAGCCGCCGACGGGGTTAAGCGCCCGTTGACCCTGCTCAAACGCGATCCCTCGATGCGACCCGAGTCGCCATCCGGCGTCCGTATCCTGAGCCGCGAGACGGCCCAGCGGCTGCGCGCCATGATGGAGACCGTGGTCTCGGAGCAGGGGACCGCAAAATTGGCGATGATCCCAGGCTACCGGGCCGCTGGTAAGACAGGCACCGCCAAAAAGTCTGCGGGCCACGCCGGCTATGCCAGCAACCGCTATCAATCGGTCTTTGCCGGATTCGTCCCCGCCCACCAGCCGCATTTCGTGATGGTGGTCATGATTGACGAGCCGAGCGCCGGCGAATACTACGGGGGGGTGGTGGCCGCGCCTATCTTTCAGCGAGTGATGGAGGGTGCCTTGCGCCTCTTCAACGTCCCACCAGATAACCCGGCGCCTTCCATGCTGCTCGCGGCGCAACACAACCAGGGGGTCAAGCCATGAGGTGGAGAGGAGATATTCGGCGCGGGGAGACCCTTGCCCGGAGGCCATCTACCATGTGGACATTGACCCAAGCCTTCGGCCCAGGCGCCGAGCACTATGCTGACTCGTCCGTACTCCGCAATCGCCTCAGCACCGAGCTTCGGCCTGGGGATCGGCTGCTGGTCAAGGGATTGCGCGCGGCGCGGATGGAACAGATCGTTGCGGCGCTTTGCACTGCCTTTGATCCTCCGGCTCAGCCGACAGAGCCCGATGTTCAGTAGCGCTGGACCGAGACGATTCCAAGATAGGAACAGAATCAAGCCAACATGATGCTGTATCTCACCGACTGGCTCGCCCTGTTTCACAAGGGGTTCTCGGTCTTTCATTATCTGACCCTGCGCGCCATCCTCAGCGTCCTCACCGCCTTGACAATTGCCCTCCTGATCGGGCGACCTATGATCCGGCGGCTGCGCGTCTATAAGATCGGCCAGACGGTGCGCAACGATGGCCCGCAGAGCCATCTCGCCAAGTCCGGCACCCCGACCATGGGTGGGGCGCTGATCCTGGTCGCGGTGACTGCTGCCACCCTGCTATGGTCTGAGCTCGATAATCGCTATGTCTGGATCGCCTTGCTGACCAGCCTGGCCTTTGGGCTGATCGGCCTGGTCGACGATTACAAAAAGCTCATCAAGCGCGACCCGAGGGGCCTGCCCGCGCGCTGGAAGTATTTCTGGCAGACGGTCTGCGGCTTTGTGGCAGCCATCGCCCTGTATGTCACCGCCACCTCGCCGGCCGAGACCGCCCTGTTGATCCCCTATACCAAGGACCTCGCCATCCAGCTCGGTCCCTGGTTCATCCTGTTGACCTATTTCGTGATCGTGGGGGCGAGCAATGCCGTCAATCTCACCGATGGACTGGATGGGCTTGCCATCATGCCGACCGTCCTGGTCGCAGGTGCGCTGGGGGTCTTTACCTATGCCGCGGGCCACTCGCAGATCGCCAACTATCTTCTGATCCCCTATCTGCCCCAGGTCGGGGAACTGGTGGTCTTTTGCGCCGCCCTGGTGGGGGCGGGGCTGGGTTTTTTGTGGTTCAACGCCTATCCTGCCCTGGTCTTCATGGGCGACGTCGGTGCCCTGGCGCTGGGTGCAGCGCTGGGGGTGGTAGCGGTCGCCGCACGTCAGGAGCTGGTGCTCTTTGTCATGGGCGGGGTCTTCGTTGCCGAGACCGTCTCGGTGATGCTGCAGGTGCTGTCGTTCAAGCTCACCGGTAAGCGGATCTTCCGCATGGCGCCCCTGCATCATCATTTCGAGCTCCAGGGCTGGCCTGAACCCAGGGTCATCGTCCGTTTCTGGATCATGACCGTGGTGCTGGTGCTGATCGGTCTGGCGAGCCTCAAGATCCGGTGATGGCCATGACGCCCTTTGCGCCTCTGCCTCCTGAGACCACCGCAGCCGCTGGCCGCGCCTGGCATGAGGGCCCTTTCATCCTCGTCCTGGGCATAGGCAAGACCGGGCTCTCCTGTGCCCGTTATCTGCGCGCCCAGGGCGCATCCGTCGCGGTGGCCGACACCCGCGTCCAGCCGCCCTGCCTCGATGCCCTGCGCGCCGAGCTCCCCGAGGTGCCGGTGTTTCTGGGCGGTTTTACCCCCGAGGTCTTTGCCCGTGCCACGGAGTTCATCCTAAGCCCTGGGGTGCCCCTCAGCGAGCCGCTCGTCCAAGAATCCCTAGCGCGCGGGATGCCGGTGCGAGGTGACATCGCGCTCTTTGCCCAGGCGGCTCAGGCCCCGATCTGTGCCATCACGGGCTCAAACGGCAAGAGTACGGTCACTACCCTGGTCGGGGAGATGGCTGCCCGCGCTCTGCAGCGGGTGGCGGTCGGCGGCAATCTCGGGACGCCGGCGCTCGATCTCCTGGATCCGGGGGTCGAGCTCTATGTCCTGGAGCTATCGAGTTTTCAGCTCGAGACCACCGAGGGACTAGCACCACAAGCGGCAGCCGTGCTCAATCTCTCGCCCGACCATCTCGATCGGTATGCGAGTCTGGATGACTATGCCCAGGCCAAGGCGCGGATCTATCGGGATGCGCGGGTCGCGATCGTCAACCGCGATGACCCGATCGTCGCGGCCATGCCCAGGGCCGCCGAGCGCGAGATTGGCTTTACCCTGCGCGAGCCCCAGGGTACTGATTTCGGCCTGCGCCGCTCCCGGGGACAAATCTGGTTGTACCAGGGCGAACGCCCGCTCATGCCTGCCGCCGAGGTGCGTCTAGCGGGCCGGCACAATCTCGCCAATGCGCTCGCTGCCTTGGCGCTTGCCGATGCCTGCAGCATCCCCGAGGCGATCGCTTGCGCGGTGCTGCGCGAGTTCGCGGGGCTACCCCATCGCTGCGTCCTGGTCGCCGAGCGCCAGGGGGTGCGCTGGTATGACGACTCCAAGGGCACCAATCCGGGGGCAACCATTGCGGCGCTCGAGGGATTGCTGCCTGAGGATGCGACAGGCCGGGTCGTGTTGATCGCTGGCGGTCTCGCCAAGGGCGCCGACTTTTCCCCGCTGCGCGACCCCGTTCGGCGTGCGGCGCGGGCTGTCATTTTGATCGGCCAGGATGCGCCTCTGATCGCAGCCGCCCTGGATGGCGCTGCACCCCTGGTCAGGGCCGCCGATCTGGATGAGGCAGTGCATCTCGCCGACACCTGGGCGCGTCCGGGCGATTGTGTCCTGCTCTCACCGGCCTGTGCCAGCTTCGATATGTTCGCCAACTATGAGCACCGCGGTCGGGCCTTCGCTGAGGCGGTGTTGAGGCTGCCGACATGAAGGTTACGGCGAAAGGGCCGGAGGGCCGCATGCGCAGCCCAGGGCGCCTCCGCCAGCTGGCGCCTTTGGATTATCCATTGCTCCTCGGGGCGTTGGGTCTGCTTGCCTTCGGCTGGGTGATGGTCACCTCGGCCTCGCTGTCGATCGCCGAGTCCTGCTGTCACAACCCCTTTTATTATTCGCTGCGTCATGCCTTGGCCCTGGGATTGTCCCTTGCCCTAGGGGGACTGGCCTATCGGGTGCCTCTGGGCTGGTGGGAACGGCATGGTACTTGGCTATTTCTGGTCAGTACCCTGGTCCTGATCCTGGTGTTGATCCCTGGGCTCGGGCGTACGGTCAACGGCGCCACCCGCTGGATCCCGCTGGGCCCGCTCAATCTCCAGCCATCTGAGTTCGTCAAGCTGTTTGCGATCGTCTATGTTGCAGGTTATCTGGTGCGGCATGCCGACAAGGTCGTCAATCGGCTCTCGGGTTTTATCCGTCCCCTGATCCTGGTCGGGATCGCTGCTGCCCTGATTCTGATGCAACCCGATTTTGGCACCACCGCTGTCATGTTGGCCACGGTGATGGGGATGCTCTTTCTCGGTGGGGCGAGCCTGTTGCCCTTCATCGTTCTGCTGGGGATTGTCGGTCTGGGTTTTATCCTCTTGGTGATCTTTTCGCCCTATCGTCTGGAGCGGGTGAGTTCATTCCTCAATCCCTGGGAGGACCCATTCAATTCGGGTTATCAGCTCAGTCAGGCGCTGATCGCCTTCGGGCGCGGTGAATGGGTCGGGGTCGGCCTGGGCAATGGCATCCAGAAGCAATACTTCTTGCCCGAGGCCCATACTGATTTCCTGGCCTCGGTGATCGGTGAGGAGCTGGGACTGGTCGGGATGCTGGTCCTAATCGCCGCATTCGTCTTTATCACCTGGCGCGCCCTGGGGATCGGCGCCCGTGCCGAATCTATGCAGCGTCCGTTCGATGCCTATCTGGCCCAGGGGATTGGGTTGTGGATCGGTCTGCAATCCTTCATCAATATCGGGGTCAACATCGGCATCCTGCCGACCAAGGGGCTGACCTTGCCCTTCATGAGCTATGGCAGCAATAGCCTGATGGTCGGTTGTATGGCGATCGGGCTGTTGCTGCGCATCGACGCCGATTTGCGTCGCCTCGAGCTCGACGGTTACCGGAAGACGAAGACACCATGGGCCAGCGTATAGCGATCCTGGCCGGGGGGACCGGCGGACATATCTTTCCCGCCTTGGCGGTGGCCGAGATGTTGCGCCAGGCAGGCGCCGAGGTTTTCTGGGTAGGGACACGCGCCGGCATGGAGGCGCGCCTGGTCCCCGAGCAGGGATTGGCGATCGAATGGATCGGGATCGAGGGGGTGCGCGGCAAGGGTGCGGGCGCCTGGCTAAAAGCGCCCATGCGTCTAGGTCGGGCCGTGGGCCAAGCGCATGCCATCCTGCGTCAGCAACAGCCAGGTGCGGTACTGGGGATGGGCGGTTTCGTCTCAGCCCCCGGGGGCCTGGCTGCGCAACTCCTTGGCATCCCGCTCCTCATCCATGAACAAAACAGTATCCCTGGATTGGCCAATCGCCTGCTGGCGCATATCGCCGACCGGGTATTCGAATCCTTTCCAGGCAGTTTTCCGTCCAGACGCGGGGCGATCCTGAGTGGTAACCCCGTGCGCCAAGCGATCATCGAGCTGCCGCCTCCTGAGGAGCGCATGCAGGGACGCACGGGTCCAGCGCATCTCTTGGTCCTGGGTGGATCCTTGGGTGCTCAGGCGTTGAACCGCACGCTGCCCCAGGCGCTTGCCCTGTTGGATCCCGCCAAGCGTCCACTGGTGCTTCATCAGGCTGGCGAGCGTCTGCTTGCAGAGGCGCAGGCCGCCTATCAGGCGGCTGGTCTTACGGCCGAGGTCGTCCCCTTTATCCGCGACATGGCTGCAGCCTATGCCTGGGCCGATCTGGTGGTCTGCCGCGCCGGCGCCCTGACCGTCTCCGAGCTTGCTGCCGCTGGGCTGGGCGCCATCCTGGTGCCCTATCCCTATGCCGTCGATGATCACCAGCGGGCCAATGCCCGTTATCTCGCCGAGGCAGGGGCGGCGCGCTTGATCATTCAGCAGGAGCTGACCCCCGAGCATCTTGCCGCTACCTTAAGGCCGCTCCTGGCCGATCGTGCAGCCTGCCTGTCCCTGGCCCAGGCAGCACACCGGCTTGCCCGGCCCCAGGCGGCGGCCGAGATCGCCTCGGCCTGTCTGGAACTGGCCGCAGGGAGGGATGTATGAGCGTCCAGCGTCATTCAGCAGCTCGCATGGGACGGGTGCGTCAGGTGCACTTCGTCGGGATCGGCGGTGTCGGAATGAGCGGGATTGCCGAGCTCATGACCAATCTTGGCTATGACGTGAGCGGTTCGGATCTGCGCGACAGCGAGGTCACTCAGCACCTGCGCGCACTCGGCATCCAGGTCTTCATCGGACACCGCCCAGAGCAGGTCCAGGAGGCCGATGCCGTGGTGGTCTCGAGCGCCATCGATGAAAGCAACCCCGAGATCGGCGCTGCGCGTGCTCGGCGGGTGCCCATCGTGCGTCGCGCCGAGATGCTGGCTGAGCTTATGCGTTTTTATTACGGCGTCGCGGTCGCTGGGACCCACGGCAAGACCACGACGACCAGCCTGATCGCAAGCCTCCTTGCCGAGGGCGGTCTGGACCCGACCTTTGTCATCGGCGGCCGGCTCAATAGCGCTGGTGCCAATGCCCGGCTAGGGACCAGCCAATATCTGGTCGCCGAGGCAGATGAGAGCGACGCCTCATTCTTATATCTCCAGCCGATGCTTGCGGTGGTCACCAACATCGATGCCGACCACATGCACACCTATGGCAATGATTTCGAGCGGTTGCGCCAAACCTTCAGGGAGTTTCTCCATCATCTGCCTTTCTATGGCCTGGCGGTGCTCTGTCTCGATGACCCCGAGGTGCGCGCCTTGATCCCCCAGGTCTCGCGTCCGGTGCGTACCTATGGCACCGTACCCGAGGCCGACCTGCGTGCCACGGCCATCCAGATCCAGGGGATGCATAGCTATTTTCGGGTCGAGGGTGAAGGGCTCGATCAACCCCTGGAGCTCATGCTCAATCTGCCGGGCCGGCACAATGTGCTCAATGCCCTGGCAGCGATCAGCGTGGCCTTGGAACTCGGCGTCGGGATCGAGGCGATCGCTCGCGGGCTTGCCCATTTCCAGGGGGTCGGGCGGCGTTTCGCGGCGCATGCAGTGACTGACCCCCAAGGTCGGCAGTTACTTGTGGTCGATGACTATGGTCATCATCCGCGCGAGTTAGCGGCCATCCTTGATGCAGCGCGCGCCGGCTGGCCGGGGCGGCGTGTCGTCCTGGTCTTTCAGCCGCATCGCTATACCCGCACCCAAGAACAATTCGAGGATTTTGTCGCGGTCCTTTCCAGCGCCGATGCCCTGGTCTTGTGTGAGGTCTATCCGGCAGGCGAACAGCCGATCCCGGGCGCCGATGGCCGCGCCTTGAGCCGTGCTATCCGGATGCGCGGTGCCATCGACCCGATCTTCGCCCAGGAGCTGGATGAAATCCCAGGGCTCTTGGCCAATCTGCTGCGCGACGGTGACATCCTGCTCATCGCCGGGGCAGGGGACATCGGACGCCTAGCCGCGCGTCTGCCCCAATTGATCGAGCGAGGTCTATGAGGACAGTATGAACATCGAACCGAGATCTCAGCATTTGCGCGTCCGCTTGGTCATGGGATGCTTGGTCATGGGATGCGGTGAGTCGCTGTGTTCGCCCCTGCTCCCGCCTCTGAGCGGTCCTGGCACGCTCAGGGTCCTGGCTGACTCACCGTCAACTCGCTCCAAGGCGCAGACGCAGACAAGCAGAGGTTCTGCCCGATGATGGCATTGCGCGGTGTCTGGCAATACGATGAACCTCTGGCGCGCTATACCACCTGGCGGGTCGGCGGGCCAGCGCGTCGGCTCTATCGCCCGGCAGACCTCGATGATGCCGCTGCCTGCATCCGCCAGCTCTCGCCCGATGAGCCGGTCCTCTGGCTGGGTCTGGGCAGCAATGTCCTGATCGATGATGCCGGTTTTCCCGGGACCGTGATCCTAACCGCCGGCGCCTTGAATGGTCTGGCGCGGCGCGGGGAGACGCGGTTATATGCCGAGGTAGGGGTCCCCAGCGCGCGCTTAGCCCGCTTGGCGGCGCACCAGGACCTGCGTGGGATCGAGTTCTTGGCCGGCATCCCCGGGACCCTGGGTGGTGCCCTGGCCATGAATGCCGGCGCCTGGGGGAGCGAGACCTGGAGCTTTGTGGATCGGGTCTGGACGCTTGATCGTTGGGGACAGATCCGTGAGCGCCTAGCCACCGACTACCGCCCCGGCTATCGCCAGGTTCAGGGGCCGGATGGCGAATGGTTCCTAGCCGCCGAGCTCGTTCTCACCCTCGGTGATGGCGCTGCCGGTTTGGCCCAGATCCGCGAGCTACTTGCGCGCCGCGCCGCGACTCAGCCGGTCGGCCAACCGAGTTGCGGCTCGGTTTTTCGCAATCCGCCGGGCGATTATGCCGCGCGTCTGATCGATGCGGCGGGGCTCAAGGGCCTGCGGATCGGCGGTGCTGAGGTCTCGGAGAAACATGCCAATTTCATCATCAACCGCGGCGGGGCGCGGGCAAGCGACATCCGGCGGCTGATCGACCTTGTCCAGGAAACCGTTGAACGTCGCACCGGAGTACGCCTAGTCCCCGAGGTACGTGCCCTGTTCGGAGAGATGCAATGAACCTCGATGCGCCAAAACGCTTTGGTAAGGTGGCCCTATTGCTGGGCGGACGCGCTGCCGAGCGCGAGGTCTCGCTCAAGGGCGGGCAGGCGGTGTTTGCGGCGCTCAAACGGCGGGGCGTTGTGGTCGAGGCGATCGATCCCGACGAGACCGTGCTTGAGCAGTTGCGCACCGGCGGGTTTGACCGGGTCTTCATCATGCTGCATGGGCGCGGCGGCGAGGATGGCCAGATCCAGGGGGCGCTCGAGACCCTCGGTCTGCCCTATACCGGATCGGGCGTGCTCGGGTCTGCGCTCGGGATGGACAAATATCGCTGCAAGCTCATCTGGGCCGGCTGTGGCCTGCCGACCCCTGAGTTTGCGCTGTTGCGCGAGGAGAGCGATCTCGATCAGGCCGCGGCGCTCGGGTTTCCCTTGATGATCAAACCCGTCCATGAGGGATCGAGCATCGGCATGTCCAAGGTGGATACCCCCGAGGCGCTCGCAGCGGCCTGGCAACTGGCAATGCGCTATGACACCTGGGTGTTGGCCGAGCGCTGGATTCAGGGCATGGAACTGACCTGCGCCATCCTGGGTAAGGAGGCACTACCCCTGATCCGGCTGGAGACACCGCATGCCTTTTATGACTATGACGCCAAATATCATGCAACGACCACCTGCTACCACTGCCCAAGCGGTCTACCTGAAGACCAGGAAAGCAGCTTGCGCACCCTGGCGCTACGTGCCTTTACCGCAATCGGGGCAAGCGGCTGGGGGCGGGTCGATCTGATGCTCGATGGATCGGGTCAGCCCTATCTACTCGAGGTCAATACGGTCCCGGGCATGACCGATCATAGTCTGGTCCCGATGGCTGCCCGCGCCGCGGGGATCGATTTTGATGAGCTGGTCTGGCGCATCCTGGAGACGAGTCTCTCCTTATGATCGGCCAACCGACCCGCCCAGCAGGCCTTGGCACTGTCTCTGCCTCGGCAGGGCAGGGGCGTTTGCGCGCCCTGCTCGGGCTGTTAATCCTCGCGACCTTGGCCGGTCTAGGCTGGTTACTGATCCATTGGGAGCCGCGCCTGTTGCCGATTCGGGTCATTCAGATCGAGGGCGGGATCCATCACTACTCATCCCAGCAGCTCCAGGAGCGTCTGACTCAGCGCCTGCAAGGGGGCATCCTCACGGCGGATCTGCGTGCGCTCAAGGACGCAGCCGAAGATCTGCCTTGGATCGCGCATGCTAGCCTGCGCCGAGTCTGGCCGGATACCCTGCGCGTCACAATCGAGGAATACCGGCCCATTGCTCGTTGGAACCGCGACGGCTTGGTCACTGCCGAGGGAGTGGTCTTTCGTCCCCAGGGGGCCGGTGCCCAGGTCAATCTGCCCCTATTGGAAGGAGAGGACAAGCGTGCCTCTGAGGTTGTCATGCGCTATCTACAATGGCAGACCGCGCTGGGGCGGATCGGTCAGGGTATCCAGCGTTTAGGGGTCGATGCGCGCGGCGATTGGCGGCTGACGCTGGCCTCAGGGGTGGAGCTGCGTTTGGGGACCACCCAAATCGAGGAGCGTCTGGCGCGTTATCTGGCCAGCGCGCGCCAACTCGAGGCCGTCGGGCGTCCAGCAACGGTCGATCTGCGCTATAGCAATGGCTTTTCGGTGAAATGGGCGCCACAGGCCGATACTAGGGTCCGGATGGATCCCCAGCGCGTGGCGCGCATGGGTCAGTGAGGATCAATCCGCATGTCGCGACGTCATGACAAACATCTGCTGGTCGGTCTGGACATCGGGACCTCGAAGGTCGCTTGCCTGGTTGGTGAGCTCAAGGACGACGATCAGATCGAGATCCTCGGGTTCGGGACCCATCCGTCGCGGGGCTTGAGGCGGGGGGTCGTGGTCGATATAGAATCGACCGTCCAGTCGATCCAGCGGGCGGTCGAGTCGGCCGAGCTCATGGCCGACTGTCAGATCCATTCGGTCCATGCGGGGATCGCCGGCAGCCATATCCGCAGCCTCAATTCACATGGCATCACAGCGATCAAGGATCATGAGGTCAATCAGGCCGATGTCGATCGGGTCATCGAGGCGGCGCGCGCGGTTGCTATCCCCACGGATCAAAAGATCCTGCACATCTTACCGCAAGAGTTCATCATCGATGACCAGGAAGGCATCCGTGAGCCGATCGGGATGTGCGGGGTGCGCCTGGAGGCGCGGGTGCACATGGTGACCTGCGCGGCGAGCGCTGCGCAAAACATCGTCAAATGCATCCGCCGCTGTGGCCTGGAGGTCGATGACCTGGTCCTGGCCCAGTTGAGCTCGAGCTATGCCGTACTCACCGAGGACGAAAAGGAGCTCGGGGTATGTGTGGTGGATATCGGCGGCGGGACCACGGATCTTGCCGTCTTCACCGATGGCGCCATCCGCCATACCGCAGTGATCCCGATCGCCGGCGATCAGGTCACCAATGACATTGCCGTGGCCCTACGCACACCGATCCAGTACGCCGAGCAGATCAAGATCAACCACGCCTGCGCCCTGACCCAGCTTGCTACCAATGGGGACAGTATCGAGATTCCGAGCATCGGCGATCGCCCGCCGCGCCGCCTGTCGCGCCAGATCTTGGCCGAGGTCGTCGAGCCTCGGTATGAAGAACTTTTGACCCTGTTGCACAATGAACTCAGACGTAGCGGTTTCGAGGACATCATCGCCGGTGGGGTTGTGCTGACTGGTGGCAGTGCCAAGATGGAGGGACTCATTGATCTAGCCGAGCGGGTCTTTCAGATGCCGGTGCGCCTGGGTGCGCCGATGCGGGTGCTGGGGCCAGCGGACGTGGTTGGCAACCCTATCTATTCCACGGGCGTGGGACTGTTGATGTATGCCCGCCAACATCGTTTCGCCCAGCGTGCCGAGGTTGGGGATCATCATGGTTTGAAGGGCCTGTGGTCGCGCTTGCGTCAATGGTTTCAAGGAAACTTTTGATCCCGCCGGCAGATCGCGCTCAGTACTGTGGCCTGCCGCGGGTCGGGTCGATAGGACGGCGAAAAGTGGACGAGACGCAGCCGAAGTCTCGTTTGCGTCGGGGGCGATCCCGGGCATCTACCGCCTTGGATCAGAGATCAAGTCTGAAACGGCGTCCAGATGACGCCGAGGAGCGGCTCTCATGTTCGAATTGATGGATACCCATAGTCAGAATGCAGTGATCAAGGTCATCGGGGTCGGAGGCGGCGGCAGCAATGCGGTCAACCACATGGTGGCCTCGACCATCGAAGGCGTCGAGTTCATCTGCGCCAATACCGACGCCCAGGCCCTGCGCCACTGCAATGCCAAGACCCTGTTGCAGCTCGGGGCCAATATCACCAAGGGGCTTGGCGCCGGCGCCGATCCCAATGTTGGACGCCACGCCGCGCTTGAGGATCGCGATCGCATCCAAGACGCACTGGCCGGCGCCGATATGGTCTTCATCACCGCCGGTATGGGCGGCGGTACCGGCACCGGGGCTGCACCCATCGTCGCCCAGGTCGCCAAAGAGCTCGGGATCCTGACCGTAGCCGTGGTCACCAAGCCGTTCCCCTTTGAAGGGACAAGGCGGCGGCGTATCGCCGAGGAGGGGATCGCCGAGCTTGCCCAATATGTCGATTCGCTCATCACTATCCCCAATGAAAAGCTGTTGTCCGTTCTTGGCAAGGACGTCAGCCTGCTCGATGCCTTCAAAGCCGCCAACGATGTCCTATTGAACGCTACTCAGGGCATCGCTGAACTGATCACCTGCCGCGGTTTGATCAACGTCGACTTTGCCGACGTCAAGACCGTCATGTCTAACATGGGCGTGGCCATGATGGGCACAGGCTCGGCGCGCGGCGAGAACCGTGCCCGCGCTGCTGCCGAGGCCGCCATCAAGAGCCCGCTGCTCGAGGACATCGATCTGGCCGGCGCCAAGGGCATTCTGGTCAATATCACAGCGGGATCGAGCCTAACGATTGGCGAGTTCAATGAGGTGGGCGAGACAGTACGCGACTTTGCCGATGATGATGCCACCGTGGTGGTGGGCACTGTGGTCGATCCTGAGCTCGAGGACGAGCTGCGCGTGACCGTGGTGGCCACGGGTCTGGGCGATCGGCGGGTCAAGATCAAGCGGCCCATTGGGGAGTCGCCGGTGCGCCTGGTTGCTGGCGATGGGGATGAGCCTGATTACCGCGAGCTCCAGCGCCGCCCGACCGTGCATCGTAAGAGCAGTCCTGCGGCGGCCTTGGCCGATAAGGGCGATGAGGCCGACCTCGATTATCTCGACATCCCGGCGTTTTTGCGCCGTCAAGCCGATTGAACTTGGAAAAATAAACTTTTTAAAACAATGATATAGAGGGATCTTTCTATGATATCTTGAAAAAGATTCGGGAAAACCCTAATATCAAGATCATGCCGCAGTCCCGATCCCGCATCGATTGCCAGAGGTGCAGCGGTGACTGTTTTCTGCCCGTTGGTCCTGATGTTTCGTTGGGAGTCCCGAATCGATGCTCAAGCAGCGTACCCTCAAGCGTGTCATCCGGACGACGGGGATTGGTCTGCATACCGGCGAAAAGGTTGATCTGAGCCTGCGTCCGGCAGCCCCAGACACTGGGGTGGTCTTTCGGCGTGTCGATCTGGACAATCCCATCGACATCAAGGCCACCCCTTTCAACGTCGGCGATACCCGGCTCTCCACGACCCTGGTGCAGGACGGGATTCGGGTTGCGACCGTTGAGCATCTGCTTGCTGCCCTCTCCGGTCTCGGGATCGATAACGTCTATGTCGATCTGAATGGACCCGAGGTGCCGATCATGGATGGCAGCGCCGCGCCCTTCGTTTTTCTTTTGCAATCGGCAGGGGTAGAGGAGCAGCCGCGGCCTAAGCGTTGTATCCGGATCAAGCGTCCAATTGAGGTGCGCGACGGCGACCGATTCGCACGCCTGACGCCCTATGATGGTTTTAGGCTGAGCTTTAGGATCGAGTTTGATCATCCGGCCTTCCATGCCCGCGTCAATCAAGCTGAGATCGAGGTGTCCCTTGCTTCGTTCGTGCGCGAGCTGAGCCGCGCCCGTACCTTCGGTTTCTTGCGGGACATCGAGTCCCTACGGCGGCAACATCTTGCCCTGGGCGGCAGCCTCGATAACGCCGTGGTAGTGGATGAATACCGGGTGTTGAATCCGGAGGGGTTGCGTTATGAGGATGAGTTCGTCCGGCACAAGATCCTGGACGCCATCGGCGATCTCTATCTGCTCGGCCATACCCTGATCGGCGCCTTCACTGGCTACAAATCCGGACACGCCCTCAACAATCTCTTATTGCGCAAGCTGTTGGCCGAAGAATCCGCCTGGGAGGAGGTGGTCTTCGAGGACCCAACCGTCGCGCCCATCGGTTACGCCCAGCCCATCCCTGCCCTCTAATCCCGCACCTTCTGCGCCAGGCCGCGGCTCGCCAGGCGCCTGAGTGTCTCCTTGAGCTGGGGGTCGCTTTGTTGTTCCGCGGCCTTAAGGAGGTGTCGTGCCGCGACTGCCGACAGCCTCGGTCCCGATTGCCCTTTGGCGAGTCCGGGACTCTCGATCAGTCTGACCTGAAACTCGACTGCCTTCACGTGGTAAGATGTCAGGGAGTTGAGGATCTCCTGCGCGAGAAAACGCGCGCGTGTCAGCCATGCAGTCGAATCGACATACAGCGTCAGCCGGCCATTCACCAGGCGAGCGTCTAGATAATGCCCCTGTATCTGGGGAGGAAGCCGGGCGCGGATCGCCTGGGAGAGCCGCTGCGCCTCGCGCTCGCGCGCAAGCCGTTCCTGTAATGGTCCAGACTGGTGTAAATAATCGCCGATATGCTGCAGCTCGCGCATGCTGTGATACCTCTCATGCTCAACGACCCGAAGACCTCCCGGGTCCCCTCTGGCGATCCAGACGATCCTGGCGTGTCCTGAGGGGGCGCGGGGCTATCCCCGGCAGGGGCTACCCTGTCGTCGAGCCTGAACCAAGTAGAAGGGACCCGCTATGCCCCAGATCGCTTGTAAAAAGACTCAACGCAGTCCGAGCCTCGTTATCCTCTCAGCCGTTTCCAGCCTGGTATTCGCCGGGGTGGGTTTCGGTTTTTGGATCGGCGACCGTCTCAATCCCTCTCCAACCAACCTTGCCTTGCGATCCAACCCTGGCGCTCAATCTGCCGATCACTCGCATCCAGTTCAAGACCTGGCTGCCCAGATTGGTGAGATGCAGGCTGAACTCATGCGGATCAATGCCCTAGGCGAACGTTTGGCGCGGATGTCGGGTCTTGACCCGCAAGAGTTTGATTTTGGCAATCCCCCGCCGCGCGGTGGCCCTGAGACCGGCCCCACCCGCGATTACACCATCAAGGAGCTCGCCGATGAACTCGCCAGGATCGCCGACCTGGTGCAGGACCGCGAGCGCAAGCTCGACCGGCTCGCTGACCGGATCATCGAACAACGCCCCTCCACCCTCACTGCCTTCCCCGCAGGTTGGCCGGTGCGTTCGGGCTATATCAGTTCAACCTATGGCTTTCGTATTCATCCGGTCAGACATGTCCGTCAATTTCACTCGGGCGTCGATTTTTCCAGCCCACGCGGTTCGCCCATCTATGCCGTGGCCGATGGGATCGTCGTCTTTAGCGGCTGGCGCAACGGTTATGGCAAGGTCGTCGATATCCGCCATCGCAACGGCCTGGTCACCCGCTATGCCCATAACAGCAGCAATCTGGTCGAAGAGGGCGCTTGGGTCCGTCAGGGACAGCAGATTGCCACGGTTGGGACGACCGGCACCACCACTGGCCCCCATGTCCATTTCGAGGTCATCCGTAATAGTCAAACCCTCGATCCCATGCTCTATCTCAAGGGTGGCCAGCCGGTCCAACGCCTTGCCAGCCTCGATCCCGATGTGAGGGGCTGAGTGATCGCAAACCCAATGGCCGGCTCAGACCGGCCTGCCGCGGGCGGCAGATGAACCATCTTGATCATCCGCCGCCTTCTGTTTTTCGATCCCTAAAAGAATTCGCGATGTTCAACCCACTCAAAAAGATCTTTGGCAGCCGCAACGAGCGGCTGATCAAGTCCTTAATGAAAACCGTGGCGCGGATCAACGCGCTCGAGCCCGAGATCAGCAAGCTCTCCGATCAGGCGTTGGCGGCCAAGACAGAGGAGTTTCGCGCCCGCCTGGCAGCGGGCGCGACTTTAGACGACATCCTGCCCGAGGCCTTCGCCGTGGTGCGCGAAACGGCGCACCGAGTGCTTGGGATGCGTCATTTCGATGTCCAGCTCGTCGGCGGCATGGTCCTCAACAGCGGCAAGATCGCCGAGATGCGCACCGGCGAGGGTAAGACCCTGGTGGCCACCCTCGCCGCCTATCTCAATGCCCTGACAGGTCAGGGTGTCCATGTGGTCACGGTCAACGACTATCTGGCGCGGCGCGATGCCACCTGGATGGGGCCGATCTATCACTTTCTCGGGCTATCGGTTGGGGTGATCAATTCATCCGGTGGCTGGGGGCCGGATGCGGCCTCTTATCGCTATGATCCCAGCTTCGCGCCCGAGAGCGATCAAGGCTATCGTCATCTGCGCCCCTGCACGCGGCGCGAGAGCTATGCCGCGGATATCACCTAT
This sequence comes from Caldichromatium japonicum, assembly GCF_011290485.1. Lineage (GTDB taxonomy): Bacteria > Pseudomonadota > Gammaproteobacteria > Chromatiales > Chromatiaceae > Thermochromatium > Thermochromatium japonicum. Next base: position 2,212,164 of record NZ_CP048029.1, on the reverse strand, counting down.
GGCACCAACAACGAGTTCGGCTTCGACTATCTGCGCGACAATATGGCATTCACCCCCGAGCAGCGGGTGCAGCGCGATTTCCATTACGCCATCATCGATGAGGTGGACTCGATCCTGATCGACGAGGCGCGCACCCCCCTGATCATCTCGGGTCCCTCGGAGGGTGGTACCGAGCTCTATCGTCAGATCGATGCCCTAATCCCCAAGCTCACCCGCCAGCAGCCATTCATTAATGCCGAAGGGCGTGAGGATTTCGGGCCTGGCGATTATTCGGTCGATGAAAAGGCACGCCAGGTCTATTTGAGTGAAGAGGGGCATGAGAAGGTCGAGCAGATGCTGGTCGAGATCGGCCTGCTCGATGAGGGCGCCAGCCTCTACGATCCGGCCAATATCGTGCTCATGCACCATGTCTATGCCGCTCTGCGCGCCCATGCCCTGTTCCAACGCAACGTGGATTACATCGTGCGCGATGGCCAGGTGATCATCGTCGATGAGTTCACCGGGCGCACCATGCCGGGGCGGCGCTGGTCTGAGGGTCTGCATCAGGCAGTCGAGGCCAAGGAAGGGGTCCCCATCCAGCCAGAGAATCAAACGCTTGCCTCCATCACCTTCCAGAATCTCTTTCGGCTCTATCCCAAGCTCGCCGGCATGACCGGTACCGCAGATACCGAGGCCTATGAGTTTCAGGAGATCTATGGCCTCGAGGTCGTGGTCATCCCGACCCATAAGCCGATGATCCGCGAGGATCGCGGCGACCTGGTCTATCTCACCCAAGAGGAGAAATACGAGGCGATCATTGCCGACATCCAGGACTGTGTGCGGCGCGGCCAACCCGTCCTGGTCGGCACCACCTCGATCGAGAACTCAGAGCGCGTCTCGGCGATACTCAAAAAGCTTGGGATCGAGCACCAGGTGCTCAATGCCAAGCACCATGAACGCGAGGCGGCGATCATCGCCCAGGCCGGACGCCCAGGAACGGTAACCATCGCCACCAATATGGCCGGGCGCGGTACCGACATTGTGCTCGGCGGCAATCTCGAGGCTGAACTGGCTGAGGCGGGGCCAGATGCCGATCGCGAGGCGATCCGCGCCGCCTGGCAGGCCCGACATGACCAGGTCGTGGCCGCTGGGGGGCTCCATGTCATCGGCACCGAGCGGCACGAATCGCGGCGCATCGACAACCAGTTGCGCGGTCGTTCAGGACGTCAGGGCGATCCGGGCTCATCGCGCTTTTATCTATCGCTTGAGGACAACCTCATGCGCATTTTCGCCTCAGACCGCGTCGCCAAGCTCATGCAGCGGCTAGGGATGCAGCGCGGCGAGGCCATCGAGCATCCCTGGGTGACCAAGGCGATCGAGAACGCCCAGCGCAAGGTCGAGGGACGCAACTTCGACATCCGCAAACAGCTCTTGGAATACGACGATGTCGCCAACGACCAGCGCAAGGTCATCTATCGCCAGCGCCGTGCCTTGATGGATGCAGTCGATGTCTCCGAGACCCTCGCCGCCATGCGCGCCGACGTACTCAAGCGGGCAATCGACCAATACATCCCGCCTGAGAGCCTGGAGGAGCAATGGGACATCGCCGGACTCGCCAAGGCGTTGACCGAGCAGTTTGGCGGAGACTGGCCGATCCAATCCTGGCTGGATCAAGATCCAGACCTGCATGAGGAGACCCTGCGCCGGCGCATCCTCGAACAGATCGAGGCCAGGCATCGCGAGCGCGAGGCGCTGATCGGTCCGGCAGCGATGCGCAACCTCGAGCGCGCCCTGATGCTTCAGACCCTGGATACGCACTGGAAGGATCATCTCGCGGCCATGGACTATCTGCGCCAGGGCATCCATCTGCGCGGCTATGCCCAGCGCAATCCCAAGCAGGAATACAAGCGCGAGGCCTTCATGATGTTCTCGGCCATGCTCGAGGCCATCAAGCAGGACGTGGTCACCACCCTGGCTCGCCTTGAGATCCAGGGTGCCGAGGAACAAGCCATCAGCCAGCCACCGCCTGAGCTGAGCATCAAAGAGTTTCAGTTTAGACATGACCCATTCGCCGGATTCGGTGAAGCCACAGCGGATGAAGCAGCAGAGGCGCCGGCGGGTGGCCGCAGTCCAGAGGAGCAGATGCGCCCCTATGTCCGCGATGGGCGAAAGGTCGGGCGCAACGAGCCCTGTCCCTGTGGTTCAGGCAAGAAATACAAACAATGCTGTGGCAAGGTCGATTAGGCCATGGGTGAAGACGCTATCCTCCCCATCGCGGGCATCCGTCTAGCGGCGACGGCGGCCGGCATCCGCTATCAGGGGCGAGACGACCTGGTCTTGATGGAATTGGCCCCCAGCAGTCGGTGTGCCGCTGTCTTGACCCGCAACGCCTTCTGCGCCGCGCCTGTGGTCCTGGTCCGCCAACACCTGGGCCAGTCCATGCCGCGCTATCTGCTCATCAATGCCGGCAACGCCAACGCCGGCACCGGCGCGCCTGGACTGGCCGCTGCGCGCGCCTGTTGCCAGGCTGTCGCTGAGGCCGCGGGTTGCTCGTTCGAGGAGGTCCTGCCGTTCTCGACTGGTGTCATCGGCGAACCCCTGCCGGTCGAGCGGATCGTTGCCGCCATTCCCGCACTCTTGTCCAGCCTGCAGCCAAACGGTTGGATGGAGGCGGCGCGGGCGATCATGACCACTGACACCCGGCCCAAGCTGGTCTCGCGGACCTTTGCGATCGGCGGGCGGAGGGCCGCTATCACCGGCATCGCCAAAGGCGCAGGTATGATCTGCCCCAACATGGCGACCATGCTCGCCTTCATCGCCACCGATGCCCAGGTCGCGCCCGAGTGTCTGCGCGCCTGTTTACATTCCGCAGTCGATCGCTCGTTTAACGCCATCACCATCGATGGCGATACTTCGACCAACGACGCCTGTGTCCTGATCGCGACCGGTACCCTCGGCAATCCCCCGCTCGCCGACCTCAATGACCCAGGGGCCCGCGCCTTCCAGGAGGCCCTGGATGCGGTCTGTCGCGAGCTTGCGGCAGAGATCGTGCGCGACGGCGAAGGGGCGACCAAGCTGGTGCGGGTGCGGGTCGAGGCGGCGCGCAATCGCGATGAGGCGAGACAGGTCGCCTATACCATCGCCCATTCGCCCCTGGTCAAGACGGCGCTCTCGGCCTCAGACCCTAACTGGGGGCGCATCCTGGCTGCAGTTGGGCGGGCGGGGATCCTGGACCTCGCCATCGAGGGGGTTGAACTTTGGCTCGGCGGCATCCAGGTCGTCGCCGGCGGTGCCCGCGCCCCGACCTATACCGAGGCGGATGGCGCAGCGGCGATGGCCAAGCCCGAGCTCCTGATCCGTGTCGCCCTCGGACGGGGCGATGCCTGCGCCGAGATCCTCACCTGCGACCTCTCCGAGGACTATGTCCGGATCAATGCCAACTATCGCAGTTAGGCCGGGGATAAATTTTGGGTGCGCGCTGCCCACCCTCCGACGCTACCGCACCATGCCGAGCTGCCGAACCTACGGGAATACTCGGTTGATCGAGCAAGCTGAACGGCGCATCGAACGCCAGCGGCGGGTCGCTGGCTGGTCGGTAGAGATCTTCAGCTGCGATAGCCTCGGCTTTCAGTGTATCGATGCCGGGATCTCGATCACTGCGATCTACGAGAATGTCTTTGAACCCAGGTGACTGGCTCCATGTCGTTGCCGGTGTCTTGAGCGACGAACAAGGGCGGGTCCTAATCGCCCGCCGCGCGGAGCATCTCCATCAAGGGGGGCTTTGGGAGTTTCCGGGCGGCAAGCTCAAGACGGGTGAGTCCCCGCAAGAGGGACTGGCGCGCGAGCTCGCTGAGGAGCTAGGGATCGCGCTCGGCGCATGCGAGCCCTTGATCCGTGTCCCGCACGACTATGGCGACCGACGGGTGCTGCTCGATGTCTATCGGGTGCTGGATTATCAGGGTATCCCGCGCGGGTGCGAGGGCCAAGCGCTCACTTGGTTGGTGCCCGATGACATGGATCCCACCGTGTTTCCTGCTGCCGATCGACCGGTGATCGCGGCCTTGCGCCTGCCGCGGCTTATGCTGATCACTGGCCCCGACCCTACTGACCCGCTGCTGTTTCGCGCAAGGCTCCAGCGGGCCTTGGCGCAGGGGGTGCGGCTCGTTCAACTGCGCGCGCCCGAGCTTGTGGCCTTGGACTATCGGGAGCTGACAGGTATGGTCTGGCCGCTCTGTCAGGCGCATGGGGCGCACCTGCTGCTCAATCGCGCCCCCAAAGAGGTCGAGGGGCTTGCCCGGGATGGGCTACATCTCAATCGCCGGTTGTTGATGACGCTGGAACGGCGGCCGGGGTCGGCGCGCGAATTGATCGGCGCCTCTTGTCATACGCGCGCTGAGCTTCGGCGTGCCGTCGAGCTGGGGCTGGACTATGCGCTCCTCTCGCCGGTCAAGCCTACGGCAAGCCACCCCGAGGCCCAGCCGCTCGGCTGGCCGACCTTTGCCGAGTTGATCGCGCCCATCCCCTTGCCGGTCTATGCCCTCGGCGGTCTAACCCCCGAGGATCTCGACACCGCCATCGCCCAGGGCGCCCAGGGGATCGCGGCGATCCGCGGTCTGTGGCCCGCTTGATCTGGTCTTTGATTTTTCAATGCGGCGGTTGCTGCTCCCCGTCGCCTTCAGATTGGCTGCCTGCACCCTCATCCTCTGGACCGCTGATCCGGTGGTGCTCCGCGAGCCAATCGCCGAGGTCGATCAGCCGACAGTGCTCGCTGCAAAAGGGGCGCCAGCGCGATTCAGGCATCCAAGGGACGGGTTTGCCGCAGGTCGGGCAAGCGACGGTCTTGACCATGTTCAGAAGACACAGCAGGTGAGCTGAAACTCGACGTCTTCACCGCAAGGGCTCGCCCGTCCTTGGGGCTCGGGGGACATGAAGCGGATACTGAAACGATTGCGATGCCCGCTGATCTCCGGAAAGATCGAGCGCTCGGCCTCGATGCCGACCCGCAGCATCTGCGCCGGCGCCACGGCGTCCAGGGCCTCTTGATAAAAGCCGCCTTCGGCCAGCGCCGTCCGCGAAGATGAGCTCGAACGCAGCAGGGACAAGGCCAGACGGATGGCCGCGATCGCCGGGTTGAGGTCCTCCAGCCAATCGGCGAAACGGGCCTGGCGTTGTTCGGTCGGCTGGATCAACCAATAGTGAAAATACGGCAGATCAAAGCTGCAGGTCCCGCCGGGGATACTGCTGCGCTGAGCGATCGCCTTCAAAAACTCATCCTCGCGCGCCTGGTGGCCGATAGGTCCATGCAGCTGCTGGACCCCTGCGGCAGCCTCGTGCAGTTCGCTGAGGATGCATTCCAAGGCCTCACGATCGACCCCGCGCTGGTTGGTGAGCCGGTTGAGATTAGCGATGAGCCGCTCCAGCTCCTTGAGGATCTCGGTCCTGACATCCGCCCGCGCCGTGACGGCCACGATATCCAACAGCGCGTCCACGGCACAGCGCGAGGAGCGCGGGTCCTCCTGGTGGACGAAATAATCGAGCTGGCGGAACAGATGTTCTACGCGCAAGAAGGTGCGGATGCGTTCGTTAAGCGGGTGTTCAAAGATGATCAATGTTGACACAGTCTCGTCTCATATCCAGCAGGCGACCATCGAGATGCCTGATCGAGCAGCCATCGAACAAGAGTAGCCTTGCCCTTGCTTGGGCCAAGGATTGTCGCGGATTTGGCCGGATGCTGTCATCCATCCAGCGTCCTCAGCCGAGCCGCAGCGCCTGCTTGTAGAAACGCGGCACGGCCTCGGGATCGCTGGTCATCAGGATCTGATCGATCAGCCAGGCAGGTGCGCGTCCCTCGCGCTTCATGGTCGCGAGCTGCTGCCGCAGCCCCTCCCAGTAGAACTCGCCTCCGGAGCTGTCGAAAAAGACCAGGGGACCAGGCTCGATCACCCCGAGCTTCATGTCGGTCAGGGTCAGCCCGATCTCTTCGAGCGTCCCGACCCCGCCGACCAAAAAGAGATGGAAGCTCGCGATCTCGAACCAGCGTTGACGCGCCTGGCGGCTGCGCGCCTGAAAGGTCTGATAGAACTCGGCGGTCTCATTGGGCCTCTGGTCCACCGTCTCGATGAAGCTCGAGCCGACCAAAAAGCCCAGGCGATGCGCGATATCGGTGACCTGCTGCATGGCGCCCGGGCCGCCGCCGGTGAGGATGCTGATATCGCTGCCGAAGAGCGCGCGCAGATTGACGAGCAGGCGTTCGACCTGCTCGACCGCAGGGTCGGCGAGCGGCTTGGTCGAGCCATAGATGGCAAAGATCAGGCAAGAGCAGAAGCGCTCGACCTTGTCCGGCGTCGTGAAATAGGCGCGTAGCCCGCGAAAGACATGGCGCACCACATGACCGCGTGCCTCGTTGCACCAAAAGACCTCGAGCCCTAGCGCCTCATAGTCGGCCAACCGCCCATGATCGCGCGCCGACAGGAACTGGCCATGCTCGAACGACGCCCGGCGGAAGATGATGCGTTGGATCTTATGCTGCAGGGCCGCCGCGCAGATCTGGGTATGCTCGATCAGGTTCGGGAAATAACCCAAGAGCAGGGTTGCACGCGCCCCAGCGGGGAGTTCGCTGAGGATCTGGGTACCGCATTCGGGATGGGTAGGGCGCAGACCCCCGGCCAATGAGCGTGAGGCCAGATCTGGACCGGCCTGGGGATCGAGCGGCGCCTGGGGATGGGTCCAGAGCAGATCAGGATCAGCGCCTTGCAATAGGGCCGCCGGATCGCGGGTCACTGCCGCCATACGATGCGAATAACGATCGCGCACCGGCCCGGATTCCAAACGGTCGAAGATCGCTGCCAGGCTGCGGCAACCAGCAATGGCCTCCGCCTCGCCCGGCTCGAGCTGGGCTCGGCCATGCCAATACAGCGGTCGGGGTTCGCTGTGGATGGCCTCATGCACCGTGGCAGCGACGCTGGGGTTGATGATGAGCTGATCGGTGCGATTGATGAACTCCAGATACACATTGGTCCCGCGGGTTGAGACCGGATCGAGCACTGTGGCCTGGAGATGTACCCCCAAGGATTCATCAAGATTGCGCAGCACGACATAGTGACGATGCAAAAACATCGAACAGGCCGTTACCAGGCCATCGCGAGGCGGCAGCTCGATGTGCTCGACATCGACCCGCACCTGCAGCCGATTGAGCAGATCCTTGCCGTCGGCATGGGTGGCGATCGCCGTTACCTCCGCAGGGGTCAGTGGCTTGATGAAGCGATAGATGCGCTGTTGCGGGCGCAGGATCAGATAGCCATTGCCCGCCAGCGAAAACCCCGCCGGCAACTGGAGACCGTTGTTTTGGACGAGCTGATGGATGGCACATGAATCCAGCCGGTTATCCTCAGGGCAAAAGACCAGACGCCCGACCCGCAGCCCTGGGATCACGATCCGCTCCAGATGGCCCTCGATGCCGAATGAGGCGATGGCCGCAATGATCTTGAGCCTCAGATCGGCGGACTCACCATTGAGCTGGGGCTCATCGAGCGGCAGGATGTTGATCCCCAACCGCGCCAGCCGGCTGCGCGCCGCGAATACCAGATCCTGCACTCGCCCGCCGATCAGGGCGCGAAAGTCCGGCTTGAGCACAAAGCGCGCGTCGATGACAAAACCCTCGGCATCGCGGGCGACGACCTGGGTGATCCAACCGTCGCCGGTCTCGGGTGTGACATACATGGTGACTGTCTCGCCTGGTTCCTGAAAGAAGTCAAATTTTAAACGAATAGCATTCGATCGATCCGGTTTGAGACGAAGCCAATCTGCTAAATGGCTGAATGGATGACCCTACAGAAGGGAACTGGGCGACAGTTTGGCGCGGATGCCGCTTGGCATGTACCATTCTCCGATGCTCATGAGAGCCCCTCTGGGGCAGGTTTGACGATTGGGGAGAGAGCATGGCTGGTCATAGTAAATGGGCCAACATCAAGCATCGCAAGGCCGCGCAGGATCAAAAGCGCGGCAAGATCTGGACCAAACTGATCCGCGAGATCACGGTCGCGGCGCGTACCGGCGGCGGCGATCCCTCGGCCAATCCCCGGCTGCGGCTGGCGATGGACAAGGCGTTCGATGCCAACATGCCACGCGATACCATCGAGCGCGCCATCAAGCGCGGCTCGGGCGGTATGGAGGGCGAAGACTACGAAGAGATCCGCTATGAGGGCTATGGACCCGGGGGGGTCGCGATCATGGTCGATTGTATGACCGACAATCGCAACCGCACTGCCTCTGAGGTCCGGCATGCCTTCACCAAATACGGCGGCAATCTGGGGACCGCAGGTTCGGTGAGCTATCTCTTCACCAAGCAGGGCACCATCAGTTTTCAGCCCGGGGTCGACGAAGAGAAGGTGATGGAGGTCGCGATCGAGGCCGGCGCCGAGGATGTGGTGGTCAATGACGATGGCTCGATCGATGTGATCACCACACCCGAGGGTTTCAGTGCGGTCAAGGAGGCGCTCACTCAGGCCGGCTTTGATACCCAGATGGCCGAGATCAGCTTTAATGCCGCAACCCAGGTCGAGCTCGATGCCGAGACCGCCGAGCGGTTGCTGAAGCTGATCGATGTCTTGGAAGACCTAGACGACGTCCAGGACGTCTATCACAACGCCGACGTCTCAGACGAGATCATGGCTGTGCTCGATGCCTGAGCCTCGGGTCCTGCGCCACCGCATCCTGGGGATCGACCCGGGGTCGCGTAATACGGGCTTTGGGATCATCGACAGCGATGGGCTCAAGAGTATCCATGTCGCCAGCGGCTGTATTCGGGTCGGCGATCATCCCTGGCCCGAGCGTCTAGGCCTGATCTTCGACCGGGTCCTCGCCCTGGTCGCCGAATACCGTCCGCATGAGATGGCCGTCGAGCAGTTGATCTTCGCCCGCGATCCCAAGGCGGCGCTCAAGATCGGTCAGGCGCGTGGGGCAGTGTTGTGCGCCGGACTCAAGGGTGGGGTGATCGTGCATGAATACAGCCCCAAGTCAATCAAGCTCGCGGTGGTCGGCTCAGGAAACGCCGAAAAACCCCAGGTTCAGCACATGGTTCGGGTGTTGTTGCAGCTCGATGTCGAGCCAAGCGAGGATGAGGCTGACGCCCTAGCGATCGCGCTGTGTCACGCCCATTCGATGGGCATCCCCGCCCGCAAGCGGGCTGCCGCTTCCTGGCGCGATTGGAGGCTCGGATGATCGGGCGGTTGCGCGGGCAGATCCTCGCCAAACACCCACCGCAGCTTCTGATCGATGTCGGCGGGGTGGGCTATGAGCTCGAGGCGCCCATGTCCACCTTTTACGAACTGCCTGCCGTCGGTGAGACCGTGACCCTTATCACCCACCTCATGGTTCGCGAAGACGCCTGGATGCTCTATGGCTTTCTCCATGAACGGGAGCGGGCCTTGTTTCGCGCCCTCCTCAAGGTCACGGGGGTCGGGGCGCGCATGGCGCTGGCGATCCTCTCGGGGATGGACACAGCGCGCTTCGTCCAGTGTGTTGAACAAGAGGACATCGCCGCCCTCATCAGGCTGCCGGGGATCGGCAAAAAGACCGCCGAGCGTCTGGTCCTTGAGTTGCGCGATCGGCTGGATGGCCTGGCGAGTCCGGCGGCGGTGTTGGCCGACGCCCAGGTATCCGCGTTGAGGCATGCAGAGGGCGGCGACAACCCGGCGCTGGTCGATGCCATCAGCGCCCTGATCGCCCTGGGGTTTCGCCCAGCGGATGCCCAGCGGATGGCGCGCGCCTCTGCTGCTGACGGCAAGACTACCGAAGACATCATCCGCAGCGCCTTGCGCGCCATCCATCCGCCCGGCTAACGGGCATGCAGCACAATATTGGAAAACCGGTCTGCCCGAATCCCCTCAGGCGGCACCGGTAGGCGCAAACTGGATGGCTAACCACACACCTGCCGCAAACAGCAGGGCCAGCCCAGCGACAATCAGCCAAGGGGTGACCCGTCCAGGTGCCGCAGGTGGATGATGGGCATGGGCGCCTGGACCCTGGTCGGGGACGCAGATCGCTTGGCGGCCAACGGCCTGCGCTGTCTGGATCAACAAGATCAGGATCACCCCGCTCAACAGCATCACCAACCCCGATCCGAGCTGGAGATAGATTGTCTGGTGGCTGGCGTGGAACAGGCTGAGGCTCGCGATCCCGATCGCCGCGAGCGGAAACGAATAGGCCCACCAGGACAAAAAGAACCTCAATCCTATAAAACGGCGAATCTGTGTAAAGAGCAGGATCGTCAGAAACAGACCGGCGAAATATAAGATGCGCCCGAAGCTATCGAGTGACCCCACCAGCTTCAGATAAGAGATAAACCCCACTGCTGGCGGTGCGATCAAAATAAAGAGCGTCGGCATCAGATGTGCATCGAGCGGGTGATGAAAGAGTATTCGATTAAAGACGATCACCAACAGGATCAGCCAAAACAACATCCCGATGCTGAAAAAGAACCAGGAGATCTCCAGATGGCCTAGGGGAACACCGGCGATCGGCACTACCACATTCCCGACCGCGGGGATGAACCAGGCTGGATTGAGATGATGGATCTGGAAATGCTCATGGTGGATCCACACGCTCAGGATATAGAGCGTGAACAACAGATGCAGGCTGGCGCCGGCGATCCAAAGCGGTTTGCTTAAGGCATGCGAGACCGGCAGGGTGGCGACCGCCAAGAGCAACAGGCTAATCGAGATCGTTGGGAAGAAGCTGAGGCGGATGGGATGATGCAGTTCGCGCACCACCTCGGCGCGATACAGCAGGATCTTGAGGGCATAGATAAAGAGCAACAGCCCAAAGATGAATCCAGTGATGCCCAAGAGCCAAGGGGTCAACCCCAGATCAAGCTGCAACAGCGCCTGGAGCCGCTCCCAACCGATGGTCAGTCCAGAGAGTCCCATGACCATCGCAAAAAACGAGACCGGAAAATAGGCGAGGCGGGGAAGGGTTTGCGGTGCGTTTTCCATAGAGAATGGATTCCAGCAGGCAAGGGGTTATAGAGTGCCGGACCGGCCGGCATCCAGATGGTTTTTATGAACATGATTCACGCGGTCTGGTGCACAGACCCAACCGTGCATACAGCGGGCACCAGCCGACCAAGGCGGTCCCTAGCGGGATCACAGCTAGTGCGCCGAACCAGTTTTCGGTGGCAATCCCCCAGATGGCGAGTGCAAGCCCCAGGGCTGCCCGAATGAAACGGTCGAGGGTACCAATATTGTCCATGATCAAACCTCCGATTATGTTGAAACCCGGGCATACCCTACTAAATCCGACAGCTTTAGTCGGTGACTTTGTCACCTAATCAGGGGGATCCTGGAGACGGTCGCGCAGCCGGTGTGGATCGACCAGCTCGACCTGACCGCGCCGCGCCTTGAGCAACCCTCGATCCTCGAGTCCCTTCAGCAACCGGCTGATGACCTCGCGTGAAGACCCGAGCTCAGAGGCGAGCGTTTGATGGGTGATGGGGATCGCGGATGCCCCTAGACGTTCGGCCTGGGCCAAGAGATAGGCGATCAACCGCTGGTCGAGGCGTTGGAACAACACCGCATCGAGTACCCCGAAGACCTCGATGAGCCGGTGCATGATCAGCCCGAACAGATACTGGCGCCAGGGCTCGCAGCTCCCTAGCCAGCGGCGGGCATCCCCAGGCTGTATCACCAGGGCCTCGATCGGTTCCTCGCACACCACAAAGGCTGGAAAGGGCCGGGCGCTGAGCAGACAGGAGGCAGTCAAGACACAGCATTCACCGGCCTTGACTCGATAGAGCGTAATCTCGCGTCCATTCTCGCCGATCTGATACACCCGGGCCCGCCCCTCGACTACCAAGGGTAGATGCGTGCACTGGGTGCCAGCCCGACAGATCGGCTGTCCAGCGTGCACCTGGACCCGCTGGGCGCGGCTGAAAAACTCGGCTTGGAAATCAGGTGGACTGGCCGCAAGAAAGCCAAACTGGGCAAGCAGGCGCTGATGCTCTCGATCGGTGATCACAGTGCTGCTAAAGGATCTCTGGTTGGCTTGGCCCGATCATACGTCAACCGCCGCTTCCCTGCTGCCTACGCTCGATTAAGACCAGCACCCCGGATAACGCCGAAAACCGCCTGGAAATCGGCCAGCGGCCGGATGTGAGCTATCGGTCTAGGCCGAGCCAATGGGTAGGAGCGAGGTAATGGGGCTGAACAGTTGGCGATGGTTGTTCGCTGCAGCGGGTCTTGCGGCTGTATGTCTGCCGATGCCGCTAGCCGCTTGCTCCTGCGCCTGGGGCGGGCCTTTTCTTGCGGTCGCCACCCTAGGCGTCCCCCTAGTGATCCATGCCCGGGTGCTGCGGCAACGCACCCAGCCAGCCCCGGCGATCGAGGTCCAGGTCCTCGAGGTGTTGCGCGGCGGGATGCTTGATAGCGGCCTTGTGGTGCAGATGGGCGACGGTATGCATTGCCGTCCGCCGGTGGATCCCTTTATGCCGGGCAGCGAGTGGGTGATGGCGCTCAATGGTGTGGGTGCCAAGCCGGGCAATGGCTGGGCCCTGTCGCATTGCGGCGCCTATTGGCTGAAGGTCGAAAACAGCGAGGTCATCGGGGCCATCGACCGCGATGCGCTACAACGCTGGCCTTGGGAGACCTTTCGCCAGCGGTTGCACTATCCCCCCTTTGCCGAGGTCTTTAAGGGCCACATCCAGGCCGATGCGGCGCGCTGTCATCGATTCGCGGGGAGGCTGCGGGTCTGTTTGCAGCCGATGACCAATGGCTGGCTGCTAACCGTGCATGAGGATGGGCGGGATGACGATCTGGCGCGCCTGACCCTGCCGCTGCATGGGGCCCCCAATCCCCGCGAGATCGAGGGTTGGCAGTTCCTGGAAGACCCGAGCGCTTGTGCGAGCAGGCCCTATGAGGCTGAGTCTGGACCTGAGAGTCCACGGCGCTTCGTTTTTTCACCCGAGGTTGGGCAGACGCTCGCCACCCCGGCGTAGCCGGCGACGGGCGCTGACCTCGAGCGCATCGCCCGCTTTGGTCGCGGGGCGCTGTGGATCGAGCGCCTGGAACTCGCCCCGCAGTCAGATGGCTGTCCTGGGATTGCTTGGATGGACTATCGCCTCCAGGTCGAGGGCGGCAGCGCCAGTCCTGAACCGTCTAGCGGTCCGAGCGGCGCGACGAACCTACCAGGGCGTTGAGGATGAAGAACACAAAGGGCGGCGCCACCCCGCCGAGCAGGATGGCGGTTATGGTGTCGAAACCGGAGCGCAGGAGCCACCAGGCGATCAGGGTGCCTCCCAAGGCCCAGCCGCCGAGGATGAGAAGGATGGCGAGGATGCGCATCCACATGATTTGACTCACTCGCCAGTCGGGGTCAGGATGGCATAGAGCATGTCGGGCATGGCGCCGGTATCGGTGGCGGCGTCGAAGGGCCAAAGCTCGGCGGGTACCGAACGCACCAGGTCGCCGGCATAGATGGCCTCGACCGCATGGCTTAGGTGTGCTTGCGGGACAGTGCCTGCGGAGCGCTCGGGGATCAAGATGGTGCAGGATTGGGCCGAGCGGCAGCCGGCAAGCTGTAACCGGCCTGCGGGCGGCGTGCCTGTAAGGGCATTGCCTGCGGCGCGCAATGACTCAGCGGCGGCGCGCGCCAAGGATCCATAGCCACTGAAGCCCTCTGGATAAAGGGCATTGAAGCTGCCGTCGGCGAAGCGGATCTCATAGCGCCGCCCTTCGATCTCCAGTCCAGAGACCCCTATGAGCTCGCCAGCGGCGATCAGAGGGGCCAGGGCCTGAACAGGCCCGCTGCCCCCGAGCCAGATGGCAATCGCCCAGATGCCTAGACGACGAAGGCGGTGCAACAGGCGGTCGATATGATTCATAGCAACTGCTCTCAAGTAAAGTGCGCAAACAGGCGCACTGTGCTCTTCCTGCCCCGAATGCGGAGCGCATTCGTCTCTGACAGGCGTGACTTTCCCGACTACGGCAGAGACCCTCTCTGCTGTAGCTCCGCCGTTACCGGACGGACTCGCCACGGGTAGGGCAGTTGCGGTTGCCAGCCGTTTGAGATTGAGCGCGGCATTGATGTCCCGATCATGGCGCGTGCCGCATTGAGGACACGTCCATTCCCGATCCTTCAACGCCAACATCTCATTCTCCCAACCACAGACCGAACACAGGCGGCTGCTCGGATCCCAGCGATCAGCTAAAACCAACCAGACGCCGTAGCATTTCCCCTTGTATTCCATCTGCAAGCAGAACATGCCAAAGCCCAGGTCGCTGATGGCGCGGGCAAGCCGTTCGTTCGCCAGCATGCCCTTGACGTTCAAATCCTCAATCACCACCCCTTGGTTTTCGCGGCAGAGCCGGGTCGTGAGCTTATGTGTGAAGTCCGCTCGGACATTGGCAATGCGTGCGTGCAGCCTTGCCAACATCGCAGAGGATTTCCTTCGATTCTTCAAGATCGGAAGCCTCGTGCCTTTTGCCAGTCCGGCCCTTGGCGCAAACCCAGCCCCGACCTTGGCCGCCTCAACCTTGCAGGAAAGGCGTCTGCCTCGAATCCTGAGACGACGAAGCGCAGAGGAGATTCAACAGACTCGCCATTGGAAAGCCTGGCCGCCGCCTCAACGCCCAGGTCAACACCAGTCGTTTCATGCGCCTGCGATAGAACGCAGCATCGGCCACTTCAACCTGAATGGCGACGAACCAGCGTCCGCAGTACGCGAAACGGTCGCACCAAGAATCTTGCCATCGAAGCACAACGCCTCGGTCATGGCGACCTCACCGCTCTTGGGCAGGCAAATGGTCTTGTCCGAGACGCCAAGCCGCTTCGCCGCCTTGCCTGTGCGCATCATCGTGCTTTCTATGTGGAAAATTATCCACTATCACGCACAGTTTGTAATGCTAGGGTTGGCTCCGTAGAGGACTCTTGGGAAGGGCTGGTCGATTCCGGGCAACGCATCCGCCATCTCGTTATCTTACTGATTTTTCAGGATTAAATTCCGGCCTTCGCCGGCATGACGGTCAAGGGTCTTTCAGAGTTTCTCCTGGCCTCGGTCGCGGTCATTTGAGGACGAGATGCTCCTTGAGCCAGTGGTTGATCTGGAGATGCGAGCGCGCGCCGCTGAAGCGCCCGCGTTCTAAACCATCTTGAAACAGGATCACCGTCGGAAAACCGCGCACGCGGTAATGCCCAGCCAGGCGCATGTTTTCGCCTTCATCGACCTCGACCCTGGCCAAGCGGATCTGTCCTGCGTGATCCCCGATCACCCGTTCGAGATGCGGCGCCAGGGCATGGCAAGGCCCGCACCAGTCGGCCCAGAAGTCAACCAGGATCGGCTGTTGGTGCGAGATGGCGATGACCTGTTCTTGAAAGGATTCATAGTGCGTATCGAAGATCAGGGGCAAAGACTGGGTTGGCATCTTGATCCTGCTGGCCTAGGGTTGAACGAGGTCTTAAAGGGTATGGCTGGAGATCCAGCGCGGCTTTGGGCTATTTTATGCCCCTGAAACAGCGCTGGGATGAACCCAAGCGAGCGAGCATTCGAGGTGACCCATGATCCAGTTCGATACCCCCCGCGGTGCCTATCCAGTGACCCGTATGCGCCGGATGCGGCGCGATGATTTCTCGCGCCGGCTGATGCGCGAGACCGTACTGACGCCGGACGATCTGATCTGGCCGATTTTTGTCCTCGAGGGCAAGGGGCAGCGCGAGGCCGTGCCCTCGATGCCGGGGGTGGAGCGCCTGAGCATCGATCTTTTGGTGGAGGCGGCGCGCGAGGCGCAGCGGTTGGGGATTCCGGCGATGGCGCTCTTTCCGGTGATCCCGATGGAGGCCAAGTCGCTCGATGCCCGCGAGGCATACAACCCTGATGGCCTGGCACAGCGGGCGGTACGAGCGATCAAAAACGCGGTGCCTGAGCTGGGGATCATCACCGATGTGGCGCTCGATCCCTTCACCACCCACGGTCAGGATGGGCTGATCGATGATGCGGGTTATGTTCTCAATGACGAGACAGTCGATGTCTTGGTGCGCCAGGCAATCTCGCACGCCGAGGCAGGCGCTGATATCGTTGCCCCCTCGGACATGATGGACGGGCGTATCGGGGCGATCCGCGCGGCGCTCGAGGCGGCGGGACATATCCATACCCGTATCCTCGCCTATTCGGCCAAGTATGCCTCAAGCTACTATGGCCCCTTCCGCGACGCGGTCGGTTCAGCGGCCAATCTGGGCTCGGGTAATAAATACACCTATCAGATGGACCCGGCCAATGCCGAGGAGTCCATCCATGAAGTGGCGCTCGATCTGGCCGAGGGCGCCGATATGGTCATGATCAAGCCGGGGATGCCGTATCTGGACATCGTGCGCCGGGTCAAGGATCAATTCGGGGTCCCAACCTGTGTCTATCACGTTAGCGGCGAATACGCCATGCTCAAGGCGGCTAGTCAAAACGGCTGGCTCAATGAAAAGGCGGTGGTTTTGGAGGCGATGATCTCGATGAAACGCGCCGGCGCCGATGCCATCCTGACCTATTATGCGCCGTATGTAGCGCGCTGGCTGGCCGAGTGACACAAGATCCCGTCGATCTCGCCTGTAAGCCCTGGTGGACCCAGGACAGGGTGCGGTTGCTGCTCGCCGATCTCATCCAGGCGGAGCTCGCGCGTTTGCAACCGCTGACCGCAGACGCCGTCGCTCTATCGGCTTCGGATCTCGATTTGGACGCCTTGGGCCTAAGCTCGCTGGCCTTCATCGATCTGGCCACCACGGTCGCCGTGCAGTTCCGGCTCGATGAGACGGGGCATGACAGCATGCTCATGGAGCGCCGGCGCCTCGCCGATTGGGTCAAGACCGTGCTGGCAAGCCGGCGCACGTGCGATGAGACGATCGGCTTTTTGACCTCGGGTTCGACCGGCCAGCCCAAGCTCTGTCTCCATGCCCTAGCGCTCCTGGAACAGGAGATCGAGTTCTTCGCCGGGTTGTTTGCCGACCGCCGCCGTATCCTGCGCGTTGTCCCCTGTCATCACATCTATGGCTTTCTATTCGGCTGGATGCTGCCCGCCCGCCTCGGCATTCCGGTCCTGGATGCCCGCCGGATCTTACCCAGTGCGGTCTTGCGCCAGACCTGCCCGGGTGACCTGGTGGTTGGTTATCCGGCCTTTTTCGCGCTTGCCAGCCGCATCCCCTTGCAGGTGGGGGAGGATGTCGTCGCCGTCACCTCGACCAGTCCCTGTCCGCCCGAGGTCTGGCAGGCACTCGCTGAATTGGGCTGCGCCCGAATCATCGAGGTCTATGGCTCTTCCGAGACCGCCGGCATTGGCTGGCGCGAAGGTGCGGATGATCCTTTTTGCCTGTTGCCGCATTGGACGCGCGTCCCTGGTTCGCCCGAGCATCTCCAGCGCCCACAGACCGCCGGCCCACCCTGCTTTTGGCCTTTGCCCGATCGCGTGCTCTGGACAGGCGAGCGGCAGTTTCAGGTCCTGGGCCGGCGCGATGGGGCTGTCCAGGTCGCCGGGATCAATGTCTATCCAGAGCGGATCGCCGCCTGTCTGCGCGAACATCCTGAGGTTGCCGAGGCCGTAGTTCGCCCCACCGGCACCGGGGCAGATCCGCAGCTCAAGGCCTTCGTCGTGCCCACCAACGCCTGCCAGGATCTCCAAGGACTGCCGAATCGCTTGCATCGCTGGTTGACGGGGCGTCTCCTGCCACATGAGCGCCCGCGCTCGATTCGCGTGGGGTTTGAGATCCCTCGCTCCGAACTCGGTAAACTCGCCGATTGGGAGGAGTAGCAAGGATCTCTGCCCGAGGCACATGATGATGAGAGATCTCAAAGAATTCATCGACATCCATATCCCCCAGGATCTGGATAAACTCAGCGAGGAAGAGCTCGAGAGACTCCCCTATGGTGCGATCCGCGTGGATCGGGAGGGCAGGATCCTGTTCTACAGCCGCTATCAGCTCGAGTTCGCCAATCGCCAGGTCGAGCAGGTCTTGGGGCGCAATTTCTTTTCCGAGGTGGCACCTTGCACCGTGGTCCCTGAGTTTTATGGGCGGTTTAAGCGCGGGGTGCTTACCGGACATCTACAGACCACCTTCGATTTCGTCTTTGACTTCGATATGCAGCCGGTGCAGGTGCGCATCCATATGCGCGACTCGGAGCGCCCGGATGAATACTGGATCTTGATCCAGCCTTTGCAGTTCCTACCGCCGCGCAACGAGGGCGCGGCGCGTGAGCTGATCTTGGGCAAGTTTTGCGAGGGGATGGTCAAGGCGATCTCGTTTGATTTCTCGCAATGTGACCGCGAGCCGATCAGCACCTGCGGTGCGATCCAGTCCTTTGGTTGTTTGCTGGTGGTCGATCCGGCGACCCACACCATCCTGGCCTGTAGCGCCAATACCGAGATGTATCTCGAGCGCGCCCCCGAGGAGCTTCTCGATCGGCCATTGAGCGAACTCTTTGCCGAGTCCGAGGCGCCCGAGCTCCATGCCGCCCTGGCGACCGATGCGTCATCGATGCTCTATCCGTCATTCTTTTTGCTCAAGGGCCCCACGGGCGGCTTGAGTCTGAGCGTGCGTCTGCACTTTTGGCGCGGGCGCTGGCTGCTGGAGATCGAGCACTACGATGAGATGGAGATTGATTTTATCATCCAACGCTTTGATCTGAGCGCCTTTCAGCAGCGCTTACGGACGAGCGCAGACATCAAGCAGGTCTGTCAGATCGCGGTCGAATCCTTCCGCAAGCTCACAGGGTTCGATCGCGTTATCATCTATCGCTTCGATGGCGATTGGTCAGGGGTCGTCATCGCCGAGAGCGTCGAGCCAGAGCTTTGGCCATCGATCCTCGGTCTACGCTATCCGGCGACCGATATCCCTTGTCAGGCGCGGGCACTCTATCGCGAGACCCCGATGCGCTATGCCCCTAGCCGCGACCATTCGGATATCCCGCTCTTGAGCCGTTCTCTTGCGCCCGACCAGATCGATATCGGGATCGCCCATCTGCGCGCCCATTCGCCCATCCATCGCAACTATCTCCAGCGCTTTAAGGTGAACGGCTCGATGTCGCTATCGATCGTCTGCGATGAGCAGCTGTGGGGTCTGGTGATCTTTCATCACCGCGCCCCGCACCCCATCACCGCCTATGCCCGTCAGCGCCTGATCGAGCTCGGAGGCTATCTCTCCGAGCGCATCGCCTTGCTCGAGGAGCGCGAGCACAATCTAGCCAATCAGCTCGGCATCGCGCGGGTCAATGCCATCATCGGCAATGTCGATATCAAACTACCCTTTCCGGAAAACTTCATCGGCAAGGAACAGCAGCTCTGCGAGCTGGTTGACGCCGACATGGTCCAGATCTTTCACCGCCAGCAGGCGGTCTTCATTAGCCAGGGACTTCCTCTCAGTCCTGAAGAGACCCGGGCGTTTTTGGCGTTTTTGCAGACCCGGCCTGATCCGCTGTGGGATACAGATTGCCTGTCCGGGGACTTCGAGCCCGCTGCTGCCTATCCCGAACGGCTCGCTGGGGTCCTGGCGATCTTCATCGATGAGCAGCGCGAAGATATCCTGGTCTTCGGGCGGCGGCGGGTACGTTATACAGTCAATTGGGGGGCTGATCCGGCCTCTTTGCCCTTTGCGGACGAGGATAGCGTGCGACCCCTCGGCTGGCCGATCCGTGAGTTTCGCGTCTGGTGCGAGGAACGCACCCATCATTCGCTGCCCTGGTCATTGGTGGCCCTGGCAACGGCGCACGCTCTCAAGGGTCTCATCCAGAAAGTCATCGTCGCCAATGCCGCCCATTACGAACGTTTGGCCCTCTCCCTGGCCCAGCAGCGTGATCAATTGCAACGCTCGCGCGAGGAGATGCGTTATCGGGCCCTGCACGATGCGCTCACCGGTCTGCCCAACCGCGCCCATTTCCGCGAGGCGCTCGTCGATCTGCTCGAACAGAGCCGGCATACTGGACGATCCTTTGGGGTAGCGCTCATGGACATCGATCATTTCAAGATGATTAATGACACGCTCGGGCACGACAAGGGGGATCTGTTGCTCTGTGCTGCGGCCCGGCGTATCTCCAAGACCCTGCCCCAATCGGCCATGGTTGCCCGTTTGGGAGGCGATGAGTTTGCCCTCTTGTTTCCCGATGCCGACACCGCTTTTAGCCAGGTCGAGCAGATCGTCGAGGCGATGCGCCAACCATTCTTGGTGGGCGATGACACCTTCAGCGTCACCAGCTCCTTGGGATTGGCGATCGGCGACCCGGATTCAGACCCCAGCGAGCTGTTGAAAAAGGCCGATCTGGCGCTCTATCGCGCCAAGGAGGCAGGGCGCAACCGCGTCGCCTATTTCAACAGCGAGCTCGAGGCCCAGGCGTTAAAGCGCCTCGAGATCGACCGCGCGGTATTGAGACGCTCGCCCTTGGATGCGATCGAGATCCTGCTTCAGCCCCAGCTCCCCATCTGCGCCAAGACTCACCTCCCGCGCTTTGAGGTCCTGGCGCGCTGGCGCAGCGAAGACGGGACCCTGATCATGCCAGGCGATTTTATCCCGGCGGCTGAGCGCAATGGTCTGATCCAAGCAGTCACCAAGGCCGTGTTCCGCATTGCCATCCGGTTGCTGTCCCAGCGGTTCAACCAAGGGGGCGGCGAGGTGCGGTTGGCAATTAATGTCTCAGCAGCGGATCTGGAGTCAACAGATTTCGTCTTTCAATTGCTGAAAGACTTGCATGCCGCTGACATCCCGCCCGAGCTCATCGAGATTGAGATCACTGAATCCATGCTCCTACGGATGACCGTGGGGGTGAAATCGGCCTTGCGGGCCCTGAACCACGCTGGGATCCTGCTTTCGCTCGATGATTTCGGGACCGGTTTTAGCTCGATGGCTTATCTGCGCGAGTTGCCGATCGACAGTCTCAAGATCGACCGTGACTTTGTGCGCGGGATCGAGACCGTCCATGATCGCAATCTGATTGCAGGCATGATCGCCATGGCCCATTCGCTCGGCAAAGAAGTCATCGCCGAGGGGGTTGAGACACCGCGCCAGCTCGAGCAGCTTGCTGCCTTAGGTTGCGATTGGGGTCAGGGCTATTTCTGGTCGAGCCCCATTCCACCAGACCAGACCTTCGCGGAGTTTGGCTGAGATGACCGATCGCTATGCCGTGATCGGCAACCCGATCGCCCACAGCAAATCGCCTCTGATCCATGCCGCATTCGCCCGTCAGACGGGCCAGGATATCGTGTATGACCGGATATTGGGCTCACTCACTGACTTTGCTGCAGACGTCAGGCGTTTCTTTGCCGAAGGGGGGCGCGGGCTCAATGTCACTGTGCCCTTCAAGGAACAGGCCTACAGTCTGGTCGATGAGCGCAGTGAGGCAGCCGCAGTTGCCGGCGCGCTCAATACCCTCATTCGGCTCCCCGATGGGCAGCTGCGCGGCGATAACACCGATGGCATTGGGTTGGTGCGCGATCTTTGTCAGAACCACGGATTTACATTCAGGGATCAACGAATCCTGCTGGTGGGGGCGGGAGGGGCGGCGCGCGGGGTGCTCAAACCCTTGCTCGAGACGGGCCTGGCGCATCTGACCGTCGTCAATCGCACCCCCTCCAAGTCCTTGGAGCTTGCCCGGCTGGGCGCGGCATACGGGCCGATCGAGGGGATGGGGTTTGATGGGCTTGCAGGCAGGCGCTTTGACCTCATCATCAATGCCACCTCGGCAGGTCTTGCCGGCGAGCTCCCGCCCCTGCCCGAGGATTGCCTCGCCCCAGGCGGCTGGGTCTATGACATGGTCTATGGCGACCAAGTGACACCATTCTGCCGCTGGGGGAGGCTGCAGGGCGCCGAGCGCTCGCTCGATGGCCTGGGGATGCTGGTCGAGCAGGCCGCAGAATCCTTCTGGCTGTGGCGCGGGGTGCGCCCAGATACCGCGCCGGTCATCGCCGAGCTCAGGACGCAATGTAAACCCTAGGGTACGCACTGCCTACCTAAGCCTGAGCAGGCAACGCCTACCCACCTATCGATTGGGGGAGATCGCCCATGCAGATCGCCGTTTTAGGTTTGGGTTTACTCGGCGCCGAGGTTGCCTTGCGGCTCAAGCGCCAGGGTCATAAGGTCATCGGCTGGAACCGCGGGGCTGAGCGCGCCGAGGGCGCAAGACAACGCGGCCTGGAATTGGCCTCCAGCCCCGCCGAGGCGGTTGCAGCAAGCGAGCTTGCGCTATTGCTGCTCAGCGACGCCGCAGCGATCCGCGAGACCCTCTTTGATCATGGCGAACCGCCTGAACTTATGGACAAGGTCTTAGTCCAGATGGGCACCATCGGTCCAAACGAAAGCCGCGACCTGGCCGGGCAGGTCAGTGCTGCGGGCGGGCGGTATCTCGAGGCACCTGTACTCGGGAGTCTCCCCGAGGCGCGCGAGGGGCGGCTGATCTTGATGGCTGGGGGCGACCCTGAGCTCTTCGCCCGTCTGCAACCCGTGTTTCTGGACCTCAGTCCAGATCCCCAGCATATTGGGGCCGTGGGGCAGGCAGCCGTCTTGAAGCTTGCCATGAACCAGCTGATCGCGGGTCTGACCGCAACCTTTGCCTTGAGCCTTGGGCTGGTGCGCCGCGCGGGGATCGATACCGAGCAGTTCATGAGGTTGCTGCGCACAAGCGCACTCTATGCCAAGACGTTCGATAAAAAGCTCGCCAACTATCTGGCCCATGACTATCGCGCAGCCAATTTCCCGCTCAAGCACCTGCATAAGGACATCGCCCTCTTTGCCCGCACCGCTACTGCGCTTGGGCTTGAGACCGGACTCAGCGAGGCGATCGCCTCGGCCTGCTATCGGGCAGAGGCCATGGGCCTGGGGGAGGGCGATTATTCGGCGCTCTATGAGGCGCTGGTGCCCAATCGCGAGGAAAGCGAAAGCGCAAGCCGTTTCGCCGGCAAATGACTGATGAGAGGGCAAAATGCACATCCCTGGCCTGCCATCCTCGAGCCCCTTGCCCAGGTGCGGATCGATCACCATCACAGGTAGCCCAAGGGTTTGGGCCTGGGTGTCCTTGCTGCTGACGTTCATCGGAGCTTCTGCTATGGCGAGCGAAGAACCGAGTTATCAGGTCATCCGCCAGACTGCAGACTATGAATTGCGCCGCTATGAGCCCTATCGCGTCGCCGAGGTCGAGGTGCGCGGTGCATTCGCTGCGGTCGGTAGGGAAGGCTTTCACATCCTTGCCGATTATATCTTCGGCGACAATCAGGGCCAGGCCCGAATCGAGATGACTGCGCCGGTCAATCAGCGCCCCGCCGCGGGTCCCGAGGTCTATATCATCAGCTTCATCATGCCGAGCCGTTTTCAGCTCGCCGATCTGCCGCGCCCCAACAACCCCAGAATCATCCTGCGCGAGGAGCCGGCGCGTCTGATCGCGGCGCGCCGCTATTCAGGCTCCTGGAGCGAGGAGCGCTATCGGCGTGAGGAGCAGGTGCTATTGGCGGCCATGGCGCGCGATGGGCTCAAGCCCCAGGGTGTATCCATCTATGCCCGTTATAACTCGCCCTTTTCCATACCCCTATTGCGCCGCAATGAGATCCTGGTCCCCATCGAGGCGCCTTGATGTCATCCGGCCCCTATGACCTCGAGCGCTTCGTCGCGGCCCAGGCGTCGATCTATGAACAGGCGCTCGCCGAGCTGCGCGCAGGCTGTAAACGCAGCCATTGGATGTGGTTCATCTTTCCTCAGATTGCCGGTCTGGGGACGAGCCCCATGTCGCGCCGCTATACCATCCGCAATCTCGACGAGGCGCGCGCCTATCTCGCACACCCTCTGCTCGGGGCGCGTCTGCGTGCATGCGCCGAGGCCCTGCTGGCCATCGAGGGAAAGGGCGCGCGCGAGATCCTGGGCAGCCCAGATGATCTCAAACTTCGCTCATCCGCCACACTCTTTGCTTGTATCTCGCCCAAGGGATCGGTCTTTCACCGTCTGCTCGAGCGCTATTTCGTCGGCATGCTCGATCCCCTGACCCTCGAGCGGTGTGGAATGGAGAGGCTGTAGGGGTACGTATTGCATACCCTTTCTTTGCACGCCCTACAGCCTGTAAGGGGCGCATGGCATACCCTGCTCGCCGCGATGGAGGGCGAGCGCCAGGCCGCTGAAGCGCTCGATCTGTCTGTGCAGCGCTGCGCGCAGCACGGCTTCGTCGCAATAGATCAGGGTGAGGGAGGATCGAGCGCGGGTGATGCCGGTATATAGCAGTTCGCAGGTCAAGACTGGGGTATCGGCGTCCGGCAAGACCAGGGCGACATGGGTAAACTCCGAGCCCTGTGACTTGTGCACCGTCATGGCAAAGACGGTCTCGACCGCTTGCAGGCGGGTGGCCGGGATCCAGCGAATACTTGTGCCCTGAGGCGAGAGGAAGGCAACCCGCAATCCCATCCTGGATGCAGTGGATGCACTGCTTGGTCCAGCGGGCGCCCGCAGAGCGATCCCGATGTCCCCATTCATCAGCCCCAGGGCATAGTCGTTGCGCGTGACCATGACCGGGCGGCCTTCAAACCATAGGCGTTCGCCTGCGCCGGCGAGCGGGGCATCTGGCCCTTGACCCAGCAGACGCTGGATACGCCGGTTGAGCCCTTCGACCCCCCAAGGTCCTTGGCGTACAGGGGTGAGCAATTGGAAGGCGCTATGTGCCTTGAGCACTGCGCGTGCCCAGTGGTCGAAGGCAGCGGGCTCGGCGTTGTCCGCGGGGCGCAATCCTTGGAGCACGGCGAGATAGCCGCTGGGCGTGCCTGCCGATGGGTCTGGGCCTAGTCCCTGCCAATAACCTGCCCGCAGCAATGCATCGAGCTGCGGGTCCCTTTCATTGCGCAACAGGATCCGCCGGATCGACCCGCTGTCCTGCGGAGCGGTCTGTGCTGCCTGGAATAGGTGCTCGAGCGCAGGCAATGGATCGGATGCCCGGTCTTTGGCGCCTGCGCTGGACCTCTCTGGCGTTTCCCCCTGGGATTCGCCGAGCTTGACCAGGCGGGCCAGCGCCCCGATCCCGCCCTGGGCGCTGAAGCGAAAGCTCGAACGCAACACAGCGATCGCCTGATCCAGAGGGCGGCCTTGGGGATCGATCAGATGGCCTGGCAGGCGCGCGCCGGTGACCCGTTCTATCCAGGCGGCAGTCTGCGGGGTGTAATGGCCCGCTTGGGCGCGTTGACAAAGACCCCCAAGCACCGCTCCCGCCTCGACCGAGGCCAATTGATCCTTGTCGCCGATGAGGAACAGACGCGCCTGCGGGCGCAGTGCCTCCAGGAGTGCGGCCATCCGCTCGACATCGATCATGGATGCCTCATCGACCACCACGACATCCGCAGGCAGGGGGCGGCGGCGGTCATAGCGCAAGCGGCCTGAATCCGGACGCGCCCCGAGCAGACGGTGCAGGGTCTGGGCCTCGATCGGTATCGCCGCGCGCAGCGCCTCGCCCAGCGGCAACCGATCATAGGGCAGGCGAGACACCGAGGTGGCCAGGGCCTCATTGAGCCGTGCTGCGGCCTTGCCGGTCGGGGCCGCGAGGCGGATAGACAAAGGTAGGCAACCGCAGCCGAGGGCAAGTCCCTGGAGCAATGCCAGCAAACGGGCTACTGTCGTTGTCTTACCGGTCCCGGGCCCGCCCGTGATCACCGCGAAATGGGCGCGCGCCGCCAGGGCACAGGCGATCCGCTGCCAAGGTGGGGCATCGGGCGGATCATCGGCGAAGAGCTGGGCGAGCCAATCGCGCAAAAGTTCGGCGTCGAGCAGCGTGTCTGCAGGCTGCTCTAGTCGCGCCTGGATACCCCTGAGGACCTGCTGTTCGTAGAGCCAATAACGGCGTAGGTAGAGCAAGGGGCGTTCGGGGATGCCGCCGAGGACCAGGGGTCTGGCCTCACCCTCGGCCTGCGGCTCAAGTAGGCAGGAAGGGGAGGGCCGGTGCTGGCGAAGATCCTCGACCGCGGCACTTGCGGCTAAGCGTTCGGCCCATTCCTGGGGGGAGAAGCGTACCATCAGCGCCCTGAGCGCGGGGGGGGCAGGGATCCAATCGCTATCCGGAGCAGCGGCCTGGTCCTCGGCAGCGAACGCGCGCACAACACCCCATAGGTCGAGACAGACATGGCCGCGTCCGCTGCGCTCACAGGTCAAGGCAATGGCTAAAAGGACCAGTGGATCCTGTTCAGGTGTGCGTTGATGGATGAATTGGGTGAAGGCGAGATCGAGTGGACGCAATCCGCCCGTCCCCACCCAGTCTGCAAGCGAGGCTAGGAGTTCAGGTGTATCCATCGGCCAGCTCCCCTGCCACTATCAGGTCCAGCACCTCGATCAAGGCACGGGGCGGGCGCGCTATGAACAGCCCCTGTGTCGGAGACTCGCTGCCGCGCAAAAAGACATAGAGCGCACCGCCGAGATGCCGGTCATAGTCATAATCCGGTAGACGCGCGCGTAACTGGCGGTGCAAGGCGAGCAGATAGAGCACCGCTTGCAGGTCATAGCGGTGTGCGATGATGGCAGCACGCATCGCCTTCTGGGTATAGGCGCTGTCGTCCGGCCCGAGCCAGTTCGATTTCCAATCGAGTACGTAATAGCGCCCTGCATGCTCGAAGGCGAGGTCGATGAAACCTTTGAGCATGCCGTTGAGCAGGACACTGTTCAATGGCGGGCGCGGTTGTCCAGGGAGGATATGGCGGCTGATCCAGCGATCGATCGTCTGGGCGTTGCAGGCGCGCGTCTCCAACCAAAATTCGAGTTCCATTTGATACCGGCCAGGGGAAAGGTCCAACAGACACAAAGGGGGGGCGTCGAGTGCCTCCAGACGCCATTGCCGGTCGAGCAGTTCGCAGAGCCAGTGATCGAGTCTGTCGGCCCAGTCGTTGAGCCGGCGGTAGGCACAGCGCCGGGCGATGAGCGCAAGGCGCATCTGGCTCTCAGTGCGGGCAGATGCAAAACCCTGGGTCGCCGTCCATTCCAACAGACCATGGAGGAAGGTGCCGTAACGCCCGCCGCGCGGAAAGTCATGCAGGGAGGAAGGGCGATTGCAACCTATGGCCACCGGCGAATCGGTGCGTCTTGGCCCCATGCCGCGGTCAGGCCATGGTGTCTTTGGGAGCGAGAGGCTGGGCTCGGCTTCAGCGCTCAGCAAACCGGCCAGCGCCTCAGCGCTCTCCTCGCGGGCGACCTCCTCACCAGCGGTCTCTGGCGCCCAGAGCACGGAGGCGGACGGGCTCGCCAGCTGGTGCAAACCATCCCCCGCACAGCGGTCGGTTTGGACGATGTCTGCGCCGCTGAGGTCTTCGACACCATCGGCCCATGGGTGGGCAAGCAAGGCCGAATAGCTGCTGATCCACCAGGGATGCCAGCGCCAGTGCCTGATCTTGCGGGCGGGTGCAAGCGAGCTGGGCGGTGTCTCGCCGCATTCCAGGCCCAGGGTTTCATCCCCGGATGTGGGTAGCTTTGCCTCAACCAGGGCTACGCCTGGCAGGTGGGCCAGGGTCTGACGCAGGGCGTCGCCCGTGGCCTCAGTGGATGCACCCAAGAGATAGCCGATCGCTGATTGCTGGAGGGTTCGGGTCATCCCGATGCCAACCCAAATCGCATACTGGGCTCGGGTCAGGGCGACATAGAGCTTGCGCAGATCCTCGCCTAGGCGTTCGCGTTCAAGCTGATCGCGGGTCTCATCCCCGATCAGGAGCTGGACGCGACGCCGATGATCGGGGCCATGGGTGATGACCGGCGGCTTGGGGTTGGTGATCGGGCGGCAGTGGGCGACAAAGGGCAAAAAGACCAGGGGATATTGCAGACCCTTTGACTTGTGGATCGTGACGATCCGCACCAGGTGCTCGTGGTCATCGCTTTCCAGGCGCAATTGAGAGGCGTCGAGGGTGTCCTCTTTGTCGCTGGTGCCGATGGCCTCATCCAAAAAGCGCAGCAGGGCCTGTTCACCGTCGAGCTCGATGCTGGCTGTTTGCAACAGTTCTCCCAGGTGCAAGAGATCAGTCAGGTCGCGCTCGCCAGTCGGGGTACCGAGCAGACGCGCGGCGATCCCAAACTCGACAACCAACCGATAGAGCATGGGCAGCACTCCCTGCTTCCGCCAGCGGATTTGAAGGGCGCGCAGCCGTTCGCCCTCGGCCTCCCAATAAGGCTCATCGTTGTTGAGCCGGTCCAGTTCGGCCAGCGAGCGTCCGAGCAGTCGGGTCGCCAGGGCCTGGCGCATCAGACCGTCGTCGAATGGGTCAGCGATGGCGCGCAAGACGCTGAGCAACTCGGTAGCCACCCAGGTCGAAAAGACGCTTTTGCGTTCAGAGAGATAGACGCTAGGGATGCCCAAGCGCCGCAGCGCTTGGCGGATCGTCTCAGCCTCACTTCCGCTGTTGATCAAGACCGCCAGGTCCCCGGCCTTGATTGGCCGCCAGCCGTCTTGTTCGTCGGGCAGGATTGCCTGTCCCCTGTGTCCGAGTCGCAAAAGGGTGACGATCTGGCGTGCGGTCATCTCGGCGCTGCGCGCCCGATAGTCCTCCTTGGTGACCGGATCTTGCCCGTCTGAGTCAATGATCCAGGCCGACAAAGGCGGGCAGACCTGACCCTGGATCTTTAGGAGACGTCCGGGGTCTGTGCCAGGGCGTGCCGGCTGAAAGGGGATGGCGTCGCGCAAGAAAAAGGGGCCTTGTTCGCGCCCTTCACCCAGGGCGAAAAGGGCATTGACCGCCTCGATCAGGCCAGGCGCCGAGCGGTAATTGACATCCAAGCTGGCATGACGACCGCAGGTGGCAGTCCGCGCACTCAGATAGGCATGGATGTCAGCGCCGCGAAAGCCGTAGATCGCCTGCTTTGGATCGCCAACCATGAGCAGGCAGGTGTGAGGATCATTGGCGCGGATGTCATAGATCGCATCCAGGATGCGGTATTGCAGCGGGTCGGTGTCCTGAAATTCATCGACCATGACCGCGGGGAACTGGCGGCGGATCAGCGCTGCCAATTGGCGGCCCGTTGGACCCTGGAGCGCCCCCGCCAGCCGTACCAGGAGGTCCTGCTGGGTCAGAAAGCCGAGGCGCTGCTTGTCCTGTTCGATCCGTGCCCAGATCCAGTGGACGGCATGGGCGAGCAGCTCGGGAAAGGGGGCAGGCGGCAGGCCTTCAAGCTGCGCCTCGAGATCCGCCAGGGCTCGACAGGCAGGGTGATCGACTGGCGCCTTAGACGGATCGTTCCAGATCTCGGCCACCCCTAAGGACGACATCCGTCGCCAGGACTTGTTGCGGAGGATCGCGGGGCTTTCTTGCGCGGGGTCATTCAGCCATGCCGCAAGCCCGTCCAGGACCTGGTCGCGGTGACTGCGGTTGAGACGCTGTTGGTTGAATGCCTTGGTCTGTTGCGCCTGGGTGAAGAGCTCAGCGAGCGCCTGGATGTGACCCTGGGAGCGCCAGTCCTGTTTGATCTGCTCCAGGCATGCACGCCGTTTTTCCAGCCAAGGTCCCAGGATCTCTGCCGGCGATGCAGCGGGCGCCGGCGGTAGATCCTCAATCAGAGGCAACAGCGGCCTGACCCGCTCCGCCAGTGCGCTCGGATGTTCCCAGTGTGCAAGCAGGATACGCAGATGATCGGCAGCGAGACCCAGGACAAAGATCCGCCAATAATCCTCGGCGGCTTGCTGTTCGAGCGCCCGTGCCTCGTTTGCCAACTGTGGGGCCAGCGGAGCGTCGGCGGCGAAGGCATGTTCGCGCAACATCCGGTAACACCAGGCATGGATGGTCAGGATCGCCGCCTCGTCCATCCAGTCGGCGGCCAACAGCAGACGCTGCGCCCAATGGGGATGCTCGGCGGCTGGGATTGCGTCGCGCAAGGCAAGCAATAGGGGATCGGCCTGGTCCTCTGCCGTCTCGGCACGCAGGAGCGCGGCCATCTCGATGAGCCGGGCACGGATGCGTGCGCGCAACTCTTCGGTGGCGGCCTTGGTGAAGGTCACCACCAGGATCTCAGGCGGCATCAGCGGACGGGCGAAGGCAGCATCCCCACCGTGACCCAGGATCAGGCGCAGATAGAGCAGGGCCAGGGTGAAGGTCTTGCCAGTGCCGGCGCTCGCCTCGATCAGACGCGAACCATGCAGTGGCAGGCGCAAAGGATCGAGGACTTGGATCGAGTCAGGCTCGCAGGACATATCCCGGGGTGAGCGATCGGAAAGATGGCCTGGGGTGTACCCAGAGATGTCAGTCGGTTGGGCACCTGGACCACAGGCGCCGCCTGTCAATCCAGATCGGGCGTATGGCCGGCGACCGCAAAGACGGCGCGTTCGGCGATATTGGTCGCGCGATCAGCGGCGCGCTCATAGTTGTGCGCGATCCACAGGAGATAAGTCCCATGCTCGACAAACTCGGGCTCTGTGCGCATCCATTCCAGGATCTGAGCGGTCAAGGTATCCTCGTCGCGATCGACCTGAGGCTCATTAGCAACCGCGGCACGCAGACTCGACTCATCGGCATGGGAGAGAAAACCGGCCAGGGTCTGCTCGAGCATGGCGATCGATTTATTGGCCAGAGCGATGATCGCGGCCACCGCTCCCTCGGGTAAGGGCATCTTGACATCGCGTGCAATGATACGGGCTATATCGGCGGCGTAGTCGCCGATCCGCTCCAGCTCCGACGCCATCTCCAGGCAGGCGCCGATGGTCCGCAGATCCTCGCCGGCGGGTTTGAAGGCGGCCAGGGCCACCAGACATTCCTGTTCCAACAACCGGCGCTGGTGATTGATGAGCCGATTGCCCGCGCTGATCTGCTGGGCCAAGGCTTGATCTTGGGTACGCAGACATTCGACCGATTGATGCAGGGCGGCAATGACCTGGGCGCCAAGCTCAGAGATCCGCTCTTGCAGTTGCGAGCGTTTTTTCTGCACCAGGGTGATGACATGCGACATCGGTCCTTCCTCTGGGGGATTGAAGAGGTTTGGAGTCGTGACTGGGCTCCCGCACGCCCGCTGCGTCTGGGATCGGTCTCAAGGTGCCTTTCTCATAGAGATAGGCATTGCCGTGGTTTAAACATAGCTCAGATTGGCCCATGACCATAGATGCCCCAAGTCATTGATCAGCCAGGGCTGACCGCGACCGGTCTCCAGCCCGCCCTAAAGCCGGCGAGCGATCATCGGGCGACGCCAAGAACTGGCGATCGCGCCCCTAACGATCCCCCTCGCGGTAAGAGAGGGCGGTGATCTGCTCTGAGACCAGACCCATCATAAAGACAACCAGGGCTGCCGTGAACAATAAGAGACTCATATTGGTGAACTTGTGCATAGTCGCGAAGGTGTAGAGGTAATAGCCAAGGCCAGTGACAAAGAGCAGGGCGCTCACTGGAAAGAACACCTTAAGTGGTGAATAAAGGGTGGCGACCTTCATGAGGATCAATAAGAAGCGCACGCCGTCGCGCAAGGGATTGATGTGACTGGCTCGGCCCTGGCGTCGGCCGGCATGGATCGGCACATAGGCCACTGGATAACCCGACCGGAAAAAGGCCATGGTGATGGTGGACGGGTAAGAAAAACCGTTTGGCAAGAGATATAAAAACTGTCGAAAACGCTGGGTGCGCACGGCGCGAAAGCCGGAGGTGAGGTCCTGGATGCGGTGGCCCGTCATCAGGCTGGCAAAGGCGTTGTAAAAGGTGTTGGCCAGCCCCCGCCCCCAGTTGGCCTGTGAGCCCCTTTGCCGTGCGCCTACGACCATGTCATAGCCTTGGGTGAGGGGTGCAAGCAGGCGGGGGATGTCGGCCGGGTCGTGCTGACCGTCGGCATCTAGAAAGACCAGGACCTCACCCCTGGCCGCACGCGCGCCTGATTTGATCGCCGCCCCATTGCCGAGACTATAGGGATGCGAGATCACCCGCGCCCCTGCCGCCTCGGCAATCCTTGGCGTCTCATCGGTCGATCCATCATCGACCACAATCAATTCGGCCTCAGGATAAAGCGCGCGGATTTTGGCAAGCAATGGCCCGACACAGGCCGATTCGTTCTTGGCGGGGAGGATGATGGAGATAGATGAATACAGGCCGTTATGATTCATCTTGCTTGTCTCTCAATTGAGTGATCGGGGTTTGGTGGAGAGGTCGTGATTTCACTGACAAGCCGATCGAGATCAGTATCAGAAATTGTTGGGGAGCGGTTTGCAAGATGACGCCTGCGCTCGATCGCAGCGAGTGCCTGATCCAGTCGGGCTATTTTGGCATAAACTGCAACTTGAAGCCTTAGGATCGGCATCACTGTCGGGTCAAGCAGCTCAGCCTCTCTTAGATATTTTAATGCATCCTCGCTCAGTCCGAGTTGATCGCTGAAGATCGCGGCATGATAGAGCGCATGGATCTGGTAGCGACTTGCGCCAAAGTTCGGATTGTCCAAAATATCCTTTATAAGGTGTAAAAGATCTTGACGCTCAAGGGGAGGGCAGGGTCTATGATCGAGATCATGAAAAAGATAGAGGCTATCCAACAAGGCGACAGAGGCCTTTCCTCTCCTGGCCAATCTTTCAAGATCTGCAAATCTTTGGCGCGTCTGGCTGGGCTCTTCGAATCCGCAAGAATAGATCAATGCCTGCATCTTGACATCGATGCAGTCGTTACATCCTTTGATATTATCTAGAAACAGCAATGCATAGCTGGGATTGCCATATTCCTCGTGATAACCAGCTACCAAATGTAGAATGGCGCGGGATGAGTTTGGATGACGTTTGACCCAGTTTTCGCCAGCCTCTAAAGGATTGCCCCAGATGGTGGTTAACCCATATAATACGGCCGCTTGTAATAAGATATAAATGCCAAAAAACACCGGCCCCCACTTTTTGATCGATCCCGGTAAACCCCAGGCCAGCACTGCTAAGCTGAGACAGATGCCGAATATCGGCAAATAATTGCGATGTTCAAAAAAGAGCTCCAAAGGTAATACAGTGGATTCGAGTAAATGTCCACCTAGATACCAGAGCGCCGCAAAAAGTATCCAAGGTGTTTTGTGCCGAAGTAAAAACCCAACCAATAGCCAAATCATGAAAGAGGCGATCGAGATAAATACCGGCCAGCCGGTAATGATTTGCACATCGTCATGGAAGGGGCCAAATGCAGTCGGTTGAGGTGCCAACGCAAGACCCAGATATTTCCAAAGCAGCACGGACTCTGTTTGTAAACGGGCAAGCGGCGACCATCCAAAAGAGGCATCTGTCGCTGTCCAGTCCTGCATCAGGGGCGATAAAAAAAATAGGATAAATACCAGCGATGCCCAGAGTGGAAGCTGTCTGGCAAGTTTTAACCAAGCTGGGATCTTTGGTTGGCGAATCACAAGTGTATCGATAATCAAGGCGTAAATAGGAAAAAGCGCGCCGCTTTCTTTGGCTAGGCTTGCCAGCAAGCTGCCTATCGCTAAGCCAGTCAACTGGATAACAAGCGCCTTTTTGGGATCAGTGTGTTGCCAACGATAACCAGAAACAAAACCGATGAGCCCCAATAATCCAAAAAGGGCAGAAAGACTGGTCATGCGTTGAACAGCGATGAGAGTGGTTGAGGCAAGGAGGGGCATCACCAACCAGAGGCTGGCGGCACTGAGTGCAATCCAGAAACGCTGGGTCTCTGCGATCTGTTCTTGATGTTGCAGGATCAGGTTCGCCAGTATAAACAACAAAATGCCATTCAAAAGATGGATGAACAGGTTGGCCCTTAAAATGTTTGCGGCGTTATTAGGCCAGTCAGCGACATGAGGAATAAGACTTGCCAGCGCAATAGGTCGGCCCGTGGGTCCTGCCGTTCCGCCAAATACAAACTCGATCATCGATGAGAGGTCTTTGACCTGATCGAGCCGACCGATATTTACAAAATCGTCATAAAATAAAGTACCGATCAATGCAGGTTGGTAGGCGAAATAAACCGCAGAAAGGATCAGCGTGATGAATGCCAATCGAAGATGGTTGTTTGTGTTCATTTTTGGTATTTTTCAGTTTGGATCGTCAGGATGCCTGACTTTCCACGCTTGAAACTCGACGCCAGTTATCATCGCTGGTTCAAAAAGATGTGAATCGATCGTTTGGGTATAAAGCAGGTGACCAACCTTTCCGTGGGTCAGTGGGTCATGGAGGATTGCATAGCGATCTGAAATCAGGATGTCCATGATCCAGTAGCCTGAATGATCGAATTCGATCTGATCGCGTTTACCATCTTCAATCCAATTGAGATATCGCAAATATTCAGTACGACCGCGGAACTGGACAACCCCTTGCTCCCAGTCGATCCAGAATAGACCTGCTGGGTCTTCGATCCTACCCTGTTTGGGTATCTCAGGTAGATAAGGAAACAGGATATAATAAGGATGTATCCCTTTTTTTCTTTGAGGATCCCAGGTCGAAAACCAGTACCACCAGTGGGTGTTACGCATGGTTTGGCGATCCAATATAATATAAACTGGCCGCTCTTGTTTGGGGAATAAAAATTCAATCCATTGAGCGGCTTCGTCTGCCGAAAGACTTGATAAGTGATTTATAAGCCATACCTTGGCCTCTTCTGGCGGCATATTGTATATGGTGAGCATGAAATCACGTGCGCGCGGCCAGTTGTTTTGGAAATACTGAAGGACTCGATCCATGCCTTGGATACCATGCCTTAGATAAAAATGGATAAAGCGCGCCGACTGTTGCGTGGTATCGGCATAGAGCGGAAAGGCCGTGAACGTCCTGCGGGCAGGGCTGTGGGATGAACCATCACAGATGGTCGGACGTCGGGTCCAGTAGGTGAGGGCATAGCCATAGTCGCACAGATTCCAGATCACTGCATCCTGTGGTATTTGGTGGGAGAGTCTCGACATAGGCTCAATCACCTCTAGGGGGATGACCGGCTGCGACATCGCCTGATCATCGCGCGCCAGCATGAGTGCGGCAGAGAACGCCGCTGCCAAGAGGATGGCAAGGGGCAAGGCAAATATCTTATTGAGCCTTGTATATATAAAATCAATCGCTCCGACCAGGCCAATCGCAATTACTGGCGCCATGAAGATGAGAAAACGCTCGGCTACAAAAATGCCGGCGAGTCCAATCACGATAAAGGGCGCTAAAAGTAGCGGGACCTGTGGCCTTTTGATGCCAAGAGAGGTAATGCCAAACAATACAAGGGCGAGCATCGCTGGATTTGCTGCACAGGCCTTTATTCCAAGCCAAAGCGGAAGGGGCTGCTGTTCTCCGATGGCAATGCCGGTTGGAGAAAAGACAGCGTCCGGGGTCTTAGCGAGATAGCTCAGTATGCCAAAGACCCGTGGCCAGACCTCGTTTAATGAGATCGGCAAAAAGGCAATGACCGATAAGAGTCCGACAAGCGCGGCTATCCTCAGATGACCCTGGCGCCAGCCAAGGATTAATAAGGCTATCATTAGATAGCTGGACAACAGAAACACTATTTGCGGCGCCTGATCCCACCACTGGTAATAGAATAAGACCAGGCCAATCAGAAAAAGACCTCCTGTGAGGAGGATCCTTGGGTTTTTCGGATGATCGAGCAGGATGATAACGATTGCCGATATCGCCAAAGGCAGTGTCACTACCAGCGCATCTGTATCATACCAGCCCAGACCACTGCGTTGGGCATAATAAGGGATCAGGACTACAAGGATGGCGGAGAGGGTTGTGAGCCATTTGCTACCGATCGTACGGCTGATCAGGGCAGTAGGGACGACGATCAAGACGCCGAGGATAGCGGGGAGCACCGCAGCGACGCCCTGTAACGGGCTTGCCGTCCATCGGCTGATGAGGGCCGTCATGACTGCAAGCAATGGGGCGGGCTCCGGACGCAGGGGCTGCTCAGGAAAGACACGCAGCCAAGGCGTTTGCCCATATAGGCCTTCAATGAGGTCACGGGCGAGCCCAAGATAATAATAGCCATCGGCATTTCCCAGCAGGGGTAAGGCTACCCCTATCTGAGGATCGATGATCCTTGGCCATTGGCTCCAATCCATGAGCCGCCAATAAATCCCGAGGATGGCTGCAAAAAAAATAACCAGCCACTCCCAGTGCGCATACAAGGCCTGCAGGGGTCGATTCATGGGTTTTTAACCGATCGTTCTAGCTCATCTAACCATTGATCCGTCATCCCTGTCTTTTGGGGATCCAGCCGACGACGCCGTTCAATGGCAGCCAATGCCTCATCTGGACGACCCAGCATCTTGTAAAGATCGACCTGATATTCAAGGATAGGCTGAGCCAGAGGTTGCGCCCTCTCAGCCTTGTCTAATAACAGTGATGCTTGCTCATAACGTTGATTTTCATAGTGGATACGGGCGCCCACAAATAAGATCCGCGCCAACCAGGGGGCCGAGATAGGGGTTGAACGCTGATCGATGCTGTCGATCAGGCGAAGAAGATCATCTTGAGAGAGCGTGGGGCATTGACCAGTGCTCACCAAGTTATCGAGGATAAAGAAGGCATCGGCTACTGATACATTGATGCGTCCAGTCTGTTGCATGAGACGCATAAGATCATCAAGTCGTCTTTTAATATCGGTGCGGTCGGCAAGATAACAGGTCAGGAGCAGGGCGTTGAGGCGCACGTCGGCGCAGTCTGGGCAGTAATGAGCAGTACGATCGAGGATCACGATGGCGCGCTGGATATCATTTGCCAATTCGAGCCTATCGACCTGATCTGAAAGGGGACCCCTGGCTGCGGTCAGGATGGATGCGGCATGCATGGCGGCGCGCGGCGAGGACGGATAACGGGCCGCCCAGGTCTCCGCTGCTGCCTCAGGGTTGCCCCAGAGTCTGGTCATGGCAAAGAGGCTCAGGCCATTGATGCAGACGAAGGCCAAAAACAAGACCGGCGCGATGCGGCTTAGGCGTCCAGGCGCATGGGCGGCGGCGACCGCGAGCGCCCAGGCGATGCCAAAGGCCGCGAGATAGTTGCGATGCTCGAACATCAGCTCGAGATTGATCACCGTCGATTCGAGCAGGTGGCCGGTGAGAAACCACAGGATGGCAAACAGCAGCCAAGGATTGCGCTGACGGACTAGGAGCCAGGCCCCAGCGCCGATGGCAAGGCACCAGGCACAGGCGGCAAGGATGGATTGGGCAAAGGAATAATCGCTCAGGGTACGGACATCATGGAAAGGACCAAAGGCGGTGGGCAAGGGGGAAAGGAGGAGGCGGACATATTCCCATAACAAGACGGCCTGATATTGCAGGCGTTGCCAGGACGACCAGCCGCGATCTTCATTAATGCCCCACCAATCCAGATGGAGCGGCGACAGATACCAGATGATCAATGCCAGGGCAGCCAATAAGATCGCCCTGGAGAGATATTGCCAGGGCTTGGGATAGGTAAGGCGGTTGAGCAGGAGTGAATCGATCAATAACGCATATAAAGGG
The DNA here is from genome assembly GCF_011290485.1 of Caldichromatium japonicum. Taxonomy (GTDB): domain Bacteria; phylum Pseudomonadota; class Gammaproteobacteria; order Chromatiales; family Chromatiaceae; genus Thermochromatium; species Thermochromatium japonicum. The sequence continues at coordinate 2,174,856 of NZ_CP048029.1, read as the reverse complement.
GTGAGTGCGGCGTTTTCTTTGGTGAATACACCAAGAAGGGTAAAGATCGCCAAGGCCCCATATTGAATCAAAAAGGCGAGTCTAGGCCGCTGGGCGCGCAGTGGATAGGCCGCCACAAAGCCCACGAGACCGAGGAGCGAGAAGGTCGCAGACAGGGTGGTCATCCGCTGGATCAGGATCAGACTGGTCGAGGCAAGGAGCGGCATGAGCGACCAGAGCCAGGCGGCGCCGAGGGCAATCCAGCCAGCCCTCAGACCCTCTGCCTGGCGCAGGCGCATGACCATATACACGAGCTGGCCAAGCAGGACGGCGTTGAGGACATGGATGAAGACATTGACCGCCAGCAGGTCCTGGGTGTTATCGGGCCAGGCTGCGGCCTGCGGGACAAAGCTCGCCAAGGCAATGGGCCGACCCAAGGGTCCGGTTTCGCCAGAGAGGATGAAGCCGAGGGCATCAACCCATCTTTGGGTCTTGCTGAGGTCCTTGAGCGAGGCATAGTCATCATAATAAAGTGCCCCCTGTGTCCCTGGCCAATAGGCCAATAGGGTCAGGGATGCAGCGACCAGGCTGGTGAGCACCAATGATATAGGTGAGGGAGCGCGCATGGCCTTAACAATAAAAAAGCCCTGCTCGACACAGGGCTTAAGGACTAGATGAACCTAGACGATTTGATCAGCCACGGCAGGAACCGGGCATCCACTTGTTCGGGCTACCCGTGCAGGTCCATTTACTGATGTGATAGCTGCCGCTGAAGGAGGGGGTCAGGGTGATTTGCACGTTTTGGTTATTGAATTTGGCGCTGACGCCAACCGCTCTGATGACACCAGTAGTGTTTGATACCGTCAGCGAATCAACATATTGAGTCCGGCTGAAGTCATTGTCGCAGGTTTCCAGGTTGGCGCCTTTGCCAGCCGACTGGGTGATCTCGGTAATACAGGTGCGCGCCGAGCTTGCGGCCAGGGTCAGTTCGGAGACACGGGCCTTAAAGGTATAGTCTTGATAGGCGGGCAAGGCGATCGCCGCCAGGACACCGATGATGGCCACCACGATCATGAGTTCGATCAGGGTGAAGCCGGCTTCATAGCGTTTCATGATGGATCTCCCATGGATTGATGACTGCTCGCAGCGAAGCCTGGATCACCAGACTTCTGGCCTAAGAATAGGCAGATTGTATGCCAAGCCTGACCCCAAGTCCGCTTGTCTTCGTCCCGATCTCTCCAGCCTTTCCCAAAGATAGAAGGGCAGGTGTGAGGGTGTAAGGCGTTGTTTTGACTACCCCCTCATCCTAGCCCCTCCAGAGGGAAGGGCGGATCTCAGGAGGTCTCTAGATGCCGGCTTGCACCGCAATGACGGTCAGTGACTGGTCCAGTGTTTTCTGAGGCGCAACCCAGCTGGGTCACAGAAGACAGAGGGGCAGCGCACGAGCGGCTGGCGGATCGAGCCTTTGGCCGGGCGAAATGGGGCACAGCCTTTTGACCAGGGTGTATGGTGCCGGATCAGTCGTCTTGTCACACTCCTGCCTGTGACAGGGCGGCGCCTTGTCACACCGCGGTTGTGACAAGGCGGGCGGCGCTGATGCGTTGGCATGCGCATGGGCAAATATAGCGAGTTCTTTTGATATCGCCCCAGCGGCTGGGTGTAAGGCGCAGATCTGAATTGTTCAGGGTGCAGGGATTGTTTAGGATGGCCTTCAGGCCTTCAATAGATCCTTTGCCTATCTTCAGGACCCTAGATGGATACGCGCCTCTTTGTTGGCACCCCCGACTATGACCATGCTGCCGCCGAGCGGCTGGGGGTGTTGCTGGTCAATCTCGGCAGTCCGGCAAGCCCAGAGGTGGGGGCGGTGCGCCGGTATCTGGCCGAGTTTTTGTCCGACCGGCGTGTGGTCGAGGGGCCGCGTCTGCCGTGGCTGTTGCTGTTGCATGGAGTGATCCTGCGCCGGCGGCCAGGGCGTTCGGCCCGCCTGTATCGCTCGATCTGGACCGAGGCGGGGGCGCCGCTCTTGGCGATCGCACGCCGGCAGGCAGAGGGTCTGCAGCGGCTGCTTGATCAGCGGGTTAAGGGATCGGTGCAGGTGGCCCTAGGGATGCGCTATGGCGAGCCCTCGATTGCCCAAGGGCTTGAGACCCTGCGCCTGGCCAATGCGCGCCGCATCCTGATCCTGCCGCTCTATCCTCAGTATTCGGCGACCACGATCGGGACGGTCTTCGATGCGGCGGCGCAGACCCTGATGCGCTGGCGCTGGCTGCCGGAGCTGCGGCTGGTCAATGGCTATGGCGATGAACCCGTCTATATCGCGACCTTGGCAGATAAGATCCGCGCCCATTGGTCGGCGCACGGTCAGGCCGAGCGTCTACTGCTGTCCTTTCATGGCATCCCGCAGCGCTATTTCGACCAGGGTGACCCCTATTTCTGTCAGTGTCACAAGACCGCACGTCTGCTCGCCGAGGCCCTGGGGCTGGCCGAAGGGCACTGGGCGCTGGCGTTTCAGTCGCGTCTGGGTAAAGGTGAATGGTTGAGGCCCTACACCGATGCGGTACTCTCCGATTGGGCGCGGGCAGGAGTCAAGTCAGTGCAGATTGCAGCGCCAGGTTTTGCTGCCGATTGTCTGGAGACGCTCGAAGAGCTGGCGGTCGAGAACCGCGAGCGGTTTATCGCCGCAGGCGGCGAGCGTTATGAATATATCCCCTGTCTCAATGATGATCCGGCGCATCTGGAGATGTTGGCCAGACTGGTCGTCCGCCATTGCAGCGGCTGGCCAGAGTTGACGGGGACGGCCCTGGATGCCGTAGGGCTCGAGGCGCGGGCACAGCGGGCGCGGGCCTTGGGCGGGCGTTGAAGGGAGTGCACGCGGATGTTGGCCCTGCATGGCCTGCTATGCCGCTGCGGGTCGGGGGAGGGCAGGCATTGACGTCTTCCCCCTCCTCAAGGGCAAGGCTTGGCGCGCATTGGGTCAGGGTGCGCGGTCCGACCACGGCTGTGATCTGCCTTGAATCGCCAGCGGCCCGAGATGCAAACTGCTCGCTGCGGTAAGCCCCCTTGTCCTGGCCCAACCCCAAAAATCCCTGCTTTCCGGAGCGCATGCGCCCGGGTAGGGGATCTCTTGATGACGAATCCGATCGATGAACCCAGAGCTCAGCCGGCTCCTGCCCTATCCCTTTGAACGTCTTAGGTCCTTGCTCCACGGGATCGCGCCGCCTGCCGACCGCGCCCCGATTGCACTACAGATCGGTGAGCCCAAGCATCCGACCCCATCCTTGATCGTCGAGGCCCTGACCGCGCATCTGGATGGGCTTGCCGTCTATCCGCTGACCCAAGGCCTGGCAGGGTTGCGCCAGGCGATCGCCGAGTGGATCGAGCGGCGTTTTCGTCCGCAAGATGGCAGGGCGCTCGATATCGACCCCGAGCGCCAGGTCCTGCCGGTCAATGGCACCCGCGAGGCGTTATTTGCCATCGCCCAGGCCGTCGTCGATCGCAGCCGCGCCCCTTTGGTCTTGATGCCCAATCCCTGTTATCAGATCTATGAGGGGGCGGCCTTGCTTGCGGGTGCTGAGCCCTATTATCTTCCCTGCCGCCCCGAGCGGGGCTTGATTCCGGATTTTGAGGCCGTGGATGCCACGACCTGGCAGCGCTGTCAGCTGCTCTATCTCTGCTCGCCTGGTAATCCCACCGGGGCGGTGCTGGGGCGCGAGGTCTTGGCGCAGCTCATCGCATTGGCCGAGCGCTATGGCTTTGTGATTGCGGCGGATGAGTGTTATAGCGAGCTGTATTGGGATGAGGACAGACCGCCGCCTGGGCTGTTGCAGGTCGCTGCCGAGATCGGGAATACGACGTTCAAACACTGCCTGGTCTTCCATAGCCTGTCGAAGCGCTCCAACGCCCCTGGGCTGCGTTCGGGGTTTGTGGCTGGAGACGCCGAGCTGGTTGCCGCCTTTTTGCGTTATCGCACCTATCACGGCTGCGCCATGCCGCCGCCGATCCAGTACGCCAGCCTAGCCGCCTGGCGCGATGAGGCCCATGTCCAAGAAAACCGCGCCCTGTATAGGCAAAAGTTTGCCGCGATCAAGGAGATCCTCGATCCCGTCTTGCCGATCGCGATCCCAGCAGGTGGATTTTTCCTGTGGCCCAAGATCCCGATCGCGGACACCGAGTTTGCGCGTCTGCTTTATGCGCAAGAGCATGTCAGCGTCCTGCCCGGGCGGTTTCTGTCGCGCTGTATCTCTGGCGAAGACCCAGGCGCCGACCGGGTACGCATCGCCCTGGTCCCGTCGCTTGCCACCTGTATCGAGGCCGCCTGGCGGATGCGCGCCTGTCTCGAGCGGTTGGAACGGGCGGGGAGTTGAGCAGGAGGGCGCGCCTTGCGCATCCTACAGAGAGGGGAGGCTGGGGCTGGGCAGAACCAGAAAAATACCCCGAGCCATTGAGCTTCATGATTGATTGGAGACCCTGATGAGCGATCAACAAGAGATCATCCTGGCGGCCTTTGAGCGCCGCGCCGAGATCACCCCTCGCACGGTCGAGACCCAGGTGCGCGATGCGGTACTCGAGGTCATCGACCGGCTCGACTGCGGCGAGCTTAGGGTCGCCGAAAAGCGCGACGGCGACTGGGTGGTCAATGAGTGGGTGAAAAAGGCCGTCCTCCTCTATTTTCGCATCGAGGACAATGCATTTATCAAAGGCGGCTTCACCAACTATTACGACAAGGTCCCAGCGAAATATGCCGAGTACAACGCCCGCGAGTTTCGCGCCGCCGGGGTGCGGGTGGTACCGCCGGCCACGGCGCGCAAGGGTGCCTATATCGCGCCCGGCTGTGTGCTCATGCCCTCATACGTCAATATCGGGGCCTATGTGGACTCGGGGACCATGGTCGATACCTGGGCAACGGTCGGTTCCTGCGCCCAGATCGGCAAGAACGTGCATCTCTCGGGCGGGGTCGGGATCGGCGGGGTGCTAGAACCGGTACAGGCCGCGCCCACCATCATCGAGGACAATTGTTTCATCGGTGCGCGCTCCGAGATCGTCGAGGGGGTGATCATCGGCGAAGGCTCGGTGATCTCGATGGGGGTCTATATCGGGCAGAGCACCAAGATCTACAACCGCATGACCGGTGAGATCACCTACGGGCGCATCCCGCCGGGCTCGGTGGTCGTCCCCGGCAGCCTGCCCGCCAAGGACGGCAGCCATAGCCTCTATTGCGCGGTGATCATCAAGCAGGTCGATGAGAGGACGCGCAGCAAGGTCGGGATCAATGAACTCTTGCGCGATATCTGAGGACCTGTCCCATGTCGCCTGTCTTGGAACTTGCCCGTGCCTTGATCCATCTCCCCTCGGTGACCCCTGAGGATCATGGCTGTCAGGCGCTGATCGCCGAGCGTCTCGTCCAGATGGACTTTCGCGTCGAGTCGATGCCCTTTGGCGAGGTCAGCAACTTCTGGGCGCGGCGCGGGATCGAGCCGCCGCTGGTCTGTCTGGTTGGGCATACCGATGTCGTCCCCCCTGGACCCTATGAGCTCTGGACCTCAGACCCCTTTGATCCCGTCATCCGCGACGGTCGGCTCTATGGGCGCGGCGCTGCCGACATGAAGGGGGCGCTAGCGGCGATGGTCGTGGCGGTCGAATCCTTCGTCGCCGCCCATCCCGATCATCCGGGCTCGATCGCCTGTCTCCTCACCAGCGACGAGGAGGGCCCGGCGGTCAATGGTACGGCCAAGGTGATCGAACGGCTCCAGAGACGCGGCGAGCTCATCGACTATGCCATCGTCGGCGAGCCCTCGAGCATCGAGCAATTGGGCGATTCGATCAAACACGGGCGGCGGGGAAGTCTCACTGGCTTTCTCGCCATCCACGGCAAACAGGGGCATGTTGCCTATCCCGAGCGCGCTAAGAATCCCTTTCATGCCAGCGTCCAGGCCTTGGCCGCCCTGTGTGCCGAGGTCTGGGATCAGGGCAATGAATACTTCCCGCCGACCAGCTTTCAGATCGCCAACCTCAGCATGGGCACCGGCGCTGACAATGTGATCCCGGGGCGCTTGGATGCCCAGTTCAATCTCAGGTTTTCGACCGCCATCGATCCGGACACCATCAAGCGGCGTATCTGCGCCATCCTCGATCAAGGGGATTTCGAGTATGAGATCGCCTGGCGACTGTCGGGCCTGCCCTTTTTGACACCGATCGGTACCCTGATCGAGGCCACACGCGCCGCCATCCGCGAGGTGTGTGGGACCGAGCCTGATCTCTCGACCGGCGGTGGGACCTCAGACGGGCGTTTTATTGCCCCGACCGGCGCCCAGGTGGTCGAGGTGGGGCCCGTCAACGCCACCATCCATCAGGTCGATGAATGGATCGCGGTCGATGAGCTCGAGCGCTTGCCCCGGCTCTATCAGCGCATCCTTGAACGGCTGTTGCTGGGGTGCTAGGGCCCGTTCACAATCAAAGCAGCCAGACCAGGGCAGAGGCGAGTGTGTCTTAGCCTGTGGCGATGCCTCGGAAGTGCTTGATGCGGGGACAAAAGCGCTCTATCAGATGGCGTCTCTTATTGGGGATACCGGTCGAACGCACGCAGGATGCGGCGGTCGGCCCAGGGCGGGATCACGGACTGACTGCCTATGCCATTTCCCAAACCCGCGCGGTAAGTCACACCAGGGACTGCAGGTATGCAATATCCACAGCAGCGCCTCAGGCAATTGTGAACAAGAGCCTAGGGAGCCAACCCTATTACAAACTGTACGTGATAGTGATAATTTTCCACATGGAAAGCGCGATGATGAGCACAGGCAGGGCGGCGAAGCGGCTTGGCGTCTCGGTCAAGACCTTGCAACGCTGGGAGCGCGAAGGGGGTTTGATCCTGGTGGCGCGAATTGTCTGACGAGCAGATGGAGTATCAATTGCTGGACCGCATGAGCTACAAGCGCTTCTGTGGTCTGGCCCAAGCCGCCAACATTCCTGACCGGACGACTGTGTGGGTGTTTGAGAACCGGATCGGCGAAGCCGGCGCCAAAGCCATCTTCGATGGCCTCAGCGCGCAACTGCTCAAGAAGGGTTTCATCGCCCGGGGTGGGCAGATCATCGACGCCACGCGGGTCCCCGCGCCCCGGCAGCACTTCACCAAGGACGCCAAGGAACCGCTGAACGAAGACGCCATGCCCGCGGATTGGAAGCCGGTCAAGCGGCGCCAGAAGCATGGCAAGAGCCACTATGGCTACAAGCTCACGGTCAACGTCGACAAGAGGTACAAATTCATCCGCAAGATCGTCACCGACACCACCAGCACCCACGACAGCCAGCACTTTGAGGCGGTCATGGACCCGGCCAACACCAGCCGGGAGGTCTTTGCCGACCGAGGCTATCCGTGCGAGGAACGAGAAGCCTGGCTGAAAGCGAACGGCTATCGGAACAAGCCGCTGTCTGAAGCGCAGCAGCGGCGCAACCATGGCATTGCGAAGACACGAGCCTGTGTTGAACATGTGTTTGCGGCCATTGCGCAGATGGGCGGCAAACTGATCCGCACCATTGGTCAAGCGCGTGCCAACTTTGCGATGACGATGATGGCGGCCTGCTACAATCTGAAGCGACTGGCGTTCTTCCAGCGAGTGGGCATCGTGCCCGCATAACGCCCAACATGGGCCGAATGGCCACCGCCCACTTCGGGGTAAAAACCGGGCAACGTTGCTTGAAAAAGCAGCGATTTGTTGAGGAAGTTGAGCCGGATTCAGTCAGTGGCATCGCGCTTTGACCGGGTCCCATCAAAATAGTGGGTTATTCGAGGTGCCCTTAGCTCAATCCAATTGCAAACCAGCGACCGATCTTTCAAAGATGGGATGGCCGCGAGCTTTGTTGATCTTAGGCGCGTTGTGTTCGATCTCTGGGTCGGTGGCCCAAGGCGCCGAGGCCTGGCTGATCGAGCTGGCTGGTCCCATCGGGCCGGCAAGCGCCGCCTATGTCGATGAGACACTTGAGGCGGCGCAGGACAAAGGGGTCGGTCTCCTGATCCTTAGGCTCGATACCCCCGGCGGCCTCGATATCTCGATGCGGGCGATCGTGAAATCCATCACCGCAAGCCCGATCCCAGTCGCCTGCTATGTCGCGCCCACAGGTGCGCGCGCCGCCAGCGCAGGTACCTATATCCTGATGTCCTGTCCGGTCGCGGCCATGGCGCCTGGGACCAATCTCGGCGCCGCAACCCCCATCCAGATCGGTGGATTGCCTGCACCTTCCCACCTGCAAGAAGGGGAGGCCAAACCCGAGGCAAAGACCGCGCATGAGACCAAGCTGATCAACGACGCCGCGGCCTATCTGGGCGCACTCGCCAGATTGCATGGACGAAACGCCGACTGGGCCGAACGGGCGGTGCGCGAAGGCGCAAGCCTTGGCGCTGAAGAGGCGCTCGCCCTTGGGGTCATCGATCTCATCGCCGCCGACCCGCAGGAGCTGTTAGCGGCCCTCGATGGCCGCGGGCTGCGCATCCAGCAGGAGGAGCGCCTGCTTGCGACCAAAGACCTGCACTTAAGCGAGCGGCCGCCCAATTGGCACATCCGGATGCTTGCGATCATCAGCGACCCGAGCATCGCCTATATCCTGATGTTGATCGGGATCTATGGGCTGATCTATGAGTTTGCCAATCCAGGCGCAGTGTTGCCTGGGACCCTGGGGGCCTTAAGCCTCTTGTTAGCACTCTATGCCTTTCAGCTTTTACCCGTCAACTATGTCGGCCTGGCACTCATCGGGCTTGGGGTCTTGCTCATGATCGCCGAGGTCCTCTCGCCGAGCCTCGGCGGCCTGGGGATGGGTGGGGTTGCGGCCTTCATCATCGGCTCATTGATCCTGATCGATTCGGAGGTGATGTCCGTGCCCTTGGCGCTGATCCTAGGCGCTGCACTTACGAGCACCGGCCTGATCTTGATCGTCGTCCGCCTAGCGCTCAAGGCCCAGGTCCAACCCGTCGTTAGCGGCAGCGAGCAACTGATCGGGGCAGTCGGCACGGCCCTGACCGACCTGGCCCTGGAAGGCAGCGTGCGGGTCGAGGGCGAGGTCTGGTCGGCACGAGCCGAGTGTGCCATCCCCGCAGGCGCCCCGGTCCGCGTCAAAGGGCGCTCTGGGCTGACGCTTATCATCGAACCTGTTCAACGACCGCCCTGAGGAGTACAGCATGCTGACCCAAGTCCTCTTTACCCTGATCATCCTGGGCTTGGCCTTTCTGTTTTCATGCATCCGCATCCTGCCCGAATATACCCGCGGGGTGATCTTTAGCCTCGGGCGTTTCACCGGGGTCAAGGGGCCTGGACTCATCCTGGTCGTGCCGGTCATCCAGCAGATGGTGCGGGTCGATCTGCGCGTCCAGGTCCTAGATATCCCCAGCCAGGACGTCATCTCGCGCGACAATGTCTCGGTCAAGGTCAATGCAGTGGTCTATTTTCGGGTGATCGAGCCCGACAAGTCGATCATCCAAGTCGAGGACTATCGCCTAGCGACCAGTCAGCTCGCCCAAACCACCCTGCGCTCGGTCCTCGGTCAGCATGAGCTCGATGAGATGCTTGCCGAGCGCGATCGGCTCAATGCCGATATCCGTCAGATCCTCGATGCCCAGACCGATGCCTGGGGGATCAAGGTCTCCAACGTCGAGATCAAGCACGTGGACCTCGATGAATCCATGGTCCGGGCCATTGCCCGTCAGGCCGAGGCTGAACGGGCGCGGCGCGCCAAGGTCATTCACGCCGAAGGTGAACGACAGGCGGCTGAAAAGCTCATGGAGGCGGCGCGCATCCTTGCGCCCCAACCGCAAGCGATGCAGTTGCGTTTCTTGGAGACCCTCACCGCCATCGCCACCGATCGGACCACAACCATCCTCTTCCCAGTGCCGCTTGACCTGGTCGAGCCCCTGCTCGCGCGCAAGGGTCAAGAACAAGGGGGGGATGGAGGGGCTTGATCGGTCAATCTCCATCTCTTCCTCCTCCTCATGACGGGGGAGACGTAGGGACACTGATGGCGCAGCCGCAAACCCGGCACCTCCATCCTCACTGAAATGAGGGCTTGGTCTGAAGGCAATCCTGCCTCAGGTCTGAAGGCAATCCTGCCTCAAGGGGACCTGCTTCCCCTGTCAAGTCAGGCGATCGGCGCTACCCCGATCAGGGCGCGATGGAGCCAAAAGATAAAGGCCAGATAGAGCGCCAGCCCCCCGATGATGGCGATGCCGTCGTTGGCCGGACCCGGCGGGGCGCCGCGCACCAGGATCGGCTCGCGGCGGCGAAACGACAAGCGATCGGCCACCGCCCAGAGCATGAACGACCCAAAGAGCAAGACATCTGCAAGCATCCCGTTGGCCAAGAGATGGGCAGCTCCCCAGAGCTTGATCGCCGCCAGCATCGGATGCTTGACCGTGCTCTGAATCCGGCCTGGAAGATAGGCCGCAAACAGGAGGGGAAAGACCGGCAGCATCAACAACAAGGCGATATGTTTCAGCCAGACCGGGGGGAGATAGAGCGGGATGGAGTGCAGGCGCGCTGCGCCATAGCCATGAACGATCAGGATAAATCCGATCAGTGAGATCAGGCTATAGATCCCCTGCCAACCCATGACCCCCAGCCGTTCGATCAGTCTCGCCCGCAGCTCGGGCCTAGCCATGGGGATAGAATGGGTACCGAGAAAGAGTGCAAGTCCAAGGATCAGGGTCAAGAGTGCCATAGGAAGGTCCTGGGTTGCTTGGCCGTGGGCGCAATACTGGGAAGCCTTTGCACCCGGGGCCGGGTTTGAGCCCAGGTCCAGATTGTAATCCCTCCAAGGCAGCTTTCAACGCGGGCGGGTGATCGAGACCAGGTGGGCGCAGCCCGCAGGCAGGCTTGTCCAATCTTCGGGCATCTCAAGACGAGCGACTGTTGCCGTTGGCAGAAGCTTTCCATCGGCAGGGGGTTCGACCTCGTCGCCAACCAGATACAGCAACAGTTCCTCGAGGCCCGGATTATGGCCGATCAACAGCACGATACCTGCCTGGCGCGGACACTTAGCCAAGACGTCTAGCAGGGTCCGGACATCTGCCTCATAGACTCGCGGCTCCCATACAATCTGGCCCTTTTTGAAATCAAGCCGTTTACACACCCGGATCGCCGTCTGACGGGCGCGCTTGGTCGGTGAGCTGATGACATAGTCCGGCACCAGACCTTCGTGATACAGCCAGGTGCCAACGTTGGGGGCGTCCTTTTTGCCGCGCTTGGCGAGCGGACGATCAAAATCGCTCGCCGCGCCAGAATCCCAGTCGGATTTGGCGTGACGCAGTAACAAGAGCTCGCGAGACATGTGAAAAAAGGGATCGATATACAAGTTGGGAGACATACCGCCTTGCCGGCCCGGCGGCTATCGCATATCTCTATTTGGTCAGTCCTTTTAACATAATTGTCATTTTAATGATAGCTTGAGGAACTAAGAGAGCTCGGCGAGCAGGCGCTCGATCATGGACTGTGCCTGGAGGAGATAACCGCCGCCGAAGAGATTGAGATGATTGAGGATATGGTAGAGATTGTAGAGGGTCTTACGCACTCCATAGCCTGGATCGAGCGACCAGGACTCGCGATAGGCGGCATAGAACCTCGCGTCGAAACCGCCGAAGAGCTCGGTCATCGCCAGATCCGCCTCCCGATCCCCGTAATAGACCGCCGGGTCGAAGATCACCGGCTCAGCGCTTGGGGTCGCGCCGATATTCCCGCCCCATAGATCGCCGTGTAAGAGCGAGGGTGCGGGCCGATGGTCGAGCAAGGCCGTAAGACTTTCCATCAGCCGCTCGCCGGTCTGCTGGAGTCGCCCCCCATAGCCGTTGGCGGCGGCAAGCCGAAGCTGAGGCCCCAGGCGGCACTCCCGCCAGAAGCTCGCCCAATCGCGATACGGGGTATTGATCTGGGGGGTGGCACCGATGGTGTTGTCGCGCGTCCAGCCGAACTGCTCGGCGGTGACACGATGGAGCTCAGCGAGCTGGCAACCGGCGCGCGCGCCATCGACCCTGCCGCTCAGGTCTAGATATTCCATCGCCAAAAAGGACTCACCACCTGCCACCCCGGTGCAGATCGGGCGCGGTACCCGTATGGCATCTGCCTTTCTCAGCTCATCGAGCCCCGCGCACTCGGCCTCGAACATCGCGCGCGCCTGGGCGCGGTTGAGCTTGACAAAGAACCGAAGCCCGTTGCCCTCGATGACGGCGGCATGGTTGATACATCCGCCGCCGACAGAGCGCTGCTGCTCGATCACAAAGTTCTCACCGGTGGCCTGGCCGATTGCCTCGGCGATCTGCTCCCAATGGGTCATACTAGTTTTTTTAACCGCTGATGCAAAGGGCTCGATCGGGGAAAGTGGGCGCGCAGAAACACCATCTGATCGGCCAGTATATGGCGCCCCATAAGATAGATGTATTCGGCATGGGTCGGGGTGAAGGGGACAGCAAGGAGCTCCATGCCCGCGTCCTCTGGGGTACGCCCGGCCTTGTGGTTGTTACAACGCACGCAGGCGGTGACCACATTGGTCCAGACATCCTGCCCCCCTTTGCTCAAGGGTCGGACATGATCGCGCGAGAGCAGGCGTGCGGGGAAACGTTGGCCGCAATAGAGACAGATATGATCATCGCGCTTGAAGAGGGCGCGATTGGACAGCGGCGGGGAATAATCGGGGCGGAGCTGTTGTTCGAGGTTATGATGTGAGCCACAGGTGGCGATGATCGAATGGATCTGCAATTGGCTTTGCCGACGGGTACTGGCATTGATCCCGCCGCGTAGGACAAATAGTGGATCGCCGCAGGCGTAGGCGACCTGGCCAAGGACATACAGCCGCGCTGCCTCGCGATAATCGATCCATTCCACAGGCATCCCTGACTGAGTCGCCCGCAGGATCTGTTGGGTCAGCAAGGACATGGTCGGTGCATACAGAGATGACCTGTATCCATCATACCGACTTGTGTGCAAGGCGCAAACCACTGAAGGCAAGATGTCGCTTGAACCGACCGACCCTACGCTGGATCAGCGCCAGGGCAATTCAACCGATTCCGAATACAGTAGTCCCATCCTACGGGTTGCAGTCGCAGGGCCATTCTTCGAGGCGCTGGACTATCTGCCGCCGCCCGGGATCCATCGCGCAGCACTCAGATCAGGGCTTCGCCTCCTGGTCCCTCTAGGCCGACGCCGACAGGTTGGGGTCCTCATTGGGTTTGCCGAGGCAAGCGCCCATCCCCCCGAGCGGCTCAAAGCGATTGAATGTCTGCTCGACCCTGCCCCCTTGTTCGGTGAGCTGGACCTTGCGCTCCTAAGCTGGGCCGCGGCCTATTATCAGCAGACGCTCGGTGAGGTCCTATTCGCCGCCCTGCCTGGGCCATTGCGCAAGCCCGGTCCCCTGCCCGAGCCGACTCGGCCGGGGGTGCGGCTGACCGAGGCGGGCTGGATGTTGGACCCCAAGGCCCTCCACCGCGCCCCCCGCCAGCACGCCCTGCTCGAGATCCTACGCCACGCACCCCAGGGTCTGGCGCTCAGCGATCTCAAGTCGCAGATCGGCGAGCTCGGATCGATCCTGCGCGCCCTGCGCGCCAAGGGGCTGATCGCCGAGGTCGAGCTGCCAGCGGCCCCCGAAGGTCCACAGGTGTTTCATCCCGCCCCTGGGCCCTGTCTGACACCTGAACAAGCGGCGGCAGTCCAAGAGGTCCAGGCATCCTGGGGGCGCTTCCAGGCTTTTTTACTCGAAGGGGTGACCGGCAGCGGCAAGACCGAGGTCTATATCCGGCTCGCCGAGGCGGCCATCGCCCGCGGCCAGCAGGTCCTGTTGATCGTTCCCGAGATCGCACTCACCCCTCAGCTGTACTCACGCCTCCAGACCCGTCTGCCAGGGCCAATCGCCGTGCTCCACTCGGCCCTGCCCGAGCGCGAGCGGTTTAACAATTGGCTCAATGCGGCGCGCGGCTCGGCCAGGCTGATCCTCGGCACCCGCTCGGCGGTCTTGGCGCCCATCCCGCGGCTGGGGCTGATATTAGTCGATGAGGAGCACGACGATTCGTTCAAGCAACAAGAAGGGCTGCGCTATTCGGGGCGGGATCTCGCGGTGCGCCGTGCCCAGCTCCTCGGCTGTCCGGTGGTCCTGGGGTCGGCCACGCCCTCGCTCGAGACCCTGCGCAACGCTGAGCTTCGGCGTTATGCCTGGCTGCGCCTGACCGAACGGGCAGGTGGGGCACGCCCGCCTGAGCTTGCCCTGCTCGACATCCGCAATCAGCCGCTCGCCGCTGGGCTGGCCCCCCGCCTGCGCGCCGAGATCGCAACGGAGATCAACGCCGGCAATCAGGTCCTGCTCTTTCTCAATCGCCGCGGCTATGCCCCTGTGTTGACCTGTCATTCCTGCGGCTGGGTGGGCGAGTGCCCGCATTGCGATGCCCGCCTGACACTGCATCTCGCCGACCACCGCCTGTGGTGCCATCACTGCGGTTGGTCATGCCCCTTCCCCGAGCGCTGTCCGGCCTGTGGGGGGTTGGACCTGCGGATGCTCGGCCGCGGGACCGAACGCCTGGAAGACGAGCTTTCCCGACTCTTTCCCGAGGCGCAGATCGCGCGGCTCGATCGCGACAGTACCCGCAGGCGTGGGGCGCTGGAGCGGGTGCTCGATGCCGCCCGCCGCGGCGAGGTGCAGATCCTGCTCGGCACCCAGATGCTGGCCAAGGGTCATCATCTGCCCAGGGTGACCCTGGTCGGGATATTGGAGCTCGATCAGGCGTTCTATGCACCTGACTTTCGCGCGGCGGAACGCGCCGCCCAGTTGATCGTCCAGGTCGCCGGGCGCGCCGGACGTGCCGAGCGCCCAGGGCGTGTGGTGCTCCAGACCAGGCACCCCGAGCACCCCTTGTTGCAATCTCTCCTGCGCGAAGGCTATTTGGGCTTTGCCCGCGCGGCGCTTGCCGAGCGCGCCGAGGCAGCGCTTCCGCCATTCAGCCACCTGGCATTGCTGCGTGCTGAGGGCCCTGAACTCGAGCAGGCCATGGGGTTCTTACAGCAGGCCAGGGCCCTCGGCGAACGGCTTGGGGCCGAGCCCGCATCGGTCTTGCTGCTCGGGCCGGTACCTGCCCCCATGGAACGGCGCGCCGGGCGCCATCGCGCCCAATTGTTGCTCCAATGTGCCAGGCGCCCATTGCTCCAGAGATTCCTGAGGGACTGGATGCCGCAGGTGCGCGCCCTCCCTTGCAGGCAAGGCCTGCGTTGGTCTATCGACGTCGACCCGCGCGATCTGATGTAAACCAGCCGCAAGCTCGGTTATCCTTAACCATCTCCATCGCCCTTTGGGCACCCGGGCAGGGACGCTGCGTCCCTTGCCCTCCATCTCCAAGCCGTCAAGAAACCACTGCATGAAGCACGAGATCGCCCAGCTCCTCTCCGCCGCCTTGAACTCGCTCATCGAACAGGGGGAGATTGTCCTGGATCAACCGCCAGAGATCCAGGTCGAGCGCACCAAGGACCCCGCCCACGGGGATCTGGCGACGAATCTGGCGCTTTTGCTCGCCAAACCCCTGAGGATGAAACCGCGCGCACTCGCCGAGCAGATCACCGCTCGCCTGCCGAGCTCGCCTTGGGTGGCGCGAGTCGAGGTCGCGGGGCCTGGGTTTATCAATTTTTTTCTGACCGAGTCTGCCTATCGCTCGGTGATCCCCCAGATCCTAGCAGAGGGTCCAGGGTATGGGCGAAGCAAGATCGGTGCAGGCCAAAGGGTCCAGGTCGAGTTCGTCTCAGCCAATCCGACCGGCCCCCTGCATGTAGGTCATGGACGCGGGGCGGCCTATGGTGCGGTGGTCGCCGATCTGCTCGAGGCGGTCGGCTTCGATGTCCACCGCGAGTACTATGTCAACGACGCCGGGCGGCAGATGGATATCCTCGCCACCTCGGTGTGGTTGCGTTATCTCGAGCTCTGCGGCGAGGTGCTGCGCTTTCCGAGCAACGGCTATCGCGGCGACTATGTCTGGGACATCGCTGCGACCCTGCACCGCGAGCACGGCGAGACCTATCGCGTGGATGCAGAAGAGGTCTTCCGTGGCCTGCCGCCCGACGCCCCGGTCGAGGGCGAGCCCCAGGACCAGGTCGGCGACAAGGAGGCGCATATCGATGCCCTGATTGCCACAGCCAAGCGTCTCCTGGGCGATAACCGCTATCGCTATGTCTTTGAGCTCGGCCTCAATACCATCCTCGATGACATCCGCGAGGACCTCGCCCAATTTGGGGTGACCTACCAGGAATGGTATTCGGAGCGCTCGCTGGCCGAACGGGGGCTCGTCAATCGCGCGATCGAGCGCCTGCGCGAGGCAGGGTATGTCTATGAGCATGGCGGGGCGCTGTGGTTTCGCTCAAGCGCCTTCGGCGATGAAAAGGACCGGGTGGTGGTGCGCGAAAATGGTCAGACGACCTATTTTGCCTCCGACATTGCCTATCACCTCGATAAGTTCGAGCGCGGGTTTCATCGCATCATCGATATCTGGGGCGCCGACCATCACGGCTATATCCCGCGGGTCAAGGCGGCCCTGCAGGCACTCGGCAAGGACCCAAACCGCCTCGATGTCCTGCTCGTGCAGTTTGCGGTGCTTTATCGCGGCGGGGAAAAGGTCCAGATGTCAACGCGCTCGGGAGAATTTGTGACCCTGCGCGCCCTGCGCCGCGAGGTGGGGCGGGATGCCGCCAGGTTCTTTTATGTCATGCGCCGCTGCGAACAGCACCTGGACTTCGATCTCGACCTCGCCAGGTCGCAGTCGGCAGACAACCCCGTCTATTACGTCCAATATGCCCATGCCCGCATCTGCGCCGTGCTGCGCCAAGCGGCAGAGCGCGGGATCGCGGTGGAGCTCAGCCCAGGCGAGCGCCATCTGGAGCTCTTGAGCGAGACGCACGAACAGGCCCTGATGCGCGTCTTGAGCCGCTATCCTGAGGTCGTCGAACAGGCGGCACTCAAGGCCGAGCCCCATCAGCTCACCCAGTACCTGCGCGAGCTTGCCAACGAGTTTCACGCCTATTACAACGCCCATCCGTTCTTGGTCGAGGATGGACGGCTGCGCGATGCCCGCCTGAAGCTGATCCTTGCGATCCGTCAGGTCCTGCGCAACGGCCTGAACCTGCTCGGGGTCTCGGCGCCGGAGAGCATGTGAGATGCCCAAAGACTATCATCGCGCCAAACCGCCGCCACCCTCCCCACCCTCGACCCCACCGATCCGCCGCAAACCAAACCGCTCCTGTCTCGGTTGGCTGATCGGGGGGATGGCGTTGGGGGTGGCGAGCTCAAGCATTCTAGCCCCACGCGACAACCCAGACATAGAGACGGCGCCTGCGACCCAGGCCGAACGTCCGGCGGCCCAGCCGACCTTTGTCTATGAAAAGATCCTGCGCGAGGCCGAGGTCGATATCAGCAAGGCACCTCCACCGCCACCACCAGCCCCCTTGCCCCAGCCACCGCAGGCCGTTGCCGTCAGCGCCCAATCGCCCAACCCAGGCGCCGCGGCGCAGGGCGTACCAACACCGAATGCGCCGGCTAGCGGGACCTATCTGGTCCAGGTTGCCTCATTCGGGCGCGCCGCCGATGCCGAGCGCCTCAAGGCCCAGCTCGCCCAGATGGGGATCGCCGCCAGCATCCAGACGGCGACCCTCCCCAACGGCAAGACCGCCTATCGGGTGCGCGCCGGCGCCTATGCCAGCCGCGAGCAGGCCCAGCAGGTCAGCGAGCTCCTTAGGCGTCACGGTCAAAACCCGATGTTGGTTCCCCTGCGTTAAGGCTTTCATAGGGATCGATGCCTTGTCTGACTAGAAGAGGGGGCGTTGAGCCGATGCTGCGCCCACCAAGTGGCGAGCAGGGCGCCTGAGAGGTTATGCCATACCGAAAACAGAGTCCCGGGCAGAGCCGAGGCCGGGGCGAATGACTGGAGCGCCAGGGCGACCGCAAGCCCAGAGTTTTGCATCCCGACCTCGATACTCAGGGTGCGGGCGCGGATCAAGTCCTGACCAAACGCCCGCGCACCCCAATAGCCGAACCCAAGACCCAATGCGTTGTGCAGGATCACTCCCGCCAGCAACAAGCCGCCGACCGAAACAAGCCGCCCGGCATTGAGGGCGACCACCATGGCGATGATGACGAGGATCGCCGCAACTGACAACAGCGGCATCCAATCGCCAAGCCACGGGACCCTCCCCGCCAGCCTGCGGACGAGGAGACCCAGGCCCACAGGCACAAGTACCACCAAGGCGATCGAGCGCAACATCTCCAGGATCGGCACCTCGACCCAGGCACGCGCATAGACCCAGGTCATGGTGGGCGTCATGACTACGGCCAAAAGCGTCGAGGCTGCGGTCAGGGTGATGGAGAGCGCGACATCGCCGCGCGCCAGATAACAGATCACATTCGATGCCGTCCCCCCGGGCGCGGCCCCCACCAGCACCATCCCGATCAATAGCTCAGGCGGAAAGTGCAAGGCCAGACCCACCGCCCAACCGAGCAGGGGCATCAGTCCGAATTGCAGACCGACCCCCAGGACGACCACCCCAGGCCGCCGCACGATCGCTAAGAAATCGGACGGCTTGAGGGTCATGCCCATCCCGAACATCGCCATCCCCAACAAGGGCATCACCGCTGCGCGCCACGGGCTGATCACGGGGGCAAAGGCAAAGCCCAAGGCAGCGGCGATCAGGGCCAAGAGGGGAAACCAACGGGTGAGGAGGAGCTGGGGGGTGAATGCTTCGCGCATGGATCGGCTCGCCAGAGGGACATTGAGATAGGTGATGCATAGCCTACACTGGTTTAAACACCATCAAGGCGATGGCGACCGCCAAGAGCAGGGTCGCCAAGATCCCCCAGACCGTCCAGCGCCGGCCCGCCTGCCAGTAGCGCGCCGGGATCGGTCCGCCTGCAGCGAAGGAGCGCGCCTGACGTCCCTGCTGGACCTGCACCGGCACCAGGATACCCAACCACAGCGCCCCTGAAAGCACCAGCAACACCTGCCCCCAGAGCAACCAATCGAGCCGCCATAGGTCCAGATGCGCCACTGCCGCCGCCCCATAGCCGCCGAGCATGAGCAGGACCACCCCCCCGACCGTAAACCACCAGTCGGCCAAGGTCACCAGACGCTGGGCAAAGGCGATGAGCTGGGGATTGCGGGTGCGGTCGGCGGCGAGCTTCCAGATCAAGGTCACCACGGCATTGCCGACGAGCAGCACCACGCCGAGGAGATGGATGGTCTTCAGGAGGGCATAGAGCATGGTTTAGAGGCTATGTGTCGCATCCCGGAGATTGCATCATACTGCGCAGGCGCGATTAACTCAGGGCGCGCAGCATCCTGCAGGATGCTGCTGCCTCCTGATCGCGCCGCAGGCAAGACCTGCCCGCTGCCCAGCAGCGGCGCACCCCTCCCTGCGGGGTGCAGCAAGGGCAGGGTGGAGCGTGTCCAGGGTTGTAGCGAGGAGAGTCTCAAGAGGCAAAAGGGGGCAGGTGGCCTGTCTTGATGCGCTGGGGGTCGCGTCTTTTGGTCCTGGGGGTCCTTGCGAGCCTTGTGCCGGTTTTGGTCCTGCGCTGGATCGACCCGCCGGCATCGGCCTTCATGATCCGCCAGGCCATTGCATCCGCCCGCCTGGGGCAGAGGCCGCCTGCTGACCGCTATCAATGGGTGGACTGGGGGCAAATCCCAGCAAGCCTCAAGCGGGCGGCCATCGCCAGCGAAGACCAGCGCTTCTTCACTCATCTCGGCCTCGATCCGATCGAGATCCGCGCGGCCCTGCGCAGATACTGGCAAGGGGGGCGGCTGCGCGGGGCAAGCACCATCAGCCAGCAGACCGCCAAAAACCTCTTTCTCTGGCCGGGTTCGGGCTGGGGACGAAAGCTTTTGGAAGGCTGGCTTGCGCTTTTGATCGAGCTCGTGTGGCCCAAGGAGCGTATCCTCGAGGTCTATCTCAATATCGCCCAATTCGGGCCGGCGACCTATGGGGTAGAGGCAGCGAGCCGGCGTTATTTCAATTGCTTAGCCGCCGCCTTGACCGCTGAACAGGCTGCGCTCTTAATCGGGGTCTTGCCGGCGCCGGGCCATCACCAGCCCGATCGCCCCTCGGAGTCGCTACAGCGCCGCGCCTGGTGGATCTTGAAACAAAGCCGGCGGCTGGGCGGGTTCAGTGAGCTGCCTGCTCTCAAGACAGTGCGCAAACAGGCGCGCTGTGCTCTTCCTGCCCCGAATGCGGAGCGCATTCGTCTCTGACAGGCGTGACTTTCCCGACTACGGCAGAGACCCTCTCTGCTGTAGCGCCGCCGTTACCGGACGGACTCGCCACGGGTAGGGCAGTTGCGGTTGCCAGCCGTTTGAGATTGAGCGCGGCATTGATGTCCCGATCATGGCGCGTGCCGCATTGAGGACACGTCCATTCCCGATCCTTCAACGCCAACATCTCATTCTCCCAACCACAGACCGAACACAGGCGGCTGCTCGGATCCCAGCGATCAGCTAAAACCAACCAGACGCCGTAGCATTTCCCCTTGTATTCCATCTGCAAGCAGAACATGCCAAAGCCCAGGTCGCTGATGGCGCGGGCAAGCCGTTCGTTCGCCAGCATGCCCTTGACGTTCAAATCCTCAATCACCACCCCTTGGTTTTCGCGGCAGAGCTGGGTCGTGAGCTTATGTGTGAAGTCCGCTCGGACATTGGCAATGCGTGCGTGCAGCCTTGCCAACATCGCAGAGGATTTCCTTCGATTCTTCAAGATCGGAAGCCTTGTGCCTTTTGGCAGTCTGGCACTTGGCGCAAACCCAGCCCCGACCTTGGCCGCCTCAACCTTGCAAGAAAGCCGTCTGCCTCGAATCCTGAGACGACGAAGCGCAGAGGAGATTCAACAGACTCGCCATTGGAAAGCCTGGCCGCCGCCTCAACGCCCAGGTCAACACCAGTCGTTTCATGCGCCTGCGATAGAACGCAGCATCGGCCACTTCAACCTGAATGGCGACGAACCAGCGTCCGCAGTACGCGAAACGGTCGCACCAAGAATCTTGCCATTTCCACTCGGCAAGCGCCCAATTCCAGACACACCGCCCCGCGCCGCAGGCGCAGGCGCAGGTGAAGTAAACCGCCTGCTCAGGCGTCGGACAAAGGGCGATTTTGTGGGTCAGTTGCATGGCTTACTCGTGGGCACCTCGAAAAACCTTGATCAGCCCTTTGCCGGAATAAACTTGCCGTCACCTGAATTCCAGCCGACCTGACCGTCATGAAGAAGCGCCCCGCCATCAAGACGGACCTGTTTGCAGACTGCCAACAGCGGGAGAAGATCGACAAGTTGGGCGATCCATTGGTTGAGATAGAAGGCGCCATCGACTTGGAAGCCTTGGCGTTGGAAGTTGACCGCATGGCCCCGCGCTCGGTGAGTCTGCAAGGTGGCCGGCCACCGTTCCCCGCTGAAACCATGGTGCGCATTCTGGTCTTGAAACGCCTGTACAACCTGTCTGACGAGCAGATGGAGTATCAATTGCTGGACCGCATGAGCTACAAGCGCTTCTGTGGTCTGGCCCAAGCCGCCAACATTCCTGACCGGACGACTGTGTGGGTGTTTGAGAACCGGATCGGCGAAGCCGGCGCCAAAGCCATCTTCGATGGCCTCAGCGCGCAACTGCTCAAGAAGGGTTTGATCGCCCGGGGTGGGCAGATCATCGACGCCACGCGGGTTCCCGCGCCCCGGCAGCACTTCACCAAGGACGCCAAGGAACCGCTGAACGAAGACGCCATGCCCGCGGATTGGAAGCCGGTCAAGCGGCGCCAGAAGCATGGCAAGAGCCACTATGGCTACAAGCTCACGGTCAACGTCGACAAGAGGTACAAATTCATCCGCAAGATCGTCACCGACACCACCAGCACCCACGACAGCCAGCACTTTGAGGCGGTCATGGACCCGGCCAACACCAGCCGGGAGGTCTTTGCCGACCGAGGCTATCCGTGCGAGGAACGAGAAGCCTGGCTGAAAGCGAACGGCTATCGGAACAAGCCGCTGTCTGAAGCGCAGCAGCGGCGCAACCATGGCATTGCGAAGACACGAGCCTGTGTTGAACATGTGTTTGCGGCCATTGCGCAGATGGGCGGCAAACTGATCCGCACCATTGGTCAAGCGCGTGCCAACTTTGCGATGACGATGATGGCGGCCTGCTACAATCTGAAGCGACTGGCGTTCTTCCAGCGAGTGGGCATCGTGCCCGCATAACGCCCAACATGGGCCGAATGGCCACCGCCCACTTCGGGGTAAAAACCGGGCAACGCTGCTTGAAAAAGCAGCGATTTGTTGAGGAAGTTGAGCCGGATTCAGTCAGTGGCATCGCGCTTTGACCGGGTCCCATCAAAATAGTGGGTTATTCGAGGTGCCCTCGTTGGTGTTCTGTCGAACGCCAAACAATTTCGCCAGATTTATGAGCTAATCAGATTCAATCTGATCAGTCATGACTCACCCCCTTTCTTATTGATTAAGAAACACATGCTTTTGAAATTGAGTGAGCTGTCCTGATGTCGTGGGCATGGAAAGACGAGACATGAGATTGCTGTCGTTTGCGGCGCGCGAAGAGCGGCGGCGTGGCTGGAGGTATGAAGCGATAGGCGCGCAGAGGGGATTGTTGGGCGCAGGGGTGTTCGACATCTGCAAAGGCTATGGGCGCGAAGGGGCCCAAGGGCTCAAGGAAAGGTGGGTGAGAAGCGGGCGCTGTTGGCGGAGCAGGACGCCCAGATACGCAAGCTCATGTGCGACGGGACACCGGATGAGCTGAAGCTGCCGTTTGCGCTGTGGAGCCGGCAGGCGGTGCGGCAGTTGATCCTCGGCTGTTTTGGCATCGAGCTCAGGCCGCAGGGGGAGGGCAAGTACATGGCGCGCTGGGGATTGACGCCCCAGAAACCGATTCGGCGCGCCTATGAGCAAAGCCCGCCGGCGGGCAAGACGTCCGAGATTCGCGTCACGCACCGTCGCGAAGGCCTGTCGGTGATCTCGACGCTGACCAACCGCGGCAAGGTGCCTTGGAAGGCGTTCGCGGGGGCGATGAACGCCGACATCCTGATCGACTTCATGAAGCGGCTCGTCAAGGACGCCAGGGGCAAGAAGATCTTCCTCATCCTCGACAACCTGTGCGTGCATCACACCAAGCCGGTCAAGGCCTGGCTGGCTGCATGCGCCAATCAAATCGAGGCGTCCTCCCCCCCCTACAGCCCAGCACTGAACCCCAACGAGATGCTCAAGGCCACCATCACCGCGCAGGCGCCCTCCCGCGCCAAGGACGATCTGAAGAAGGCGACCGTCAGCCACCTGCGCCGCCTTCTCAATTCCCCCCAACGCATCATGCGCTACTTCCAGCATCCCAAGCTCCATGATGCCGCGTAATATAAGTTCATTGGTTTCGGATCAATAAGCACATCAGGGTGATCGAATGCACATCCCTCTCAACGGTCTTTGGCCTAGTGCCATGCTCTGGTTGGCTGCGGTCGCAGCCTTTGCCCAGACGCTGCCTGAAGGCGCAGCGCCTGCTGATCAGGGGGCAGCGGCCATCGAGCGTCAAAGGCAAGAGACTGCAGCGACCGAGTGCCAAGGGTCAAACGCGGCGCGGTGTAGCCCTCAAGGGACGATCGATCAGACAGCTGGGCCCCCCAGCAGGGAGCGCAAGGTGCGGCCTATCTCCGCAGCGGCCTTGCCTTCTGAGCCAACCATGTTGTTACGCGAGGTGCGCTTCGAGGGTGGCGAGGGCCTGCCCCGAGATGGGCTTGAACCCATCTACCGGCCATTCATCGGTCAGGCGGTCACCCTCGCCGATCTCGAAGAGCTGCGTTATCGCCTGACCAAGCACTATGTCGATCAGGGCTATCTCAACTCAGGGATGATCTTTAAGCCTGGTCAGACCGCAAACGAGGGTGTGGTGGTTTTTCAGATCATCGCTGGGCATCTCTCTGAGATCCGGGTGAACGGTCAGGGGCGGCTGCGGGCGTCATATCTTACTGGTCGGCTTAACCCAGATACCAAGGCGCCCTTTAATCGCAACGAACTGCAAGAACGTTTCCAACGCCTGCTGCAAGATCCCTTGATCGAGCGTCTCAACGGCACCCTGATCCCGGGCCCGGAGCCGGGAACTGCTATCCTCGATCTTGCCGTCACCCGCGCGCGCCCCTGGGAGCTGTATCTGCGTACCGACAACTACCGCCCGCCGAGCACTGGTTCTAATAGTCTCTATATCGGCGGGACCTTGCGCAATCTCAATGGGTTTGGGGATGCCCTGGAGCTTTATCTCGGTCATGGCTATACCAGCGAGGGCAAGGAGGGAGCGATCGGCTGGGCGCTGCCCTTGAATGCGCGCAATACCCGGCTGTCGCTGCGCTATGACCGCAGCGACGCCTCGCCTTTGGAAGAGCCCTTAGATGAGCTCGATATCGAGAGCGAGACCCGAAGGTTTGAGCTTGCCCTCTCGCATCCGCTCTGGGAGACCAGCCGCGACAGCCTCGCGCTCAGGCTTGCTGCCTCCTTGGCAATCAACGAAACGCGGCTCTTGGGCATCCCCTTTTCATTCTCTGAGGGGTCAGTGGATGGTGAAAGCAAGGTCGCGGCGGTGCGTCTGGTCCAAGAATATACCCAGCGCTCGCCCGAACGCGCCTTCGCCCTGCGCTCGACCGCAAGCCTCGGGGTCGATGCCCTTGGTGCGACCATCCATGCGGGGGATATACCCGATAGCCGTTTCTTCGCCTGGCTCGGGCAAGGGCAGGCCGTCTGGCGTCTGGCCGACCGTGGAACTCAGTTGATCCTGCGCGCAAGCATCCAGCTTGCTGGTGAGCCCTTGCTTGCGCTCGAGCGTTTTGCGGTCGGTGGCGCCGACACGGTGCGCGGCTATCGCGAGAATACCCTGGTTGGCGACAGCGGCTATGTGTTCTCGCTCGAGGTCCGGCATCCGCTCTGGGAGGGCAAGGTCTTTGGCGACACCCTGCAGCAGTTGCAGCTTGCGGCCTTTGCCGATGCAGGTGGGGCCTGGCGGCATGGGCAATTCAGCGTGCGCGATGAGGTCGCCTCCATCGGCATCGGCGCGATCTGGACCGTCCAGGACCGACTGCGCGCCGAGTGCTATTACGGTTATGCCTTAGAAGACCGACCGGAACATACCGAACACGACCTCCAGGACGACGGCATCCATTTCCGCGTCCAGGCTGATTTTTAGGGGGCTTGCTATGCTGAAGCGGTTTTGGCAGTCGATCCCGTTTCTGATCCTGTTTCTGCCCGCTGTTCATGCCGCGCCGAGCTGTGAAAGGGCCGCGGTCTCAGCGCTCTCTGCGGCGGGCGATGAGCAGACATCTGCATTCGGTCGATGGGGCGCGGTCATCCAGGACCCCGAAGCGCCTGTCGCCGAACGCATCAAGGCCTTGATCGAGCGCGGTGAGACCTATCGCGCGCTCGGGCGTTACCCAGATGCTGAGCGCGACCTCGCCGAGGCAAAGGCCTTGGCCAGCGCCTCAGGTCTAGATGCCCTGGCCGTCGCCGCGCTTCAGGCCCAGGGCCAAACAGCCGCCCAGCAGCAGCGTACCCTAGAGGCCGAGGAGCTCCTGCAATCGGCCTTGGAACAGGCGCGTCAGCTGAACAGCCCGATCCTGATTGCAAGCAGCGCCCATGCGCTCGGCAATCTGCGGTGGGGGCAGGGGCGGTCCGCCGAGGCGGAAAGGCTGTATCGCGAGGCGCTGACGGCGGCGGAGCGGACCGAAGACCTGGCATTGAGCGCTGCAGTGCGTATCGCCCTTGCCCGTCAGTCACCGAATACAGCGCAGGCGATGCGCGAGCTCAAGGGGGCCGAGGCGCTGATCGAGCGCCTGCCCCATCCGGCCGAGCAAGCGGATCTGGGGCTGAGGCTAGCTGAGGTCGCGCGCCGGCTGGGGCGGGAAGGGCAGGCGATGGCGAAGACTGCCCTATCGATAGCAGCGGAGCGCGCCGAGCGTTCGGGTCGCCTGCGCACCCAGTCGCAGGCCCTCGGCGTCTCAAGCGAGCTGCTGGAGGCTGAGGGCAGGCTTGCCGAGGCGCGCCGGCTCAGCGAACGGGCGATCGCCGCCGCACCGCTCAACGCCTATGACCTGCGCTATCAGTGGGAGTGGCGGCTGGGGCGCCTGTTGCGCGCTCAGGGCGAGCGCAAGCGGGCGATTGCGGCCTACAGGCGGGCAGTCGATCATCTCCAGCGCATCCGCTCGGATATCCCGATCGAATATGCCGAGGGTCGCTCCTCGTTTCGCGAGACCCTCTCGCCCCTGTATCTGGGTCTGGCCGATCTGTTGTTTCAGGAGGCGCCTGGGGTTGCGCAGGAGACCGAACGCCAGGCCCTGCTGCGCGAGGGGCGCGAGACCGTCGAGCAGCTCAAGCTCGACGAGCTGCGCGATTATTTCCGCGATGCCTGTATCTTGCCGCTGCGCAAGGAGATCGAGACCCTGGCCCCGCGGACGGCAGTCCTGTATCCGGTCATCCTGGATGACCGCCTGGAGCTTTTGGTCAGCACGGGTCGGCGGCTCGATCAGGCGACCGTGCCGGTTGGGCGCGAGCAGGTGGCGCTGACCGCCGAGATCCTGGCGCTCAAGCTGCGCTATGACCAGCCGGCTGAGGCCGAATCCAGGCAGCTTTATGACTGGTTGATCGCCCCTATCGCCGACCTTTTGCAGGCCCAGGCGATCGAGACCCTGGTCTTCGTCCCCGATGGACCCTTACGCGCCGTGCCCCTAGCGGCATTGCGCTCGCCCGAGGGCTATCTGATCGAACGCTATGCCGTGGCCATCGTCCCCGGCCTGAAGCTGTTGCAACCGGAATCGTTCAAACAGGGTGAGGTGCGCGTCCTGCTTGCCGGTCTCAGCAAGCCGGGTCCGGTGGTCGATGAGCTGCCCGGCTGGTGGGTGGATGCCCTGATCGAGCAATACCGCAGGCGCGGCGCAACGGCAGAGACAGGGGAGCGGCGCGGGATCTCGGTCAGGGTGCGCGGTGCAAGCGAGCGGCAGCGGGGGAGCGGGCCGTCGCGCGCCCCGACCCATGAGAAGATCGCTGCGCTCTCGCTGCCTGGTGTTGCCGAGGAGATCGACCAACTCGCCCAGCGGGTGGCGGGGCGGGCGCTGCGCGATCAGGACTTCGTCCTCAATCGCTTTACCTCTGAGGTGAGCGGCCAGCCCTATCGCGTGGTACACATCGCCTCGCATGGGCTGTTCCAGGGGCCGCCGGAGGAGAACTTCATCCTCACCTATGACCGCAAGCTCGACATGAAGATCTTGGCCTCCTTGCTCAAACCCAAGGAGCTTGCCGCAGAACCCATCGAACTTTTGGTTTTGAGCGCCTGTCAGACCGCCGAGGGCGATGATCGCACGCCCTTAGGCCTAAGCGGGATCGCCATCCAGTCGGGGGCACGCAGCGCCCTGGGGTCGTTGTGGCCGGTCGGCGATGCCACCACCCAGCGGCTCATGGGGATCTTTTATGAGCAACTCAAACAACCGGGTATGACCCGGGTGCGCGCGCTCCAGATCGCGCAGCGGTCACTGCTCGCCGACCCCAAGACCGCACGCCCCAGCGACTGGGCGGCCTTTATCCTGGTTGGGAACTGGATGTGACGAGTCGCGCATAGAGCGATGCCGGCGTGAGAAATACAAACTCATAACGCGCCAGCGAGATGATATCACCATCCTGAAGCAACACGGGTTTATGACCCACCGGGATGTCATTGACCAGGGTGCCATTGGTCGAATCGCAATCCCGAATCCAGTAGCCGTCCTGCATGATCTCGATGATCGCATGGCGCTTAGAGATCGACATGTCCGGGATCACCAGGTCGTTGTCGCTGATGCGACCGATGGTCAATAGATGGGTGGCTGTGGATGCGTCTGGGCGTTTGGTCAAGAGATAGATGGCCCGTTTGATCGCCTCGGGTGAGCCTTCCAGAGGGTCCTGATCGGTAAGGGTAAAAACAAAGGTCTTGTTGATAGCAGTTGTGGTCTCTGTTTGTCGGTAGAGCAGGCCTGCTTGGATTGCAGATCCAACAAGCACCGGATGGCGCATAAAACGGACAAACTCGGCCTCTGAGCAGCTTGCAGCGACACGCTCCAGCAGGCGTGGATCGGCACGGCCCGAGGCGTTGATCAGCCCCTCTATCCGTGCGGGCAGTTTGCCCACCCCGGAGGTTTGGTCTCCAGACATGGCTGCAGCGTTCTCATCCTGCATGGCTCAACTCCTCGTCGCCACCTTCTCGGAACTGTCCTAGAAAGAGATCGTAGCGGCGCCAGATCACATGATAGGGCGGATCCTGTCCCACTATTAACTGAAAGAGTATCTCTATCCGGCGGTTTGATCCACCTGTTTGAATACTCACCCTTAGGCGATAGACCGGACCGCCGCGATCAAGTGATCTTGCCCCGCTCTCCCTTTGCGTCTGATTGCGCTCGGCGATGAGCTCGAACGCCTCCTCCAGGCTAATGCCCCTCAGTGTCGCCAACACTGCCGCCGAGGCAAAACGCTCATTGGGCTGGAGCGAGCCGCCATCGACCGAGACCTCGGGTGCAAGCAGGGCATAGATCTCGGGTGTCATGCCCAGGACCTGCTTGAGTTCCTCGACCGTCTCAAAGGGCGCGTCCTTGGCGCCGAAGGGCCGGCCGGCTTGCCGATAATCAGGGTCTTCGGCACCATTGAGCAGCCTCTGCTCATCCGGATCGCGCCAGTCGATGATCCTGGCCGCAAGCGCATCGGCCTCGGCATCCTCGACCCCCAAGACGGTCAACAACCGGCGCAGGGTCTCATGGGGCACCTGGTTGAGATCATAGCGTGCCGATTCATCGAAGACCTGGAGGAGTAGGGTATGGCCGGCAAATGACCAGGTACGGGTCTGGCCATCCGGTAACCAGGCGGTTTCCTGCCCCTGATCGGCCTCGGCAGCGGGTGTCAGATAGTGCAGTGCTGTATAGGCGGTTGCAGCCTCGGCAAGTGTGCGAAAACGCGCCGATTCGACCTGATTGGCGGAGAGGGCGATCTCGGTGCGCTGGGTCAGGGTGAGGCTCAGGGCGATGACCACCAGGAGCGTTAGCCCCCAGATCACGAGCATCAGGGCAATGCCACCTTGGCGCACACGGCTAGGTAAGGGCCGCACGGCCCTCTGCTCTTTGGAAAAGGGAACTGACCGGGAAGGCCCGGCAACCCACCAAAGAGGATTTGGGAGGCGAATCGGTCTTTCCCGCGGCATTTCAGCTCTGATCGGGTAGTCTCAGAATGATCTCAGGCCAGGACTGTTCGTTTGTTTCTAAGCGGATTTGGAGCAGTTCCGGCAGATGGGTTTGACCGACCCAGGTCTCATGCCAGCCCGGTTCGCTGTCGCCATCGGCCCATCCATAATAGGCGAGATTGAACCGGTTGACATTGCTCAATAATAGCGTACGCCCAAAGGCACCGCCGGCGCGATCGATCTCGACCGGCAGGCCGGCGAGTTCAGCCTCATCCTGTTCGGTCAGCGGTACCCAAGCGGGGACATCCTCTCCAGCAGCCAAGAGCTCGGGATGGAGCAACCAGCGCGTCAAAACCAGGTTATCACCCTCTTGCTGTAGACGCAGGATATAGAGCCCCGGCAATCCAACCTGGTCCGAGAGCGGTGACGCCCATTCGATTCGCCCAGCTTCACCAGCAAAGACCTGGACCTGTTGACCGTCATAGGGTGCCGAGGCGGGACGCAATTGTGCAAGCGTGCGGCGCACAAAGCCATCGGCCAGGCGCAGGGCGCTAAAGCGTTCACTCGCGGTATCGACCGCCTCCCAAGACCGCCCGCCGAGCCTTAGACCCGAAAAGAGCAATAAGGCGATGAGTCCAATGATCGCCAAGGCGATGATGAGCTCGATCAAGGTCAGGCCGCGCTCATGGGGGATGGGGCGACCCTGGCCTCCCTTTTGCCTGATCGCCCCCCCGCACCAACATGGATCCTTCACTCGGTCTTCAGCCATCGTTTCAGGGTTGGGACAGGCGAAGCCTTAAGGTCGAGAGGGTCACCTGCCGCGGGCGTCCGGCATCGATCCAGAGCACCCGAGCATCGACGCGATAAGGGATGACAGGTAATTCGCTCGTCCCGAACGCCTCGGTCAGGTCGAGCTCGACCAGGGTGAGCTCCCAGCTAAAGCCGCTTGCGGTCTCACCGGAAAGCACCCCGGGTGCTAGGGCGATGTCATGGCTGACGCGATTGAGCAAGGACTCGGCCAGGGTTGCGGCCTGCGTATACTGGGCCGCGGCGATGGTCGTCTGGGTCGCGCGCCCGAAGATCGCGAGCAGCACCCCCAGCATCAGGGCCAGGATCGCGAAAGCGACCAAGATCTCGAGCAGGGAAAAGCCCTGTTGTTCTAGCCTCATCGCTCGGACCAGGTATCGAGCGCGATCCGCCCCGTTAGCCAGGCCACCCCTACCTGATAGCCGTGGCCGCGATAGGCCAGGGTCAGCCGTCCCCCCGTCGAGCTCCCATCAGGAAAGAAACGGATGGTGCCGCGCTGGGCATCGATCAACTCAGAGCCAGCGATCTCAAAACTGAGATCCAAGCGCTCAGGGATGCTTAGGGGCCGCTTGCCGGGGAGCGTCAGCCGATGCCCCTCGAGGTCGATGATCACGGCGATAGGCTCTCCGCGCTGGATAGCGAGCTCGCGCGCAAGCCGCAGGGTCGCAGCGGTTTGGCGGGCAGACGATTTGAGTTCCATCCCCGGTAGCGCGGCGGATAACAGCGCTGGCATGGCGGTCATGATCAGCGCCGCGATCGCCATCACCACCAGCAGCTCGACCAGGGTGAAGCCGCGCCCTGAGCCTCGGTGACACCTCGACACCGAACACTAATCCCAGCTCGTCACATCGGCGTTCTCGCCCTCGCCGCCCTCGCGGTTATCGGCACCGAGCGACCAGATATCAAAGGCCCCGTGCTGTCCAGGGAACAGATAATAGTAGTCGAAGCCCCAGGGGTCCTTCGGCACCTCTTTTTTCTTCAGGTACGGGCCATTCCAGTTCGGCACATTTCCAGGTTTTTCGACCAATGCCCTAAGCCCTTCGGCCTCGGTCGGATAACGTCCAATCTCAAGACGATACAGATCCAAGGCTGCCGCCAGATCTTCGATTTGCAGCTTGGCCGTCTTGCTTTTGGAACTGCCTAAAAACTTCATCACCTGGGGCCCTACCAAACCGGCCAAGAGACCCAGGATGGCCAGGACCACCAAGAGTTCAACCAAGGTAAAGCCGCGGGTAAGGCGGGGTGTCAGGGGCGTCTGCCGAGATGGATATTTGTTCATGGATGAATCATCGCGATACCAAGCACGTGACAGTGAATCGACGGGGCCTGGAAACTTGCGCCAGACCCCTGGGTTTCAGAGATAGGATAAACCTAAGACGCAGTGATGCGGCAATTTGATGAGCGGCAATCAAGAAACGGGGGGCAACCCCACTTGCTGTTGTGCAGGGCAAAAGGCTTCTGGCCTGCTGGCGGGTTATGCAAAATTGTGCAAAGGAAAGCGCCTCTTGATCCAGTACCTCGCCTGCACGCTCCCCGAGGTCGAGGCGAGGCTTGGGGTGCGCGGGGAACTGGATCTTGGCCAGCCGATGCCTCGTTTTATCCTCGAGGGCGATTGGCAAGGGCTGCGCTGGCCAGTGACCGGTGCGCCTGAGATTCACAGCAATGCCGGCACCTTTGCTGCCCAAGGGGATCTCCAGAGCTTTACCTATCGTCTTGCCGGTCAGGCCGCGGGCAGGGGGGCTCATGGATGTCGCGGTCGAGCTGGCGGGGCAGGGGGGGCGCATGACACCCGTATCGATACCCTGGTCATCCATGCCCTTGACGGGAAGCTGGGCCCAGGCGAGGCTTGCTGTCGGGACCTATATCGCGCCCAGGGTCTATATGGAATACGAAGCGGGCTGGGGGTTGCGGTCCTCAGCCAGGGGTGGTTTGGACCGCCTTGCGCAGGCATCTTGCCTGTCTGGTGCGCATCCGCTGGTGCGAGCATCTGGATCGATGCATCCTTCCCGAGCGGCGATGTGGGATCTGATGCCAGCCCAGTATTTTTGGGTCCATCGCCGTTTCAAGACCCGACCCCCCGTCACCCGCCCAATCACATTCTGAATGTGCTCAGGCCCCGTAAAGGTCGCACGCTGCCCCTCCCCAATGTCCAAACGGCTAAAACTATGAAACAGATTGGCCCCACGCACCGTCCCCAGCTCCGCACCTACCGTCATCTCCCGACCCGATAGCTCCACCATCGGCCCCACCGCCCCATCAGTCAGAATCTGGGCGTCCAGTGCATTGAGCAGCGCGGCGGCGATCAAGAGGCCCAGTGCCATTGCCAAGGATGGCGTTTGCGTATTCAATGTCTGCGCCCCCATTTGCCCCAACCTCGAATCCAGCGGGTGCGCGCTGCGCACCCTATCACCAAGGATAGACGATGGATGCGCCCCCTGATCTTGCCCCCTTGCCGCCTGGGACGCGGCTGCATGCCTTAGTCATCCGCAAGACCCTAGGGCGAGGGGGCGTGGGAATCGTCTATGCTGCCGAGCACGAGATCCTCAGCGAGACCTTTGCGATCAAGGAGTTTTTACCCGAGCAGCTTGCGCGCCGGGTTGCGGGCCATCGTGTCGCCGCCCTGCCCGGCAAGGAGCGGATCTATGAGGGGCTCAAGCGTAAGTTCATGGAGGAGGGCCAGACCCTGGTCGAGCTCGCCCGTCCACGCCCGCATCCCAACCTGGTCCAGGTCACCGATGCCTTTTATGAAAACGATACGGTGTATCTGTGCATGCGCTTTGAGCGCGGCCGGCCCTTGGACGAGGTGCTCAAGGAACACGGGCCACTGTCAGAAACAGAGGCGCGGGAATTGCTCTTACCGCTCCTGGATGGACTGGCCCACGCCCATGCCCAGGGCGTCTGGCATCGCGACATTAAGCCATCGAACATCCTGATCCGCGAGGATGGATCGCCGGTGCTCATCGATTTCGGGGCGGCGCATCGCGAGCGCCCGAACGGGGCGATGAGCATCATCGCCCAATATACCCCGAGCTTTGCCGCGCCCGAGCAGCTCTATGACGGGGTGCAAGGCCCGTGGACCGATGTCTATAGCCTGGCTGCGACCCTCTATTACGCCGCGACCGGCCAGCTTCCGCCCTCCCGGCTCGAACCGGGTTGGCAGGACCAATGGCCGGGCTATAGCCCTGTCTTTCTGCGGGCGATCGAGGTGGGATTGAGCTTTGATCCAGACAAGAGACCCAAGGATGCAACCAGTTGGCGCGGTCTGTTTGACTCGGCTGACCATACCCTCCCCTTGCCCGGATCTTTGGCCGATGCAGACACTGAACGCACGCAGGTCGTCCATCCAACCCCAGGCAGGCGTATCGAACCCGAGCAAGCAGCTACCGCACCGTACCAGCGCTCCACTCCACAGCGGAAACAGACTGCGCCCCCTTCAGCCCATACACCTGCCCACCCCTGGCACTGGGCCCGATGGTCTGCGGCCGGTGCTGTGGTGCTCTCGCTCGTGCTCGGTGCTGGGTGGATGATGCTCAATCAACGCCACCCCTCTCAGCCTGCCGTTGCACCTTCCCCTGTACAAGCGCCGGACATCGAGGTGCTCAGCAAGAGGCTCAATCTCGCCGACCTGGACTGCGCCCGTGTTGAATTGCGTCTCTATGGTACTCAGACGCTTGGTCTAGCCGGTTACTTGCGCGATGCGGGTCAATTGACGGCGCTTCTCAATCAGTTACACGCCCTGAATCCTAAGCTCGACATCGAAACCCGTGCGCTGGCCTTTGCGGCGCCCTTCTGTGAGCTTATCAGCCAGATAGAACGCCTCGCGCCGGCATCTGATCAGTACCCCAGTGCCCCGATTCTCAGTTTCAACAACCCAGACCGGCTTTATCACGAGGATCAATACCTGGTACTCAATGTGATCAACCCAGGCATTCTAGGGGGATATCTCTATCTGGACTTTGTGGATAGCCACCAGCAGATCGTACATCTCTTCCCCAATCCGGATCAGCCGGATAACTTCATCGCCCCGGGTAAGCAGATCCGCATCGGCGCCCAGGATGCCGATGAATGCACCCGCACCCCGGATGCCTGTTTTGTCGTCTCGCGACCGCATGGCAATAACCTGATCTTGGCCCTCTGGAGCGAGTCGCCGCTGTTGGAGCGCTGGCGCTCGCTACCATCCGAGCCTGCCGCTGACTATTTGGCCGCATTGGAGACCTTTTTTTACGGTCTTGCGCCTCATGCGCCCTACCGGCGCGCGGTTTCTTATTACTTCTTTACGACCAGCGAATAAAACGCGGATGGTATACGCCTTGCGCGCTTATTCACCGATCGGGCGCAGCCGTACCCGACGATTGATGCTGGCCGCCGGGTGTTCGGGGTCATAGAGCTCGCGCTCGCCCTTGCCGATCGTAACGATCCGCCTCGGGTCGATGCCGCAACGTTCGACGAGATAGCGCTCGGTAGCCTGGGCGCGCTGCTCCGAGAGCCGCTGGTTATAATCCTCTGCGCCCATGGCATCGGTGTGCCCCTCGATCAACCAGGTGACCTGGCTAAATTGCGGACGGCTAAGCGCCTGTCCGAGCTTATTGAGTTCATCCATCGCCTCTGTGGTCAGGCGCGCCGAGTCATAGCCGAAATAGATCGAGACGCCGTCGGCATAGTCTGCGGAATTTGCCGACGGCTGATAGATATCCGAACCCGCAGCGGCTGAAGCTGCCGCAATGGGCACGGGTTTAGCGCCTGCCGACTGCATCGGGCGGCGAGCGGCGGAGACGGTTTGCGTCTGACGGGCGCTGCTCGGCGCATGCTGAACTGGAGCTGAGGGTGTCTGGGGCGCGGCTGCGGGTAAACGCTCGCGTCCCGTCACCAGGCCGCGTTTGCGTTCCATGAGCCGGTTCAGTGCCTGCTCATAATCCTCGACACTCGCGCCGCGTTTCATATATTCCTCAGCGCTGGCATCGACCAACCATATCCCCGCTATCATTGCCAATACCCAGATCGCGAGATTTATCTTCATCGCACTCTCCTGCTGTTCGCTTGGCCGGTGTGACCACAGGTCTCGGCATTCTTAACAAGAAACACATGCTTTTGAAATTAAGTGAGCTGTCCAGATGTCGTGGGCATGGAAAGACGAGACATGAGATTGCTGTCGTTTGCGGCGCGCGAAGGGGCCCAAGGGCAAGGGGGGTGGGCGCAAGGTGGGCGAGAAGCGGGCGCTGTTGGCGGAGCAGGACGCCCAGATACGCAAGCTCATGTGCGACGGGACACCGGATGAGCTGAAGCTGCCGTTTGCGCTGTGGAGCCGGCAGGCGGTGCGGCAGTTGATCCTCGACCGTTTTGGCATCGAGCTCAGGCCGCAGGGGGAGGGCAAGTACATGGCGCGCTGGGGATTGACGCCCCAGAAACCGATTCGGCGCGCCTATGAGCAAAGCCCGCCGGCGGGCAAGACGTGGCTTGAGGAGATCTACCCGGACATTGCCCGGCGCGCCAAGGCCGAGGGCGCCGAAATCCACTGGGGCGATGAAACGGGGCTGCGCTCGGACGAGGTGCGCGGGCGCTCTTATGCGCCGGCGGGCAAGACGTCCGAGATTCGCGTCACGCACCGTCGCGAAGGCCTGTCGGTGATCTCGACGCTGACCAACCGCGGCAAGGTGCCTTGGAAGGCGTTCGCGGGGGCGATGAACGCCGACATCCTGATCGACTTCATGAAGCGGCTCGTCAAGGACGCCAGGGGCAAGAAGATCTTCCTCATCCTCGACAACCTGCGCGTGCATCACACCAAGCCAGTCAAAGCCTGGCTGGCTGCATGCGCCAATCAAATCGAGGCGTCCTCCCTCCCCCCCTACAGCCCAGCACTGAACCCCAACGAGATGCTCAAGGCCACCATCACCGCGCAGGCGCCCTCCCGCGCCAAGGGCGATCTGAAGAAGGCGACCGTCAGCCACCTGCGCCGCCTTCTCAATTCCCCCCAACGCATCATGCGCTACTTCCAGCATCCCAAGCTCCATGATGCCGCGTAATATAAGTTCATTGGTTTCGGATCAATAATAGATCATGTCGCGCAGGGGATGGGCGAAGCGGCTTTTTACAGAAGGAGCCAACCCTAGTATTACAAGCTATGCGTGATAGTGGATAATTTTCCACATGGAAAGCGCGATGATGGGCACAGGCAAGGCGGCGAAGCGGCTTGGCGTCTTGGTCAAGACCTTGCAACGCTGGGAGCGCGAAGGGGGTTTGATCCTGGTGGCGCGAACAGTCGCGAGGCACAAATCCGCGAGTTGATTGGCTTGCGCAGTAAGGTATCAGAGCCAACGCGGATTGATGCCCATGCCCAACCGTTTGCCGATCTTGCCAAAGCCTGGGATCGATTCTTTGCCGATATCAAGGCCGGAAAGAAGGCTCACGCGCTTCAGTTCAAGAAGAAAGGCCGGTGCCACGATAGCTTCTATGTTGCTAACGACAAGTTCCGCGTCTCGGACAAGACCATTTGCCTGCCCAAGAGCGGTGAGGTCGCCATGACCGAGGCGTTGTGCTTCGATGGCAAGATTCTTGGTGCGACCGTTTCGCGTACTGCGGATCGCTGGGATCCGAGCAGCCGCCTGTGTTCGGTCTGTGGTTGGGAGAATGAGATGTTGGCGTTGAAGGATCGGGAATGGACGTGTCCTCAATGCGGCACGCGCCATGATCGGGACATCAATGCCGCGCTCAATCTCAAACGGCTGGCAACCGCAACTGCCCTACCCGTGGCGAGTCCGTCCGGTAACGGCGGAGCTACAGCAGAGAGGGTCTCTGCCGCAGTCGGGAAAGTCACGCCTGTCAGAGACGAATGCACTCCGCATTCGGGGCAGGAAGAGCACAGTGCGCCTGTTTGCGCACTTTCTTGAGAGCAGCGACGGCATGCAAGAGGTCTCTATCCGGACCGAGCCCTTTGATCCCCAGGCCGAACAGTCGGCGCTTTCGCTGAGCCAGGGCGAGATCGGGGCCGTGGTGACTTTTGTCGGTCTCATGCGCGACCGCAACGCGGGGCGGACCGTCGAACGCATGCTGCTCGAGCATTATCCGGACATGACCGAGCGGTCGCTTGCCGCTTTAGTCACCGAGGCCAAGGCGCGTTGGCCGGTCGAGCGGGTGAGGATCGTCCATCGGGTGGGCTGGCTTGTGCCTGGCGATCCCATCGTCTTTGTAGGGGTCGCAAGCCGACATCGAGAGGCGGCCTTTCGCGCCTGTGAGTTTCTGATCGATGTCCTAAAGACCCGAGCGCCCTTCTGGAAAAAGGAGCTCACCGATCAGGGCGAGCATTGGGTCGAGGCCAGGCTGACGGATGCCCGGGCCGTGCAACGCTGGTCGGGTTAGGGGCGATTGACCTGGCCGTCGTTTTGCTCCGTCTCGATCACCAGGCGCGGCAATCTGACGCTCGATGGAAGTCGCAGATGGAGGGCGGCCTTGGATAAGAGGTGGGCGCTCACCGGCGCGGTGATGAAGAGAAACAAGGTCACCAGCACCTCATGGAAGCTCAACCCCGACTCGCGTGTGCTGAAGTGGAGCATGGATGCAATCAATAGACTTCCCACGCCCAGGGTCGTCGCCTTAGTCGGACCATGCAGTCGGGTATAAAAATCCGGCATTCGCACCAGGCCCAAGGACCCGATGAAGGTGAAGAGTCCACCGCTCAGGATGAGGGCTGCCAGTAGGTATTCGGCCATCGGGCACCTATTCGATGATGTCGCCGCGCAAGAGATATTTACATAGGGCGACCGTTCCAACAAAGCCCATCATCGCGATCAGGAGCGCCGCCTCGAAATAGAGCGCCGAATCCAAATGGATGCCCAAAAGCACAAGGAGGGCGATGGCATTCACATATAGGGTGTCCAGCGCCAGGATGCGATCTAAGGCCGAGGGTCCGGTGATGAGGCGCCACAGGTTCAGGGCAATGGCGCCGCCGACCAGGGCGAAGGCAAGGGCGAGCGCAATCTTCAACATGACTCAAAGACCTTGCGCAGTGGTGTTTCATAGCGCCGCTTGATCACAGCGACCAGGGCTTCGGGGTCAGGGACATCAAGGCCCTGGACGACCAAAAAGCGCCGGTCAGGGCTCAACCAGGACGATACGGTCCCAGGTGTCAGCGAGATGGTATTGGCCAGGAGGCTGATGCCGATCTCAGAGCGCAGATCCAAAGGTACGACGACAAAGGCTGGCCGAATATGGCGGGGTCCGCGGATGATCAGCCAGGCGACCTGGACATTGGCTATCAGGATGTCGCCGCAAACGATCAGGACAAAGCCCAACAAGGTCAGTGGATGGTGGATGATCGTGCGCTCCGGCCAGAAACGACTGGTAAACAGAGGGATCAACCAGCCAAGCAATACACCGAGCGCGATCTGGCCCGGGCTGAGGCTGTTGGCAAGCAGGACCCAGATGAAGGCCAGCAACAGGCTGAGGAACGGGTGCGGCAGCCAGCGGTTCATGGTCGGTCCACCTGCAAGACTGCGTGGAGATAGTCCCCCGCATCGCATAATTGGCCGGCAAGCGCCTGCGCTGCATCCAGCATCCAGCCTGCACCGATCGTCAAGGCCAGAGCGAGCATGAGCAATCCCAGGGTCGGCCAAGGCAAGTACCCCGGTATGGGTTTGGGGTGATCGCGCCCCTCCATGACTGCGGGGCGCCGATGGAGAAATAACAGGGTCCCGGAACGGGCCAGGGCCAAGAGGGCGATTAAACTGCTGAACAGAATGACTCCGAAGATCCAGGGCCAGTCGCCTGTATCGAGGGCAGCGCTCAGTATCCCAAGTTTACCGATAAAACCGGACAGGGGTGGTAGACCCACGACCAGGATGGCGATCACCACGAACAGCCCCCCCAGTAGCCCTGCTTGAGCCAGGGCCGGTCCGGGCGCCAAGCGATCGGCAAGGGAGTCACGGTTGCGCGCGATCGGATCGGCCAGCAGGAAAAAGGCTGCGGTTACCAGGGTACTGTGCGTTAGGTAATACAGCCCTGCCGCGATGCTTGCGCGCGTTTCAACCCCAAATGCCACGAATACTAGACCCACCGAGGCGACGGTCAGGTGGGCGATCTGTTGCCGCAAGGCGGTGGCTGCCAAGGCGCCCAACGCACCCAGGACGAGGCTGATGAGCCCCAGGATCAATAGCCAGTCATCGTAGAGCCCGCTCAAGGGGCCGGCGTTGTCCCCAAAGAACAGGGTCTCGATGCGCAACAGGGCATAGGCTCCGACCTTGGTCATGATGGCAAAGAACGCGGCAACCGGCGCACTTGTCGCGGCATAGGCCGGGGGTAGCCAAAGGTGCAAGGGTGCAAGGGCCGCCTTGAGCGCAAACACGGTGAACAACAAGAAGGCGGCAGCCCGCACTGGCCCTTGGTCATCGGCTGGTATCTGAGCGATCTTGAGCGCTAGATCGGCCAGATTGAGCGTCCCGAGCAGTCCATAGAAGGTGCCGGCAGCGAAGAGAAACAGGGTTGAGCCGACGAGATTGATCACTACGAATTGCAGACCAGCGCGCACCCGTTCGGTACCCCCGCCGTGGATCAGCAGGGCATAGGATGCCGAGAGCAGGACCTCGAAAAAGACGAATAGGTTGAAGAGATCGCCGGTTAAAAAGGCACCATTGACCCCGAAGAGCTGCCAGTGGAAGAGCGGGTGGAAATGGCACCCCGCGCGATCGGTCCCGCGGAATGCGTCAAGGAGGGCGAACAGGGCCAGCAACGCGGTCAGCACAAGCATCCAAGACGTCAGGCGGTCGGCGACCAGCACGATCCCCCAGGGTGGAGGCCAGTTCCCCAGATGATAGACCAACACGACACCGCCGCTGGTGAGGTGCCAAAGCTCGATGGCGAGCAGGAGTTGGACCCAGACAGCCGCTAAACTGAGGGTGCGGCGCGCTGGCGATGACAGGGTCAGGCCTAGCAAGAGCAGGGCGATCCCCGCTAGGAGCGGGACGAGGAGAGGGGCGATGACAAGATGGCTCATTGCCTAGAGTTCCTGATCCG
Organism: Caldichromatium japonicum; assembly: GCF_011290485.1. Lineage (GTDB taxonomy): Bacteria > Pseudomonadota > Gammaproteobacteria > Chromatiales > Chromatiaceae > Thermochromatium > Thermochromatium japonicum. Next base: position 2,134,878 of record NZ_CP048029.1, on the reverse strand, counting down.
TCCGCCCATCGACATGATCGCTGTTGAGTTCGACGTATGCCTTAAGCGCCAGCACGATCACAAAGGCCGTCATCGCAAAGCCGATCACGATGGCGGTGAGCACGAGGGCCTGGGGCAGGGGATCGGTGTACTGGCCTGCACGCGGATCGATGATCGGTGGAGCGCCCAGGATCAGACGACCGCTCGCAAATAAAAACAGATTGACCGCATAGCTCAGGAGGGCCAGCCCCAAGACGACGGCAAAGCTGCGAGCGCGCAGCAGCAGATAGACACCGCCTGCGGTCAATGTACCGATCATCAGGCTCAATAGGGCTTCCATTTCAGCCTCGCTTGCCAGGATGGGTGGCGCGATGCATGCCTCCCAACTGGATCAGGATCAAAAGTGTCGCACCGACCACGACCAGATAGACCCCGAGATCGAACAGCATCGCTGAGACGAGCTCAAAATCACCGACGATCGGCCAATGGACATGGATGAATGCCGAGGTGAGGAATGGATGGCCGAACCAGAGGCTGGCAAGTCCCGTTAGGCTGGCCAGCAAGAGCCCAGCGCCGATGGGGGGGAGCATGTTGCCGGACAGGCGCTGATGGGTCCAGGTTACGCCATTGCTCAGATATTGCAGGATCAAAGCCACAGCGCTGATCAACCCAGCGATGAAGCCACCGCCCGGGGCGTTGTGCCCGCGCAGTAAGATAAAGACTGCGACCAATAAGGCCAGGGGTAATAGCAAACGCGACAGGACCGCCATGATCACTGGATGCAGGTCCCAATTCCAGGGTCTCCCCTCGTTATCCCGTGTCAACCCCGGCAGACGCAGCCCCTTGAGCAAGGCATGGATGGCGAGTGCAGCGAGGGCCAGCACTGTGATCTCGCCCAGCGTATCAAAACCGCGGAAATCGACCAGGATCACATTGACGACATTAGCGCCCCCGCCCTTGGGTAGGCTGTTGTCCAGGAAATAGCCCGAGATCGGAGTAAAGGGGCGTGTCAGTATACTCATACTCAGCAACCCAGTGCCCAGGCCAAAGGCGCATGCAACCAGGGCATCGCGTCCGACCCGCACCCGGCCCGGCTCGTCCGGACTCTGCTGGGGTAGAAAATAGAGCGCCAGCAGCAGCAAGACGATGGTCACGATCTCGACCACGAGCTGGGTCAAGGCCAGATCAGGGGCAGAGAACTTGACGAAGACCAGGGACACCAGCAATCCTAAGGCCCCGACCACAATGAGTGCTGTGAATCGTTGTTTCTGTAATCCGAGGGTCGTTAGGATGACCAAAATGAATCCTGCTGTGATCATCAGACTCATGCCATCGATCGGCATCAGGATGCGACTGCCGAGTAAAGGGGCGCTGGCGCCAACGAATCCCCAGGTACCCAAGGCCAAAGCTGCGAGCAGCAGGAACAACAGGCGCTGTTGCAATGAACTGCCATCGAGCCGGCGCGTGATCCAGGCTGCAAACAGCCTGAGCTCGGCCAGCGACCGTTCATAGAGGATGCCTGCATCAATGCGCCTTTCTAGGCGTGCAGCCAGGCGGAATAGGCGGCGGCGCAGCGCATAGAGAAAGACCCCAGCCAGCAGTGCAGTCAGGCTCATGACCACAGGCAGCTCAAAGCCATGCCAGATGCCCAGGTCAAACTCAGGCAGCGGGCCTTGCAGGACGCTTCCTGCTGCTAGACGCAGGATAGGATCGACCGTCACTTCTGGCACGATGCCGACCAAAAGACAGGCCCCCACCAGTACGGCTGCCGGTACCTTCATCCAAAAGGGCGGTTCATGGGGCATGCGCGGCAGGTCGACGGGTGTGCCGTTGAAAAAGACGTCGTGGATGAACCGCAGCGAATAGGCAACCGCCAGGGCGCCAGCGATAACGACCAAGAGCGGAAGGAGCCACCCATGGTCCAGGCCCGTGGCAAAGTTGGCGGTCTCGGCAAAAAACATCTCCTTGGACAAAAAGCCGTTGAACAACGGTACACCCGCCATCGAGGCCGCAGCGACCATTGCCAGGGTGCCGGTATAGGGCATAAAGCGCCATAGCCCATTGATCCGGCGCATATCGCGTGTCCCACATTCATGATCGATGATCCCTGCCGCCATGAATAAGGAAGCCTTGAAGGTCGCATGGTTGAAGACATGGAAGACCGCCGCGACCGCGGCCAGGGGGGTGCCCATCCCCAGCAGCAGGGTGATCAGTCCCAGATGACTGATGGTCGAATAGGCCAGCAGTCCCTTTAGATCATGCTTAAAGAGTGCGATCCAGGCCCCAAACAGCAGGGTCACCAGGCCGGCACCCATGACGAGCCAGGTCCAAGCGGTTGTACCTGAGAGCACTGGAAACAAACGTGCCAAGAGAAAGATCCCCGCCTTGACCATAGTCGCTGAGTGCAGATAGGCCGAGACCGGGGTCGGGGCGACCATGGCCCGCGGGAGCCAGAAATGGAAAGGACACTGTGCGGATTTGGTGAAGACACCTAGCAGAATTAGGATCAACAGCGGGATATAGAGCGGATCGGCGCGGACCGCCTCTCCGCGCACCAAAACCGCCGATAGCTGATGGCTGCCAGCGACCTCGCCCAGCAATAAGATCCCGCCGAGCAAGGCAAGGCCACCCATGCCGGTGATCGCCAGGGCCATGCGCGCCCCCTGCCGGCTCTCGCGCTTACGGTATGAGTAGCTGATCAACAGAAACGATGAGAGGCTGGTCAGCTCCCAAAAGACCAGCATCAGGATCAGGTTTTCGGAGAGGACGATACCGAGCATCGCCCCCATGAAGAACAAGAGATAGGCGTAAAAACGGCCCAAATCATCGCGTTCCGGCAGGTAGTAGCGGGCGTAGAGGATGACCAACAGCCCGATCGCTAGGATCAAGAGCGCAAACAAGAGGCCCAAGCCGTCGAGCCGCAGGTCTAGATCGACACCCAGCATGGGGACCCACTCCAAATGCCAGAGCAGGGTTTGGCCCGCAGCCACTGAGGGTATCTCGGTCACCAGACAAAGGACAGCGCCCGAGGTTATGATGCCCGCTGTCCAAGCAGACTTGATGCGTCCGAACCTGGACGCCCAGAAGGCTGTAGGCGCCCCGAACAGCGGGAGGAGGATCGTGAACAGTAAAGACATGGCTTGATAATTGTGTCATAGGCCCAGAAATCATCCTGAAGTTGCCCTAAGGTGTCCTGAATTCGTCATCGCTGACCTTGTTTCAGCCGATCTTACCGCAGATAATAATCTACTTCCCGCGATCCACCCTATGCTGGCCGATCGGCCTTCTCCATGGGCTCGCCTTCCCTGCCGTTTTGAGAACCCTCCATCATGGACACCCCAGTTGCAACGAGCGTCGGCTTCGACGCACTCGGTCTTTCTCCCATCATCGTCGAGAGCGTGCTCAAGCTCGGCTATGAGTCGCCGACGGCAATCCAAAGCCAGTGTATCCCGCATCTCCTGGCCGGACGCGACCTCCTCGGTCAGGCCCAAACCGGCACTGGCAAGACCGCGGCCTTTGCCCTGCCCCTTCTCCATCGCCTCGACCTCAATCTGCCGCGCCCCCAAGTCCTGGTCCTAACCCCTACCCGTGAGCTCGCACTTCAGGTTGCCGAGGCCTTTCAACGCTATGCCAATGGGCTTGGTGGATTTCATGTCCTGCCGATCTACGGTGGACAGGGCTATGGGCACCAGCTCACCCAACTCAAGCGCAATCCCCAGGTCATCGTCGGCACGCCGGGGCGGGTGATCGACCATATCCGGCGCGGGACCTTGAACCTCGAGGCGATCCGCACCCTGGTGCTGGACGAGGCCGACGAGATGCTCAACATGGGCTTCGCCGAGGATATCGACTGGATCTTCGATCAGCTCCCGCCGGGGCTCCAGGTGGCGCTCTTTTCGGCTACCATGCCGCCCGAGATCCGGCGTGTCGCCCAGCAGCGTCTGGTGGATCCGGTTGAGGTCAAGATCACCGCCGAGTCCGAGACGGTCGAGACCATCGACCAGCAGCATTGCATCGTCACCCGGCCCCACAAGCTCGACGCGCTCACCCGCATCATGGAGCTAGAGGTATTCGACGGACTCTTGATCTTTGTCCGCACCAAGAATGCGACCCTAGAGTTGGCCGATCTGCTGAAGGCGCACGGCTTTGCTGCCGAGCCGCTCAACGGCGACATGAATCAAGAACTGCGCGAGCGCACCATCGAGCGTCTTAAACAAGGCCAGCTCGATGTCCTGGTGGCCACGGACGTGGCGGCGCGCGGCCTAGACGTCGAGCGCATCACCCATGTCATCAACTATGACATCCCGACCGACCCCGCGGCCTATGTCCATCGGATCGGACGCACCGGACGCGCTGGCCGCACGGGACGCGCCATTCTGCTGGTCGAGCCGCGCGAACGTAATCTCTTGCGCTCGATTGAGCGCACCATCCGCCGGCGCATCCCGGCGATGGAGCTCCCCTCGGCGGCGGCGCTCAGCCAATCGCGCATCGATCGTTTCATCGCCGAGGTGCGCAAGACCCTGCTCGAACAGGACCTGGATTTCTTCTACCGTCTCCTTGCACGGATCAACCAAGAGCAAGAGATCGAGATGCTCGACCTCGCCGCTGCACTCGCCTATCTCAACCAACGCGAGCGGCCCCTCAATATCCAGGAAGACCTCCCGCCTGCTGCATTCGGCCGGCGCCAGGATGCCTCTGACCGCCAGCCCCGCCAGCGTGAGCGCGGCGCTAAGCGGCAGGAAGAGCGCAGCTGGAGCGAACGCCCGCGCCACGCGGACCGTTTTGCCCATGAACGCCAGCCCCGTGCAGAACGCACCGCAGAGTCGGATCTTGTGCCCTATCGGATCGAGGTTGGGCGGCAACATGGTGTGACCCCGCGGGAGATCGTCGGCGCCATCGCCAACGAGTCTGGGCTTGCAGGGCGCTATATCGGACGGATCGAGATCCATGAGGATCATGCGCTCGTGGCCCTGCCAGCCGGTATGCCGCGCGAGATCCTGCAACATCTCAAACGCGTCCATATCCGTGGCCAGGCCCTGCGGATCAGGCCGCTGCATGCCCAACCCGAGACCCGGTTTGCAGAAGACGGACGAAACCGCCCCCGCCCCCAGGAAAACCCTGCCCGACCAGGCCGCGACGAGACCGCAGAACGGGGATTCAAACCTGCCTGGGGCAATCCCTTCGCCCCCCTCCCGGGCCGCAAATTCCGTCCTTGAAGGACAGGGCAGGCAGCAACAGCCTCGCTATATTGAACCGCTGACCGGGGGCGGTTTTGCCCTGCACGGGAGCAGCTCATCCCCGCCGGCATGGGCCTAATCCCTGATGCCTGCATCCCCTGGGACTGAGCGGCGCAGGCCCTTGGCCTCGCCCTCCCCTGGATGATGGACGTTCTATGCTACTATTGATCCGAAGCCACTGAACTTGTATTACGCGGCATCATGGAGCTTGGGATGCTGGAAGTAGCGCATGACGCGTTGGGGGGAATTGAGAAGGCGGCGCAGGTGGCTGACGGTCGCCTTCTTCAGATCGTCCTTGGCGCGGGAGGGCGCCTGCGCGGTGATGGTGGCCTTGAGCATCTCGTTGGGGTTCAGTGCTGGGCTGTAGGGGGGGGAGGACGCCTCGATTTGATTGGCGCATGCAGCCAGCCAGGCCTTGACCGGCTTGGTGTGATGCACGCACAGGTTGTCGAGGATGAGGAAGATCTTCTTGCCCCTGGCGTCCTTGACGAGCCGCTTCATGAAGTCGATCAGGATGTCGGCGTTCATCGCCCCCGCGAACGCCTTCCAAGGCACCTTGCCGCGGTTGGTCAGCGTCGAGATCACCGACAGGCCTTCGCGACGGTGCGTGACGCGAATCTCGGACGTCTTGCCCGCCGGCGGGCTTTGCTCATAGGCGCGCCGAATCGGTTTCTGGGGCGTCAATCCCCAGCGCGCCATGTACTTGCCCTCCCCCTGCGGCCTGAGCTCGATGCCAAAACAGCCGAGGATCAACTGCCGCACCGCCTGCCGGCTCCACAGCGCAAACGGCAGCTTCAGCTCATCCGGTGTCCCGTCGCACATGAGCTTGCGTATCTGGGCGTCCTGCTCCGCCAACAGCGCCCGCTTCTCACCCACCTTTCCTTGAGCCCTTGGGCCCCTTCGCGCCCATAGCCTTTGCAGATGTCGAACACCCCTGCGCCCAACAATCCCCTCTGCGCGCCTATCGCTTCATACCTCCAGCCACGCCGCCGCTCTTCGCGCGCCGCAAACGACAGCAATCTCATGTCTCGTCTTTCCATGCCCACGACATCAGGACAGCTCACTCAATTTCAAAAGCATGTGTTTCTTAATCAATAAGAAAGGGGGTGAGTCATGACTGATCAGATTGAATCTGATTAGCTCATAAATCTGGCGAAATTGTTTGGCGTTCGACAGAACACCAACGAGGGCACCTCGAATAACCCACTATTTTGATGGGACCCGGTCAAAGCGCGATGCCACTGACTGAATCCGGCTCAACTTCCTCAACAAATCGCTGCTTTTTCAAGCAGCGTTGCCCGGTTTTTACCCCGAAGTGGGCGGTGGCCATTCGGCCCATGTTGGGCGTTATGCGGGCACGATGCCCACTCGCTGGAAGAACGCCAGTCGCTTCAGATTGTAGCAGGCCGCCATCATCGTCATCGCAAAGTTGGCACGCGCTTGACCAATGGTGCGGATCAGTTTGCCGCCCATCTGCGCAATGGCCGCAAACACATGTTCAACACAGGCTCGTGTCTTCGCAATGCCATGGTTGCGCCGCTGCTGCGCTTCAGACAGCGGCTTGTTCCGATAGCCGTTCGCTTTCAGCCAGGCTTCTCGTTCCTCGCACGGATAGCCTCGGTCGGCAAAGACCTCCCGGCTGGTGTTGGCCGGGTCCATGACCGCCTCAAAGTGCTGGCTGTCGTGGGTGCTGGTGGTGTCGGTGACGATCTTGCGGATGAATTTGTACCTCTTGTCGACGTTGACCGTGAGCTTGTAGCCATAGTGGCTCTTGCCATGCTTCTGGCGCCGCTTGACCGGCTTCCAATCCGCGGGCATGGCGTCTTCGTTCAGCGGTTCCTTGGCGTCCTTGGTGAAGTGCTGCCGGGGCGCGGGAACCCGCGTGGCGTCGATGATCTGCCCACCCCGGGCGATCAAACCCTTCTTGAGCAGTTGCGCGCTGAGGCCATCGAAGATGGCTTTGGCGCCGGCTTCGCCGATCCGGTTCTCAAACACCCACACAGTCGTCCGGTCAGGAATGTTGGCGGCTTGGGCCAGACCACAGAAGCGCTTGTAGCTCATGCGGTCCAGCAATTGATACTCCATCTGCTCGTCAGACAGGTTGTACAGGCGTTTCAAGACCAGAATGCGCACCATGGTTTCAGCGGGGAACGGTGGCCGGCCACCTTGCAGACTCACCGAGCGCGGGGCCATGCGGTCAACTTCCAACGCCAAGGCTTCCAAGTCGATGGCGCCTTCTATCTCAACCAATGGATCGCCCAACTTGTCGATCTTCTCCCGCTGTTGGCAGTCTGCAAACAGGTCCGTCTTGATGGCGCGGCACTTCTTCATGGCGGTCAGGTCGGCTCAAAATCAGATGACAGCATGTTTAACCCAGCAAGGCTCTGGTGGAGGTTTTTCGAGGTGCCCAAATTATAATTGGGCTCGTATCTTCCGCTGTGATACCTGGAGCCCATCGTGAAAGAATCTTTCAAGAGCCTGAGTATCAAGACCCGTCTCTCCTCGATCATTGCCATCGTGATCGTCGGTCTGCTGACCGTGGCGGCTTTCCTGGTTTATGAGCAGCAACGTTCCTTGCTGGAAGACCGCAAGGTCAAGACCCAGCATCTGGTCGAGACGGTGCATGGCATCCTGGTGCATTACCATGGATTGCAGGTGAAGGGCGAATTGAGCGAAGAGCAGGCGAAAGCGGCGGCGCTGGCGGTGATCAAGGGCCTGCGCTACCAGGAAAAGGAGTATTTCTGGATCAATGACATGCAGCCCAGGGTGGTGATGCATCCGATCAAGCCGGAATTGGATGGCCGGGATGTCAGCGACCTGAAAGACCCGAATGGCAAGCGCCTGTTCGTGGCCTTTGTCGAGACCGTGAAAAAACAGGGGAGAGGCTTTGTGGACTACCAGTGGCCCAAACCCGGTGCGGACAAGCCGGTGGACAAGATTTCCTTCGTGCAGGGTTTCGAACCTTGGGGCTGGATCGTGGGCTCTGGTATTTACCTCGATGACATACGGGCGATCTTCCTGAACGGCATGGCCTGGGTAATGGGTATCGTGCTCGTCGTGACCTTGCTGATCTACTTCATCCTGCATGCCATCATCCGCGGCATCACCCTGCCCATGGCCGAGTTGCAGCAGGCCATGCGCAATATCCAGACTTCCAGCGATCTGACCCTGCGCGTGCCGGTGCGGCGGCAGGATGAGATCGGTTCCATGGCACAGTCCTTCAACGAAATGGTGGCCAGTTTCCAGGGCATCATCCAGCGGGTGATCGCTAGCGCGCAAGAGGTGTTCGGAAGTTCCGATTATCTCCATCGCGCCTCGCGCAAGGTTTCCGACAGTTCGCGGGCGCAAAGCGATGCGGCGGCCGGCATGGCGGCCGCCACCGAAGAGATGATGGCGAGCATAGAGCATGTCTCGGAAAATGCGCGCCGCACCTATGACATCGTGCGGCGATCGGGCGACGCTTCCTTGGCAGGAGAAAACATCGTCAACAGCGCGGCCGAGGAGATGAAGCTCATCGCCGAGGCAGTGAATGTATCCTCCGTCTCCATCAATCAGCTCGGCGAAGAATCCAAGCGGATTTCGGAGATCGTCAAGGTCATCAAGGAGATCGCCGACCAGACCAATCTTTTGGCGCTGAATGCGGCCATCGAGGCGGCGCGCGCCGGGGAACAGGGGCGGGGAACAGGGGCGGGGCTTTGCCGTGGTGGCCGACGAAGTGCGCAAGCTGGCGGAGCGCACCAGCAGTTCGACCTTGCAAATATCCAACATGATACAGACCATACAGACCGAGACCAGCGAGGCTGTGAGCGGCATGCAGCAGGGCTCTGCGCGGGTGCAGCAGGGCGTGCAACTGGCGCAGCAGGCCGGTCAGTCCATGGCGGCCATCCGCGAAGACACAGAGCAGGTCATCGCGGCGGTGAGCGAGATCACGGTGGCGTTGAACGAACAGAGTACGGCCAGTGCCCAGGTTGCCCAGGGCGTGGAGCGCATCGCCCAGATGTCGGACCAGAACAACCACGAGGTGGCCGACATCGCCAATACTTCCGAGCGTTTGGCGAAACTGGCCGAGGCCTTGCAGAGCGCGGTCAACCAGTTCAAGGTCTGAGTCGCTTATTCCGCAATGGTATCTGCCGCCAAGGCGAGCCCGCATATTTCACCAGCCTGCTAGCAGGATGTTGAACAAATGCTCTGTGCGTCCCTGACCACCCCCTTTTCTGGGAGTTTTTTTCCGGCTGTTGGCAGGTGTTTCCTGCTCAGAGCACCGTGTTACCGGTGATCAGGGGCGAATCGCGTCGGAATTTTGCTCCAATCGGTCATTTTTCCTGTGCGCAAGACACACTTTCCCCTCCTTTCACTCACGTTGCTTTCAGCGGCCAGCCGCTCAGTTTTGCAAGTCGTATGAGGTTATAGGCCGCAAAGGTAATGAGCGCCTGGACTTTGACTTTGGCCAATCCCACAAAGCGCGCTTTGCGCAACCCGCCCACGGTTTTGACCCAACCAAAGATCTCTTCGATGCGTTTGCGCATTTGGAGACTTGTTCGGTACGCTTCGCTTTGGGTCAGTGCTTCGGGGATGTTGCTGCACACTTTCTTGCGCGCGATGTGCGGGGTGATGTGTTTGCGTCGAAGCGCAGCAACGAACCTCGCCGCGTCGTATTTGCGGTCGGCCGCAAGCTTGGCGTGTGCCGGCACCGAGCGTTCCACCATCACTTCAGCCGCTTCATATTCGGCGGTACCAGTTGCGAGCGTCACTTCGACATCGACCACGAGTCCGTTTCGGTTTTCCATGAGCACGTGCCCAGCGTAACAGAGGTGCGCTTTGTCCCCGGCGCTTTTGCGAAAAAGCCGCGCATCTGGATCCGTCGTCGAACGGTGCGTGGCGTTGCTGCGCTTTTCACCTGTGAAATCGACCGTCGGGTTTTTGCCTTGACCCTGGTTGGGCCCTTTGTCTTCGTCGATCGGAGCAAGGCTTTTGTGCGAGGCCCAGGCTTCGATCAGGGTGCCGTCGACCGAGAAGTGCTCGTGACTGAGCACCGCGCGCAGTTCGGCATAGTCACGAACCTGGCGAAAGAACGCTTGCACGATCTCTTGGTTGAAAAGCCGTTCCCGGTTGGCCGAGAAGGTGGAGTGGTCCCACACCGGTTCGTCCAACCCCAAACCCGCGAACCAGCGGTAGAGCAGGCTGAATTCGATCGCTTCGACCAGGCGCCGCTCCGAGGGAATCGAGTAGATCGCTTGCAGCAAAAGCGCGCGCAGCAGCCGATGCGGTGGGATCGAAGGGCGACCCCGTTTGGCGTAACACGCATCGATCTTGTCGTCCATTTGCCGCAGCAGCGCATCGACCACCACCCGAAGTTTGCGGATCGGGTGATCGGCAGGGATACGCTCCTCGAGCGAAACCTAACTAACACGGTGCCGAAAAGCGCGTCTACGCAGACCGCGGCTACCAGGGCTGCGGCGACATCATCAAGGCGGCAGCACCCCAGGCGCGCGACTTCACCAACCGGTGCGTGCGCAAGCCCGACGGCGAGGACGAGGCCGAGCGGCTGCGCAACCGCACCAAGAAGCTGCACTTGGGCACGGGTCGAGCATCCGTTTCACGTGCTCAAGCGCCTGTGGGGGTTGGCCAAGGTGCGCTACCGCGGTATGGTCAAGAACGCTAACCGCGCCTTGACGGCGCTGGCGATGGTCAACCTGTATCCGGCCGCGCGGCGCGTGCCGGCGTTGGTGCGCCCATAATGCGCCCAATGCGGGCCAAACGGCCCACAAAACGGCCTGGCAAGGTCGCCAGGGGGTCGCCAGGGCGACAAAAATCACCCCGCCCAGGCCCATAAAAACCCGTATCGCCGTTGTGCGGATGCTTGATCAGCGTTTCCCTAAGTACATCCCTAATGTAGTCATCCCGACCATCGCGCGGAAACGTCCTACTCGAAAAGCGCCTTGTTGCAGTTGCGCTTGCGTATAATCACTGAGGCTGCATCCTCGTATCCGAGCCTCTGCATGGAGGCAGTCAGAATGGCCGGAGTATCGACTATGTTCCCGAAGAAACTGGAATTCCCGACGATGTAATGAAGCTCCGCGCCCGGCTCCAGTACGTTCGGCAGTGATGACAAGTGCAGGTGCATGTCGTAGAAATACTTGAGCACGTAGGTCGCCATGAGCTGGGCATTCTTGCCATTGCTCTTTGCGATGCGTCCAACTGTATCAGTGAGAATTTCAGGAAGCGACTTGCCGTTCGGCTTCCACCCATTGAGACGGCTTGTGGCGACCCCCCACGTGCCACCTATCGCCTTCCAATCCATCTCACCCGCTTCTCGAGCCTCTTCAAGAAACTTCATCCAGTACATGTACGGGCGCAGCTCTCTGATGTAGCTAATCCGGTTCGGATAAGGAGGCGAGGTCACAACAAGGCCGAAGCGCCGCCCCATTTCCGGAATGGCGCGGGCATCCACCTCGACAACCTGCCCCCAACCCTGTAGCTGAGCACCGCTAGATGCAAGTACGGCGTCGAGAATGGCCAAATACAAGTCTGCCACGTGCTCGACTTCGTGGTGTGTCGTCTCCGACGAGAACGACATGGATACGTGATTGAACGCGGCTGCGGATGTCTCAATCACCAGCCGACAGAAGGCGACCCACGCCAGACCGTCTGTTCGATCCTCTGCGGGCTCTCCGAATACTTCGACAGGCCCTGTTCGAAGCGCCGCTAGAACCTTGAGCGTACCGGCTGACCACCACCGCTCGATGTTGAACAATGGCGGTGTCCAATTGTCCTTCTTCATCAAGGCTGGAATCCGCCCGATAGCCTGTTGGGCACCGTCTTGCACGAAGGCTAAGTGCTCAACCGAGTACGACCGGCACTTCACGTTGCCAAGCCAAATCAAGAACGGGTTAATGTCGAACGAAAGCGCGGAATTGCCGTGCTCCGCCGCAGTAAGTGTCGTGGTCGCAGTCCCGGAGAACGGATCAAGCACAGCCACATCCGCGGGGAATCTGGCGATAACTTCCTTGACCAGCTTCACAGAGTAGGCCGGCGTAAGCCGGAGCCAACCGTGACGTCCAAGCGACTTGTTATGCTTAAACGTGAGGTCTGAGCGCTGCTTAACGGATTGGGGGGCGACGTCAAGCCTTCAACAAGGCTTCCAGCGTTTCGTGAACTTCTTTCTGGATTGTGGGCGAGTTGCGCTTGAAGAAGTCGGCGAGGTCGAAGCCCAAGACATCCTTGCAGAAGCCGAATAGGGACACGGTCGATCCACCGTCTATGCGACCAACCAAAATCCCGCCCCGGCTGTTTCGGTAGCGAAGGACCAAGTCGTCGTCAATCTGCCCGGAGAAAATCGCAAACACCGGCATATAGCCTTGTGCCCAAGCGACGGCGATATTGTCGATGTCTCCGTTCTGCCGTTTGCTGTCCTTGCTCTTGTAACCTTGCCGAACTTCGAACACCGCGCGTAGGCGGGAACCTCCGCGCCGAGGATTCCACAGTATTCGGTTACCCAATCATTCACTCGCGCCTTCACCGCAGCGTTCGTGATGTCCTCGAACTGGAGCCGTCCATCCAGTGAGAGCGTCTTGTCCTTTACAGCGCTTGTCTTGGTCTTGTAGGACCATGCAGCGCTGTTTCTGTCCGAGTAGCCCGTGGAGTCGATGATGATTTCACAAAAGAGGTTTTCGCACCCCTTGCCGATACACGGAAGTCATCCCGCCTGCGGCTTTGTGGGCTGCATACATCAGTGCGGAGTTCAGTCCGCACCACACATAGAACGGATCAGCACCGTACAGATCAAGGAACTGACAAAGGGAGACGCCTTCTTTTTTATTTCCTTGACCAAACTTCGGCTTGTACCGCTTGCAGACCTTCAGCGGGTCTAAAAACTTCTTCAACAACTCTTTCTCAGTCGCCACAGACGCTCTTTTTCGGTTCATGGACCAAGCTGGCCCGGACGCAATTATTGATAAAAAACACATGCTTTTGAAATTGAGTGAGCTGTCCTGATGTCGTGGGCATGGAAAGACGAGACATGAGATTGCTGTCGTTTGCGGCGCGCGAAGAGCGGCGGCGTGGCTGGAGGTATGAAGCGATAGGCGCGCAGAGGGGATTGTTGGGCGCAGGGGTGTTCGACATCAGGGCAAGGGGGGTGGGCGCAAGGTGGGTGAGAAGCGGGCGCTGTTGGCGGAGCAGGACGCCCAGATACGCAAGCTCATGTGCGACGGGACACCGGATCAGCTGAAGCTGCCGTTTGCGCTGTGGCAGTTGATCCTCGACCGTTTTGGCATCGAGCTCAGGCCGCAGGGGGAAGGCAAGTACATGGTGCGCTGGGGATTGACGCCCCAGAAACCGATTCGGCGCGCCTATGAGCAAAGCCCGCCGGCGGGCAAGACGTGGCTTGAGGAGACCTACCCGGACATTGCCCGGCGCGCCAAGGCCGAGGGCGCCGAAATCCACTGGGGCGATGAAACGGGGCTGCGCTCGGACGAGGTGCGCGGGCGCTCTTATGCGCCGGCGATCAAGACGCCCGAGATTCGCGTCACGCACCGTCGCGAAGGCCTGTCGGTGATCTCGACGCTGACCAACCGCGGCAAGGTGCCTTGGAAGGCGTTCGCGGGGGCGATGAACGCCGACATCCTGATCGACTTCATGAAGCGGCTCGTCAAGGACGCCAGGGGCAAGAAGATCTTCCTCATCCTCGACAACCTGCGCGTGCATCACACCAAGCCAGTCAAGGCCTGGCTGGCTGCATGCGCCAATCAAATCGAGGCGTCCTCCCTCCCCTCCTACAGCCCAGCACTGAACCCCAACGAGATGCTCAAGGCCACCATCACCGCGCAGGCGCCCTCCCGCGCCAAGGACGATCTGAAGAAGGCGACCGTCAGCCACCTGCGCCGCCTTCTCAATTCCCCCCAACGCGTCATGCGCTACTTCCAGCATCCCAAGCTCCATGATGCCGCGTAATACAAGTTCATTGGTTTCGGATCAATAATGCCGCGCTCAACCTCAAACGGCTGGCAACCGCAACTGCCCTACCCGGGGCGAGTCCGTCCGGTAACGGCGGCGCTACAGCAGAGAGGGTCTCTGCCGTAGTCGGGAAAGTCACGCCTGTCAGAGACGAATGCACTCCGCATTTCGGGGCAGGAAGAGAACAGTGCGCCTGTTTGCGCACCTTCTTGAGAGCAGGTTGGCTAAGTCCATACGTCCTAGCCGGTGATTGATCGAGATCCTGTGTGAAGGCATACTGCGCAGCTACTATTTCCGCCCGCCTCATCGCCTTTTGGGCGACACTATCAAACCATGCAAAAACGATCGGAGTGCTACCACCGTGGGGAGCCGAAGTTTTGATCGCTTAGGCGCTTGTCTGTTCGCGTGTCTCGCGATTGTCTTGCCCGTCTGGACAGTAGCGCAGCCAGGCGAGGTCTATGTGGTTCAGCAGGCCCAGGGTGCGACCACGATCTCGGTTGGAGGGACCGTGATCCCTTATAAGGAGGTCACGCTCGCCGCCCAGCTTCCGGGACGGGTGAACTTCATCGCCGGACGCGAAGGGGATCGCTTCGAGCAAGACAAGGTATTGGTCGCAATCGACGATGAGGAATTGCTGGCCAAACGGCGCGCGGTGCTCGCCCAGATGGCGGCAGCCGATGCCCAGCTGCGCAATGCCAGCGTCCAGTTTAATCGCGAGCTCTTTTCGCCCCAGTCCCGCGCCGCACCAGGTGGGATGGGTCTGCCTAATCTATTCGATCAGATGTTCACCCGGCCACTTGAAGCCTTTGTCGGCGATCGTCACCAAGGGGTCGAGCGGTCGGCAGACATCTATGCCTCGGGCGTTCAGATCCAAGAGGCGCAAAGCGCTATCCTGCGCCTCCAGGCCGAGCTCCAGGCGATCGATACCAAGATCCGCGACGCCCGCAGCATCGCCCCCTTTGCTGGGGTGATCGTCAAAAAACACGCTGAGGTCGGCGATACCGTCCAGCCGGGCCAGCCGCTATTGAACTTCGCTGACGTCGAATATCTCCAGGTCGAGGTCGATGTGCCGGCCCGTCTACGCCCAGGCTTGCGCGAGGGTCAGATGCTCCAGGCCGAGATCGAGCCGAGCGACCGGCGGGTGCCGGTGCGGGTGGCCCAGATCTTCCCCATGGCCGATCCCCAGCGCCATACGGTCAAGGTCAAGTTCGATCTGCCCCAGGGGGTCTCGGAACCAGGCATGTATGCCAAGGTCCTGATCCCGGATCAGACGGCCCCCGCGCGCACCAGCCCGGTGATCCCCAAGAGCGCGATCCGCTATAACGGCAGCCTGCCCGGGGTCTATGTGCTCAATGAACAAAACGAGCCGCAACTGCGGCTGATCCGCGTGGGCGAAGAGCTTGGCGGTGGCTTCGTCACGGTCCTAAGCGGTCTGCGCCCCGGCGAACGCATCTTGGCCAATCCGGGTCCCAGGGTCAGCGCCGGCTGGTCCAAGGAATCGACGCCGGACCATTGAGTCTGAGATCTGATCGATTCAGTCCCTTTTCTGGGCCATCACCAGGATTGCACCGATGAATCAAGATCTTGATCCACCGCTGGAGACGCAGGCGGTGTATACCAAGGGCAAGCCTGCCCTGGGCATCGCCGGGCGCACGGCGCACCTGTTCATCCGTTCGCCCCTGTCACCGCTCTTTTATCTGGCCATGCTCATGATGGGTTTTCTGGGCCTGATCATGACCCCCCGCCAGGAGGACCCGCAGATCTCGGTCCCGATGATCGATATCTTCGTGCAATATCCCGGCGCCTCGGCTCAGCAGGTGGCCAATCTGGCTATTCAGCCGCTTGAACGGATCATGAGCGAGATCCCAGGGGTCAAGCACGTCTATTCGGCCTCCCAGCGCGCCCAAGGGATCGTGACCGTCGAGTTCGAGGTCGGCGAGCCCATGGGACCCTCGCTCGTCAAGGTCAACGATAAGCTCGCCTCCAACATGGACAAGATCCCGCCAGGGGTTATGCCGCCCCTGGTGCGCAGCAAAGGGATCGATGACGTCCCGATCGTGACCCTGACCCTGTGGTCCAAGGACCTGGATGGGGATGGGGTTGCGGACGTCGATGATGCCCAGTTGCGTCTGTTGGCCCAGGATGTGTTGCAGGCGCTCAAGCAGGTCAAGGATACGGGTAACGCTTTTATTGTCGGCGGGCGACGCGAGCAGGTCACCATCGATGTCTGGCCCGAGCGTCTGTCTGGGTATCGCATCAGCCTGGATCAGGTCGCCCAGACCATCAAGAGCGCCAATGCCGAGGCGGTCGCCGGTGGGGTCGAGGCAGGCGGTGCGCGCTTTGCGGTGACCACTGGTTCGTTCCTCACCAGTGTGGAAGAGATCCGGCGCCTGGTGGTGGGGAGCTATAACGGGATGCCCGTGTATCTCCACGACGTCGCCGACGTCAAGCTCGGGCCCGAGGAAGATACCTCGCAGATGGTCAGCTATTACACCGGGCCGGCCTCGAAGCTCAGCGAGCGGGTCGATGGTCGCCCCGCGGTGACCATCGCGATTGCGAAAAAGGAGCTGACCAATGGCGTGACCGTCGCCCATGCCATCATCGCCAAGGTCGAAGAGCTTAAGAACACCCGCATCCCAAGCAACGTCGAGGTCAGCATCACCCGTAACTATGGCGAGACTGCCAACGACAAGGTCAATGAGCTGATCTTTAAGCTCATCGTCGCGACCTTCTTCGTCTTCGTGCTGGTGCTGTTGGCCTTCCGCGCCCTGCGCCCGGCACTGGTGGTCATGCTGGTTGTCCCCGTGGTGTTGTTCATGACCGTCTTCACTGCCTGGCTGTGGGGCATGACCATCGACCGCGTGAGCCTGTTTGCCTTGATCTTCTCGATCGGCATCCTCGTCGATGACGCCATCGTGGTCATCGAGAACATCTACCGGCGCTGGCTCGAAGAGGGTCGAACCGACGAGGAGACCGCGGTGGATGCCGTACGCGAGGTCGGCAACCCCACCATCATCGCCACCTTCACGGTCATCGCGGCTTTGCTGCCGATGGGTTTTGTCAGCGGTATGATGGGGCCCTATATGGCGCCGATCCCCAAATTGGGGTCGGTGGCGATGTTCATCTCGCTCTTTGCCGCCTTCGTCTTTACCCCGTATTTGGCGATCTCCAAATGGCTGCGGCCTACGATGGACTATCTCGAGGTCGCCGAGAGGCGCGAGCGTCTGACTTCCGAACGGTTGGAACACTTCTTTCGCTTTATCCTGACCCCGCTCATCGAGGACCCGGCCAAACGCCGGCTGTTTCGCCTGGTGCTCTGGGGGACCTTTTTGTTCACCTGCTCGTTCTTTTATTTCAAGTGGGTGGCGGTCAAGATGCTGCCACTCGACAACAAGCCCGAGTTTTCGGTGGTGATCAATCTGCCCGAGGGTACGGCCCTGCCGGTCACCGCCAATCTGGCGCATCGCATGGCCTTGGAGCTCAAAAACATCCCCGAGGTGACGGCGATCCAACTCTATGCCGGGACCGCACGTCCCTTCGATTTCAACGGGATGGTGCGCCATTATTATCTGCGCTCGGACCCCTGGCAGGCAGAGCTTCAGGTCCAGCTCCTGCATAAACGCGATCGGCATCGCACTAGCCACGAGATTGCGGTCGAAGCGCGCGAACGCCTGCAGCCGATCATCCAGGGTACTGGCGCGCGGATCGCGGTGGTCGAGATGCCGCCCGGCCCGCCGGTGTTGCAGTCTGTTGTCGCCGAGATCTATGGCCCTTCAGCCGAGCTGCGGCGCCAATTCGCCCGAGATGTGACCGCGGTTTTTGAGCAGGCCGAAAGCGCGCGCGATGTGGATAATTATCTGCGCGATCCCTTCGATTATTGGCGTTTCAACGTCGATACCGAAAAGGCGGTACGCCGCGGGATCTCGGTCGAGGTGATCAATCGGAACCTGGCGATGGCCTTAGGGGGCACCACCCTGGGCGACATCAAGCAACAGGCCGGCCGGCAGAGCGGACATGAACCGATCCCCATCGTGCTTCAGGTACCCTTGGGCGAGCGCTCCCAGATCCAGCGTCTGAGCGACCTGCCGATCCTATCGACCCAGGGGATGACAGTGCCACTGGGCGAGCTCGGTCAGTTCCAGCGCGCGCCCGAGGACGACATCATCTATCACAAGGACCTGCGCCCGATCGAATATGTGGTCGCCGATGTCGGCGGACGGTTGGCCGCGCCCGTTTATGCTATGTTCCAGATCCAAAGGCTCATGCAGGACACCGTGGCGCCAGATGGCACTCGGCCCGCAGAGAGCGGGGGATTCGGGGACGCCTTCTATTGGCTGGGGCCGCCACCGGATGACAGCCGGCTTGCCTGGGAATGGTCGGGCGAATGGACGGTCACCTATGAGACCTTCCGCGACATGGGCGCAGCCTTCGCAGTCGCACTGCTTTTGATCTATATTTTAGTGGTCTGGGAGTTCGGCAACTTCCGCATCCCCTTGGTGATCATGGCGCCGATCCCCTTGACCCTCCTCGGCATCATCCCTGCGCATGCCCTGATGTTCATCCTGGGGATGGGCGGCGAGTTTACCGCGACCTCGATGATCGGCTGGATCGCGCTCGCGGGAATCATCGTGCGCAACTCGATCCTGCTCGTCGATTTCGCCTTGAGCGAGCTCCAGAAGGGGGTGCCGATCGCCGAAGCGGTGATCCGCGCCTGTAAGATCCGTACCCGCCCGATCCTGATCACTGCCTTGGCCCTGGTCGCGGGCTCGAGCGTCATCATCACCGACCCCATCTTCCAGGGAATGGCGATCTCGCTGCTGTCTGGGGTCCTGATCTCGACCTTGCTCACCCTGGTCGTTATCCCCTTGGGTTGTGTTGCTGCTGAGGAGGATATGTGTAAGGTTGCGGCTGCTGGCCTGCCGCCTGGCTCTGAATTCAAATGTGCGCTTCAAGGGGCGCGTTCAAAGATCCAGAGTGCATCCAAGGTCCGAGCTCAGCCGCTCTGGGTCCGGATCTGGGGCGGACTGATCGAGGCTGCGATCCTGATCTTCTATGCCCTACGCGGGATCCTGTTATTGCTTGGCGAGGCCTTCAAGTCATGGCATCAACCACACACCAAAAATCGCCCAATGCGTGCCCGAACCGAGACAAGTCCCGCTCAGCCCGCAGTGCCGCAAGGTATCGACCCTGAGGTACATCCGGCAAGAGAGGGGACGGTCAAAAAGCCGGATCAGGAGAGAGGGCCAATACCCGCTGATCAGCTAGCTACCGCTCCTGCACCCAATGCCCTCAAGGTATCAACCACGGATGCCCCTTCGGCCAAACGCATGGGGCGACGCGGTATCCGGCTCAAGACCGATCACCCTCCCGATCCGGAATAGGCCGGTCATGGTCCCATCGCGATACGCCAATACAGGTTGGTCCTGGCCTGTGATAGGATTCGGCCATTCGTCGTCAGGTTGTCGGGTCGCCCCTTGATGGGCCCAACCCGATCGGTAAGGCCATGTATTGGCTGATATTGATCGCAGGATTGGCTGCGGGCTCGGCCCAATCCCAGTCCATCGCGACCGATCTCTTCCAGATGCTGGAGCCGGATTATCGCAAGGGCTATGAACGCCCCGATCCCCATGGCATCGATTGGCAATCGAACCCAGTTCCAATCGGACCTTTACCAGGTATCTGGAATCCTGATCCGCAGGAAGGCAATGGCGGCGAGCCAATCTATCGCTTTCGCGGCGATCCGCCGAGCGGCGCTGCCCAGCCGGCAGAGGGTGAACTCCGCTTTCGACCGCTCAGTCCACGCGAGCGGGAGCGTATGGGGCCCAGCATGCGCTGGCGTCCGCTCGATGCCGAGCGCCGTGGGGTGGATGAACCACCGCCACAGACCTTATTCGACACGCTGGCCCCAGGCCGCGCTAATGTGCCCTCGGATGTTTGGCCGCGTTGAACCGATGTCTTGCGATCCGCGCTTTATTTGTGATGACCAACCACGTGATGAGAGGAGATAACAAACGATGAGAAGCCATAAGATAGGCGCACTCGGGATCTTGATAGCGGGATCGCTCATAGCCTGTGCATCCCTGGCCGAGATTGCCGGGATCGAGTTCTCAGCCGACATGATCATGCGCGGGCCAGATGGCCAGATGAGTAGCGGCAAGATGTATGTCGGCAGCAATCGGATGCGCACCGAGATGTCGCACCAGGGCCAAAATATGATCCGCATCGTCGATCAGAACCGCGGGATGGAATGGATGATCTTTCCAGAACGCCAGGGTTATATGGAGCGTCCGGCGCCGATGGCCGGCCAGATGTCGCGCTCGCCTTCCGCTGAGACCAACCCCTGCCAAGGGATCACCAACCTGAGCTGTCGTCGGGTTGGCGAGGAGGCGATTGCGGGCCGGCGGGCAATCAAGTGGGAGATGACGATGAACCATGAGGGCCAGACCTTGACCGGCTTTCAATGGCTGGATGCCGAGCGCGGGATGCCGCTCAAATATCAGATGCCTAACGGTCAGGCGATGGAATTGCGGGTGCTAGGGATCGAATCGGTTGCAGGCCGGCGGGTCGAGAAATGGGAGATGACCATGTTTGCCCCCAATGAACAACCGGTGCGAACCTATCAATGGTATGACCCAGAGCTTAAACTCGCGGTGCGTCAAGAGATGCCAGGCGGCATTGTCCAGGAACTCACCAATATCCAGATCGGCCCGCAACCGGATGCCTTGTTCCAGGTGCCAGCTGGTTATACCAAGGTAGAACCTCCGCAGGCGCCGCCGCGCTGAACGGCAGACGAATGGGATGGCCGTACCCGTAGCATCGGCAGCCAGTGTCAATGCCTGGATCCTGAGCGCATGATCACCGTCGTCGGCAGCCTCAAAGGCGGATCGGGCAAGAGTACCTTGGTCTTCAATCTCGCCGTGTGGCTCATCATGGCCGAGACCAACCTCTTGCTCGTCGATGCCGACCCCCAAGCCACGCTGACCGATGTGATCGGTGTGCGGCGCGAGGAAGGCTTTAAGCCGGCGCTTGCGGTCCTTGGCAAGGAGGCCCTGGACCCAACGCGCTTGCGCGCTGCCGATGAGTCGCTCATCGATGTCGGGACCGCGGACATGGACGGCCTGCGGCTGGCGCTGGCACTGGCCGACCGGTTGTTGATCCCCGTCCCTCCTTCGCAGGCCGATGTCTGGTCTGCTCAGCGTTTTCTGCGGATGATCGGCGAGATCGAGCGCCCCCAGCCGCTTGAGGTCATAGGATTTATCAATCGCGGCGATACCCACCATGCGGTCCAAGAGACCCAGGAGACCGCTGCGGCCTTGGTCTCATTGCCGGGGTTACGTTTCGTTAAACCGCGGCTTTCCCAGCGCACTATCTTTCGCCGTTCGTTCAGCGAGGGGCTCGCAGTCTTCGAGCTCGAGCCGCGCGGCAAGGGAGCACACGAGTTCATGGGCCTGGCGGCGGCGCTCTATCCGCATCTCGTTGGCTGAGCTATTCACCGACCGCCGGTTGGGGGGGGAGGATTGATCATGCAGGATAACGCAGCGCCGAAGACCGACCAGGTCCCCGCGGAGGCCATGACGGCAAGCGAAGGCAATGTCTATGCGATCGATCGCCTGTCGCAGGCATTCGAGAGCAGCGCCAAACGCTGGGAACTCATCGTCTATCCATCGCTCTTTGCCTTCATCATCCTTGCCGCCTACGGCTTTTATCTGGTTTTTAGCCTAGCCAAGGACGTCCATTATCTCGCGATCAGCGTCGATACCAACATGACGGTGATGGCAAGCAACATGCAGGCCATCTCGAGCAATGTCGCCCAGATGAGTCAGGACGTGCGCCGGATGACCGCCAATGTCGAATCCATCGCCCAGGATGTCCAGGCACTCCAGCCGATGTTGGTCAGCCTTCAGCAGATGGATGTCGCCATGCGCAACATGACCGTTTCAACCGCCTCGATGCGCCAGGATATGGCGGTGATGAATAACAGCATCAGCCGCCCGATGCAGTTCATGAATTGGTTCATGCCCTGGTGAACGATGCTATTAATCCGAAACCAATGAACTTATATTACGCGGCATCATGGAGCTTGGGATGCTGGAAGTAGCGCATGATGCGTTGGGGGGAATTGAGAAGGCGGCGCAGGTGGCTGACGGTCGCCTTCTTCAGATCGCCCTTGGCGCGGGAGGGCGCCTGCGCGGTGATGGTGGCCTTGAGCATCTCGTTGGGGTTCAGTGCTGGGCTGTAGGGGGGGAGGGAGGAGGCCTCGATTTCATTGGCGCATGCAGCCAGCCAGGCCTTGACCGGCTTGGTGTGATGCACGTGCAGGTTGTCGAGGATGAGGAAGATCTTCTTGCCCCTGGCGTCCTTGACGAGCCGCTTCATGAAGTCGATCAGGATGTCGGCGTTCATCGCCCCCGCGAACGCCTTCCAAGGCACCTTTCCGCGGTTGGTCAGCGTCGAGATCACCGACAGGCCTTCGCGACGGTGCGTGACGCGAATCTCGGACGTCTTGATCGCCGGCGGGCTTTGCTCATAGGCGCGCCGAATCGGTTTCTGGGGCGTCAATCCCCAGCGCGCCAAGTACTTGCCCTCCCCCTGCGGCCTGAGCTCGATGCCAAAACGGTCGAGGATCAACTGCCGCACCGCCTGCCGGCTCCACAGCGCAAACGGCAGCTTCTTCAAAAGCATTTGTTTCTTATCAATAACGCCCGTCTGTGCCTGCGATCAGATCGATCTCGATCCGGCGGTTGATCTCTGGCCCAAGGCGGCGCTCCTCCTCAGGACTGAAACGGGGTTCAGACGAGCCCTTGCCCTCGTAGGTGATGCGCGAATTGGGGATGCCGTTGAGTCGCAGGACAAAGGCGACATCCGCCGCTCGCCGTTGTGACAGCCGTTGATTGTTGGTCTGGGCACCGTGGCTGTCGGTGTGGGCGCGAACATGGAGGCGGATATCGCCTGCCTCGCGTACCACTGCCGCAATCTGGGCGAGGAATGCGCGCGCCGGCTCGTCGAGGGCCACGCTTCCCTCGCGAAATTGGATCTTGGGCGAGAGATCGGCGCGCAGATGAGAAGGGCTCCGCCATTCATAGGCGATGCCTAACGCGGTCAAACGTTCAGCAATCCCCGCAAGGTTTGGCTTAGGTTCGCCGTCGTCTGTCGCTGCGGTATCGCGATGCGCGGATAGGGGTTGATGTGTTGGTCCGCTTGGCTCCTGGGCCAGGCTGATCAGATCCTCGAATCCCGGTTGCTCTGCACCGGTTTCGGACAGGGGCATCTCGGCGGAGGAGGATAGCGGGCTGGGTTCGGGGCTTGCAGGCGTATCTAAGACGGATTCAGGGAGCGGGCGATCAGTATCCGCCAAGGAAACGGCTTGCGGGGTAGCATCTATCCAGATCCGGCCCACATAGAGATACCAGCCAATGAGCCCCGCGATAACGAGGATGCCGGCGATTAGGATGGGGATAGGCCTTGCAAAAGGCCGGCGGTAGTGGGGTGATAAACGCCCATTCTGGACCGCTGGGTGTTCTGGTGCCTCTACGCTGGGTTCGGGCGCTGCAGATTCGGGCGCTGCAGATTTGAGGTAAAAGACAGGCAGCGCATCGGGAGGATGAGGCTTGAAAGAGGCGAGGTCCAGGGAAGATGCTGATGCTAGAGGCCGTTCGCTGGTGCGAGCCAGCCGCTCCTGCTGGTCGAATCGCACCCCTGAGTCAGGGGGCGAGGGTTGCGCTCCCGGGGCACCGCTTGGATCGAGGTCCAGCGGTGGTGGGTCGCACATCGCTTGCGCGATCAGCTGTTCATCGATCGAGCGTGCGCCGCGCTGATAGGCGAGGATCAAGGCTTGTTCGCATAGTAGGTTGATCAGGCGCGGCAGCCCGCGACTATGCGTGAAGATGGACGCGACGGCCTGGGGTGTAAAGAGGTCTGGGGACCCACCAACCTGTTGGAGACGATAGCGGATATAGCGGCTGGTTTCGTCCGGATTGAGGGGGTTGAGCTGATAAAATAAGACAATCCGCGCGCGAATGACTTCATAGCCAGGCTGCCTGAGTCTCTCGCCCAGTTCAGAACGCCCAAGGAGCAGCAGACGCAGCCTGTCGTCTGGGTCGAGGCTCAAAAGCCCCTCAAGCTCCTTGTGATCGAGATCTTGGGCACCGTCGATAATCAAAAGTGGGGGGTATCCTTGGGTGGCTAGCTCGGCGAAGGTGGCGGCCAGGGTTCGCCTTTGGCTGGCGAGGTCCGCCGACGCCGGTTGCGGGAAACCATATGCGGTGCCGATCGCATGCAGGAGTATACCGGCACGAGGACCGGCATGGACATAGCCAATCCCCCGATCCTTCGTCTGCTCGATCAGATAACGGGCGAGGGCAGTCTTCCCGACCCCTGCATCGCCAGTCAACAGCAGCCAGCCGCCTGCGGTATGCAAGGGCGAGGCAACCAGTCGCATGGCCTGGCGATGGCCTGGGCTTGGATAAAAAAGCGCCGGATCAGGCAAGGGCGCGAATGGCCTGCGTTTGAGGCCGAAGAAGGATTCGTACATCGGTTCGGTCTATCGTCTGCTTGCCCGCCATCAACCGTCGTTGAGCACAACCTAGGTCTGGATCTCGATGGTGGGGGAGGGACGCTGGAGAAAGTTGCCCTGGACATAGTCAACCCCGGCAGTCCAGAGGACGGTCAGGGTACGCGCATCTTCGACCCCGGTGACCACGCTCTTGACATTGAATTCGCGGGCAAGGGTGGCAAGCTGCATCAAACGCTGCTGTTTCGGGGGATCGTCGGCTAGGCCGCGCGCGAGCTCTGGTTGAAACAGCACGAAATCGAGCGACAGGGCTTGGAGTAAGATCTCCGGGCGATCAGCCGTGCCAAAATGGCTGATGGCCACCCGGCATTTGATCTTACGTAGCGTCTCGATTAATTTGCCGATACTGGCGAGGTTGCCGATCACCGATTCCTCATGAAACTGGATCGTCAGCCAATTGCCGCGGACATCGAACTCGCGCAGCCAATCGCAGATCCAGAGCACAAAGTTTGGATTACGGAAACTCTCCTCGGCGAGGGTGACGAATAGGCTCAGGTTGTGCCCAGCGCGCCGGCGTTGCCCGACGACCTCGATCGCTGAACGCATGACCCAGCGGTCGAGCTCTTCAATCAGGCCCTGACGGACAGCGACCCGAATAAACTCTTTGGCCTCGAATAGGTTCTCGTCTTCATCGAATAGGCGCAACAGGACGGAATAGTTTTCCTGATTATCACCCATGAGACTGATGATGGGCTGATAGCTCAATTTGAGCTGATCATTGCGCAGGGCAAATTCGATCTTGCGGGCCATGGCCTCTTCTTGATCCTGACTTGCAGCAACAGAGACGGCGTCGCTGCCGGGCGGCTGACCGACGCACAGCCGATAGGCAGCGTTGAGGATATCCTCTGGCGCTGAGGCGCGATCGCGCACCACGAAATAACCCACTTTGCAATCCGGTGGCCTGTTCTCTTGGATCGGGACACGCAGCGGCAGGCGCGCCTTGGCGCTGAGCTCAGCGGCCAGGGCCTGGGCGGATGACTCATCGAGCCCCGGGACGACCAGCCCGAAACCATCCAGACCGACCCTTGCCAGGATACCGCGCTTGCCGATGAGATTGGCCAGTGACTCACTGAATTCATCCATCACCTCGAGCCCGATCGATAAACCCATGTCGCGCATCAGATCTGCGGCCTTGGGGACATGGATGAAAAAGATGGCAAAGGGATGGCTGACATAGCGCTGCTGATCGATATGGCGCTCGATCTCCTCGATCAGCGGTATGAGTCCAGGACGTCCTGCTGCGAAGCAGACCTTGGTGGCGACAGATGAGCTGGGGATCGTGAGGGGCTGGGCGATCAGGCGCAGGCAGGGCTCATCTTCGAAGGTGCTAGGGGCGAAGAGTAAGAGTGCCCGAAAGCGGCTCGCATCGGCGCGCACACAGGTTGCCTCGATAGTAGTGGGCAGGGGTGGATTGTCCGGGTCGATTGCCTTGAGCAGGTCGCGGAGGCCTGGATGATCCTCGGGGGCGATCAGATCGAGCAGGGGAAGCGCGAGGATATCCTCAGGCGAGACATACCCAAAGAGTCCGGCATAAGCAGGGTTGGCCTGCATGTGGAGACCATCTTGGATGAGGGCCACGCCAGCGCCGCAGACATCCGCCAGGCTTAGGGCCGCCTGGTCACAGCGCTCCAGGCGCTGGTTAAGTCCCTTGGCGGTGCGCCGCGCGCGCAGATCGTTGAGCTCGCGCATCGCGCTCAAACACAGGTGTTCACTATCACCGCGCCGCACCAGATCGCGTACCCCGGCGCGGCGCGCCCGGCTGACGTCTGTTTCCCAGCTATCGGGATCGGTGATGAGGATCAAAGGGATGTCGGCCCCGAGACGCTGATAGGTTGCGAGCACGGCATCGACATCGATGTCGCGGTCATAGGCGCAACAGAGGACCAGATCGCAGCTGTGATTCCCGATCGCCCGTTCTAAATGCTCGGCATTGGGAACTGTCAGCGCTTGTTTGGCAAGATGCGACTCGCGAAGCACGGCCATCAGCCGTTCCGCTTCGCTGGTCTCGGAGGTGATGATGAGCAGCGTCGGTTGATGACTGGGCACAGGCATTGGGATGTCGTCCGCATCAGCTCCAGGGCATGTTGTCGGATTATCGAACTTACCGGTCGTGCGGTAAAAGCCTCTTGGATATTGTCTTTAGATGAACGGCTGTTTCGCAGGCGCCCGGGGATGCTCGCGCACCAACCGCGGGACCAGATAGCCAGGCAGACGCGCCCGCAGCCCCGCAATCAATGACTGGGCCTGGGTATCCTCGACTGCAAAATGGGCGCTGCCGGCGACCCGGTCGAGTGCATGCAGATAATAGGGCAGGACCCCGCAGGCAAACAGCCGTTCGCTCAATTCAGCCAAGGTAGCAATTTGATCATTGACCCCTTTGAGCAAGACGCTTTGGTTAAGCAAGGTCAGGCCCAGGGTGCGCCAATCGCGCAGGGTGGCGCAGACCGTTTCGCTGAGCTCATGCGGGTGATTGGCATGGATCACCAAGATGCCCGTCAGCCGACCTCCAGACAGGATCTGCGCCAAGCGGTTGTTCAGCCGTTCAGGCCAGACGACAGGAACGCGGCTATGGATACGCAGCCGCTTGAGCTGACGGATCTGGCTCAACCGTCCGATCAGTTCAGCGAGCCGGTCATCGGAAAGCATCAGGGGATCACCGCCACTGAGGATGACCTCGTTCAGCGACTGGTCGGCGGCGATCGCCGCGAGGATTGCTTCTAGATGCGTTCCCAGGGAGGGATACTGGAAATGACGGCGAAAACAATAGCGGCAATGGATGGCGCAGGCGCCGGTCGTGACCACCAGTGCACGTCCGGCATATTTGACCAGGAGTCCCGGGACGCGCTCGGCTGACCGATCGGCGACTGGGTCTTCGCTATAGCCCGCGATGCTCTGGTGCTCTGCGCGCCGGGGCAGCACCTGGCGCAGGAGCGGGTCATCTGGGTCAGCGCGCCGCATACGTTCGGCGAAGGCACGAGGCACCTTGAGACCAAAAGTCCCAGGTGCCTCGTCCAGATCGGGAATGTGCTCGTAGGCAACCCCGACAAAGTTCAAGAGATCGGCGACACGCGTGAAGGTCGCAGCCCTGATTATCCCTTGCGGCTTCTGACAAAGGCCCTGCCCTTGGGTTACCATTTTGAACTTTAATAGCAGTTGTTGTGAGGATGACATGGCGTCTTATAGTACGAATGAATTCAGGGGCGGGCTCAAGATCATGCTGGATGGCGATCCCTACGCCATCCTCGAAAACGAGTTCGTCAAGCCCGGCAAGGGTCAGGCATTCAATCGCGTCAAGGTGCGCAATCTTAAGACCGGACGGGTCATCGAAAAGACCTTTAAGTCCGGCGATACGGTCGAGGCCGCCGATGTCCATGATACCGACATGCAGTATCTCTATAACGACGGCAATGACTGGTATTTCATGGATCAGACGACCTATGAACAGATGACCGCCAGCGCTGCGGCTGTCGGCGAGGCCGCCAAATGGATCAAGGAGCAGGATATCTGTAAGGTGACCTTGTGGAACGGGGCCCCCCTGTCGGTCGAGCCGCCGACCTTTGTGGTGCTCGCTGTGGTCGAGACCGATCCGGGGGTGCGCGGCGATACCTCGAGTGGCGGTAGCAAACCGGCCACGCTCGAGACTGGCGCCGTGGTCCGGGTGCCCTTGTTCATCCAGACTGGTGAGCTGATCAAGGTCGATACCCGCACCGGCGAATATGTTTCGCGTGTCAAGGATTCAGCATAAACCGGCGCTCTAGACAGTGCGAGGATGACCGAATCTCCAGGCCTTGCGTGGCGTCCTAGCGCAAACCAGATGGCGATCCGGGCCCGCGCGGCCCTCTATGCGCGCATCCGTAACTTCTTTGCCGAGGCCGGCGTGCTAGAGGTCGAGACTCCGATCCTGTCGCAGGCATCAGTGACCGATCCGGCACTCGCTAGCCTGACTACCCGGCTTGCCCTGCCAGGGTGGGGGGATGCGCGTCCTCTGTATCTCCAGACCTCACCCGAGTTTGCCATGAAGCGGCTCCTAGCCGCTGGCAGCGGGCCGATCTATCAAATTTGCAAGGTCTTTCGCGACGAGGAACGGGGACGCTGGCATCATCCCGAGTTCAGCTTGCTCGAATGGTATCGACCCGGCTGGGATGACCAGCGGTTGATGGATGAGGTCGCCGCCTTGGTCCGGTATGCGCTAGAGCGTCCCGCCCTCGCCTGTGAGCGCATCAGTTATCGCGCGCTCTTTCAGGGGCGCCTGGGTCTAGATCCTTGGACGGCACAGACCAGTCAGTTGCGTGCGCTTGCCGAGCGCGCCGGCATTGCCGGGGCCGAGCGGCTTGATCTCGACAATGACGGCTGGCTCGATCTGCTGCTCACCCACCTCATAGTCCCTGAGCTGGGGCGCGGGTGTCTGACATTCATCCATGACTATCCCCCTAGTCAAGCGGCCCTGGCGCGTCTGCGTTGGTCAGATGGGGTGGCCACTGCCGCCCGCTTCGAGCTCTATGTCGAAGGACTGGAATTGGCTAACGGTTTTCATGAGCTGACCGATGCTGCTGAACAAGAGTGGCGTTTTTTGGCCGACCTCGAGCTCCGGCGTGCGTGCGGTCAGACCTGCCCGCCCATCGATCGCCATCTGCTGGCGGCACTGGCATATGGCTTGCCGGATTGCGCTGGGGTTGCCCTGGGACTCGACCGCCTGCTGATGATCGCCCTAGAGGCTGATGCAATCGATAACGTTTTATGCTTTGTCATCGAGCATGCCTGAACTGTCTGTTACCCATGAACTCATCCATGTTTGAACAATGCGCCCTAGAATCCAAGCGCCCAGGGCCGCGGCTGCGTGAGCGATTGCAGCGGTTGCGCTGGCATTTACAACAGGCTATGGCCCTTGATCACGGTCCCTTGGCAAGCGGCGAGCGTTGGTTGCTGAATTGGGCTGGGGTTTGCCTGATCTTGGGACTCGGGGTTGCATTCATTTGTGGCTATCACGCCGGTTTTCTCCGGCTCAATACCCTAGCGACTGCCCATCCCGATTGGGTGTGGTCTTGCTTGACCCTTTTGGGCGATGAACGTATGGCGCTGGCCTTAGCGGTTTTGTTTTGCTGGCATAGGCCCCGCCTCTTGTGGGCCTTGATCCTCGCAGGCCTGCTTGCGACAGGTACTAGCCGCGGTTTGAAGGAACTGATCGACGCCGCCCGCCCGCCGGCTATCCTACCGGTCGATGCATTCCATCTCATCGGACCCGCATTGACCCATGCCAGCTTTCCTTCAGGTCATAGCATCACGGCTGCGGTCCTCGGCGGCGTATTCATCGCACATACGCGCTGGATCGAGATCCGTCTGCTGTTGCTCGTCCTTGCGGTTTTGGTGGGTTTGAGCCGCGTCGCAGTCGGGGTGCACTGGCCGCTCGATGTGCTCAGCGGCCTGATGGTCGGTGCGCTCGCCGCCTGGGTGGGGGGACGCTTGGCAGGGCGTTGGCCGTCGCCTGCGGGATGGCTAGGCATCCATCTGGCTGTAGCCAGTTTGGCCGTGCTTGCCGCTGTCAGTCTATTGATCGACGGTGGCGGCTATCCAGCCGCTGCCTGGTTTGGGCGCCTGATCGCCATCATTATCCTGGCAAGCGTTGCTTTGCGCTATCTCAGGATACCGGCGATGGGATCATTACATTAGGTCCTATTCTCAATCGTGCGCATAGTGCTATGTCATATGCAAGCGAGGCTGCATAAATCGTTCACAGTCACTGACATGGCGAGGGGCTGTTCACAGTGGGTGAAGTCTGGTCATATCCTGACTTTTGCGCAGGAGTCAGGATGGAGCGGAAGATGTTATGAGATGAGCGGTGGGCACGCATTGAGCAGCTGTTACCGGGGAAGAAGAGCGATCCGGGTTGCACAGCGAGGGACAACCGGCGCGTTGTCAAAGCCGTGCTCTGGATCATGCGCACCGGCTGTCTGTGGCGCGATTTGCCAGCCGAGCTGGGCCACTGGCACCGGACATATGTGCGTTTCTCGCGCTGGCGCGAGAAAGGTGTTTGGGAGCGCGTGGCCGCCGCACTGCAAGGCGATGCCGACATGGAGCATCTGTTCATCGACTCGACCATCGTGCGCGCCCACTCACATTCTGCTGGCGCCCCAAAAAAGCGGGCCAACAGGAAATCGGTCGCTTGCGGGGCGGGTTGACGACCAAACTGCACGTTGCGGTGGATGCCTTGGGCAATCCGCTGCGCGTCATTCTCTCGGCAGGGCAGGTCGCCGACATCGAGCAGGCCGCGGCGTTGATCCAGGACCAACCGACCGAGTGCGTCATTGCCGACAAGGGTTACGACTCGGATGCCCTTGTCGAAACGGTGACCGCACAGGGCAGCCAGGCGGTCATCCCCCCACGCTCCAACCGACTCAATCCGCGCTCGTTCAACCGGCATCTCTACAAAAACCGCAATCTGATCAAGCGCTTCTTCTGTCGCATCCAGCAATTCAGACGCATCGCCACGCGCTACGACAAGCTCGCCTCGTCTTCCCTGTCGTTCGTTTATCTGGCTTGCACCATCGTCTGGTTGACTTGATTGAGAATACACCCTATGGATTGAGCTCTGGGAGCTCGCCGGTCTCGATATAAATGAGACGCTCGGCGAGATTGGTCGCGCGGTCGGCAATCCGCTCGTAATGATGGGCGATCCATAGCAACTGCATTCCCAGCAATGACGAGGCGTACTGCTGGTCACACAGCCAGGTGATGACCTCGCGGATCGCCAGCTCTTCCATGGCATCGACTGCCTGTTCACGGGATACGGCAGCGCGGGCCTGCTCTGCCGAACCATTGTGGGCATAGACCGTCATGACCTGCTCGAACATGGCCGAAGCCGCCTCACCCATCTGGACGATCCGTTGGGCCGGCGCGTCAGGGAAGGGCAGATTGGGTGTCCGCAACAGGATGCGCGCTACATCGGCGGCATGGTCGGCAATGCGCTCGAGCTCCGAGATCATATCCAGCGAGGCGCCGATCAGACGCAGGTCGTGACCTGCTGGCTGATTCGCTGCGAGGATGACCAGCGCCTGTTGTTCCAACACCCGCCGCTCATGGTTGATATTGGTATCGGTGTCGATGATCTGGCGCGCCATATCCAGATCGCGTTGGCGCAAGGCAGCGAGCGAACGCTGCAAGCTGAGCGCCACCTGCTGGCCGAGCCCCAAGATCCCTGCCTGCAGCGCATCGCGTTTTTTTTCGATCAGGAGTCGCATCGCGTTTATCTCACTCATCATCCGCTCAAAGCAGATGCTAGCCGACTATAGCGAGCGAATTTGACGGTTGAGTGACAAGCTCAACCTCAAGCTGGGGCGCGTAAGCCTGGGACCATCACAAATAAGGCTACAGGGCGCTTAGGGAAAGCTTGATTGATTCGTCACCCGGGCAAAAGTTGGGGTCCGGGTGATAGATGTGTATGGATCCCGTTCCAGCTTTCGCCGGAATGACGAGAAACGATTTGTTCAGCGTTTCCTCAGGGGATAACGCTGCCCTCGATCTCCCGTTCCCCGAGTGGCAGGCTAGGCCAAGCATTGATGACCGCCTGGACTAAGGTAGCCAAGGGGATGGCAAAAAAGACCCCCCAAAAGTTCCAGAGCCCACCGAAGACAAGGATGGCGACGATGATGGCCACCGGATGCAGATTGACGGCCTCGGAAAAGATCAAGGGCACCAGGACATTGCCGTCGAGGACCTGGATGATCAGATAGGCGAGACTGAGCCAGGCAAACTGCGCCGACCAGCCCCATTGAAACCAAGCGACCAATAAGACCGGGATAGTGACCACGGTCGCACCGATATAAGGGATCAAGACCGATAAGCCCACCAAGAAGGACAGCAACATCGCATATCTCAGGCCGAACGCGTAAAAGGTGACGAAACTCACCCCCCAGACGATCAGGATCTCCCAGACCTTGCCGCGGATATAGTTGGCGATCTGACGGTCGAGCTCGCGCCAGACATGATGGGCGATGCCATGATGCCTGGGAAGATAGCGCCTAAACCAGGCAAGGATCAGATCCTTATCCTTCATGAAGAAAAATACCAGGATCGGCACCAAGACCAGATAGACCAGCAGGGTGATGATCCCCGCGACGTTGGCGAGCGACCAAGACAAGACCTGCTGACCAAAGGAGATGGTCTCGGCACGCATATAGGTGATCAGGGCATCGATCTGTTGTTGGCTGAACAGATCGGGGTAGTCCTCGGGGAGCGCGTTCAGAAAACGCAGGCCTTCGCTGACCATTGTAGGGAGTTGTTGTACGAGCTCTTTGATCTGGCGTGAGAGCAAAGGCATCACGCCGATCAGTGCCAAGGCAACGAAGGCAATGAAGGCCAGATAGATCACAAGCACGCTCGGCAAACGCTTCCAGCCGCGCCGCTGGAGCATCCCCACACCACCCTCTAGCAAATAGGCGATGACCAGGCTAGCAAGCACCGGCATCAGCATGTCGCCGAACAAGACCACGACCGCAAATACGGTCAATAGGATTAAGGTGAGAAAAACGATTTGCGGGTCGGCGAAATGTCGCTTGAACCAGAGGAGGATCACGTTCATATCCAGTGCTTGATCAATCCTGGCCGATGAGCTTGGCGCGATAATGCTGATAATGCCGGGCAAAGAGCGCCTCCAGCTCTTCAATGACCTCGGATGCGGGGCGGCCCTGCAAAACATGGGCGCTCATCAGGGCAGATGCCTCATGCAGCAAG
Organism: Caldichromatium japonicum; assembly: GCF_011290485.1. Lineage (GTDB taxonomy): Bacteria > Pseudomonadota > Gammaproteobacteria > Chromatiales > Chromatiaceae > Thermochromatium > Thermochromatium japonicum. The sequence continues at coordinate 2,101,410 of NZ_CP048029.1, read as the reverse complement.
GCGTCGCGGTCGAGCATCGCATAGCTTTGGGATAAACGCCGGATGGCGCCGATCACCGTCTCAGTGGGTGGACGGGGGATGGATTGAGGTGTCGGGATCGCACCAGCTCCGTCCGACGGTGAAACGCCGGCGCGATTGACGAGAAACTCAGCGAACGCAAGCAGGGTCTCGCGTTCGGCGTGTGCAAGCCGGTGCCAGCAAGCAAGCAAACGCTGTCTGGACGCAGAGGTGAGAGGAGGTGCTGCCATTTTGAGTTCTAGACGCGCCTGGATCTTGTTACAAACACCGCTGCTCGCTGGGTTGCATGTTAGGCAGATAGTATGCCGATTCGTCCTTAGCCATCAAATCGTCATCTGGATACGCATCAACAGGAACAAAACTGATGTCATGCTTCAGCGAAATTTGCTTTCGCCGCCGGATCCCTCCGCCAGCCAGCGCCTTCCTCTCCCCAGGCGTTACCTCTGGTGGAACTCAGGGCAAGACTGCTGAGGGTGGCCAGTCCGGCGGCCAAGATATCCTTGGCCGCATTCACCCCGTGGTCGTGATGGGCACAGCACGCCCGATACATCCATACCCTCAGCGACGATGAGAGGCCATACAAGCGCAGCCCATACCCAGAACAGATCTCTAGACGGGAACCAGCGATCGATGATCAGGAATTGCCCGTCCCGCGGTGCGCACTTGGTGCGCCTCCAGCATCCAGGGGAAATAGTCACGCTTGAGGGCATTGAGCTGACGGCGCAGCGCGGCTTCGGAGGGCTGAGGAAGACGGGATGCTGTTTCCAGGCCTTCATCCCATCGCTGCCGCTTCGCCAACGCCCAGTTGTAGGCAAAGCGCCACCCCCCAGCCCTTAGCCAAATAGGTTGCCTGCCGATTGTATGGAGCGAGCGCGATCTGATGCGCGAGGATCATGCCTCTACCTGCCTGGGGCAGGTCTCCTATTTGTCCACGTCCAGATATTCGCGCTCGATGGCCGTCTCTAGGGCCTGACTGCCCTTGATGAGCTCTTCATAGACGTGACGGAGCTGGGTCAGGCGTTCGATGTCGGCAGCGCTCGGCGTGTTGTCCGGCGCCTTGAGCGCGATGTCATAGAGCGCCCGTAGATACTGGGCGCGGGCCTTGGCGACCATCAACATGACCGGTTTGAGGTCGGCAAGCTTGAGCTTGGCGAAGGCAGGATTGATTGTCTGGCGGTTGATCTCGCGCAGATCGGACTCGAAGGCAATCAGCAGGCGTCTGTTTTCAGCGGGCATGGCAGGACTCCTCGAAAACGGGCTTAGCATGGGGCACATCCCGACGCACCTTTAGCCTAGTGCACAAGATGACCGGCGGCTGCGATCTGAATCACAGAGGCGCTGGACGAAGCGGCCCAGCCGATTCTGTTAACGGCCCGCATCCGCCGCGCTTGATCATTGCCGATACCCGATCGAGTACCTCCGCAGGTCGGCCTGGGATTGTAGGTCCTAATCTTGGGTGTTTTAGGTAAGCAGCTGTGCGACGATCTGGCGAACCGCGCCAATCCGCTCCTGGGCTTCGGGTATGGCACGGGTGAATCTGAGCGTATGCCCCCCCTCCAGGCGGTAGGATTTGGGCTCGGTTTGAAGCAAGCGGATGATGCGTTCGGGTTCGAGCCGAGTCGAGTCAGCAAAGAGAAACCGCCCACCGGTTGCACCGACCTCGATCTTGCGGATGCCCAGGGGTTGGACCTGTAGCTTTAGGTCGGTGATCGCGAGCAGATTGCGGGTAGGTTCGGGCAAGGGACCGAGGCGGTCGATCATCTCGACCTCCAGTTCGCGCAGCTCCTCGTGGTCGCGGGCGTTAGCCAGGCGTTTATAGAGCACCAGGCGCGCCTGGACATCGGGAAGATAATCCCTGGGCAATAAGGCGGGGATCCCCAGATCAATCTCGGCGCCATGATCGAGCGGGCGGTCGAGCTCGGGCAGGCGCCCGGCCTTGAGCGCCGCCACCGCGCGTTCCAAAAGCTCCATATAGAGCGTAAAGCCCACCTCATCGATCTGGCCCGATTGCTCATCGCCCAACAGCTCGCCTGCACCGCGGATCTCGAGGTCATGGGTCGCTAGGATAAAGCCTGCGCCGAGCTCGCCCATGGCCTCGATCGCCTCCAAGCGCCGCTTGGCGTCGGCGGTGAGTGCCGCAGGCGGTGGGGTGATGAGATAGGCATAGGCGCGATGATGCGAGCGTCCGACTCGCCCGCGCAGCTGATGCAACTGGGCCAGACCCAAGCGGTCTGCGCGGTTGATCAGGATGGTATTGGCGGTTGGGACGTCGATGCCGCTCTCGATGATGGTGGTGCACACCAGGAGGTTGAACCGCTGGTGATAGAAGTCGCGCATGACGCGCTCGAGCTCGCGTTCGCGCATCTGGCCATGGGCGACCGCGATCCGTGCCTCGGGGATCAAGGCGGCGAGCTTCTCGGCTTGGTGTTCGATGGTCTCGACCTCGTTGTGTAAGAAATACACCTGGCCGCCGCGTTTGAGCTCGCGCTGCACTGCCTCGCGGACCAAGGCATCGTTCCAAGGGGTGACGAAGGTCTTGATCGGATGGCGCTCGACCGGCGGGGTGGCGATGATCGAGAAATCGCGCAGGCCAGACATCGCCATGTTGAGGGTACGCGGGATGGGGGTGGCGGTGAGGGTCAAGACATCCACCTCGGCGCGCAATGCCTTGAGCCGTTCCTTATGCCGCACGCCGAAGCGGTGTTCCTCGTCGATGATCACCAGCCCCAGGTCCTTGAACCGGATCTCGGGCTGCAAAAGCTTGTGGGTACCGATCACGATGTCGATGGTGCCCTCGGCCAGTCCTGTCAGAACCGCCTGCTGTTCGCGGGCGGTGCGTAGGCGCGATAGGCTGGCGATCCGCACCGGCCAGTCGGCGAAGCGGTCCCGAAAGTTTTGTTCATGCTGCTGGGCCAGCAGGGTGGTCGGGACCAAGACCGCGACCTGTCGCCCGCCGTGGACGGTGACAAAGGCCGCGCGCATCGCTACCTCGGTCTTGCCGAAGCCGACATCGCCGCAGACCACCCGGTCCATAGGTTTGGGTGACAAGAGGTCGGCCAGCACCGCCTCGATTGCGCGTTGTTGATCGGGGGTTTCCTCGAAGGGAAAGGCGGCAGCAAAGGCGGTATATTCAGGCCCAGGATCGGGGAGGGAGACCCCTTGGCGGGCGGCGCGCCGGGCCTGGATATCCAGGATCTCAGCGGCCACATCATAGGCCTTTTGCGCGGCACGGCGTTTGACCCGTTCCCATTGATCGCCGCCCAGCCGGTGCAAAGGGGCCTGATCGGGCGAGGCGCCGGTATAGCGCGAGACCCGATTGAGGCTACTGACCGGCACATAGAGCCGATCGCCATTGGCATATTCGATCGTGAGAAACTCGGCGGTGATCCCGCCGACCTCGAGGGTCTGCAAGCCCCGATAGCGTCCGACCCCATGTTCCTCATGGACAACCGGGGCGCCTTCGGTCAATTCGGTCAGATCGCGGATGATGGCGTCGCTGTCGCGCGCCCGCTCGCGCCGGCGCCGTTCCTGACGCACCCGCTCACCATAAAGCTGGGTCTCGGTGACGACGGCTAGATCCGGTTCCTCCAACCACAGCCCCTGTTCCAGTGGAGCGACCGTCAATCCAAGCCGGGCGGTACCCGTCAAGAAGTCGTGCCAGCTACCCACCAACTCGACCTGGATGCCGAATCCATTGAACTGCTCGCGCAACAGCTCGCGCCGGCCTGGGCTCTCGGCAACGAACAGGACGCGGCAGCGGTTGGCGATGAATGATTTGAGCGCCTGGGCCGGATCGCTTGCCCGCGCCTCTAGCCTCAGCTCCGGCAGAGACTGGGTGGCAAAGTCGACGGAGGGGCTGCTTGGTCCTCCTGCCACAGGTTCGGCCTGGAGACGCACCAACGGCAGACGGTTGAGTGCCCCAGCGAGTTCATCAGGGCGCAGATACAGGAGTTCCGGCGCCAAGAGCGGGCGTTCGCTGTCATGGCGGCGCTGATCATAGCGCTCGCGCGCCGTAGCGAAGAAATGCTCGGCGCTGGCGCGGCTGCCCTCCGCCTCGATGACCAGTACCCCCGGGGGCAGATAGTCGAACAGGGTCACAGTCTGGTCGAAGAACAGCGGCAGGTAATACTCGATCCCGCCTGGCGCCTGACCGTTGGAGACCTCGCGATAGATCAGGCTGCGTTGCGGGTCGCCGGCGAGCGCCGCACGGTAACGCCGGCGAAAACCGGCGATCGCCTCGGCGTCCAGTGGGACCTCGCGCGCAGGCAGGATGCGGACCTCTGTGATCTTGGACTGCGAGCGCTGGGTCTCCGGGTCAAAGGTACGGATGCTCTCGATGGCATCGTCAAAGAGATCGATACGCAAGGGGTGATCGCTGCCCATCGGAAAGATGTCCAGCAATGAGCCGCGCACTGCATATTCGCCATGCGCGATCACTTGGGAGACACAGCTATAACCGGCGCCTTCTAGACGCTGGCGCATGGCATCTAGGTCGAGCCGATCGCCGACGCCAAGGAACAGGGTATGCCGATCGACGTAGTCGCGCGGCGGCAGACGCTGCATGAGCGTGCTGACTGGTACAATCAGAATGCCGCGGTTAATCTGAGGCAAACGGTGCAGGGTGAGCAGTCGCTCTGAGACTAACTCGGGTAGCGGCGAAAAGATGTCATAGGGCAGGGTCTCCCAGTCTGGGAAACCCAGGATGGGTAGCCCTGGCGCTGCAAAAAAACCGAGCTCGGCCTGCAACGTCGCCGCCTCTTGGACGCCCTCGACCACGGCCAGCACCAAACCGTTTGCATGCTCGGCGGTACAGGCCAGTGCTAGGGCACGTCCGGCGCCGTAGAGCCGGCCCCAACGCCAGCGTTCGCCCGGGCGGTGCGGGAGCGGTGGGTCGAGCGGCGACTGGGCGACGGTGGGAGACGATGCTGGCATGGAAGGCAAACTCAGATTAGACAGCAGGATCGAATCTGCCTGACCGCGATCCGCTAAACCGGAGCTGAGCGATCAGTCAGGGCCCTGGGCACAGGGCGGCTGAATTTTTGAGTATCATCGCCACTATCGCAAGCACCACCTATTGATTTTCTGAGGATCTACTGACATGGCAAAAGCAATCCTCACCGTCGATGACTCGCCGTCCATCCGCCAGATGGTTTCGTTTACCCTCAAGGAGGCCGGCTATGCGGTCACCGAGGCGGTCGATGGTCAAGACGGGCTCAACAAGGCCCGCGCGGCCCAATTCGATCTGATCTTCACCGATCAGAACATGCCCAACCTGGATGGCCTGAGTCTGATCAGGCAACTGCGCGCCCTGCCGCAATATAAGTCCGTACCGATCCTGATGCTCACCACCGAATCGAGCGAGGCCATGAAGAATCAGGGACGGGCGGCGGGGGCGACCGGCTGGCTGGTCAAACCATTCGATCCGGCCAAGCTCCTGGAGGTTGTGCGTAAGGTCATCGGCTAAACGTAGCGCGTCTTGAAGACGCGAGGGGGGGAAAGGGTATGGCCATCGATATGACTCAGTTCTATCAGGTGTTCTTCGAAGAGGCCCAGGAGAATCTGGCGACCATGGAAGGCCTGCTACTTGAGCTCAATGTCGATGCCCCGGACCTTGAGACCCTCAATGCCATCTTTCGCGCCGCCCATTCGATCAAAGGCGGGGCGGGGACCTTCGGCTTTAATGACATGGCCGAGGTGACCCATGTCCTGGAGACCCTGCTCGATCGGTTGCGCAAACAGGAGTTGGCCCCGACCTCCGAGATGGTCGACGCCTTTCTCGAGGCGGGCGACATCCTCAAGCTCCAGCTCCAGGCCCATCAAGAGGGCCGAGAATACAATGACCCGAGCAAGGCGGAGATCTGCGAGCGGCTCGAACGCTTGGCGCAGGGTGAGTCCGTATCCGCCGGATCTGTACCAGCGAACGCCGCCACGGAGGTGAACCGTTGGCGGCTGCGCTTTGCGCCCGTGGCGATCGGTCGCGGCACGGAGGAGGAACGACATGCCCTATTTGCCTCCTTGGGCGAATTGGGCAGCATCACCGATCTGGGAACCGATCACCAAGGCCGGCAGGTCTGGCGGATCGAGACCGCCGGTGGGCGCGCGGCAATCGAGGAGATCCTAGCCTTCGTCTGCGAGCCCGCGCAGATCGAGCTTGAACCAGAGGTTAGCAGCGAGGAGGCAGGGGGGCTGCAGCAAACCTCAGCGCACACCTCCGCTGATTCCGGCTATGGCTTCTTTGATTATGCACCCCCGGGGGCCGAGAAGCTGGAGTTGACCCATACCGATCCGGCTCAGGAAGATGCAGGCTATGGTTTCTTCACCGGTGCGCCGGGGAGCGAGCATCTGCTGACCTCCAAGCCAGCATTGCATCTCCAGGAAGGAGATGGCTATGGCATCTTTACCGATGCCCCGGGCGCTGAGTCTTTGACCGATCAGGAGCACGAAAGCTTTGGACTCTTTGGCGGCAGTCCGGGAATGGACCAGGTAGCAGCAGTGGCACGGCGCGCCCGCCAAGACGATGAACGCGGCTATGGCTTCTTTACTGCGGCGCCTGGTGCACCCAGTGATGCTGCTCCTACCCAGCCAGCTGCCAAGCCCGCACCCCAAGCCGAGACAAGGCCCGCACAGCAGCTAGCCAAACGCAGCGTTGCCGCTGATTCGTCGATCCGGGTGAGTGTCGAAAAGGTCGATCAGCTCATCAACCTGGTCGGCGAGTTGGTGATCACCCATGCCATGTTGGCCGATGCCTGTGCCCATCTCGATCCCGTCGCCCATGAACGGATCATGGCTGGCCTCTTGAACCTGGAGCGCAACTCGCGCGACCTGCAAGAGGCGGTGATGTCGATCCGCATGATGCCGATCAGCTTCGTCTTCAACCGCTTTCCGCGGGTGGTGCGCGATACCGCCGCTGCCCTCGGCAAAAAGGTCAGCCTGAGGCTCATCGGCGAGGATACCGAGCTCGACAAGGGGTTGATCGAACGCCTGGCCGATCCGCTGACCCATCTGGTGCGCAACAGTATCGATCACGGGATCGAACGCCCTGAGGTACGTTTAGCTGCCGGTAAGCCCGAGAGCGGTGAGATCATCCTGCGCGCCAGTCACCGCAGCGGGAGCGTGGTGGTCGAGGTGATCGATGACGGCGCTGGCCTCAACCGCGACAAGATCCTGGCCAAAGCCGCTCGGCTCGGCATCTCCTTGCCCGAGAATCCATCCGACAAGGAGGTCTGGCAGTTGATCTTTCAGCCTGGATTCTCGACCGCAGAGCAGATCACCGACATCTCGGGGCGCGGGGTCGGCATGGATGTGGTGCGGCGCAATATCGAGGACATGAACGGGCGCGTTGAGATCGATTCGGTCGCCGGCCGGGGGACCCAGATCACCATTCGCCTGCCGCTGACCCTGGCCATCCTCGATGGGCTATCGGTGCGTATGGGGTCAGAGATCTTCATCCTGCCCCTGACCGTCATCCTTGAATCGATCCAGCCTCGCCACGAACAGTTCAAGAGCGTGGTCGGCAAGGGGCGGGTCGTCCAGATCAATGACGACTATCTGCCCTTAGTCAGCCTGCATCAAATTTTCAACAGCGGTCGGCCCGAACCAGATCCTCTGGCGTGCATCCTGGTCATCGTCGAAACTGGCGAAGGCCGCGTCGCTATCCTCGTGGATGAGCTGGTGGCGCAGCACCAAGTGGTCATCAAGAGCCTGGAGACCAATTATCGCCGCGTCGAGGGCATCTCAGGCGCGACCATCATGGGCGACGGGCGGGTTGCCCTGATCCTGGATGTAGACGCGCTGGCGCGGCTCAGCCGGCGGTTCGGTTGAATGATCTGCTGGATCATAACCCAGACAGAATAGATTGTAGGTACCCTGGTGGCCTTGGGCCAATCCCCTTCCCTCCGGTCGGATGGGCGGGGGCTTAGTTTCAACATTTCCTTGAAGCGATCAAGGTGGAGGTCTTGCGACCATGCATAACGAACAGGGGGCGATAGCAACCGATGGCGCTCGCGAATACCTGACCTTCCGCTTGGGCGAGGAGGAATACGGGATCGACATCCTCAAGGTTCAGGAGATCCGCGGCTATGATGCCGTGACCCGGATCGCCAATGCGCCCGAGTTCATCAAAGGCGTAATCAATATGCGCGGTATCATCGTCCCTATCATCGATATGCGCCTGAAATTCCATCTCGGGCAGGCTGAATACAATGAGTTTACCGTCGTCATCATCCTCAACCTGAGCGGACGGATTTTGGGGCTAGTAGTCGATGGTGTCTCGGATGTGGTCGCTCTGCGCCGCGACCAGATCCAGCCAGCGCCGGATTTCGGCGCCATCCTCGATACCGCCTATATCGATGGCCTGGCTACGCTCGAGGGACGGATGATCATTGTCGTCGATATCGAGCGGCTCATGACCAGCCAGGAGATGGGGTTGGTCGAGCAGACAGGCGCAACAGCGGCCTGAACTGGGTTGACATGGCCATCGAGACCAAGATCCAAGGCCCGGCGCGCGAGCGCGAGTTCGTCTTCACCCAGCGCGATTTCGAGGCGATCCGGCAATTGATCTATGAGCATGCGGGGATTGCTCTAGGTCCGGCGAAGAAGGACATGGTCTATAGCCGGATCGCACGGCGCCTGCGCGCCTTGGGTCTCAAGACCTTTCAGGATTATCTCGATATCCTGGACAGCCAATCCGATGAATGGACCCAGTTTATCAATGCCCTGACCACCAATCTCACTGCCTTTTTTCGCGAGGCGCATCACTTTCCCATACTTGCCGAACATGCGCTCGAACTCAAACGCCGCGGGCGGCAACGGCTCAGGCTCTGGTCATCGGCCTGTTCCACGGGCGAAGAGCCTTATTCCATGGCCATGACTCTGATCGATGCCTTCAAGACCTGGACCCCGCCGCTCGAGATCCTGGCAACCGACGTGGATACCAATGTCCTCGATCAGGCTGCCAAAGGGGTCTATCCCTTGGAGCGGCTCGAGAAACTGCCGCCAGAGCAGCTCAAGCGTTTCTTTTTGCGTGGCAAAGGGGCATACACTGGCTTAGTGCGGGTACGCCCCGAATTGCGCGCCCTGGTCGAGTTTCAGCCGCTCAATCTGCTCAGCGATTCCTGGCCGATGCGTGAGCCCTTCGATGTGATCTTCTGCCGCAATGTCATGATCTATTTCGACAAGCCCACTCAGGCACGCATCCTGAGTCGTTTTCATACCTTGTTACGGCCTGATGGGTTGTTGTTCGTCGGTCACTCCGAAAGCCTGAGCCATGTCCCCCATCTGTTCCGGCTGCGGGGCAAGACCGTCTATGTCCCTGTCCATGGTGCCTAAAACATGACCGCTGCGCCGCATGGTTTTGAAGAGGTCCTGGCCCCGACCCTGTATTATGACCGTCATTTCCAGATGGATGCGGTCAAGATCCTCCCCGGCGAATACTATGTCTCGACCCGCGAGATCCTGATGGTGACGGTTCTAGGCTCCTGTGTGTGCGCCTGTATCCGCGATCGGGTCAAGGGGATCGGCGGGATCAATCACTTCATGCTGCCGGACGACAAACGCGATGACAACGAACGCTTCGGGCGCTCATTGCGTTATGGCGACTATGCGATGGAGATCCTCATCAATCAGCTCATCAAGCTCGGCGCCAAGCGTGCCAACTTAGAGGCTAAGGTCTTCGGGGGCGGAAATGTCCTGCCTGGCTTCAAGAATCATGTTGTCGGCGAACGAAACGCCCGTTTCGTGCTCGATTATCTGGCGACCGAGGGCATCCCGGTCATTGCTCAGGATCTCCTGGGCAACTATCCGCGTAAGGTCTATTTCTTTTTGCCCGGCGGGCGGGTCTTGGTCAAAAAGCTCAAAACTCTACACAATGACACCATCATCGAGCGTGAGCTCAATTACAGTGAGACGCTGCGCCGAGCGAAGGTCGAGGGTGAGGTAGAACTGTTCTCATGACTCCTGCCGAGATCAAGACCGAATCTGTACAAGCATTCGCAGGGGCCTATTGGCCTCCTGTGGCTTTGGGTCTAGCGCTCCTTATCGTTGTAGCCCTGGGCTGGTTGCCTGGCTGGCTAGGGGTGGCGCTGCTTACCCTGGTCTGGCCATTCTGGTTAGCCTTCAGCAAGGGTCACAGGCATGAAGCATACCTGAGCCCTCCTAGGCTCGCCTCATCCGACATCGCCGCAGAGGAGCATCGCTTCCTGGACCTCGTGGTCGAGACCGACCGCATGATCGAGCCCCTGCTCAGCGAGCTCCAGGGGATGATCGAGCAGGCGCGCTCGCTGATCGCGCATGCCGCAGGCGACCTCAATGCCAGCTTCAAGGGCCTATCGGATGCCTCCAGGGCCCAGCAACGCCTAGTCTTGCGCCTCATCAGCAAAGGCAAAGACTCTGACCAGTTGATCAATATTGACGATTTTCTTGCGGCAAACAGCAAATTATTGAGTCAGAACATCGAATTTCTGATCGAGATGAGCAAAAACAGCCTGCGGGTTGCGCATCAGATCGATGATTTTTCATCCCAGATGAATCATATCTTCGAGCAGCTCGATGGGGCCAAGCGCATCGCGCGCCAGACCAATCTACTGGCGCTCAATGCTGCCATCGAGGCAGCGCGGGCGGGCGAGGCAGGGCGGGGGTTTGCGGTGGTGGCTCAGGAGGTCCGCAAGCTTTCGCAGGATGCTGCTGACTTCAACGATCAGATCCGCAATCAGATCCAACAGGCGCAGGTGGTCTTTGCTGAGACCCGCGCCATCGTCGGCCAGATGGCCTCCCAGGATATGAGCGCCTCGATTACGGCCAAGGGCTCGATGGATGAGATGATCGCTCAGGTCCAGCTGATTAACCGGCAGATGGAAGAGGGGCTCAATGAGCTCAATACCATTGTCGATCGGTTCCAGAATAGCGTCGATGCCGCGATCCGCCTGCTTCAGTTCGAAGATATCACTCGCCAGGTACTCGAACGCGCGGAGATCCGTTTTGGCCTGATCGAACGCTTCATCGCCGAATTGCGCCTGATCCCCCTCGACCGGTTGCGTACCGCTGAGGATATCGCGCAAGCCCAGGCCCGCTTGCATGCCCTGCAGTCCGATCTGCATGCCACCGCCCATTGCTCGGTCAGCCAGCAGTCTCTAGATGAAGGCAATGTCGAGTTTTTCTGAAGCAAAGAGCGCCTAGAACATGATTCGGGTATTGATCGTCGATGATTCGGCGCTGATGCGCGGGCTCCTCACCGAAATCCTCAGCACTGCCCCGGATATCAAGGTCGTCGGGACGGCGCAGGACCCCTATGTCGCACGCGAACGGATCAAGGCCCTCGATCCTGATGTCCTGACCCTCGATGTCGAGATGCCGCGCATGGACGGCCTGACCTTCTTGCGCAATCTGATGCGCCTGCGCCCCATGCCAGTGGTGATGGTCTCATCCCTCACCGAGGAGGGCGCCGAGGTAACCTTACAGGCCCTGGAGCTCGGGGCTGTGGATTTTGTCTGTAAGCCCAAGGGTAACAGTGCCGGGGAGATGGGCATCTATGCCGAGGATCTGATCGAAAAGGTTCGCCTGGCCGCGACCGTCAAACCCAGGGCCCGGGTCGGCGCCCCTGCGCCCCAGCCGCTCACCCATCGCCAGCCGTCTGTCGGCGCGGGGATGCCCAGCGCCCAACTTCTGGCGATCGGCGCCTCGACGGGTGGGACCGAGGCGATTAAAGAGGTCTTGCTGCGCCTGCCGCCCGATGCCCCGGGCGTCGTGATCGCCCAGCATATCCCGCCCGGATTTAGCGCCGCATTCGCCCGACGGATGCATCAGCAAACCGGGCTTAACGTCAAGGAGGCCGAAGACGGCGATCGTATCCGGCGCGGCCATGCCTATATCGCGCCAGGCGATCGGCATCTAAGAATCAAGCGCGAGGGCAGTTATTATGTCTGCCAGCTCGATACCAGCGAGCCGGTCAACCGCCATCGCCCCAGCGTCGATGTGCTCTTTTGGTCGGTGGCCGAGGTTGCGGGCCCCAAGGCTGCTGCCGCCCTCTTGACCGGCATGGGTGCCGATGGCGCCGATGGGCTCAAAAGGCTGCGCGAGCTGGGGGCCTATACCATCGCCCAAGACGAGGCGACCAGCGTGGTCTGGGGGATGCCTGGGGAAGCGGTCAAACGGGGGGCGGCTATTGAGATCTTACCCCTCCTTGCAATCGCTGACGCCTTGTTGAAAGATCTTGAGACCAGGTACCCATAAACAGTCAATGTCCATAAAAGGTACCCATAAACAGTCAATGTCCATAAAAGGGGGACGATCATGGGCGTGACGAGCCGTATCGATACAGATCAGCGCAGCCTGATCATTGCGGTCGAGGGACGATTCGATTTTTCGCAGCACCGTGATTTCCGCAATGCCTATCAAAATGTCGCGCCTGGCAGTTTGCGGTTTATCGTCGATCTGTCACGCGCGACCTATCTGGATAGCTCGGCTTTGGGCATGCTCTTGTTGCTGCGCGAGCATGTCGGCGGCAGGCCAGACAATATTTGCATCACCGGCACCAATGAGGATGTGCGGCGGGTGCTCAAGATCGCCAACTTCGACAAGCTCTTCACCATCGATTGACCGCATCCGCGCCTATTGCACGATGAAGTCGGTGAAATAGATCGCGCTGATTACGGGCCTTCCCGTCTGTTCAATCATCAACTTACGCAGATTTTCCAGGAGCTCGATGCGCAGCTGGTCACGCGCCTCACCGCTCATGATCTGCTCGCCATCCCGCCCGCCGAGTAGAGTGATCATGCGATCACGCAGGCGGGGCATGTGCAGGGTGACCAGATCTGCATCCGACTGGGTCTCGATGTAGAATTGGATGTTGATTTTGAGATAACGCGCCTTGCGGGGATTGGCGAGGTTGATGATCAGTGGCGGCTCGACGGCCATATAGCCTGGATAAGGGGAGGCCGCTGCGCTTTCCTCCTTTTTGCCAGCGAATACCCCAAGTGGGGCAAATCCAAGAAAGAGTGCAAATAGAACAATAGGTGTGCGTGCTAGATGCATCATGGCTTAGGGTACCTAGGCATGGCTGAGTTCGAGGCGAAAGATTGAGACGGTGTCAACCAGCTCGCGCGCCTGTTCTTCGAGGCTTTCGGTTGCTGCTGCGGCCTGCTCGACCAGTGCGGCGTTTTGTTGGGTCATCTCATCGAGTTGGGCAATTGTCCGGGTCATCTGACTGATCCCCGCCGATTGGTCCAGGGTTGCGCGAGCGATCTCAGCGATCCGTTCAGCAATCTGATCGAAGCGACTCACAACCTCATTCATTTCGGCGCCCGCTTGATGGGCGAGTTTGACCCCTCCTTCGATCTTGCCGATCGAGTCTAGGATCAATTGCTTGATCTCCTTAGCCGCCTGGGCGCTGCGCTGGGCGAGGTTGCGTACCTCGGCAGCGACCACGGCAAAACCGCGCCCTTGTTCGCCGGCACGTGCTGCTTCGACTGCGGCATTGAGGGCCAAGATATTGGTCTGGAAGGCGATCGCGTCGATCACACCAATGATGTCGGCGATGCGCCGGCTTGAGTCCTGAATCTCGCCCATGGTCCCGACCACAGCGCGCACCGTTTGACCGCTTGCCTGGATGCGCTGATTGGCTGCGAGCGCCAATTCATTGGCTTGCTGCGCATTTTCGGCATTGTGCTTGACGGTTGCACTGAGTTCTTCCATAGCGCTTGTGGCCTGTTCGAGCGATCCAGCCTGGGATTCAGTACGTCTAGAAAGATCGGCATTGCCAGCTGCGATCTCTTGGGCGGCGTTACTGATCGAAGTACTCGTCTCGCGGATCTGGCCGACGATTTCACACAGGCGCTTGAGGGTCGTATCGGTCGCTGACTTCAACTCTTCAAAGATACCCGCATAGTTGTGCTCGATCCCCTGGGTTAGATCCCCTTGGGCGATGCTTTTGAGAACGCGCGCGAGGTCATTAAGACTGCTAGAAACGATCTCAAGAATCTGATTGAGACCAGCGCTCAATTGCCTAAAGAACCCCGTCTTACCGGCGAGATCCAGACGCACGCTAAAGTCGCCTTGCAGCGCAGACTCGAGGAGCGCAGCGAGCTCCTGCTCGACCCGCGCCTCATTGGTGCGATCGGTCCATTCGATCACCGTCCCCAGCCGCTCGCCTTGGTCATTGATCACCGGAGTGATCACCCGCCGCAGCAGGCGCCCCCCGAGCTGGACCTCATCGACCTGCTCGGCTCTATTCTCAGACAGCACCGAGCGATGGCCCGATGTCTGCAAGGCGCTCCAAGGCGCCCCCAAGAGCCGATCGGCGCGAAATTCGGGCAGGTGCTTGCGGATCTCGGGCTCGATCTCCTGGAGCAAGCGGTTCATGGCGGCGTTCATATAGAGGATCCGCTCGTCCGGTCCTACCGCCATGATCTGGGTCGCGGCCTTATCCAGGGCGCTTTGTATGCGCTGCGCCTCAGCGACCAGGCGCTGCTCCGTCTCGATCCGGTTGCGCAGCTCTTGCTGCATATGTTTCATTGAAGCCAGAAGACTCGTCTTGTCGCCCGCTTGTAAGTGGATCTCGGTATCGAGCATGCCAGAGGCGATCGCCTGGGCCACCTTGACCGCAAAACCGAGTTCACCGCCCATCTGCCGCAAAAGGCTGCGCGCGATCAGGCCGCCTAGAACGATGGTAAGCGCCAAGGCCAAGACAAACAGTGCGCCAAAGCCCAGGAGAATAGTCTTGGTTTGGCCGATCAATCGATCGGCAGTGGATTGAATGTCGCGCGATAAGAGTTCTTCAACCGTACGTAGCCGGTCAATCTTGACCGTGATCTGCTCAAACCAGGTCTCGGCTGAATAATTCAGCTCGGCGTTTGGACCTGTATTGCGCACCAATCTTTCGATAGACTCGACCTCGCGTACCGTCGGATGGTCGAGCGCGAAGGCAAGAGCAGCGCGCTGTTCAGGCAGGGCAAACGCCAGGCTTAGATGCTGAAAATATTCCTGGGCACTGAGCAGTTCGAGCAAAAGCCTGTAGTTCGGTTGGCTAAGCTGGCCGGCGCTGAATGCCGCAGAGAGCAAGGCGCGCTCCTGGCCGATATGCTCCTTCATCAGCATCAGAACGCTTTTGGCATTGGTCAGACGCACCAGCTGGGCATCGGTCAATTCATTGCTTGAACGCAGCGCCGCTTCCAGCAGTCCATCGATGAGATCGGTATAGGTCGTAAACGCGTCTAGGGCACGTAATTGTAGCCGATCGATGCGCTGGTGGAGCCCCGTTCGTTCCTTGAGATTAGCGAGGGCCGCTTGCAGGGTCTGCTGATAGTCGGGCGAGAGCTGCTCAAGCTTGAGGGTGGCCGCGACCTCTTGAAGCCTCGCAATCTGCGCATCTGCGGCCTTCCGCTGTCCAGGCAGCCGATCGGCAAACTTGGCCCCTTGGCTGGCTAAAAAGCCGGATGACATCCCGCGTTCCTTTTGCAGTTCATGCGCGGTCTCGCTAAGTGCCAAACCCAGGGTGATGAGCGTCTTGGCCCGTTGCAAGGACTGTAACTCGGCGAGATATTGGGTAAAGCTAAATGCGGTCAGACCCAAGAGTGCAAGCAGCGGGATGACCGGATACAAGATTAGGCGGGTTTTAACCGAAAACCGTTCGAGCATAGCCGCGGGTCATCTCAGGGTTTGTTTTCGAAGAGGTTATCATGACACAGCTCTGCTGGAATCTGGCGCAATCAGCAAAGCGCCGTCCGCCGGTGGCCGAGGCGATGCGCGCTGCCATCGGCGAAATCCGCCGCCGCTTGCCTTTTCATTTGCCACCGGCCGAGCTGTGCACGGGCGACTGCCGAGGCTGTTCACTGAAGCTGCTTGGGTTTCTCGACAGCGAATTGATGGGTTGGGAGCAACGGCTAGATGCCGGCGAGCGACCAGGATTAAGTGAACTATCGCAGTTGCTTGGTACAGCACGCAAGGTCGAGCGTGTCTTGAGTCACAACGGTCTGCTCTCGGCCACCCAGACATCATGCAAAGATCGAGGTAAAGGTGTTTCAAACTCTTGAGGATGTCGTCGGCCACACCCCCTTGGTGCGTCTACAGCGTTTAACTGGCCCTACTACCAATACCCTTCTGCTCAAGCTCGAGGGCAATAACCCGGCGGGTTCGGTCAAGGATCGGTCGGCGCTCAACATGATCCGCGCTGCCGAGGCCCGCGGTGAGATCAAACCAGGGGATACCCTGATCGAGGCGACAAGCGGTAACACCGGGATTGCCCTGGCTATGATCGCTGCGGTCAAGGGCTATCGGCTCAAGCTCATCATGCCGGAGCAGATGAGCCTGGAGCGGCGCGCCATCATGCGCGCCTTCGGCGCTGAGCTGATCCTGACCCCCAAGGACGGCGGGATGGAGGCGGCGATCGACTGCGCCCGAGAACTGGGGGCCCAAGGAGAGGGCTATCGCCTGGATCAGTTCTCTAACCCAGACAACCCAGCGGCCCATTATCTGACCACCGGGCCCGAGATCTGGCAGGGGACCCAAGGCCGGATTACCCATTTTGTCAGCGCTATGGGGACGACCGGCACCATCATGGGGGTGGGACGCTATCTCAAGGAGCGAAATCCAAACGTCCAGATCATCGGTGTTCAGCCGGCGGAGGGTTCAAACATCCCCGGCATTCGGCGCTGGCCCAAAGAGTATCTCCCACGTATCTATGACTCAAGCCGCGTCGATCGGATCATCGATGTCTCTCAGGACGAGGCAGAGCATATGGCCCGTGAGCTGGCAGCGCGCGAAGGGATCTTCGTCGGTATCTCTTCGGGCGGGGCGGTAGCCGCGGCCCTTCGGCTCGCGCAAGAGGTCGAAGGGGCACTGATCGTTGCCGTCGCCTGCGACCGCGGGGATCGCTATCTCTCGACCGGTGTCTTTCCTTGAACATGCTCATCGACTCGCATTGTCATCTCGACCGGCTGGACCTCGAGGTGCAGGAGGGCGGGTTTGCCTCTTTCATGGACGCCTGTCGTACCTCGGGCATAGGGCGGTTGCTCTGCGTGGGGATCGATCTCGAGTCCTATCCGGCGATGCGCCTGTTGGTCGATCCCTATCCCGAGATCGATGTCGCGGTCGGCGTACACCCCAATGCCGAGAGGGGCGAGGAGCCCACCCTAGCGCGCCTCATGGCCCTTGCCGCCGACCCCAGGGTGGTCGCCATCGGCGAGACGGGGCTCGATTATTACCGGCTCGCCGGGGACGCCGGCGTGCAACAAGGGCGTTTTCGGGTGCAGATCGCCGCCGCGCGCGCCTGCCACAAGCCCTTGATCATCCATACCCGCCAGGCGCAGGCCGATACCCTGCGCATCCTCAAGGAAGAGGGCGCGGATGCGATCGGTGGGGTCTTGCATTGTTTCACCGAGGATTGGGAGATGGCGCGCGCGGGGTTGGATCTCGGGTTTTATATCTCGTTTTCAGGGATCATCACCTTCAAAAACGCGGATGACCTGCGGTCGGTCGCCCGCCGCGTGCCCCTCGACCGGCTGTTGATCGAGACCGATGCCCCCTATCTCGCCCCCGTCCCGCATCGCGGCAGGCCCAATAGCCCCCTGTATCTGCGCCATATCGCCGACTGTCTGGCGGGGCTCAGGGGGATGGCGGTTGAGGCGCTCGCTGAACAGACTACCGAGAACTACCGGAGCCTGTTTCAGCGAGAGGCGTAGGGTACGCATGGCGTACCCTACAGGTCACAGCTTGCGCCGTCTGAGGAGATAGGTGTCCATGATCCAGCCCTGCGCCTCGCGCAACCGGTCGCGGGTCTGGATCAAGGCATCGCCGACCTGATCGAGCGGTCCGGCGATCAAGGTTTCGTCCGGGCAGCCCAGATTCCCTCCCCAATAGATCTCGAGGTCCTGCCCGCGCAGGTGCTGAAAGGCGCATTGCCCATCCAGCATGACCACAGCGTTGTGGATCTGGGCGGGATCGGCGCGCGCAAGCTCGCGCCCGGTAGTGATCAGGATCTCTTCTCCCACCCGATTGAGCGGGATCCTGTGGCGCGCTGCAAGCATCTGCACTGCGCTGATGCCTGGGATGATCGTAAAGTCAAATTTACCGCCCGAACGCCCCGCAAGCTCGGCGATCAGCGAGACCGTCTGGTCATAGATCGAGGGATCCCCCCAAAGCAACAGTCCCCCCTGCTCGCTGTCCTGGAGTTCATCGGCAATCAGGCGAGCAAAGAGCGCAAGCTTGTTCTCATGCCAGGCGCGCACCGTCTCCTGATAGCCCCCGGGTAGGGTCTGTCGTTCCGGGCTCGGCGCTATGACCAAGCGATAGCCGCCCTCGGGGCGATAGAGCTCGAGGATCGCCTGGCGCATCGCCAGGAGCTTGTCCTTGCCGCGTCCCTCCTTCTCCAGCAGGAAAAAGACATCGACCCGCTTGAGGGTCTCGATCGCCTGGACGGTGAGATACTCGGGGCTGCCCGGCCCCATGCCGATCAAATAGAGGTGTTTCATACAACGAACGCGGTCTTTCTGTCTTGATCCAGGCGCGCGATTGGCGCATCCTCACCATTTTAGGGCAAGGGTGCGGACGGCGCGCATGAGACGCCCGCACCCGACCTTTTCGATCGAGACAACCCGGAGCTTGAGATGCGCATCCTCTTTGTCCACCCCAACTACAGCGCCGGCGCCGCCGACATCGCGGGCAATTGGTCGCCGGCCTGGGTTGCTTATCTGGCAGGTTATTTGAAGTCGGGCGGTTATCAAGACTATCAATTCGTCGATGCGCTGGTCGACAGGCTGGACGATGAGCAGTTGCGCGTCGCCATCCGCGATGCCAAGCCGGATGTCGTCGCTACCACGGCCATGACCCCGCTGATCTATACCGCCCAGCGGGTCTTGCAGATTGCCAAGGAGGAATGCCCCAGGGCGATCACGGTGCTCGGCGGCATCCACCCCACCTTCATGTATGAACAGGTCCTCAATGAGGCCCCTTGGGTCGATATCATTGTGCGCGGCGAGGGCGAGGCGGTGATGCTGAACCTGGTGCGCGCGATCGATTCGGGGCGCTGGCCGGATGAGCGCGAGAAGGTCAATGGCATCGCCTATCTCGACGAAAACAACAAGGTCATCGCCACTCCCCCTGAGCCCTCGATCAAGGATGTGGATTCGATTTGGCCCGATTGGGGCATCCTTGACTGGAAAAAATATATCTATATCCCGCTGGGTGTGCCGGTCGCCACCCCCAACATGGCGCGCGGTTGCCCCTTCACCTGTAGCTTCTGCTCACAGTGGAAGTTCTGGCGCGACTATCGGGTGCGCGACCCCAAGCGCATGGTCGATGAGATTGAGGAGCTGGTGAAGGTCCATGGCGTTGGATTCTTCATCCTGGCTGATGAAGAACCGACCATCAACAAAAATAAGTTCGTCGCCTTTTGCCAAGAGCTCATCGATCGCGATCTCGGTATCCATTGGGGGATCAATACCCGGGTGACCGATGTGATGCGCGATGAGGAGCTCTTGCCCTTCTATCGCAAGGCGGGCCTGGTCCATGTCTCGCTCGGCACCGAGGCTGCGGCCCAATTGAACCTCGACCGCTTCGTCAAGGAGACCACGGTCGCCCAGAACAAGCGGGCGGTACAGCTATTGCAGCAGAACGGGATCGTCACCGAGGCCCAGTTCATCGTGGGTCTGGAGAATGAGACCCGCGAGACCCTGGAAGAGACCTATCAGATGGTCATGGACTGGGGCGCGGATATGGCCAACTGGTCGATGTACACTCCCTGGCCGTTCTCCGATATGTTCAATGAAATGGGCGACCGGGTCGAGATCTTTGACTATTCCAAATACAACTTCGTCTCACCGATCATGAAGCCGGATGCCATCGATCGCGCCGAGCTGCTCGACGGCGTTATGGCCAATTACCGGCGCTTTTATATGAAGCGGATGCTCTTCCAATACCCCTGGGTGCGCGACCCCTTCCGCCGCAAATATCTGATCGGCTGTATCAAGGCGTTTCTGAAGAGTGCTATGCAGCGGCGCTTCTATCAGCTCGGTCAGCAAAATTATTGGGGCCCGCTCTTCAAGAAGTTCATCCGCTTCGAGTATGACAAGAGCAAGGGCCCGATCGTGGTTCCGGATCATAATACCTGGAAGAAGGCGCCACCGGCCAAGCGTCCGGCGATCAGCGCGGTCGGTGCCGCACCTCAGGCCTGTGCCGGCGGTGCCAAGGCCTGCGGCGGTGGGACCGAGCAGATGACCGAGGAGCAGATGCGCCAGTACGAAAGCGCCTGATGGCGATGCCTTCCTAAACTGCCCGCGGCCCTACCTGCTGGCGGGCTGTCTCGGCAACACCTGAAGACCCGGCCCGCATCCATGCTCGATGGATGCGGGTTTCATCCTTTGGCCAGCCATGATGGATCCGATCCCCAGCCTCCCCATCGAACTCCCGCCGCTTGGCGAGCACGGCCCACGTCGGGCGCGCGCCCTCATGATCCAGGGCACGGCCTCGGATGTCGGCAAGAGCCTGGTGGTCGCGGGGCTGTGCCGCGCCTATACCCGGCGGGGCCTGGTCGTGCGTCCGTTCAAGGCGCAGAACATGAGCAACAATGCCGCAGTGACCTCTGATAGCGACGCCCCTGTGGGACCGGACGGCACCCGTCCGCGCGGCGAGATCGGGCGCGCTCAGGCATTACAGGCCCGTGCCTGCGGCGTTGCCCCCTCGATCCATATGAATCCGGTCTTGTTGAAGCCGCAAAGCAATGTCGGTTCCCAGGTGGTCTTGCGCGGGCGGGTGCTCGGCAATTGGCCGGCGCGGATCTATCACCAATTGCGTCCGTCCCTGATGCCTGCAGTCCTGGATTCATTTGCCAGGCTCTGCGCCGAGGCCGATCTGGTGCTGGTCGAAGGTGCAGGCAGCGGTGCCGAGATCTATCTTCGGCACTGTGACATCACCAACATGCATTTTGCCGAGCGCGCCGACGTGCCGGTGATTGTGCTCGGCGACCTCGACAAGGGCGGGACCATGGCCGCCCTGGTCGGCACCTGGCTCTTGCTCGATCAGGCCGACCGCGAGCGGGTTGTTGGCTATATCGTCAACAAGTTTCGCGGCGACTTTTCGCTCTTCGAGCCGGCCTGCGAGACTATCACCCGCATCACCGGCTGGCCGTTTCGCGGGGTGGTGCACTGGTTCGAGGGGGCGTCTAGTTTGCCCGCCGAGGACTCATTGGCCCTGGAGCGGCCTGCCGAAGGCCAGGGCGGGACACTCAGGATCGCCGTGCCCCGGCTCTCACGGGTGGCCAACTTCGATGACCTCGATCCCTTGGCCGCCGAACCTGGGGTGGATCTGCGCTGGATCCAGCCGGGGCAGGTGATCCCTGCTGAGACCGATGTGGTGATCCTGCCGGGGTCCAAGGCCACGCGCGCGGACCTCGAGGTCCTGCGCCGTCAAGGCTGGGACATCGATATCCTCGCCCATGTCCGCCGCGGGGGACGGGTGGTCGGGATCTGCGGCGGCTTTCAGATGTTGGGGCGGGTGGTGCGCGATCCCCAAGGGATCGAGGGCACCCCGGGCGAGACCGCGGGTTTGGGCTTGCTCGACCTTGAGACAACGATCGGTCCCGAGAAGCGCCTGGCCGAGATCGATGCCTTGGATCTGGTTAGCGGCTGCCGGGTCAAGGGCTATGAGATGCACATGGGCCAGACCACGAGCCTAGGCCCCGCGCGTCCCTGGCTGCGGCTACAGGACGCCGGGGGGCGGATTCACCCTGAGGGTGCGATCAGCGCCGATGGGCGGGTCATGGGCTGTTATGTCCATGGGATCTTCGGCGCCGACGGGTTTCGTGCTCACTGGCTAAGACAACTGGGCATCGAAGCCGCGCGCCTGGACTTCGAGTCGCGCATCGAGTCGGCGCTCGATGCCCTCGCCGATCATCTCGCATCCTGTCTCGATCTCGACGCCTTGCTCACCCTGGCCCGCTAGATCAAGGTGCAGCGAGCCGCACCCCAGGCGCAGCGGGTAAGATACCCGTGCATCGGCGCCTCCTCAGACAAACTGGGCCACTCGCCTGAGCACATAGGGAAGGATCCCGCCCTGGCGGTAATAGTCCGCCTCGTTGGGGGTATCGATGCGTACCCGCGCCTGGAAGCGAACCTCGCTGCCGTCGATGCGGGTGGCGCAGACCTCGACTGATTTGGCTGTACCTCTCCCAAGGCCCAGGATGGCGAAGGTCTCGCTGCCATCGAGTCCGAGGGTCTGGGTGTTCTCGCCGGCCATGAACTCGAGCGGCAGGATGCCCATGCCGATGAGGTTCGAGCGATGGATGCGCTCGAAGCTCTCGGCGATCACCGCCCGCACCCCAAGCAACCGCGGCCCTTTGGCTGCCCAGTCGCGCGATGAGCCCGAGCCGTATTCCTTGCCGGCGATGACAATGACCGGCGTGCCCTCGGTCTGATAGCGCTGTGCCGCCTCATAGATGCTCATGAGCTCGCCGCTGGGCTGATGGCGGGTCACCCCCCCTTCGGTCCCAGGGGCCATCAGGTTCTTCAGGCGCAGGTTGGCAAAGGTCCCGCGCATCATGACCTGGTGATTACCGCGCCTCGCCCCCAGGCTGTTGAAGTCCTTGGGGTCCACACCCTGCTCGATTAGATAGCACCCCGCAGGCGAGTCCGGTTTGATCGAGCCTGCCGGCGAGATATGGTCGGTGGTGATCGAATCACCCAATAGGGCCAGACAGCGTGCCCCGCGGATGTCGGCGATCGGCTCGGGCTCCAGGGTTATGCCGTCGAAATAGGGCGGGCGATGGATATAGGTCGAGGACGGCCAGTCATAGAGCATCCCGCTGGGTGCGGCCAGGGATTGCCAGCGGTCATCACCGCGAAACAGATCTTGATAGGCCGCTTGAAATGACTCTGGGGTGACAAAGTCAGCGATGGCCGCAGCGATCTCCTCTTGGCTCGGCCAGAGGTCGCGAAGATAGACCGGTTGACCGGCGGGATCTAGGCCAAGGGGCCCATGTTCCAGATCCAGATCGATGCGACCGGCGATGGCATAGGCGACGACCAGTGGCGGGCTCGCCAGATAGTTCATCCGCACCTCGGGGTGCACCCGCCCCTCGAAGTTGCGATTACCCGAGAGCACCGCCACCGCGCACAGCCCATGCTCGGCGATCGCCTGCGAGACCGGCTCGGGCAGGGGTCCTGTATTGCCGATGCATACGGTACAGCCATAGCCGACCACATGAAAGCCGAGCGCCTGTAGCGGCCCCATCAGCCCCGCCTGTTCGAGATAATGGGTGGCGGCCATCGAGCCTGGGGCGAATGCAGTCTTGACCCAGGGGGCGCGTTTGAGGCCACGCGCGACCGCCTTTTGGGCTAGAAGGCCGGCAGCGATCAAGACGCTGGGGTTGGAGGTGTTGGTGCAAGAGGTAATGGCCGCGATCACCACTGAGCCGTCTTGAAGCTCGACCTCTTGCCCATCGAGCAGGACCCGCGCCGGGCCGCGCTCGGGCAGGTTACGCTCGGCCTTGAGCGCCGCCAGCGCTTGGGGGAAGTGGCCGGGGATCTCGGTAAGGGCTACGCGATCCTGGGGGCGGCGCGGTCCGGCGAGCGAGGGGACGATCTCACCGAGATCGATCTCCAGGATCTCGGAATAGACGGGCTCAGGCGCATTGGCCTCATACCAGACCCCTTGCGCCCGGCAATAGGCCTCGATCAGAGCGAGCTGGTGGCCATCGCGCCCCGTCAGACGCAGATAGTCGAGGGTCGCCCGATCTATGGGGAAGAGCCCACAGGTGGCGCCATATTCGGGGGCCATGTTGGCGATGGTGGTGCGCTCGCCGAGCGGCAGGCTTGCAATGGCTGGCCCATAGAACTCGACGAACTTGCCGACCATCCCATGCCGGCGCAGGCGTTCAGTGATCGTCAAGACCAGATCGGTGGCGGTGACCCCGGAGCGCAGGCGACCGGTCAGACGCACACCGACCACCTTGGGCACTAGCATCGAGATCGGCTGACCCAGCATCGCCGCCTCGGCCTCGATCCCGCCGACCCCCCAGCCGAGCACCCCCAGGCCATTGATCATGGTAGTGTGCGAGTCTGTCCCGACACAGGTGTCGAAATAGGCCAAGGGCCTGCCCTGGACCGTCTCTTGGAAGACCACACGCGCGAGATATTCGCAATTGACCTGATGCACGATCCCCGTATCTGGCGGGACGATGCGCAGCCCCTGGAATGCCTGCTGCCCCCATTTGAGGAACTGATAGCGCTCGCGGTTGCGGGCGAACTCAAGCTCGGCGTTCAGGGCAAAGGCTGCTTCCGAGCCGAAGTGGTCGACCTGGACTGAGTGATCGATGACCAGCTCCACCGGTACCAGGGGGTTGATGCGTGCGGGATCGCCGCTGAGCGCGCGCATGGCATCACGCATGGCGGCGAGATCCACGACGGCGGGCACGCCGGTAAAGTCCTGCATCAACACCCGCGCCGGGCGAAACTGGATCTCCTTGTCGGGTTCGGCCTGGGGGTCCCAGGCGCTGAAATAGGCGAGATCGGATTCGGTGACGGTACGCCCATCGGCGTGGCGCAGGAGGTTTTCGAGCAGGATCTTGAGAGCATAGGGCAGGCGGGCGCTGTTGGGGACAGCGGCGATCGATAAGAAATCATAGGTCCGGTCGCCGACCTGAAGGCTCGCTGGGGCACTGAGATTGGGCATAGAGACTCCGCTGATCGGGTGTCTGTTTACAAAAATTATAATCTTAGCGCCCAGGGGCAGGCGATGCCATCGGTCCGGGCGCAGACTAGGCGCCTCAGTGGCTTATCGTAGAGACGGGCAGCTGCCGCTGCCGAGGCTAGCCTGCCTGCTGCGGCGTGGTTAGGGAGACGGCAGTTCAATGGTCCAGGCGCGCCGCTCGGGTCAGCTTGGCAAAGCGCACACCCCGCAATCCGCTCAATTCAGCGCTGAGGTGCGCGATCTGTGCCGGTTTGCCATAGAGGATGATGGTCTCCAGGCAATTGTGATGGTCGAGATGGACATGGGTGGTGGCAACGACGTGGACATAGTCGCGATGCTGGATATCGAGGATCCGTTGGGTGAGGGTGCGGTCATGATGGTCATAGACCAGGGTCAAGACCCCAGCGACCTCAGTCTCGCCGTCCTCCCAGATCGATTCGATGAGCCGCTCGCGGATGAGATCGCGCACCAGCTCAGACCGCGAGGCATAGCCTTTGTCGATCACCCGTTCATCGAGGGCATCGAGCAGCGACTTGGGGAGGGAAACGCTAAAGCGGATCGTGGGTTCAGTGTCCATTTGGGGATCGGGGACTACAAAGGATTGACAGGGACTGGGTGGATCAAAAGAGCATAACACCCGAGCTTTGTCCTTAAACCAAGCCTATTTCTAAGACATCGATGGGCGATCGGGGCCATATAATTAAACCACCCCAGCTCCAAGACCAGGAGTCGATCCAGTCATGTCAGATCCCAGTCTCATCGGGCGCGTCATCGATATCCAGGATGGGTGTCTGATCGCCACCCTGTTCCCCTCTCCTGAGGGTTTCCCTACCGCCCGCACCATCGAGGATGAAACCCTGCCAATCGGTCAATTAGGCAGTCTGGTGGAGGTGCGCGATGCAGTCGGACATATCTTGGCCGAGGTCGCGCGCAGTTATGAGGAATCGGTGGGGATGCGAACCGTACAGGCCGAGGGCCAGGCTGCAGCCCGTCAGGTCAGCGTGCGCGAACGCCGCTTGGAACTGACCGCGCTCGCTGAGATTATGGCTGAGGGCCGGCTTGAACCTGGGGTCAGCCGCTATCCGCTGATCGGCGCCACTGTCCACCTGATCCCGACGGCGCGTCTCGGGCAGTTACTGGCACGCAAGCTCCAGGTGGGCCTTGAGCTGGGACGGCTGTCGGCACGCCCCCAACTGAGGGCGGTCTTTGAGCCTACCACCCTCTTCGGCCGTCATCTGGCGATCCTGGGTCAATCGGGCGCTGGTAAGTCATGGACGCTTGCCAGCCTGATGCAGCGTGTCGTCGCTGCCATGCCGCATGCCCATCTGATCCTCCTCGATCTACACGGTGAATACGGTTGGCGTGGGCCCGACGGCCAATGCATCGGGATCTTTCCGCCGGGCACGGCGCGTTATCTGGACGCCCGCGAGCTGGAGATCCCCTATTGGCTCCTCACCTACGCCGAGCTGATGGACCTCTTCATCGACCGTACCGACCCCAACGCCACGGTGCAGATGGCCTTTTTGCGCGAGACCCTCTATGCCCTGCGCAAACAGTCCAATCAGCATCTGGGGATCGATCGGTTATCGGTTGATTCCCCGGTCTATTTTTCGATCGAGGAGCTTTATCAGCGCTGCAAAAAGGCCAATGAAGAGAAACTGGAGTTCGGTAAGGTCAAGGGACCTCTGTTTGGGGCCTTTGATGACTTCCTAGTGCGTTTCTTGGCCCTTTACAACGATGGGCGTTATGACTTCTTCATGCGCCCCACCCGGCATAAAAGCTCGGCGGCCCTAGAAGACCTCTTGCGCGACTTTGTGGGCTTGGGTGAACCCAAGCGCCAGGTGACGGTGATCGATTTAAGCCCTGTCCCGGTGGACCTGCGTCCGGTCATCTCGGCGCAGATCGGGCGCCTGGCCTATGAGTTCAATTATTGGAACCCTAGGCGCTATGAGTTTCCGATGCTATTGATCTGCGAGGAGGCGCATCAGTATATCCCCAAGGAGTCCGATCCCCGTTTCGTCGGGACGCGGCGGGCGATGGAGCGCATCGCCAAGGAGGGGCGCAAATATGGGGTGACGCTGTGTATCGTCAGCCAGCGCCCGACGGAACTCTCAGGCACTGTGCTTTCGCAATGCGGTAATTATCTCTGTCTACGGATGTCAAATGCCGATGACCAGGAATATGTCCGGCGTCTCTTGTCGGTTGGGGCCAAGAACCTGGCTGACAAACTGGCCTCATTGCGTCGCGGCGAGATCCTGACCCTGGGTGATGCCTCGCCTTTGCCGACCCGCATCCAGGTCGAGCCACCGGATCCACCGCCGATCAGCGCCGATGCCCCCTTCTCCCAGAGCTGGATGAGCGGGCCGGATGACCTGGATGTCGCCGATATCGTTAACCATTGGTGGCAGCAGATCCGCTGAGGCACAGGTCATTCCTTAAGGAGACATGCCTGCGCCGTTTCAAGGTGCCAGCCGCTCGATCGCCCAGCCGCCACCTGCTTGCTGCAGATAGCGGAAGCGGTCGTGCAAACGGTTCTCGCGCCCCTGCCAGAACTCGAACGTCTTGGGCACGATGCGGTAACCGCCCCAGAAATCGGGCAAGGGGACCTCGCCTTGGGCGAAGCGCTTGGCCATTTCGGCGACCTTGGCCTCGAGAAGCGCGCGCGAATGGATGACCTGGCTCTGCGGCGAGGCCCAGGCGCCAATCTGACTGCCGCGCGGACGGGTAGCAAAGTAGCGCATCGATTCGGTCGTGGAGATGTGCTCGGCCTGCCCTGTGATCTGTACCTGGCGGGCCAGTGCCACCCAGGGAAAGAGCATGGCCACCCGTGGATTGGCCGCGATCTCGCGCGCCTTGTGGCTGGTGTAGTTGGTGAAAAAGACGAAGCCGTGCTCGTCATAGAGCTTGAGCAAGACGGTGCGCGCCGAGGGTTGGCCGTCGGCAGCGACTGTGCATAGGGTAAAGGCATTGGGCTCAGGCAGGTCGGCGGCGATCGCCAGTTCATACCAGGATTGAAACTGGCGGACCGGATCGGGATCGAGGTCGGCGCGGTTGAGGCCCCGTTCCATCAGCTCGCGCCTCAGGGTTTCAGGATTGACATTCATCGCGGAGTCTAGATCGCAGTGTTCATGGCAGTTTGAACAAATACCCATATTGTCGCATGACCCAGGATTCACTGACCAAGGCCACTGTCATCCTGATGACGCTCGGGATCAGCGCCCTATTTTTGGCCATGATCCAGCCGTTTTTAATGACGCTCTTGCTGGCGGGGATCTTCAGCGCCTTGGCTCACCCTTTTTATCTCAGGCTGCGCGCGCGGTTCGGTTGGAGCGCGCCTCTAGCCGCACTGCTGACCCTGGCGTCTATCACCGTCATCGTCCTGATCCCCGGGGCCTTGCTGATCACCATCCTGATCGGTCAGGCGCTCGATGTCAGCCTGCTCATCCGCGCTTGGGTGCGGGCAGTGATCGAGGACCCCAGCGGCCTTATGACCTGGCTCGTGCATCTGCCGTTCTATGAGGAGGTAGTGCGTCACCGCGACCTGATCCTGCAACAGGCAGGCCAGGGCGCGACCCTGATCAGCAAGTTGCTGGTCGATTGGGTCTCATCGGTCGCCTTCAAGACCGTCCATCTGCTCTTTCTGACCTTCGTCTTCCTGTACAGCCTGTTTTTCCTCCTGATCGACGGCCCCAATCTGATCCTCAAAATCCTGTATTACCTACCGCTCTATACCCGAGACGAGCGCCTCCTGCTCGACAAGTTCATCTCAGTGACCCGCGCCACCCTCAAGGGGACGGTTTTGATCGGCATTCTCCAAGGAGGGCTGGCGGGGATCGCCTTTGCCGTCGCCGGCATCAGCGATGCCGTCTTCTGGGGTACGGTAATGGCGGTGCTGTCGATCATCCCCAATGTCGGGGCCTCGCTGATCTGGGCACCGGCAGTGGTCATCCTGATCGTCCAAGGCAAGATCCTGACCGGCGTCCTGCTCGGTCTCTTTTGCGGTCTGGTCGTCGGCACCCTGGATAATCTGCTGCGCCCGATCCTGGTGGGCAAGGACACTAAGATGCACGAGCTGATGATTTTTTTGAGCACACTCGGCGGGATCTTTATGTTCGGCCTGCCGGGGCTCTTCTTGGGGCCCATCATCGGTTCGCTCTTGATCTCGATCTGGGAGATCTATGGGATCGAGTTTGCCGAGGTCCTGCCGGCGGTTGAAGAGTCGCTGAGCGAGCCCGTGGTTAGCAATTTGCCTGCTGATACCTCGGCCCAGGACGCACCGGGCACCCTGTCCGCTGAGGAGCGATCTGTGGATTGATCCCGGCGGCTGATCGGATGCGCAGTGCCTCTCTAGGGTGGTATTGATCCATTCGCAGCCACACACCCGGCGCCTTTGCATCCTATGGGTGTTTCTGGATCTTGGCTTGTGCTGAACTGAAGGTTAGGGGTGGATGAGGCGATATAGCCGGTCGAGCAAGCGCTGCAATGCCTCATCTACTACCGGGCTGAGCCGCTCGGCATAGGCGAACGACTCACCCCCGATCGAGATCAGGGACGACCTCGGCGAGGTACCGTAGAGCCACAGACACCAGGCCAAGAGCTCGGCTGGCGTGAGTGCATGGATGAGGGGAGGGGATAAGACAGAGCCATCCTGCCGAGGCGTCGGCCATGCCGAGCCTTGCCGGGTGCCCAGTGCACCCCCTGTGGGCCGAAGCCGCCGGCAGCGCACCTTGCCTGGCGGATCATCGAGTGCAGCATCGATGAAGAGCGCGCGCCGGTGGCGGGCGAGATCTGCTGCAAGCTCTGGGGTCAGGCACTGTCGAGCGATGACCTCAACCCCTGATCCCCGCGGCCGTGTGCCTTCTGTGGGGTACCTTGCGCACTCGACAGGCGGGAGGGAGCTATCTTCCCCGCCGCGGGATGTCCGGGCATCGACCCCGGCCAAGATCGGCCTTGGAGATGCTGGCCGTAGGGTACGCGATGCGTACCCTACGGCCGGGCCAGTCGCACCGCTGCCCTCAGGGGCCCGTCTCTCGAGCCAATCCAAGAGACGCTCGGCGGCGATGAACCCCACTGCATCATCGCCGCGCACTGGATTGCCATAGCCGATGATCAGCAGGCTGTTCAGGGCACCAGGTGTCGATCGAACGATAGGCTGTCTTGCCGCGGGCTTGTCAGGTGCGCGCTGCGCACTCGACTGCGAGCGACGGGGTAACCCAGGGCGCAGCCTACCGCGAGAGCCGATCGAGGACCTGCCCCTGCGCATCCCGCAGCTCGACCGTCAAGGGGATCTGACCTGCGGCATGCGAGGCGCAGGAGAGACAGGGGTCAAAACAGCGGATCACCGCCTCGACCCGATTGAGCATCCCCTCATCGAGTCTGGTCCCATCGACATAGGCCGATGCGACCTGGCGGATGGCCTGATTCATCGCCAGGCTGTTGTGACCGGTGGCGATGATGAGATTGACCCAGGTGATGAGCCCATCGTCATCGATCCGGTAATGATGGATCAGTGTCCCGCGCGGGGCCTCGGCGACCCCGATCCCTTCGTAGCGGTTGCTGCGGGCCCGGGCGCGTACCCGCTGATCCATGATGACGGGGTCTTTGAGTAAGCGATCGATCATCTCCAAGCCATAGATGATCTCAACCAGGCGCGCATAGTGATAATGGAAGCTGCTTAGGATCGGCCCTTCTTCGCGCAGCAGATGAAACTCGGCGAGCGCGACATCGGCATAGGGGGTG
Source organism: Caldichromatium japonicum (assembly GCF_011290485.1). Taxonomy (GTDB): domain Bacteria; phylum Pseudomonadota; class Gammaproteobacteria; order Chromatiales; family Chromatiaceae; genus Thermochromatium; species Thermochromatium japonicum. Next base: position 2,070,984 of record NZ_CP048029.1, on the reverse strand, counting down.
CCGCAGGATTGGATATTATTCAGTCTGGCCAAGGGGCCGACGCGATAGACCCCCTGCGGATAACCCAGGGGTTTGTAATAGGGCGATTTGAGATAGCTGAAGGGCTCTACCGCCTCGCCGATGACCCGTGCATAGTCCTCGGGCGGGACCTGGTCCTCGATGATCCGCCCCTGGGCGTCCTTGATGCGCAAAAGACCATCATAGTGCTCGAGTGTCCCCTGTGGGCTCACCAGGCTCAGAAAGAGGGTGGGGAGGTTGCCGAAGCGCTCGGCCTCGTCTTTAAACCTCGGTACCAGGGTCTTGTAGAAGGCGTAGGTGCGTTTGGTGATCTCTAGGGCCTCGGGAATCAGTTTGAGGATCTGATCGCGTTTGTCGGCGTTTAAAGGCTCAGCCACCCCGCCGGGCACCACCCAGGCCGGATGAATGCGTTTGCCGCCCAGGGTCTCGATGATGATCTGACCGATCGCTCGCAGTCTGATCCCGTCGCGCGCCAGCTCTGGATGCTGGCGCATCACCCCGAAGAGGTTGCGCTCCCTAGGGTCAGCGTCCCAGCCGAGGACGAGATCCGGGGAAGAGAGATGAAAGAACGATAGGGCATGCGATTGCACGAGCTGGGCGAGATTCAACACCCGCCTGAGCTTTTCTGCTGCCGGTGGGATCTTGACCGATAGCAGATGGTCGCAAGCCTTGTTCGAAGCGATGATATGGCTGACTGGACAGATCCCGCAGGTGCGGGCGGTCAAGGCCGGCATCTCGCGGTAGGGTCGCCCCTCGCAGAACTTCTCGAAGCCGCGAAATTGGGTGAGATGTAACCGGACGTCGGCGACCTGGCCCTGTTCGTCGAGATCGATGCTGATCCTGGCGTGTCCCTCGATGCGGGTGACCGGCTCGATGGCGATGGTGCGGCTCATGGTTTCAACCTCGGGTGGTCAGGGGCGGGCATCGCCCGTTCCCTGTAGGATGCGCATTGCGCACCCTACGGCATTCTAAACCTATATCCCAAAACGGCTGACCGCGCTCGGGTCCGGGGCATGACCGGCGAGGAGTTCGGTGAGGACAAACCAGATGGCATCCGCCGGTGGCGGACAGCCAGGCACAAAGACATCGACCTTGACCTCCTGATGGACCGGCTTGACCGGACAGCGCAGCGCCGGCACCCCAACGCACGGGATCTGGGGGTTTAGGGTCACGTTTTCGCGATAGGCGCGATCGAGGACCTGTTCGAGCTTGAATGCATTGCGCATGGCCGGCACATTGCCGGTCACCGCGCAATCGCCGAGGCTGATGAGGACCCGGCAGCGCGCGCGAAAGAGCCTAGCCTTTTCGAGGTCTTCGTCCGAGCTGATCGCCCCTTCCAGGATCCCGAGCTCTACCTGTTCGGGCAGGGTCTTGGCATCGACCAGGGGGCTGTAGACCAACTCGACACGCTCGGCAAGGGCGATCAGACGCTCATCAAGGTCCAGAAATGACATGTGACATCCTGAGCAGCCGTCGAGCCAGGCGGTGGCAATGGTGATCTTGGGCTCGCTCATCGGCGATCGCTCCTAGGGTTTTAGGCTATCGCGCATGGCGGCGGCGCGCGAGGATCGGCAAGAAGTGCTGATCCTTGACCATCTCACCCGCCGAGGTCCCCTGTTTAACCAGGGCGCCTGTGGGGCAGACCTGGACGCATTTGCCGCAGCTCGTACAGGTCTCGCTCTCGCCCCAGGGGGTCGCCAGATCCGAGATAATCTGGCATTGGCCACCGCGCCCCATTACGTCCCAGGCATGCGCCCCCTCGATCTCGTCGCAGACCCGCACGCAGCGGGTGCACAGGATGCAGCGGTTGTGATCGAGGCGAAACAACTCATGCGAGCTGTCGAGGTGATAATGGACCTGGCGGTAGCTGAAGCGCACATGGTCGACCCCGAGTCGCTGGGCGAGCGTCTGCAGCTCGCAATGACCGTTGGAGACACAGACCGAACAGACATGGTTGCGTTCGGCGAATAGAAGCTCGACAAGTGTGCGGCGATAACGCTGGAGGCGAGGGCTATCGGTTTGGATCACCATCCCTTCGGCGACACGGGTCGAACAGGCTGCTACCAATCGGTTTTGCCCGACCAACTCGACCATGCATAGCCGACAGCCTGCCCAGAGCGATAGCCCCTCGAGATAACACAGGCTGGGGACGGGGATCTGGTGCTCGCGGCAGACCTCGAGCAGGGTCTCGTCCTCGCGCGCCGAGAGGTCGCGGTTATCGATCTTCAGGGTGACGACCCGTACATTGGGTTGGGCGGCTGTAAGCGGCATCTTTCTCAAACCCCCAGTGTCAGGCGGACACACAGTGCGCAGGCGGTTTTATCCTTCCCCTACGCCCTGAGCTTGGCCTCATATTCGTGGCGGAAATAGCGCAGGGTGCTCAAGACTGGGTTCGGGGCGGTCTGACCCAGGCCGCATAGACTCATCGCCCGCACTACCTCGCAGAGCTCCTCCAGAAGCGCAAGGTCCTCATCGGTCCCTGCGCCGCGCGCGATCTTCTCTAGGAGGGCATGCATCTGCCAAGTCCCAGTGCGGCAGGGAATACACTTGCCGCAGGACTCGCTCATACAAAACTCCATAAAGAACCGCGCGACATCGACCATCGAGGCGGTCTCGTCGATGACGATCATCCCGCCCGAGCCCATGATGGTGCCGAGGGTCTTGAGGCTGTCATAATCCACCGGCGTGTCCAGATATTGTTCGGGGATACAGCCGCCCGAAGGCCCGCCGGTCTGGACCGCCTTGAACCGCTTACCATCGGGGATCCCGCCGCTGATCTCCTCGATGATCGCGCGCAGCGTGATCCCCATCGGGACCTCGATGAGCCCGGTGTTCTTGATCCGACCCGCCAGGGCAAAGACCTTGGTCCCCTTGGAGCCCTCGGTCCCGATCTGGGCAAACCAGGCGCCGCCTTTGCGGATGATGGGAGCGATATTGGCAAAGGTCTCGACGTTGTTGATCAGGGTCGGGCAGCCCCACAGCCCGGACTCGGCGGGATAGGGTGGGCGCGGGCGCGGCTGACCCCGCAGTCCCTCGATCGAGGCCATGAGGGCCGTCTCCTCGCCGCAAACGAATGCGCCGGCGCCGAGCCGAAGGTCGATGTCAAAGGCAAAGGGCGTATCCGCCACCCGCGCGCCGAGAAACCCTGCGCGACGAGCAGCGCGGATGGCGGTCTCCAGGCGCGCGACCGCCAGGGGGTACTCCGCGCGCACATAGATGTAGCCCTTGCTGGCACCGATGGCATAGGCGGCGATCGCCATGCCCTCGAGCACCCGGTGTGGGTCGGACTCTAGCACTGCGCGGTCCATAAAGGCACCCGGGTCGCCCTCGTCGGCGTTGCAGATGACATATTTCTGGGCGCTGGGCATCTTGGCGACTGTGGACCACTTGAGACCTGTAGGATAGCCCGCGCCACCACGCCCGCGCAGCCCGCTCGCCGTCACCTCGCGGATCACCTCGGCTGGGGTCATCTCGGTGATCGTCTGGATCAGGGCGCTATAGCCGCCATGTACAATCGCCTCGGGCAGGCTCTCGGGATCGATCAGCCCCGACCGCTCGAGAACGATGCGCACCTGCTGCTGAAAAAACGGCTGATCGGTCGGACAGCGTAGGCGTTCGACCGGCGGCCCCTGGAGGCTAGCGAGGATCTCCGGAGCATCGACTGGGGTGACATTGCGATAGAGGAGCGAGCTGTTGAGCTCGGCATCCCGCTCGGCGACCGCGACCAAGGGCCCCGCCGAACAGAGCCCCATGCAGCCGACCCCCTTGACCTTACAGCGCCCATTGCCCTGGGTCGCACAGGCCTCTTTGAGCGCCTCTAAGACCGGCAGCGAACCGGATGACTGGCAACTGGCCGCGACACAGACGCGGATCTCCTGCTCGTGGGTCTCTTCGGCGCGATGGCGCGCGGCTAGCTCTGCAAGGTCATCAAGATGCATGTACAAGCCCTTCCAGTTTGGCGAGCAGGTTCTCCGGGGTCTGTTTGCCCAAGACCTCGCCGTCGAGTACCACCGCCGGTGCCAGGCCACAGGCGCCGACACAGCGCGCGGTCAACAACGACAGGGCCCCGTCCTCGTTGGTCTCACCCGGGCGCAGCGCGAAGTGCGCGAGGATGCCCTCGAGTAGACCGGTGGCACCCTTGATGTAACAGGCGGTGCCGGTGCAGACCACACAGGTATGGCGGCCTGGCGGCTTGAGGGTAAAGATGTGATAGAAGGTCGCAACTCCATAGACCTTGCTCAAGGGCATGTCCAGGGAGGCGGCGACGAAGCGCAGCGCCGTCTCGTCGAGATAGCCGAAGGCGTCCTGGACGCTGTGCAGAGTCTCGATTAAGGCATGCCCGGCATAGCCGTTGCGGCGCATGGTGGCATTGACGAGCTTCCAGCGCGGGTCATCGTTCGGCAGCGGGGGACGGATGGGCGGCAGGGTCATGGTGTTTGCGAGCCTGTTTCAAGGATGTCTGCACTGATGGGGATCGAGGTGCGGTGTCTCCCGCCTCCCGCCTTGGCCGCTGGGACTGTATCATCTTCATCTCACCCAGGGGCCCTCGATCTTGTTGGCCAGAGATCCTATCGCGCATTGATGTGATAACTATGGACGAAACCGAGCTTCCATGCAAAACCCGCCGCGGTATCTATCTGCTGCCCAACCTGTTCACGACCGCGGCCCTCTTTGCCGGTTTTTATGCCGTGCTTGCCGCCACCCATGGGCGCTTCGAGGCAGCAGCAGTCGCGATCCTGGCCGCCCAGATCCTCGATGGCTTCGATGGCCGGATCGCGCGCCTCACCCAGACCCAAAGCACCTTCGGCGCCGAATACGATAGTCTGTCCGACATGGTGGCCTTCGGGGTCGCCCCTGCCTTGGTTGCCTATCATTGGGCGCTTGGCGGTCTGGGTAAGATCGGCTGGCTGGCCGCCTTTATCTATACAGCCGCTGCCGCCTTGCGTCTAGCCAGGTTCAACACCCAGATCGGGATCGCCGACAAACGCTATTTTCAGGGGCTTGCCAGCCCGTCAGCGGCCGCCCTCGTCGCGATGGGCATCTGGACAGCGCATGATTTCGGTATCCAAGGCCAGGATGTCGCCTGGCTGGCAGCGATCCTGACAGCAGGCGCGGGGCTCCTGATGGTCAGCAACTTCCGCTATTTCAGCTTCAAACAGATCAATCTCCAGGGACGGGTCCCCTTCCTGCTTGCCGTATTGGTGATGCTCGGTTTTGCCCTGGTCTATCTTCAACCGCCCCTGGTCCTATTTACCTTGGCCATTGTCTATGCCGCTTCAGGTCCAACCTGGACCCTGATCCGGCTCAAACGTAACCGCGAACGCCGCCGGCGCGAGGCCGTCTCTTAAAAAGCGGCCTGCTGCCCAGACGGCCTTTAAGAACCAGGAGACTGCCTGATGTCTGAGGTCCTATATTCAGCCCACCCCTCACTGATCCGCAGCCGGCCCCTGGCCACGGTCCTGACCCTGCTCTTACTGGTGGGCGGCAGCCTTTTATTCTTGAAGGGTGAACAGGCCCTGCCGCCTGAACTGACCTTGCCCGGGCTCGACGATCTTGTCCTGCGTCTGCTCGGTCTATTGCTTTTTGTTTTTGCCCTGTTTCGATTAGTGGGCTGGTGGTTGGCGAGCCTTTCTGATCGTCTCGAGATCAGCGCCGATGAGATCCTCTGGAGTCATGGGCTGCTTAGCAAACACTATACAGAGATCTCTATGAACGCGGTGCGCACTGTCCATGTCAGCCAAAGCCTACTGCAGCGCATCCTGAATGCCGGCGATCTAACCATCTATACCTCAGGCGACCTCCCGGAGCTGGTGGTGCGCGGTCTGCCTGACCCCGGACGCATCCGCGCCTTGATCCGCTCACCGGTGCGGGAATGAGGGATCAGGCGCGCTGTGCGCGAAGGGGTGTGGGTCTTGATCGAATTGGCGGCCCAGCGCCTAACCCTGTTTGCTGAGGGGCAGGCGCTGCGCCAGTACCCGGTCTCCACCGCCGCCAACGGACCGGGCGAACGGCTAGGCAGTGGCTGCACCCCGCGCGGGCTGCATCGGGTGCGCTTGAAGATCGGGGCTGATTGTCCGCTCGGCACGGTGTTTGTCGGGCGCCGACCGACGGGCGAGATCTATAGCGAGGCCTTGGCTGCGGCCTATCCAGGACGCGATTGGATCTTGACCCGTATCCTCTGGCTGACTGGCTGCGAGCCCGGGCGCAACCGCGGTGGGCAGGTCGATACGCTCAGGCGCTTCATCTATATCCACGGTTGTCCGGACTCCGAGCCGATGGGCGTGCCCGGATCTCACGGCTGTATCCGGATGCGCAATCGCGACATCATCGAGCTCTTCGCCGCCATCCCAAAGGGTACGGCAGTCGAGATTCATGCCGAGGCATCATGATCGCCCTCATCCCTGGCTTAACCATCGTATCGCCCTGATCGCCGTCGGCGCGCTGCTTGTCCTGTGGCGGGTGATGCGGTATATCGCCCGCCAATCCCGAAGGGTCCTAGCATTGCCGGCGCTCTAGGCAGGGCGGGACTACCGCTCTCCGGTGTGTGGGTCTCCCATGCAGACAGGTTGGGTCATGCTCGACAAGGGCGCCATCTGGTCAGCGCGCGATGGGGCCAAAAATCGCCGGCGAGTCCGGCTCATTCGGCATAGCCGTGTCCGCTTGAACCGCGATGATCGCGCGCGAAATAGCTCACCTGACCCTGGGGGATCACGGTAAGACCGCCGGGGCTGATATGGAAGCGTTCGGCGTCGCGCCCGCAGTCGAAACCGATCGCATCCCCAGCATCTATATGATTGTGCCGATCGACGATCACCCGGCGCAGGCGCGCCCCGCGCCCGATGCGCACATAGTCCATGATGATGCAATCCTCGATCACAGCGCCCTCCTCGATTACCGCCTCGCGCCGGATGATCGAGTTTTTGATCACCGAGCCGGGATAGACGAGGGTCGCTGCGCCAAGCAGGGTGTTTTCGATCTGACCGCCGAGTATCCGCGCTACCGGGCCCTGATAGCTGCTCGAATAGATCGGCCATTCAGGATTGAAGACATCGAAAACAGGCTCAGCACCCAAGACATCGCGATGGGCGTCGAAATAGGCGTCGAGGGTCCCTACATCGCGCCAATAGACCTGTTGCTCATAGGGCTGAATGCCGGGGATGCGGTTGGTCGCAAAGTCATAGGCAAAGAGTCGATGGGTCTGCAAGAGGCGCGGCAAGACATGCTGACCAAAGTCGGTCCCGCCTGTCTCTTTGGTCTCGCGCAGGGCCTGGATCAGTACCTCGGTGTCGAAGATGTAATTGCCCATCGAGGCGAAGGCCATCCCAGGATTGCCGGGCATCGGGGTCGGCTTGGCTGGCTTTTCCTCGAAGGCGCGGATATACCCATCGGTATCGGCCACGATCACCCCATAGCTCGATGCCTCGGCCACCGGCACCGGCAGGGCGGCGATGGTGGCATCGGCGCGGTTGGCGCGATGGAACTCGACCATCTGCCGCACGTCCATCCGGTAGATATGATCGGCACCGAAGACCGCGACCAGATCCGGGCGATGCTCCTCGATCAGATTGAGATTCTGGTGGACGGCATCGGCGGTCCCCTGAAACCAATGCTCTCCCGACATCATCTGTGGCGGCACGACGGTAACAAACTGATTTTGTATCAAGGGCGAGATGGTCCAGGCCTTGCGGACATGCTCGATCAGCGACTGCGACTTGTACTGGACCAGAAGATAGATGGTATGGATCTGGGAGTTGACCAGATTGCTTAAGACAAAATCGACTATGCGGTAGCGCGACCCGAAGGGGACCGAGGGCTTGGAGCGATTTTGGGTGAGCGGCTGGAGCCGGGACCCTTGGCCGCCGGCCATGACGAAGGCGATGATACGTTCGTTTTGCATGAGTCCTCCGCGGCCCCGAGGGGCGCTACTTCGTTGTGCATGGATCGGAGACTCAATGATAAACCCAAGCGCGAATGCTGTGATGAGGCAGGCGCCTGAACAGGCGCAGCACTATGCAGCGACAGAAGGGGAGAGTGGGGCGGATGTGGGCTGCGAAACACAGCAGCCAAGCACCGATCGCAACGTTTCCAGCGCCGCGATGCCCGTGCGTGCACCGGCACCTGCATCTGTGCCGCCGATCACCGCGGCCAGCCTCTCATCTGCCGTGGTATTCGGGTCGTCTGGCACATCAGCCACGCGCACCGCTACGATCAGCGGGCTATAGCCCTGCGCGTGGATCGCCGACACCGCGGCGGGCAGCGTGCCGGCGCTGCCCAAAATGGCCGCGCTGCGCGGCGTGGTCAGCAAAATCGGAGTGTGGAGCGGCACAGCCGCATCGGTCGCGTCATGTGCGGTACCGACGACGCCGATCACGCTTGAGCGCGCCGTCTGGATCGGCCGCAAGCCGTCATCTATATCGACAATCTCGACCCCGTGATGGAATGCTTCAGCCATGGGGATATTCCTTTCGATAAATTAAAGGAAAAATTAAAGGAAGGTACGCGCCAACAAGCTCGCTCTCGTAGCTCGCTCGGCAGTGATCGCGTTCCAGCGGGGCAAAGAGCGCGTCGATGAGCGGCCGCAGGATGCGCCCAGCCAGCTTGCCCTGCTGCTCCATACGCCAAGCGGCCGCGCTGATCGTCTCGTCTGGGCTGCCGTCGCCGAACGTAAAAACGACCCATAAAAAAGGCCGCAGTTTGCATCTTAGACAGTGCCTCTTGCGTGACGCCCGGCATAGACGCGATAGTGGCGCGCGCATCATCGAAGGCGGCGAAGGCATGCACCGCATGCATCCCCAACTGCTGCATGCCCTCAGACAGGCCAGACGTGGCCAGCGCCACGCCATTCAGTGCCGCACCGGCCAGCACCGACCTGGTTGATATGTTCTCCAGCGTCTGCCCAAATCTCGAGGTTGCCCTGTGGATGCGCGTGATGGAGTCGCTGGCTCGGTCGATCGCGGAAATGACGACGCGGACCGCCATCTACTCGCGTCGCTACTGCCGCTAGCGGTGGATGGCCCATCGCTGCAAGGCGCGGTCGTCGCGGCCATCCTGACCCTGCTGCTGTGGCCGCTGGTAGCGATCATGCGCGCGGGCATCCGATGGCGCTATCAAGCCATCACAAGACCCGCGCGCCTTGATCATCCTTTCGGCGATCATCCTTTCGGCGCGGCTCACCCAGACCGCGGGCGGTATATCGAAGCGCTGATCGATGGCGTGTTGAGCGGGCTGACTTTTATGTGATGCCGCGCGCCACGGTTTTGCGCGCCATCGAGGCGATCAAGCTGGAATTGGCTGAGCGCATTGCGTATTTCCAGCAGACCGGTAAACTCGCCGAAGCATAGCGCATCGAGCAGCGCACGCGCCTTGATCTGGAGATGCTGGCGCAACTCGGTTTTTTGCAAGGGCATCGAGAATTACTTGCGCCATGGATGGCCGGCGAGAGGCCGGCGCTCCAAAATGCCAGGACCCCGCCTAGATGATCTCCCGCCTGATCCAAGCGACCCGCTTGACCATCACGCCGTAATAGGCCACAGGGATGACGACCAAGGTCAGCAGGGTCGAGACAAACAGGCCGAACAACAGAGAGACCGCAAGCCCCGAGAAGATCGGGTCATCCAGGATAAAGACGGCGCCTGCCATCGCCGCCACTGCGGTGAGGACGATCGGCTTGGCGCGCACTGCTGCTGAATCGATCACCGCCTGTTCGAGACTCGCACCCGCGCGCACCTCTTGGTTGATAAAGTCAACGAGGAGGATTGAGTTGCGCACGATGATCCCGGCCAGCGCAATGACCCCGATCATCGAGGTGGCGGTGAACTGCGCGCCCAAGAGGGCATGACCCGGCAGGATGCCGATCAGGGTCAGGGGGATGGGCGCCATGATGATCAGGGGGACGAGATAGCTCCTAAACTGCGCCACCACCAAGAGATAGATCAGTACCAGACCTACCGCATAGGCCGCGCCCATGTCGCGGAAGGTCTCATAGGTCACCTGCCATTCGCCGTCCCATTTGAGGCTATAGCCATAGGGGTTGGTTGGTGCCTGGCGATACCACTGTTCAAGCCCGAGTTCTTGGGTGAGGGTCGCGGCGATCGCAAAGAGGCCGTACAAGGGGCTGTCGGTCTTGCCTGCCATGTCGCCGATCACATAGACCACCGGCAAGAGGTCCTTGTGATAGATGCTGCGCTCGCGCGTCCCCTCGACGGCGGTGACGATCTCAGACAGCGGCACGAGTTGCCCGCTTTCTGAACGCACGCGCAGGGCCAAGACCTGCTCGAGATCTGCCTTGTCGGCCTCGCTATATTCGACCCGGATCGGCACGGCATATTTGACATTGGCCCCATGCAGGAAGCTCATGTCCTCGCCATCGAGCACGCTGGCAAGGGCCTGGGCGACACTGGCCTGCGCCACCCCTAGCCGCGCCGCCTTGGCCCGATCCACGACCAGGGTCAGCTTGCGCGAGGCGAACTCGACTGAGTCATCGACATCCACCACGTCCGGGGTGCGCTCAAAGACCTCGCGCACCTTGCGCGCGACCTCGATCTGACCGTCATAGTCGAGCCCATAGACCTCGGCGACCAAGGGGGCGAGCACCGGCGGACCTGGCGGGACCTCAGCAAGCTTGGCATTGCCGCCATAGCGCTTGGCGATGGCCTGCAGCGGCTCGCGCAGTCGCAGGACAATGGAATGGCTCTTGTCCTTGCGATGATGGGCATCGACCAGGTTGACCTGGATGTCACCGAGATGCGGGCCCTGGCGCAGATAGTACTGGCGCACCAGACCGTTGAAATTGATCGGCGCCGCCTTCCCTGCATAGATCTGATAGTTGGCCACCTCAGGCACGGTCTCGAGATATTCGCCCATCTCAGAGAGGACCTTCAGTGTCTGTTCCAGGCTCATCCCCTCGGGCATATCGAGGATGATCTGGAACTCGCTCTTGTTGTCGAAGGGCAGCATCTTGAGGACCACCAACTGGTTGGCCGGCAGGGCAAAGGAGCCGAGGATCAGGAACACCACGCCCAAGAGCAACAGCCAGCGATTGCGCCGCCCCTGCCGATCGGCCACAAAGGGGCCGATGAGGCGGATGAAGGCCCTCCTCAGCCAGTGCTGGAGCCGGTCTTTATCCTGCTGGTGGCCTTGAGCGGTGTGCTGCGATCCCTGCGGATGTCGAGCAGCGCCTCCCAGCAGCTGATAAGACATCCAGGGCGTCAGGATAAAGGCCACTGACAATGAGATCAGCATCCCCATCGAGGCATTGATCGGGATGGGGCTCATATAGGGGCCCATCAGGCCAGTGACGAAGGCCATCGGCAGGAGCGCGGCTATCACCGTGAAGGTTGCCAGGATCGTCGCCCCCCCCACCTCATCGACGGCGCGAGGGATCAAGCGAGAGAAAGGGTCTTGGCTGAGGCCCAGGTGGCGATGGATGTTCTCGACCACCACGATGGCGTCATCGACCAGGATGCCGATGGAAAAGATCAGGGCAAAGAGCGAGACCCGGTTGATGGTGAATCCCCAGGCCCAGGAGGCAAACAGCGTCAGCATCAGGGTCACGATCACCGCCGCCCCGACGATGACCGCCTCGCGCCAGCCGAGGGTCAGAAGGACCAGGAAGACCACAGAGGCGGTGGCGAATGCCAGCTTGCTGATGAGCTTTTTCGCCTTGGCATCCGCGGTGGCGCCATAGTTGCGGGTGACGGTCACCTCGACATGATCCGGGATGAAGAGGCCCTTAAGTTGTTCCAGGCGCTCGATAACGTCCTGGGCCACATTCACGGCATTGACGCCCGGCTGTTTGGCGATGGCGATGGTCACCGCCGAGCGCGGCTGACCAGGGCTGACCCCGGATGCAGCAGCAGCCGGCCCCGCGCCCATCAGCACATAGCTCTCGGGGGTCTCGGGCCCGCGCTCGATCTCGGCGACATCGCGCAGATACACCGGCCGACCACCGTGGACCCCGACCACCAGGTCGCCGATCTCCTCCGCTGAGGTCAAAAAGGTCCCGGCCTGGACCAGCACCTCTTGATTGTCCGCAGTGACGCTCAGGTTGTCGGCGATCCGGTTGCCGGATTGCAGGGCGCGGCGTAGCTGATTGAGATCCAGGCCATAGCCGGCAAGCCGATCGGGGTGCAGCTGAACCCGGACCACCTGGGCAGGGGCACCCAGGGTATAGACATCGCGTGTCCCGGGCACCCGCTTGATCTCCTGCTCAATCGCATGCGCGACCTGTCCGAGTTCATAGGCCCTGACCCTTGGGTCCTCCGACCACAGGGTCAAGGTGAGGATCGGGACATCGTCGATCCCCTTGGGCTTGATGATCGGGCTGCCGACGCCCAGGTTCGGCGGCAGCCAGTCTTGCTTGGACATCACCTTGCTGAATAGGCGCACGATCGCCTGGGTGTTGTCCTCGCCGACCTCGTATTGGACGGTCACCACCGCAAGCCCCGGGCGCGAGACCGAATAGACGTGCTTGATCCCCTTGATCTCGGAGAGGACCTGTTCGGCAGGGCCGGCGACCAGGTGCTCGATCTCGCTCGCCGAGGCCCCCGGAAAGGGGATAAAGATATCGGCGAAGGTGACATCGATCTGGGGCTCTTCTTCGCGCGGGGTCACCAAGACCGCGAACAGCCCAAGCAATAGGCCCACCAGGGCCAGAAGTGGGGTGATCTCGCTTGCCTGAAACTGGGCGGCGATGCGCCCCGCGATCCCTAAGCGCTCAGTCATGCCCTTTGCTCCCCGCGACATGGCGCAGCGGCGGCTGGGCCTTTAAGTGCTCGCCTGCGGCAATGGGATCGAGCACCACCTGTTCGCCGGCGCTCAGACCCGCCAGGACCACATAGCCGTCATCCATGGCCCGTCCCAGGCGGATCTGGCGGAAATGGACATACCCCCCCTCGCCCAAGACATAGACCGCCGTGACCTCGGAACGCTGGACCACCGCCTCCTTGGGGACGATGAGCTCGGTCTTCTCACCGACCAAAAATCCCGTCTTGACATACATCCCGGGAAAAAGATGTCCGCTGACCTGCGGGCTCGGCGGCAGCTCGATACGGACCTGAAAGGTGTTTGAACCCGGATCGGCAAAGGGGAAGATGGTTAAGCGGTTTGATTCGATGCGCTGCCCATCCGGCAGATAGACCCAGGCGCGCCGCTCGGCGGCAGGGGCAGCGCGCAGCGCGGCGATGATGCTCTGCGGCACGTCGGCAGTCACCCGCAGCTCATCGAGCGATACCCCACTCATGATCGGCGTGCCTGGCCCAACCGTCTCGCCGACCGAGACATGACGTTTGGTCACGATCCCTGAATAGGGGGCGCGGATCTCGGTATAGCTCAGTTGTTCCTGGGCGCTTTGCAGACGCGCTGTCGCTGCCTCGAGTTCGGCCTTGGCGCTATCGAGTTCGGCGCGCGCCTTCTCCATCGCCGACTCAGAGACGTTCTTGGTGCGATAGAGACCGGCAATCCGGTCGTATTCGTCTTGGGCCTGACGCAACCTGGCGGTCGCCGCCTTGAGATCCGCCGCTGCCTGGGCGACGCGGGTGCGATGCTCGGTGTCCTTGATGCGGGCGATGAGGGCGTTTTTCTCAACCACATCATCGACGTCATAGAGCAGCTCCTGGATCTGGCCCGAGGTCTGGGCTGAGACCGTGCTCCCGCGGACCGCCTCGACGATCCCATCGAGCCGATATTCGCGCGGCACGACGCGCGCCTCCACCGGTGCGCTGGGAAGCGCCGTTGGCTCGGTAGGCTCGGCCCAGACCGCCCCTGGCAGTACTGCTATCCAGCCTAGCAATAGGATCGCTCTGATCGGATACATGTCGATCTCCATGAAATATTAGTTTTTACTAATATATGTCCTGAGCGGCGTTTTCGGTAGTGCCAAGGGCCTGTGGTTGAGAGCGCAGTGCCGGCGCCTTCAAGATCCCTGCCGGGCCCCCTGCGCGGATCCGGGCTTTGCCAGATCGTCCCCTGGGGTGGGCTGAAGACAAATATTAACCCGATTGCACCCTGGTTGGATTGAGAGTGAAATGGTCGGCGCTTCACCGGGAGGACCGCTGCCATGTCCCCAAACGCCCATGATCCCATCCCTGCCTCTGTCGCCCGGACGCTCGCTGGACTCTTTGCCGAGCGTATTCGCCGCTCGCCCGAACGCCTGGCCTATCGCCATTTTGTCCGCGGCCTAGGCTGGCAAGACCTCAGCTGGCAGGCGATGGGGGAACAGGCGGCGCGCTGGCGTCAGGCGCTAGCCTCTGAGGGGCTGCAGGTCGGCGATCGGGTCGCTGTACTGTTGCGCAATTGTCCCGAGTGGGTCCTGTTTGATCAGGCGACACTCAGCCTTGGTCTGGTCACCGTCCCCCTGTATACCGATGACCGAGCAGAGAATGTCGCCTATATCCTGCAGGATTCCGGCGTCAAGGTCCTGTTGATCCAGGACGCCGGGCGCTGGCGGCGCCTGGCCGAGGCCCTGGATAGCCCTGCCGATCTCCGGCGGGCGGTGATCCTAGAGTCAAGCCCGGCCGCCGAGGAGCTCGCTGCCCATGACCCGCGGGTCAGGGTCGCCGCAGGCTGGTTACCCGAAAACCCCCCGCCCTTTGAGGTGCTGGACCTCGATCCGCAGGCGCTGGCAACCATCGTCTATACCTCTGGGACCACTGGGCGACCCAAAGGGGTGATGCTCAGTCACCACAATATCCTGAGCAATGTCGCAGCGGCCTTGACCCTGTTTCAGGTCGGACCGGATGATCTCTTTCTGTCGTTTCTGCCGCTGTCGCACATGCTCGAACGCACTGCTGGCTACTATCTGCCGATGATGGCCAGCGCTGCTGTATCCTATGCGCGTTCAGTCAACCAACTCGCCGAAGACCTACAGGCCCTCCAGCCAACGGTCCTAATTGCCGTCCCGCGCATCTTTGACCGCCTCCATCAGCGGATCGCCGAGCAGCTTGCCGCACGCCCTGTCCTGATCCGCTGGCCCTTTGCCCTTGCCGTCGAGAGCGGCTGGCGCGAGTTTCTCTACCGGCAAGGGCGAGCTGGGTGGCACCCACTCCTCCTGATTGCGCCCTGGCTGAGACCTAGGTTCGGTCGGTCGATCTTAAAGCGGCTGGGGGGACGGCTGAGGGTGGCCGTCAGCGGCGGTGCGCCCTTGCCGCCTGCGGTGGCGCGGATCTTCATCGCCCTGGGCCTGCCGATCCTCCAGGGCTATGGCCTGACTGAGACCAGCCCGGTGATCAGCGTCAATCCAATAGATGACAATATCCCGGAGAGCGTCGGCAGACCCCTGCCGGGGATCGAGCTGCGCATCGGCGACAACGACGAGCTCTTGGTCCGCGGCCCGAATGTGATGCAGGGCTACTGGAATAATCCAGAGGCCACTGCCCGGGTCCTGGAGGCCGATGGGTGGCTGCATACCGGCGATCAGGCCCGTATCCAGGACGGGCACCTGTATATCACCGGACGCCTTAAGGAGATCTTGGTACTATCCAACGGCGAGAAGGTGCCGCCTGCCGACCTCGAGATGGCGATCGGCGCCGACCCGCTCTTTGATCAGGTCATGGTGCTGGGCGAGGGCCGTTCCTATCTCGCCGCCATCCTGGTGCTCAATGCTGAGCAGTGGCCGCCATTTGCCCGGGCACATGGCCTGGATCCGGATCAACCCGCCAGCCTTCATGACCCGCAGATCCATAAGGCGATCATCCGGCGCATCCGCGACCTGTTGAGCGATTTCCCTGGCTATGCCAAGGTTCGCCGGGTGATCCTCAGCCTCGAGCCCTGGTCGGTTGAAAACGGTCTCCTGACCTCGACCATGAAGGTCCGGCGCAATCGGGTGATCGACTACCATGCCGCCGCCGTCGCGGCCCTTTACCAAGGCGAGGAGCCAACCCTAGTATTACAAGCTATGCGTGATAGTGGATAATTTTCCACATAGAAAGCGCGATGATGGGCACAGGCAAGGCGGCGAAGCGGCTTGGCGTCTTGGTCAAGACCTTGCAACGCTGGGAGCGCGAAGGGGGTTTGATCCTGGTGGCGCGAACAGTCGCAAGGCACAAATCCGCGAGTTGATTGGCTTGCGCAGTAAGGTATCAGAGCCAACGCGGATTGATGCCCATGCCCAACCGTTTGCCGATCTTGCCAAAGCCTGGGATCGATTCTTTGCCGATATCAAGGCCGGAAAGAAGGCTCACGCGCTTCAGTTCAAGAAGAAAGGCCGGTGCCACGATAGCTTCTATGTTGCTAACGACAAGTTCCGCGTCTCGGACAAGACCATTTGCCTGCCCAAGAGCGGTGAGGTCGCCATGACCGAGGCGTTGTGCTTCGATGGCAAGATTCTTGGTGCGACCGTTTCGCGTACTGCGGACGCTGGTTCGTCGCCATTCAGGTTGAAGTGGTCGATGCTGCGTTCTATCGCAGGTGCATGAAACGACTGGTGTTGACCTGGGCGTTGAGGCGGCGGCCAGGCTTTCCAATGGCGAGTCTGTTAAATCTCCTCTGCGCTTCGTTGTCTCAGGATTCGAGGCAGACGCCTTTCCTGCAAGGTTGAGGCGGCCAAGGTCGGGGCTGGGTTTGCGCCAAGGGCCGGACTGGCAAAAGGCACGAGGCTTCCGATCTTGAAGAATCGAAGGAAATCCTCTGCGATGTTGGCAAGGCTGCACGCACGCATTGCCAATGTCCGAGCGGACTTCACACATAAGCTCACGACCCGGCTCTGCCGCGAAAACCAAGGGGTGGTGATTGAGGATTTGAACGTCAAGGGCATGCTGGCGAACGAACGGCTTGCCCGCGCCATCAGCGACCTGGGCTTTGGCATGTTCTGCTTGCAGATGGAATACAAGGGGAAATGCTACGGCGTCTGGTTGGTTTTAGCTGATCGCTGGGATCCGAGCAGCCGCCTGTGTTCGGTCTGTGGTTGGGAGAATGAGATGTTGGCGTTGAAGGATCGGGAATGGACGTGTCCTCAATGCGGCACGCGCCATGATCGGGACATCAATGCCGCGCTCAATCTCAAACGGCTGGCAACCGCAACTGCCCTACCCGTGGCGAGTCCGTCCGGTAACGGCGGAGCTACAGCAGAGAGGGTCTCTGCCGTAGTCGGGAAAGTCACGCCTGTCAGAGACGAATGCGCTCCGCATTCGGGGCAGGAAGAGAATTGTGTACAGGTTTGCGCACTTTACTTGAGGGCAGGAAGGGGGGCTTGTCAAGCCCTAATGTTGCCGCTACATTAAAAGTCCACCAAGCGGGTGTAGTTCAATGGTAGAACAGGAGCTTCCCAAGCTTCTAACGTGGGTTCGATTCCCATCACCCGCTCCACTTTCCCCCTCCTATCCTATTCCCAGAGATCCCCATGACCGAGCACGCATCAGCGGAGATCGCCTCCCTGGTGTTGGAGTGGTTTGACCGCTGTGGGCGCCATGATCTGCCCTGGCAGCGCGAACGCAGCCCTTATCGGGTCTGGGTCTCCGAGATCATGCTCCAGCAGACCCAGGTCTCTGTGGTCATCTCCTATTTCGAGCGTTTCATGGCGGTCTATCCGACCGTCCTGGACCTCGCTGCTGCCGAGCTCGATGGGGTCTTGGCCCTCTGGTCTGGGCTGGGCTATTACGCCCGTGCCCGCAACCTCCACCGCGCCGCGCGCCTGATCCGCGATCAGCACGGCGGTCTCTTCCCTGATACGCAAGAGGCGCTGTTGCGTCTCCCAGGCATCGGGCGTTCGACCGCAGGTGCCATCCTCTCGCTCGCCCTGGATCGGTCCTATCCCATCCTCGATGGCAACGTCAGGCGTCTCTTCGCCCGCCTCTTTGCGGTTAATGGCTGGCCGGGCAACGGGCCGGCGCTGGCGAGGCTCTGGGGGCTTGCCGAACGCTGTCTTTCGCGCGACCGACCCGGCGATTACAACCAGGGGCTGATGGACCTGGGGGCGCTGATCTGTACCCGGGGGCGCCCACAATGCCCCATCTGCCCCCTTGCTGGGCGATGTCTTGCCCGCGCCCAGGGGCGACAGTCTCAGCTCCCCGCACCACGCCCGGCGCGGGCGCTGCCGACCCGTTCCACCCTCTTGCTGATCATCCGCCATCCGCAAGGCGCTATCCTGCTCGAACGCCGCCCACCTGCCGGCATCTGGGGTGGGCTCTGGAGCCTGCCTGAGCTCGAACCAACAGAGGGGATCGCAGACTGGTGTCGAAGCGCCCTGGGCGTTGCACCCCAAGGTCTTGTCAAGCTTGCCGAGCGCCACCATGCATTCACCCATTATCGGCTCAGGATGCAGCCGGTGCTGGTCGAGCTCGGCGCTGAACCCACGCAGATCCAGGATCGGCCAGACTGGCGCTGGTTCATCCCCAGCTCAGAGGCCGTGCTGGGACTACCGGCGCCGATCGCGAGGCTGCTCGCCGAGCTTGCGGAAAGCGATGAATCCATTGGCCAAACCAGCTTAAGGTTGAACGACTCATGACCCGAACCGTCCATTGCATCAAGCTCGGCCGCGAGGCTGAGGGTTTGGATCGACCACCTTACCCCGGTGAACTCGGGCAACGGATCTTTGAGCAGGTCTCCAAGGCCGCCTGGCAGGACTGGTTACGCCACCAGACACGGTTGATCAACGAATACCGGCTCAGCCTCACCAACCCCCAGGCACGGCGTTTTCTCGAAGAGCAGATGGAACGCTATTTCTTCGGCGAGGGCGGCGAGGGCGCCGAGATGCCCCCAGGTTATACCCCGCAGCACTAAGGCAAGGGCCGAGGTTGGATCATGGGTGATCCGGCCGAGTTGCCGGTTCATTCAGACGTCAGGCGGCCCCTCCTCTGTTATTCGGTGCCCGTCCTCTGCTTGACATCCTCCCTGCCCTGCAGGGCAAGGCATGGCGCGCATGGGGTCATTCCGGCGAAGGCCGGATCCAGATCGATCCACACCTGGGCGCCGGCGCCTGTCTGCGCTTCATGCTTCTTGCCACCGATTGACAAAACAGGCTGTAGCTGCTGAAATGACGCGCTCAACCAACTTGCCCAGGTAGCTCAGTTGGTAGAGCAGCGGACTGAAAATCCGCGTGTCGGTGGTTCGATTCCGCCCCTGGGCACCATAAAGATCAAAGGCTTGCAAGAGTTTACACCGGCAAGCCTTTTTGTTTGGTGTAATTCCTGTGTAATTGCGCCAACGCTGAACGCTGACAGAGCCTGTACTGCCCGCAGTTGATTGGACACTGATTTGCAGCTCATGCGGCCTTCTGGAGGGCATAAGCCTGCCGGGCTTCAACACGCCATTGGTCTGGGGCTCAGCAACAAAGGCGAGGCTCTGGTCGATACCCCAGAACGCGATCTGTTTTAGGAAGTCGTCGGCGGTGTATTGCGTGCCATGATCCATGCGCAGCTTGAGCCCCTTACCGGCGTAGGCGGCGGTAGTGCTGAACTCGGCCTGAAGCCCTATGGATACTGACACAGCAGGCGTCGACGGTCTGGATGCGGATGCCGTCGGTGCCCCACATCTGGTTCGGCGCCTCGGCCTGGATCGACCCATCGTGGGCAGAGGGCGAACCCTGCGGTACCCGGTGCGGCGACAGCAAGGCGTTCTCGCGCATCAGGCGGCAGACGCGATCCTTGGACACGCGGATGCCAGAAAGGATGCGCAGCCGCGCCCCGACCTTGCGATGGCCTTCGCCGACGAACGGCGAAGCTTCTAGGTCAGCTCGAATGGCGGCCAGTAGGTCGACGTCAGAAATCTTCGGCTTCGGTCCGCGCCGCGTCGGATGCAGCAGAACCACCTTGGCGCTCTCTCTGGACTGCTGGGCGTCAAGGGTCGAGCGGGCGAACTCCAGTACCCGGCGAGATCATCTGGCTCATCGCAACGACCTCCTGCCGACCCAAGGACGCTTCGCCTGCCTTTCCTTGCGCAGGATCTCGACTTGCATCACCAACTCGCCAATGCGCCAGTTGGCATCATCGCGTTGTTTCTCAACCGGATCGTTCTCGCCTTCCTTGAGCCCTGCATCGATCCCCGCCAGCGCCCGGTCGCGCCACTCCTCCAGCCGGTATATCGGCACCGCCAGCTCACGCAACAGGGCATCCACCAATTCGCCCCACAGCAGGCGCAGCACGACTTGTTTCTTCCGCCCCGACGACCAGCGCTTGACCTCGCCCGCCGCGCTACGCGCCCCTTCCAGCGCACCCAGCGCAACCCCACCACCCTCACTCTCATTCAGCATTTCCCGCTCCTTCTTCACACACGTCTATTTACCCCAATTGCGTGTCCAAAAGAATTGCGGGCAGGGCATGGAACGGTTGGGCACGGCACCGCGTACCCAAGAGGATTGGGCTTGGAACAACCCAAAGGCAGCGGCGCAGGACTTTCTCGCGAGACATCCTGAGTTCGAACTGGCCGTACCGCTGGCGGTCCTCAATGAAAGCGGCTTAAGCGACCCGGTCTCGCCAGTCACCTACTGGCCAGGCGCCTGGCTGAGAAGACGTGCAGGAGCTTAGCTGAGAAGACGCGGGTGACTAAAGCGGCCCCTACTGCACGTGCTGAGGCAGGCAGCTAGGGAGGCGCTGAGTCATGCGCAGCAATGCATCCTGCACCTGCGTATCTTACTGATCTTTCTGGATTCAGGCTTTCGCCGGAATCACGGTGCCGGGCCTGGCGTAGCTTCCTATACACAGATTTTTGCGCTGGTCTCATCCTAGCGGACAGTCTGGACGCTGGATGGGCTGCCAAGACGCAAAGCGACGGCTATACTGGCATCGTTAGATAAGCTATCTGGAGATACGCAGATGAACGACATCGGTGCGATGAACAATGTGATGGGGATGGGGGCCGCCAGGGCCCAGATGCGTTCCCCCGCGCCCACGGACAATACCGCCGCTGCCGGCACGCCGGCGGCGCCCAACAGCGGCAATGCGCCGGCGCAGATGCCGAGTGCAGACCAGCTTTCGATCTCGTCGGACGCCTATCGCTTGCAGCAGAGTCAGGCCGCCCAGTCCACCTCTGGGGAGACAATGGATGCAGGTCGGGCCCAGGCGATGCTTCAGAGCGTCCAGTCGGCGATGGCCCAGAATCCGCAAGCGGCTCTAGCGGCCCAGGCCGGACAGCTCAATCCCCAGCGGGTGGCAAGCCTGTTGAATTGAGCTGTCAACGAAGGATTTGCGCATCCGCCATCCCCGACGTAGTGGGGATGGTTTTTTATGGCTTAAAAAACGCCGATTGAATCGCCGACATGTCCCCTGCCTGGGTAGGCCTGTGCATATCCTAAAAATTACCGCTTGCGCTGGAATGATAGTTTAAGGGGAAAGCAGCAGAGAGAAGTCACGCCGGCGAATGCCGGTGCCCAATTGATCGGATGGACTGGATTGCGGCTTGCGCCGGATTGGCGGTTGGCGGTGTATTCGGTATTTCGTCGGCGGTTAACTGTTTCGATCAAGGGCTAGCTGGGCGCAAGCCACCCGCTAGGCACAGGGCGAGGGGCTGGGTTTGGTCTTGTCGCGCGCGATCATCGCATAGGCCGAATGGTTGTGGATGGATTCAAAGTTCTCGGCCTCGACAATATAGGCCAGGATGCGATTGTCTTCGTTTAGGCGCATAGCGACATCGCGCACGATGTCTTCGACGAACTTGGGGTTGTTGTAGGCGCGTTCGGTGACAAATTTTTCGTCGGGGCGCTTGAGCAGTCCGTAGAGTTCGGAGGAGGCCTCGCGTTCGACCAGCTCGATCAGTTCTTCAAGCCACATAAAACGATCCATGCGCACCTGGACGGTGACATGTGAACGCTGATTATGCGCCCCATAAGCCGAGATCTCTTTCGAGCAGGGGCAGAGGCTGGTCACCGGGACCATGACCTTAAGCTCCAGGGTCGGCTTTCCGTGGCGGATCTCGCCGATAAAGGTGACCTCATAGTCCATCAGGCTCTCGACCCCCGAGACTGGGGCCTTTTTGTTGATGAAGAAGGGAAAGCGCATCTCGATATGCCCGGCCTCGGATTCCAGGCGCTCGGACATCTCGATGAGCATGTCCTGAAAGGAGGAGACGCTGATCTCGCGCTCATGGTTGTTGAGGATCTCCACGAAGCGCGACATGTGCGTCCCCTTAAAGTTATGCGGTAGATAGACATACATGTTGAAGGTGGCGACGGTGTGTTGTTCACCGCCGCTGCGCTCGCGGACCCGCACGGGATGGCGGATGTCTTTGATACCGACCTTATCGATGGCGATGCAGCGGGTATCTTGGGTCTTTTGGACATCGGCGATCTCGCCGGTGAGGCACGGGGGGTCTATCGAGGACTCCATGGGTTGGAACTTCGCGGTTGCTTGGAGATTGAGGACAAGATGTGGGGATGCGACCTGGGCCGAGCAAGCGGCCCCCTATTGCCTGCGTCCCAAAAGCGCTTGGGCCATCCAGATCAGCGGCTGGGCGCGCTCGCCGAAGATGGAGACCGAGTCGATGGCCTCGTTGATCAACTGGTTGGCCATCGCCTTGGCCTCGGCCAGACCAACGATAGCTGGATAGGTTGCCTTGTTGAGGGCCTGATCGCGCCCGGCGGTCTTGCCGATCTGGACGGTCTCACCCTCGACATCAAGGACATCATCTTGGATCTGGAAGGCCAGCCCTAAACACTTGGCATAGTGATCGAGCCGGTCGATCGGTCCTGGTTCAAGGCCGCCGTGCGCCAGGATCCCCATCTGGACTGCAGCGCGGATCAGGGCGCCGGTCTTATGGATATGGATATTTTCGAGCTGAATCAAATCGAGCACCTGACCCTCGGCCTCGAGGTCCAGGGCCTGGCCGCCGGCCATGCCGCGGGTGCCGCTGGCGCGGGCCAGGACAGACACCATGCCAACCCGCGTCTCAGCACTCAACCCCGGTGCCTCGGCCAGGGTCTGGAAGGCTAGGGTCTGGAGGGCATCGCCGGCGAGGATGGCGGTGGCCTCATCGAAGGCGCGATGACAGGTCGGGCGTCCGCGTCTGAGGTCATCGTCGTCCATCGCCGGCAGGTCGTCGTGGATCAGCGAATAGGCATGGATCATCTCGACCGCACAGGCCGGATGATCGAGGACCCCATCATCGACCCCCAGGGCCGCGCCCGTGGCATAGGTGAGCAGCGGGCGCAGGCGTTTGCCCGGGGCCAGCACGGTATAACGCATGGCCTCGTGGAGGCGGGCCGGTTGTACGCTGACCGGGGGCAGGATCGCATCGAGGGTCGACTCGACGCGCTTCAAGACTCGGGTGGGGAAATCGTCCAAGTTGGTCTCAATCATCGTTGACAAAGGGCTTGAATTCAGCGTCCAGACGGCCATCGGTAAGGATGCGCACCCGCTGCTCGGCCTGATCCAGCGCCTGCTGACAGAGGCGGACCAGGCCGATACCGCGCTCGAATGCCGCCAGCGACTCCTCTAGGGTCATCTCACCGCGCTCTAGGTTTGCGACAATGGTTTTCGAGTTCGGCGAGTGCCTGTTCAAAAAGGGGGGCTCGGGTCTAGGGTCATCGTGGTTTGAATCGGTATTTGCGGGTACGGTACCTTAAGGGTGCTTAAGCGGTCAAACCGGTATGGCTGCGCTCTGAGTTTCAGTTGCCGTGGTGTTGTCAGCATAAAGATCTATCTATCCATGAGCGGTCAGTATGATGCCTCGGCGATCGAGGTCTTGCAGGGCTTAGACCCGGTGCGCAAGCGCCCGGGGATGTACACCGATACCAGCCGGCCCAATCACCTCGCCCAGGAGGTCATCGACAACAGCGTCGATGAGGCCATCGCCGGATTCGCCCGCCATATCCGCGTGACCCTGTATGCCGATGGTTCATTGGAGGTCGAGGATGACGGACGCGGGATGCCGGTCGATCTGCATCCCCAGGAGGGGCGCCCAGGGGTGGAGGTGATCCTCACTCGCCTGCATGCCGGCGGCAAGTTCAACAGTGAGAACTATCGCTTCTCGGGCGGTCTCCACGGGGTGGGCGTCTCGGTGGTCAATGCCCTGTCGCGCCACCTCAATGTCTGGGTCAAGCGCGGGGGCTATGAATACAACATGGCCTTCAAGGACGGGGAAAAGGTCAACGAGCTTGAGGTCATCGGCCCGGTCAGGCGCAACGAGACCGGGACCCGGCTGCGCTTTTGGCCCGATCCGCGGTATTTTGACAGCCCCAGGTTCGCCGTCCGCCCCCTGATCCACCTCCTGCGCGCCAAGGCGGTGCTCTGCCCTGGGCTTGAGGTGCGCCTGCGCGATGAGCAGAGCGGCGAGGAACATGCCTGGTGTTATCGGGGGGGGCTGCGCGATTATCTGTTTGAGCTCCTCAACGGCGCCGAGACCCTCCCCGCCGAGCCCTTTTACGGCGACCTCGAGGGGCGCACCGAGGCGGCGAGCTGGGCGGTGGTCTGGCTGCCCGGGGGCGGTGAGCCGGTCGCCGAGAGCTATGTGAACCTCATCCCCACCCCCCAAGGCGGGACACACGTCAATGGGTTGCGCACCGGCCTCACCGAGGCAGTGCGTGAGTTTTGCGAGTTTCGCAATCTGTTGCCGCGGGGCGTCAAGCTCGCGCCTGAGGATGTCTGGGGGCGGATGAGCTTCGTGCTCTCGGTCAAGCTGTTCGAACCCCAGTTCTCGGGCCAGACCAAGGAGCGTCTGGCCTCGCGCGAATGCGCGACCTTTGTCTCTGGCGTGGTCAAGGATTCCTTGAGCTTGTGGCTCAATCAACATGTCGCCGAGGGCGAGCGGATCGCCGAGCTCGCCATCCAAGCCGCCCAAGCCCGCCTACGCGCCGGGCGCGCCGTTGCCCGCAAAAAGGTCACCCAGGGGCCGGCGCTCCCGGGGAAGCTCGCCGATTGTCTAAGCACCGACCCCGAGCGCAGCGAATTGTTCTTGGTCGAGGGCGACTCGGCGGGGGGCTCGGCCAAGCAGGCGCGCGACCGCGAGTTCCAGGCCATCCTGCCCCTGCGCGGCAAGATCCTCAACACCTGGGAGGTCGAGCCCCAGGAGGTCCTGGCCTCGCAGGAGGTTCATGATATCGCGGTCGCCATTGGCGTCGATCCAGGCAGCGACGACCTCTCGCGCCTGCGCTTTGGCAAGATCTGTATCCTCGCCGATGCCGATGCCGACGGCGCCCATATCGCGACCCTGCTGTGCGCATTATTCCTCAAACACTTCCGTCCCCTGGTCGCCGCCGGGCGGATCTATGTCGCCATGCCGCCCCTCTATCGCATCGATGTCGGCAAGCAGGTCTATTACGCCCTCGACGACGATGAAAAGAAAGGCATCCTCGACCGCATCGCCGCCGAGCGGATCAAGGGCAAGGTCAATATCCAGCGCTTTAAGGGCCTGGGGGAGATGAACCCCGCCCAATTGCGTGAGACAACTCTGAATCCGGATACCCGCCGCCTCGTACAGCTTGCCATCGAGCCGGGCGATGCCAGCGATGAACTCTTGGATATGCTGCTTGCTAAGAGGCGCGTCGCCGACCGGCGTGCCTGGTTGCAGGAAAAGGGGGATCTGGCTGAGGTCTAGGGAACGCCGAACAGGTCCTATATCGTCATTCCGGCATAAGCCAGAACGGAATCTAGAACAATCTGCGAGATACGAAGACAGGGGCAGCGCTATGCCAAGGTGTTTTGCTGGAAGTCGAAACGGTCACACCCCATAAAAATCGCGATACCACTCGACAAAACGCGCAACCCCGACGGACACCGGCGTCTGCGGGCGATAGCCGGTATCGCGCATGAGGTCTGTCACATCGGCAAAGGTGTCGGGGACATCCCCAGGCTGGAGGGGCAAGAGCTCGATCTGGGCCTTTCGGCCCAGGCATGCCTCGAGCACCCGAATATAGTCCAGAAGCTCCACCGGCTGGCTGTTGCCGATGTTATAGACCCGATAAGGAGCGGCGCTGCTGGCGGGATTTGGATCGACCCCCGACCAGTTGGGGTCTCCCGCAGGGATGCGATCGAGGACGCGGACGACGCCTTCCACGATGTCATCGATATAGGTGAAGTCGCGCCGATGCCGCCCATGATTGAACACTTGGATTGGCTTGCCGTCGAGGATGGTGCGGGTGAATTTGAACAGGGCCATGTCGGGACGGCCCCAGGGCCCATAAACGGTAAAGAACCGCAAACCGGTGGTTGGCAGTGCATAGAGATGGCTGTAGGTATGGGCCATCAGTTCATTGGCCTTTTTGGTCGCAGCATATAGGCTCAATGGATGATCGACATTGGCATGGACCGAGAAGGGGAGGCGCGTATTGGCCCCATAGACCGAGCTGCTCGAGGCATAGACCAGGTGCTCGATCCCGTGGTGGCGACAGCATTCGAGGATATTGGCAAAGCCCACCAGGTTGCTGTGGATGTAGGCCATGGGGTTGGTCAGCGAATAACGCACGCCAGCCTGGGCCGCAAGATGGATCACCCGCTGGGGCCGATAGGTCTCGAAGACCTCCGCCAGCCCTGGGCCATCTGCGATGTCGAGCCGGACATCGACATAGTGAGGAAAGGTCAGGGTGCGCTTAAGGCGCGCCTCCTTGAGCCGGACGTCATAATACTCATTGAGATTATCGACGCCGATGACACTATCACCGCGTTCAAGCAGGCGCAGCGCCAAGGCTGAACCGATAAAACCGGCGCTGCCGGTGACCAGGATCTTCATGAGGGCCTCTGGCGATTGAGATCGAATAGATTCTGGGGGATACGCATGGCGTATCAAAGCAGCATATTGTTCTCGATCTAAAGTCGCCCATCCACTTCTGTGCGCAGCAAGAGGTGTTTGACGTCATAGAGGATCGCCCCTGGCCGCCCCAGGGCGCGGATGCGCTCAGGCCCCCAATCGGCGAACTGGCGATGGGCGACGGCCAAAACGATGGCGTCATAGACCCCAGCTTGCGGTTCAGAGAGGAGCGCAAGACCATATTCGCGCTCGGCCTCGGCGGGGTCGGCCAAGGGATCATAGACGTCGCAGGTCAGCTTATAGGCGCAAAGCTCCTGGACGATGTCGATCACCCGCGTATTGCGCAGATCCGGGCAGTTTTCCTTGAAGGTCAGACCCAGGATC
The DNA here is from genome assembly GCF_011290485.1 of Caldichromatium japonicum. GTDB lineage: Bacteria > Pseudomonadota > Gammaproteobacteria > Chromatiales > Chromatiaceae > Thermochromatium > Thermochromatium japonicum. The sequence goes on along the minus strand of NZ_CP048029.1, from coordinate 2,043,975 downwards.
AAGACCCGCGCCCCGGGGTGGAGGCGGTCGCGCTGGGCCATGAGCTTGATCACCTGTTGGGCGACATAGATCCCCATGCCGTCGTTGACCCGCCGCCCGGCGAGGATCACCTCCGGATGATGGCCGACCGCCTGGGCCTTATAGGTCAAATAATAGGGATCGACCCCGATACAATGCCCCCCGACCAGTCCGGGACGAAAGGGGAGAAAGTTCCATTTAGTCCCCGCCGCTTCCAAGACCTCTTGGGTATCCAGCCCCAAGCGATTGAAGATGATCGCAAGCTCATTGATCAAGGCGATATTGAGGTCGCGCTGGGTGTTTTCGATCACCTTGGCCGCCTCGGCGACCCGGATACTGCTTACCAGATGGGTCCCCGCAGGGATGATCGAGGCATAGAGCCGATCGACAAATTGGGCGACCTCTGGGGTCGATCCGGATGTGACCTTTTTGATGGTGGTCAGGCGGTGGAGCCTGTCGCCTGGGTTGATCCGCTCCGGGCTGTAACCCGCATAAAAGTCTCGATTATAGACGAGCCCTGAGGCCTCTTCGATCAGAGGGATACAGACCTCCTCGGTGGCGCCTGGATAGACGGTCGATTCAAAGACGACGATCATGCCTGGCCTCAAGATCTCGCCCAGCATCCGACAGGCCCGTTTCAAGGGACCGAAATCGGGCTGTTTGTGGGCATCGATTGGGGTGGGGACGGTGACGATCTGGACATGACAGTCGGCGAGCGCCTCGCTGCGCTCGACATAGGTAAGCCGGCAGGCGGCGGCAAGCTCTTTGGGTTCGACCTCGCCCGAGGCGTCGCGGCCCGCGCGCAACTGGGCGAGCCGCTCGCGATTGATGTCAAATCCGCGGGTCTCATACTGCTTGCCGAACTCGACCGCCAAGGGCAGCCCGACATAGCCGAGCCCGATGACCCCGAGGCGCAGGGTATCGAGGTCCTGATGAAAGGGCGCGCTCATCGATATTTCTATGCTCTCTAGTTTAAGCAGATCGTGGTTTGTAGCCGGGAGCTTGCTTGAACAGCGGCACCCGCCGTTATGACAGATCGATCAGCGGTCCACTTGCCTTTCTTCCCTGCAAGCGAGACGCGCTGCACCCACAGCGGCCTCGGTCCGTTCGGCAGGATTGACCGGCACACCCAGCAGCCGGGCGCGGATGCGCATCCACACGGGATTGACCGCACCGCCGCCTGCGGTCAAGACACGCCTTAGGCGCGGTGCACCGAGTTCGGCAAGCCGCGCATAGCCCTCGGCCTCGATCCGCGCGATCCCCTCGAGGAGCCCGCACAGGAACTGTGCCGGGTCTGCCGGGCGCGGCTCAAGCCTAGGGGCAAGCTGAGGGTCTGGGCGGGGGAAGCGCTCACCCGGGGTCGTCAAGGGATAATAGTCCAGACCCGAGGGTCGCTCGGGGTCGATCAGGGCGCTGAGGGCAGCGATCTCCTGATCGGCAAAGAACTGGCGCAACACCGCCCCGCCGCTGTTTGAGGCCCCGCCGACGAGCCAATGGTCGCCAAATCGCTGGCTATAGACCCCGTAGCGCCTGTCGGTGATTGGGCGTTCTGCCAGGATCTTGATGACCAGGGTGCTGCCGAGCACGGTTAGGGCATCGCCTGGTTGCTGAAGGCCGGCGGCATAGGCGGCTGCAGTGCTGTCGGTGGTCCCTGCCAGGACCTGGAGGTCTGCGGGCAGATGGAGCCGCCGGGCGATCTCAGGGTCGAGCGCACCGATGGGGGTGCCCGGCACCAAGACCTCTGGGAGGCGCACGCCGCTCGGGATCAGTGCCCTGACCCAGTCGGGCCAAGTCAGGCATTCGGCGTCATAGCCGAGCTTTAAGGCATTGTTCCAGTCGCTGGCAAACCGCCCGCCCAAAAGACCGCTGAGCCAATCGCCTTGATGGAGCGCAAGGGCCTGAGGCGGTCGCCCGAGGTGCTCGTAGAGATATAAAAGCTTGGCGAGGCCGGAGGTTGGCCCATGAATGGCGCTCTCGGCAGGGGCCAAGGCAGCGATCCTTTTGGCCTGATCTTGAGCGCGGCAGTCGTTGTACATCAGGGCCGGGCCCAGCGGCCCACCGTTTTCGTCGGCAAGGAGCAGGGTGCCGGAGGTGGCGGCGATACACAGAGCCTGGGGGCAATGGTCCTTGAGCTGCCGGGCGAGTTCCTCCAAGACGGCGAGGACCGCCTCTTGCCATATGTATGGGTCTTGCTCGAACCATCCAGGCGCCGGGCACAGCGGCGCGGGAAGCTCGGCGCGCGCCTCGGCGAGTAGTGTCCCCTTGTCGTCGATGGCTACCCCACGGCAACCCGATGTGCCGAGGTCTAGGCCGATGACGGCGGGGCGGGGTGAAGACATGGATCGTGCATTGGATAGTAGGGTGCGCATTGCGCACCCTACAGCTTAATCCCCCTCCGCCGCAACGAGCGCATCGGCCATCCGGCGTAGGCTGGCGAAATAATCGGGGTCCAGTTGATCGATCACCTCGACCCGTCCGCCGATCGCTTGCGCCACCTCTTCGGCGCTTTTGCGGTTAAATTGGGGCTGGACGAGGATCAATCTGATCCCCTCCGTCTGCGCCTGCTCGATCAGGTCAGCAAGCTGCTTAGGCCCCGGCTCCTTGCCTGCCCGCTCGATGGGGATCTGGGTCAGCCCATAGTCATCCGCGAAATAGCCCCAGCCCGGATGATAGACCATAAAGGAACGGTGTTTGAGTCCAGCAAGCTTGGCGCGGATCTCTGCATCCAGACGGTCGAGATCCTGCTGGAAGGCGGCCAGTCGCGTCTGATAGTCGGTGGTATGCTGGGGATCGAGCGCGGACAAGGCGGCAGCGATGTGCTCGCCCATCGCCTTCACCAAGCGCGGGCTGGTCCAGAGGTGCGGATCGATCTCGTGCTCGGCGGGGGTATGCCCCTGGCTTGGGGCGCCTTTGTCTGCTTCCTCTTCGTGCCCCCTGTCTGCCTCTTCCGCATGCTCATGTGCCTCTATGGTGCGGAGCGCCATCCCTTCGCTCAGATCCAAGACCCGCATCCTGGGATTAGCTGAACGCAGGCGCTCCATCCAAGCGCGTTCAAAGGGAAAACCGATCCCGATGAAGAGATCGGACTGTGACAGGCGCGCGACCTGTCTGGGTGTGGGCTCATAGGTATGCGGATCGACGCCGGTCTGGATCAAGGACTCGACCTTGACCTCAGTCCCCCCGATCCGCTCAACGAAGGTCTGTTGCGGCGGGATGCTAACAAAGACCTGTAGGGGGGCAGCCTGAAGGACAAGCGGCAGCCACAGGGAGAAACAAAGCAGTAATGGACGCATGACAGTCATACTTCATCCGGTTTCAATCCGAAGCCATCAGACCGTTCCCTGCAAATAGCCGATAGGCCGGGTTATCTGTCTCCTCCCAACAGGGGTAGTCTAAGGATCTCAGGCTCTGCGTAAAGTCCTCGTATTCGGTATCTGGGATCTGAATACCGATCAGTACCCGCCCGTAGGCCGCCCCGTGGTTGCGATAATGAAACAGGCTGATGTTCCAGCGCTTGCCAAGCCCCGACAAGAAATCAAGTAGGGCACCCGGGCGCTCGGGGAACTCGAAACGAAACAGACGCTCATTTTGCAGACCCGGGGCATGGCCGCCCACCATGAACCGGATATGCTGTTTGGCGGTCTCATTGTCGGTCATATCGATCACCCGAAAGCCCCTTTCGGCGAGGCGTGCGATCAGCTCTGGGCGCTCATCACCGCCCCGTCCTAGCTCAATGCCAACGAAGACCTGGGCGCGCTGGCGATCGGCATAGCGATAATTGAACTCGGTGATCTGGCGCCGACCTAAAGCACGGCAGAAGTTTAAGAAGCTGCCTGGGCGTTCGGGGATCTCGACGGCAAAGAGGGCCTCGCGATGTTCCCCGAGTTCAGCGCGTTCAGAGACATGGCGCAGCCGGTCGAAGTTGATGTTGGCGCCGCTCTCGATGGCGACGAGATCCTGATCGCGGGTACCTGTGGTCTCGACCCAGCGCTTGAGCCCAGCGACGGCCAGGGCCCCCGCGGGTTCGGCGATCCCGCGGGTATCGTCGAAGATGTCCTTGATCGCGGCGCAGATCTCATCGGCGCTGACCAGGATCAGGGTATCGACCCGCGTGCGGGCGATGCGAAAGGTCTCTGTCCCGATCCGTTTGACTGCCACCCCATCGGCAAAGAGACCAACCTGCGGGAGATCGACGGGCTCACCGGCTTTGAGCGCGGCATATAGGGTGGGCGCATCCTCGGGTTCTACCCCGATGATCTGCACCTGGGGATAGAGCCATTTGACATAGGCGGCGATCCCGGCGATGAGGCCCCCGCCACCGACCGGGATGAAGATGGCATGCGGGGGCTCTGGGCGCTGGCGCAGGATCTCCATACCGATCGTACCCTGGCCAGCGATGACCTCTGGATCATTGAAGGGATGGATCAGGGTCAATCCCTTCTCGGCTGCGAGTTCCAAGGCATGGGCATAGGCGTCGTCATAAGAGTCGCCGTAGAGGATCACCTTGCCGCCATAGGCGCGCACCGCATTGACCTTGATCGCCGGCGTGGTGCGCGGCATGACGATGGTCGCCTGGGCCCCAAGACGGCTGGCGCCCAGCGCCACCCCCTGGGCGTGGTTGCCGGCGCTCGCCGCGATGACCCCGCGGGCGCGCGCATCGGGGGTGAGGGCATGGAGCTTGTTATAGGCACCGCGCAGTTTGAACGAAAAGACTGGCTGGAGGTCTTCGCGTTTAAGAAACACGCGATTGCCGAGACGGGCCGAAAGACGCTGGGCCAGGGTCAGAGGTGTCTCGACTGCGACTTCATAGACGCGGGCCCTGAGGATGCGATCGACGTATGAGTCGGGCATGGGATACTGGGACAAGATTGTAAGGCTAGGTAATGATACAAAATCCCCTGGCAGAGGGCCGACTGTGGCGCTTTAAGTCGCGACAGATGGTCTCCATGTATAACACTCACGTTATGTTCAGAGCAGATGTACGGCTCTGGTGCCCGGTTACTCCGGCAGCTAGTCCATTCCGCTCAAGCCGAGCGTTGCCTGCTTGCCGAGCGTTCCAAGATGGTGCGCAAGCGGGGTCGTTTGGCGCATCCTCGCTGTGCAGATTAGAGTTAAAGTGCTCAGGTATGAGCGCAGTGCCCCAGCTATCTATCCTGGGTGCCAGATGGTTCAATCATTGCATTGGGTTTACTACCATCTCCCGATCATCTGCCGCTCTGTCAAGTGATTCGAGACCCTGCCGGCCTGCGCATACCGGTAGCGGCGTATTGAACTCGGCAGGGTCAAAGGCCGCTGTTTTCAAGTGAGGTAACATTATGTCGATCTTCGAACGCTATCAGTCCCGCTATGAATCCTCCCGCGAGGAGGTCATGAGCCTGCGCGATTATCTGGAGCTGTGCAAGACCGATCCGACTGCTTATGCCAGCCCTGCCGAACGGCTGTTATTGGCCATCGGCGAGCCCGAATTGATCGATACCCGAGATGACCCTCGCTTAAGCCGCATCTTTCAAAACAAGGTCATCCGGCGTTATCCCGCCTTTGCCGATTTCTATGGCATGGAGGAATCGATCGAGCAGCTCGTTTCTTATCTAAGACATGCAGCGCAAGGTCTAGAGGAGAAGAAACAGATCCTCTATCTCTTGGGGCCCGTCGGCGGTGGGAAATCATCCCTGGCCGAAAAGCTCAAGGAATTGATGGAGCAACGTCCATTTTATGCCATCCAGGGCTCACCCGTATTTGAGTCTCCCTTGGGGCTTTTCTCGCCCGAAGAGGATGGGCCGATCCTGGAAGATGATTATGGCATCCCGCGCCGCTATCTGCGCACCATCATGTCGCCTTGGGCGGTGAAGCGGCTTCAGGAATATAATGGCGACATTACCAAATTTAAGGTCGTCAAACTCTATCCCTCGATCCTCGAACAGATCGCGATCGCCAAAACCGAACCGGGTGATGAAAACAACCAGGACATCTCATCCCTAGTCGGCAAGGTCGATATCCGCAAGCTGGAACACTTCCCGCAAAACGACCCCGATGCCTATAGCTATTCCGGGGCCTTATGCCGGGCCAATCAGGGGCTGATGGAGTTCGTCGAGATGTTCAAAGCCCCGATCAAGGTCTTGCATCCGCTGCTGACTGCCACCCAGGAAGGCAATTATAACGGCACCGAGGGTCTTTCGGCACTGCCTTTCCAGGGGATCATCCTGGCCCATTCTAATGAATCCGAATGGCAGAGCTTCCGCAATAATAAAAATAACGAGGCGTTTCTCGACCGGGTCTATATCGTTAAGGTGCCTTATTGTCTAAGGGTTGATGAGGAGGTCAAGATCTATCAGAAGCTCTTGCGCAATAGCTCGCTTTCCAATGCGCCCTGCGCCCCTGGCACTCTCGAGATGATGGCTCAATTCTCGGTCCTAACCCGGCTGAAGGAACCGGAGAACTCGAGCATCTATTCCAAGATGCGGGTCTATAACGGCGAGAATCTCAAGGATACCGATCCCAAGGCCAAGTCCGTTCAAGAATACCGTGATTATGCTGGGCCGGATGAGGGCATGACCGGTATCTCGACCCGTTTTGCCTTCAAGATCCTCTCGCAGGTCTTCAATTTCGATCATAGCGAGATCGCGGCAAATCCAGTGCATCTGCTCTATGTGCTCGAACGCCAGATCATGCGTGAGCAGCTTCCCTCCGAGACCCAGGAGCGCTATCTGGGCTTCATTAAACAATATCTCGCGCCGCGCTATGCTGAGTTTATCGGCAAAGAGCTGCAAACGGCCTACCTCGAATCCTATTCGGAGTATGGGCAAAACCTCTTCGATCGCTATGTCACCTATGCCGACTACTGGATCCAGGATCAGGAGTATCGCGATCCAGACACCGGCGAGATGATGAACCGCGCTATGCTCAACGAGGAGCTGGAAAAGATCGAAAAGCCGGCGGGGATCTCCAATCCCAAGGACTTTCGCAATGAGATCGTCAACTTTGTGCTGCGCGCTCGGGCAAACAATGCCGGAGCCAACCCGCGCTGGACGAGCTATGAAAAGCTACGGGTGGTGATCGAGAAAAAGATGTTCTCCAATACCGAGGATCTACTGCCTGTGGTCTCGTTCAATGCCAAGGCTTCGGCGGAGGAGAAGAAGAAACACGAGCAATTCGTCGATCGTATGGTCGAGAAGGGCTATACGCACAAACAGGTGCGTCTATTGTCCGAATGGTATCTGCGAGTGCGCAAATCGCATTGAGTTGCCCCGAGGCGCACAAGCCAGATCCTGAAGCAGTTTAGTGAGTCAGCCATGTCACACTTCATCGACCGGCGTTTAAATGGCAAGAACAAGAGCGCGGTCAACCGGCAGCGCTTTCTCAAGCGTTACCGCGACCAGCTCAAGCGGGCGGTGGCCGATGCGGTTGACAAGCGCAGCATCACCGAGATCGAGGCTGGCGAAAAGGTCAGCATCCCGGCGCGCGACATTTCCGAACCCGTGTTTCATCACGGCAAGGGCGGGGTGCGCGACCTGGTGCATCCAGGTAACAAGGAGTTTGCATCGGGCGATCGCATCCGCCGGCCCGAGGAGGGGGAAGGCGGCGGCAGCGGACGCGGACGTGCGAGCCGCGACGGGCAAGGCGAAGACGATTTTGTTTTCGAACTCTCGCGTGAGGAGTTTATGGATCTCCTCTTCGAGGACCTGGAACTCCCCAATCTGGTGCGCAATCAGCTCATGGGTGTCACTGAGTTCAAGACGATCCGCGCCGGCTATACGACCCAGGGGGCACCGAGCAATATCGATGTGGTGCGCTCGCTAAAAAGCGCACTTGCCCGACGCACCGCCCTCGGTGCCGGAAAGCGGGCGCGGATTCGCGAGCTCGAAGAGGAGATCGCCCGTCTCCTGGGGAGCGGGGTGCCTGAAACCGATGCCCGGGTCATCGCCCATCGCGCCGAGATCGATCGGCTCAAGACCCGGCTGGCAGCTTTGCCGTTCATCGATACCTTCGATCTGCGTTATCAAAGCTTTATCAAACAGCCCAAGCCGACCAGCCAGGCGGTGATGCTCTGTATCATGGATGTCTCGGGCTCGATGGATCAGACTCGGAAAAACCTGGCCAAGCGGTTTTTCATCCTCCTGTATCTATTCCTCAAGCGCAATTACGATAAGATCGAGCTGGTTTTTATCCGCCATCACACCGTTGCTCAGGAGGTCGATGAGGAGGGATTTTTTTATTCGCGCGAAACCGGCGGAACCGTGGTCTCGAGTGCGCTGAATCTTGCCTACGAGATCATCCGCGAACGTTATGATCCAATGCTGTGGAACATCTATGCCGCGCAGGCATCCGATGGCGATAACTGGGATTCGGATTCGGGTCTGTGCCGTGATCTCTTGATCGATAAGCTGATGCCGCTCATGCGTTATTACGCCTATGTCGAAATCACCCCGCGTCAGCACCAAAGCCTCTGGTATGCCTATCAGGAGGTGCGGGCCGTCCATCCGCATTTCGCCATGCAGGAGATCGGCGGGGCCGAGGACATCTATCCGGTATTTCGCGAGTTGTTCAAGAGACAGACAGCATGACCAGAAGACTGATCACTGATTCATCCGAGTGGTCATTCCCGCTTTTGGAGCGTTTTGACCGCGAGATTGCGAGTCTTGCGCATGAGGTCTATAATCTGAATACCTATCGTAATCAGATCGAGATCATCAGTTCGGAACAGATGATCGACGCCTATTCATCGGTGGGTCTACCAATCTATTATCATCATTGGTCATTCGGTAAGCATTTCGTTGCGACCGAACAAACCTACCGGCGCGGTCAAATGGGTCTGGCCTATGAGATCGTCATCAATTCCGACCCATGTATCGCCTATCTCATGGAAGAGAACAGCCTGACGATGCAGGTGCTGGTGATTGCCCATGCTTGCTATGGACACAATAGTTTTTTTAAGGGCAATTATCTATTCCAGACCTGGACCGGTGCCGACGCCATCATAGATTACTTGGTCTTTGCCCGCAAATATATTGCCGAGTGTGAGGAGCGTTACGGTCAGGAAGAGGTCGAGTTATTGCTCGACTCCTGCCATGCCCTGATGAATCATGGTGTCGATCGTTACAAGCGCCCCGCGCCGCTGTCGATGATCGATGAACAGCGTCGACAGCGCGAGCGCGAGGCCTATCTGCAATTGCAGATCAATGACCTATGGCGCACCTTGCCGCCAGCCGCACATCACGAAGAATCCAAACACGAGGAACATTGGCCCCCTGAGCCGCAGGAAAATATCCTCTATTTCATCGAAAAGAACGCACCGCTCCTTGAGCCCTGGCAGCGTGAGATCGTGCGCATCGTGCGCAAGATCGCCCAGTATTTTTACCCGCAACGCCAGACTCAGGTGATGAATGAAGGCTGGGCGACATACTGGCACTATACGCTCTTGAATGACCTTTATGATCAGGGTCTGGTCAGCGATGGCTTCATGATCGAGTTTTTACAGTCGCATACCAGCGTCATCTATCAGCCACCTTTCGATGCGCCCTATTATACGGGGATCAATCCCTATGCCCTCGGTTTTGCCATGATGCGCGACATTCGGCGCATCTGCGAGGAGCCAACGGACGAGGATCGCTATTGGTTTCCCGAAATCGCTGGCAGCGATTGGCGCAAGGTCTTGGATTTTGCGATGCGCAATTTTAAGGACGAAAGCTTTATCTCCCAGTTTCTCTCGCCGCGCCTGATGCGTGAGTTTCATCTGTTCGCCATCAACGATGATGATCAGAACGAATATCTGGAGGTCAAGGCTATCCATGATGAGCAGGGCTATCGCCTGCTGCGTCAGGCATTGGCGGAACAGTATAATCTCGGTACCCGCGAACCAAATATCCAGGTCTATCGCGTCGATCGGCGCGGCGACCGCTCCCTGACCTTGCGCCATTATGCCCATAACCGCCGGCCCCTCGGTGATTCGGTCCCTGAGATGCTGCGCCATATCCGCAGGCTCTGGGGATTCACGGTACGTCTGGAGACGGTTCATGAAAACGGGCGGATCGAACTCATCGGCGAGGTATAGCGCCATCTGGCCCAAGGCACCTGCTGCCCGTCAGTGATGGCCGAGCGGACCTTAGGGTTGAAAGAAACGAAACCTTATCGTGGAGGATTGGATGAGACCCTCGATACCCTTGGTTGCCTTGTTGTCTTGGTCGATCGCCGGTATGCCATCGAGTACCTTGGCCGATGAGCTGTTGGCCTCGACGCTCGAATCGTTCCGCGCTGCGCCTACCCTGGTCCTCTGGGAGACCTCTTTGCTTTCACCGCCAGTGCTTGCCGATTTTTACGCGCAACGCGGTTATCAGTTTGCCTGGAATGAACCAGCGCGGGTCGCTGCATTCCTGGGATTGGTCGAACGCAGCGGCGAGGAGGGCCTCCGGCCCGAAGATTTTCATATCGCTGTCCTGCGCCGTCTTGCTCAGCCGGGTACCCTGGCAGGTCTGCAAGGGTCGGCGCGTCTCGCCGCCGATCTCCTGTTGAGCGACGCCCTGTTGCGCTATGTTCATCACACCCGTTACGGCAAGCTCGATCCAGTCTTGGTCGATGCCCGCTGGAACGATCGCGATCCCGTTCCTGAAGAGCGCCTGATCGCCGACATGCAGGGTGCGCTTGCCGCTGAGGACATGGCTGCCTTTCTCGCCGCGCGTTTCCCCAAACCCTTTTGGTATGAAGACCTCAAACGCGCCCTATCGATGGCTATACAGATGCGGGAGTTGGCGGAGCTTCCACAGGTGCCAGCCGGTCCAATGCTCGCCCAGGGCAGCCGCGGCGAACGGGTGCGGTTGGTACGCCAACGCCTACAACGGCTGGGCTATCAGGCGCTGAGCCCGGAGAATCCAGAGGTCTTTGATGCAGAACTCAGCGAGGCGGTGCGCGCCCTGCAACGGGATCATGGGATTAAACCCGATGGTGCGATTGGGCCTCAGACCCTGGCCGTGCTCAATCAGCCAGGAGATGCCTCCAGGATCGACTTGATTCGGCTCAATCTGGAGCGGATGCGTTGGTTGTATGCCGATCTGCCAGCCGATTACATCCTCGTCGATGTCGCCGCTTATATGGCGCATCTTATACGGGATGGCGCCATCGCCTGGAGCACGCGTGTGATCGTCGGCAAGGAGGATTCTCAGACCCCGATGTTCCGCGATGTGCTCGACCATCTGGTGCTCAACCCAACCTGGATGGTACCGGTCTCGATTCAAAAGAATCTCGGCACCCTGGGATCTGATTACATCCTGGTCGACCGGCGCACCGGTCAGCGGGTCAGGGGGGGCAATGCTGCCGATTATCAAAGGTATCGGGTCGTTCAGCAGCCGGGACCGGAGAACGCCCTGGGTCGAGTCAAGTTTATGTTCCCCAACCGTCATGCTGTCTATCTACATGACACCCCAAGCAAGGCCCTTTTCGGACGTTCGGCGCGGGCACTCAGCCACGGCTGTGTCCGTGTCCAAAACCCTCTCAAGCTCGCCGAGCTCTTACTCAAAGAAGCCAACTGGAACCGGGCCCGCATCGATCGGGTGCTGGAGGGTACGCAAACCCGCCATATCAGTCTCGCACAGCCATTGCCGGTGTTGCTCTATTATCTGACGGCGCGTGCCGATGCCTCGGGGCGGGTCGAGATCCGCCCAGACATCTATGGGCGCGATCCGGCTGTCAGCGCCTTGCTCGATCAACCGGCGCGCCGGATCCGTGTTGCCTTCTATAAACCTGTCCCACTGAATCCTGGGATCATACCCCTGCCAGATCCAGACAGCGGCGTCCAGTTGACCCGGTGCACGGCAAGTCCCGCTGTTCAGGGCGGGGAAGGATAGCGCGGACGGCGCAGCCGTCCTTTGGTTTCAGTGTGGTTTCTGTTGCTGTTCGATGTACTGGCGCACGATGGAAATTGGTGCGCCGCCACAACTTGAGGCGAAGTAGGACGGCGACCACAGCACGCCCTTCCAGTAGTGTTTCTGGATGTCGGGTTGTTCCTTGCGCAGCAGGCGGCTGGATGCGCCTTTGAGGCTGTTCACGAGGCTGGAGACGGCAACCTTGGGCGGGTACTCTACCAACAGGTGGACATGATCGTCCTCGCCGCCCATCTTGATCAGTTGTGCTTCAAAATCCGTGCAGACGTTGGTGAAGATCGTTCGCAGTTGTGCGATGGCATCGCCGTTGAACACATTGCGGCGATGGTCATCGACCAAGAGACTGATTGAGCTATGCAACGGCTTCAAGCCTACAAATTTGAGTTGAAGCCCAACGGCGATCAGGCGCGCGACCTGCGCCGCTTCACGGGGTCGTGCCGCTTCGTCTACAACCGGGCGCTGGCGTTGCAACAGGAGCGGTACGCGACCGGCGAGAAGAAACTCGGGTATGCCGATCTGTGCAAGGCGCTGACCGCGTGGAAGGCCGATCCCTCGACCGCCTGGCTTGGCGAGGCTCCCGCTCAAGCCTTGCAGCAGTCTCTCAAGGATCTGGACCAGGCCTACGCCAACTTTTTCGCCAAGCGCGCCGGCTTCCCGCGCTTCAAGAAGAAAGGGCAATCCGACAGTTTCCGTTACTCCGATTCGGAAAAAATCAAACTCGACCAGGCCAACAGCCGTATCTTCCTGCCGAAACTTGGCTGGCTGAGGTATCGCAACAGCCGTGAGGTGCTTGGCGTGGTGAAGAACGTCACCGTGAGCCAGTCCGGCGGCAAGTGGTTCGTGAGTATCCAGACCGAGCGCGAGGTAGAGCGGCCCATCCCGCAGGGTGGCGCAGTCGGCATCGACATGGGCATTGTCCGCTTCGCCACCTTGAGCGACGGGACGGTCTACGCCCCGCTCAATAGTTTCAAGCGGCATGAGACGCGCTTGCGCAAGGCGCAACAGGCGCTCTCCCGCAAGGTGAAATTCAGCAACAACTGGAAGAAGGCGAAAGCCAGAGTCCAGCGCATTCATTCCCGCATCCGTAATGCCCGCCGCGACTTCCTACATAAGACCTCGACCGCGATCAGCAAAAACCACGCGATGGTGTGTATCGAGGACTTGCAGGTAGGGAACATGACCAAGTCGGCGGCTGGGACAATCGCACAGCCGGGCAGAAACGTTCGGGGCAAGTCTGGCCTAAACAAGTCCATTCTCGACCAGGGCTGGTTTGAGTTTCGCCGGCAACTGGACTACAAGCTGGCATGGCGGGATGGCTGGCTCATTGCCGTGCCGCCGCAGAACACAAGCCGCACCTGCCCGTGCTGCGGCCATGTGTCGGCGGACAACCGCCAGACGCAAGATCGGTTCGAGTGCGTGGAATGCGGTTTTGAGGAAAACGCTGATGTGGCCCCCGTCTTGCTGGATGGCCTACTGAATCCTACTGAATCATTGAACTCGTCTGCGGAACCTGGACTCCATGCTCGCTCAGCCACTGGACATCCAGTTCCCAATCCACGCCCTTGACCCCGGGCTGGGCCAGGATCAGCCCCTGGGCGTGTTTTTGATGATTAATGAGGTTTTGCTGGGCAGCGATCATCGCTGGGTCATCCTGTGCCTTGCCCACTAGCTTGGGATCGATGACCTGGAGGAATTGATAGGCGGGGAATGCCGGCGAACGCGGGGTCGAGATCACCACCACCCCGTCGCGCACATCGCGGACATGGAATTGATAGGGATAGCTGGCAAGCTGTGGGTCAGAGGTCAGGATTTGGTCTAAACTCCAAACCTCGGGTTTCCAAGTCGATTTGGCCCAGAAAAACAGGACCGCGACTAGAATCGCGCCAAGCAAAAGGCTGTAGGTACGGGTAAAACGATCCATGGTCTCCTCGGTATTGAGTGAATGGCGATATCGCGTCCAGCCTAAGACCTGCTAGATGTCAAGACCCATGAAAAACATCAATCACACGGCCATGAATCAATCGCACTCGATCGTCGGTACCCATGCGACCATCCTGATCGCCGATCTGCGCGGTTTTTCGACCCTGATGGAATCTGTCCCCTCCACCCTCATGGTCGATCTACTCAATCGGTTCTTTGGCTTGATGGCCAAGATCGTCAAACGCCACGGGGGTATGATCGATAAGCTCATGGGGGATGCGATCATGGCGGTCTTTGGCGTCCCTAATCGTCGTCCCGATGACCTGATCCGGGCGCTCAACTGTGCGGTTGAGATGCAGCTCGGGATGATCGATCTCAGCCATCGCAACGAACGTCAGGGTGAGCCGCGGCTTTATGCGGGCATTGCCCTGAGCACGGGCGATGTGATGGCCGGTTCATTCGGCTCCGAGGTCTATAACGAATACACCGTGATCGGCAGCCCCGTGAATCTGGCCTCGCGCATCGAGAGCTATGCCATGCGCGGTCAGATCCTGCTCAGTGAGGCGACCTATCGCGCTGCCGGCGATGCGATCCAGATCGGGACCGTCCATGAGGTCCAGGTCAAGGGGCGCGCCTCGCCGGTGATGCTCTATGAGCTCAAGGCGGTCACCCAGCCGCATCTTTTGCGTGTCCCTATGGTTGAGGTGCGCAAGACCCCGCGGGTCTTGGTCGATTTCCCGGCGGTCTTTCAGCGTGTCGAGGACAAGCGGGTGCTGCCTGAGCGCATCGTTGGTCAGGTGCAAGATATTGGTTATTTTGGCTTGTGCGTCGATCTACCGGTTGCGCTGCCACCCTATTCTGAGGTCATGATGTCGATGGCGCCCGAGTTTGGTCTGGATAGCCAGGTCGAGGTCTATGCCCGCGTCCTGCGCTCACGCCCACACCAAGACCGTTTCCGCACCAATCTCCAGTTCACCAATATCGATACGCCCGGACATCGGCGGATCAAACACTATGTCGATCATATCCTGTGGGGCAATTAGGCAGCGCGGGTTCGTTGATTGAGAGGGGATGGGGGTGTCCCCTATACTGGGCCACCAAGACCTATATCCCATGTAAGGAATCCCTATGAGGAGACTGTTTCTAGCCCTGGCGCTCGGCTGTTCCCAGGCCCTGGCCGAGGACCTGCTCCAGATCTATGACCTGGCAGTGGTGAGCGATCCGGCGCTGCGTGAGGCCGAACAGAGCCTATTTGCCACCCGCGAGGTCAAGCCCCAGGCGCAGTCGCTGGTCCTACCCAGCCTGAGCTTCAAGGGTGAGGTCACGTCCTATGATCTCGATGCCCGCGGCGGTACCCTGGGCGATCGCCACGATCGCTACGACACCCAAGAGCTGAAAGCCGTCGTCAGCCAAAGCCTATATAACCGGGCCAATTGGATAACGCTCAAAAAGGCCGATACCGTCGTAGCCCAGGCCGAGGCCGAATATCGCAATGCCCAGATCGACCTCATGGTCCGGCTGACCGAGGCCTATTTTGCGGTGCTGCGCGCTGCCGATGCTGTGACCGTGCGTGAGGCGCTGTTGCGTGCCAATGAGCGCCAATTAGAGCAATCCAAACAGCGTTTTGACGTCGGACTGGTCGCGATCACCGATGTCAACGAAAGCCAAGCGGCCTATGACAAATCGCGCGCTGATCTGATCAGTGCGCAAAACGATCTCGGCAATGCCTGGGAGGCACTGCGGGCGATCATCGGACCGGTCCGAGCGCCGCTGGCCCGTCTCGGCGAACAATTGCCGCTCGCCCCGCCCGAACCCAATGATATCGAGGCCTGGGCCAATGCTGCCATCCGCTCGAACTATGGCATCCTGGCAGCGATCGAATCGGTCAATGCTTCCAAGGCCGATATCGAGATCGAGCGTTCCGGCCATTTTCCTAAGCTGGAGGCCCAGGCCGGTTATGACATCGCCCGCTCCAGCGCTCAATATGGCACAGATTCAGAAACGGGCTTTGTCAGCCTCTCCTTGACCGTGCCGATCTTTCAAGGCGGGGCGGTGACCTCCAAGGTGCGCGAGGCCGGTTATAAATATCGCGCGGCGCAAGACCGGCTCGATCGGGTGCGGCGTAAAGTCGATCAACAGGTTAAGGACGCCTTCCGCGGCGTGCTCTCCAGCATCGAGGACATCAAGGCCCGTCAGGCGGCTGTCATCTCGGCGCGCTCGGCCTTGGAATCGACCCAGGCAGGGCTTGAGGTCGGGACCCGCACCCAGGTCGATGTCCTCAATGCCCAGCGTGACCTATTCCAGGCCGAATACAACTATCTCAGCGCCCGCTATGACTACATCATCAACGGCGTCAAGCTCCACCAGGCAACCAGCACCCTGAGCCGTGAGGTGTTGGCCAAGGGCAATGCCTGGCTCAATCCCAAGGATACCGTCCCCCCGCCGGCTAACTGACGATGTCGGGAAATAGCTTCGGCAGATGTTTCGTCGTCACCACCTTTGGCGAGAGCCACGGCCCAGCGATCGGCGGGGTCGTCGATGGCTGCCCGCCGGGGTTGGAGCTCTCTGAGGCCGATCTCCAGCGCGA
Source organism: Caldichromatium japonicum (assembly GCF_011290485.1). GTDB lineage: Bacteria > Pseudomonadota > Gammaproteobacteria > Chromatiales > Chromatiaceae > Thermochromatium > Thermochromatium japonicum. The sequence goes on along the minus strand of NZ_CP048029.1, from coordinate 2,027,580 downwards.
TCTCGACCGGCGCAAGCCTGGCCAGTCGCGCCATACTACCCAGCGACGCGAGTCCGACCGGGTGCAGATCCTCTCGGGGGTCTTCGAGGGTCGGACCACCGGCACCCCGATCGGCCTGTTGATCCATAATGAGGACCAGCGCTCGCGCGACTATGATGAGCTCGCCGATCGTTATCGCCCAGGTCATGCCGATTACACCTATGAGCAAAAATACGGTCTGCGCGACTATCGAGGCGGGGGGCGTTCATCGGCGCGCGAGACCGCGGTCCGGGTTGCCGCCGGTGCCATTGCCAAGAAATATCTCGCTGTGCGCTTGGGGGTGCAGATCCGCGGCTATCTCTCCCAGCTTGGGTCGATCCGCCCCAAGGTGTTTGATTGGGAGGAGGTCGAGCGCAATCCCTTCTTTTGGCCCTGTGCCGAGACCGTCCCTGAGCTTGAACGTTACATGGACGCCCTGCGCAAGGAGGGCAACTCGATCGGCGCGGCGGTGGCTGTGGTCGCGACCGGCGTCCCCCCTGGTCTGGGTGAGCCGGTCTTCGACCGGCTGGATGCCGACATCGCCCATGCGCTCATGGGGATCAATGCGGTCAAGGGGGTCGAGATCGGGGCGGGGTTTGCCTGTATCGAACAAAAGGGCACCGAACACCGCGATGAACTGACCACCGAGGGCTTTTTGTCTAATAACGCCGGCGGGATCCTCGGCGGGATCTCGACCGGTCAAGACATCGTCGCCCGTATCGCCCTCAAGCCGACCTCAAGCTTCCGCCTTCCAGGGCGCACCGTACGGCGCGATGGCATGGCGGTCGAGGTCATCACCAAGGGGCGGCATGACCCCTGTGTCGGCATCCGCGCCACCCCCATCGCCGAGGCCATGCTGGCCCTGGTGCTCATGGATCACTACCTGCGTCACCGCGCACAAAACGCCGACGTCACCCCGCCGCTTGCCCCCATTCCGTCAGCACCGCGCCGAGAGGTCTGAATAAAAGAGCGGTGCGTCTTAGCCGCGCTGGCGGGTTGCGCTAGGCCCACCATTGCTGTAATGAGGCAATGGGTGGGCTTGGCTCAATCCTGTTGCTTGCCTTGGGTTCGGCGCTGTTGAATCAATTGGATGATTGTTCTAACCCTCCTCTATATGAACCCCAACGCCAGGGCACGGTATCCCGTACCCCTACAAAGGGATGATCCCTGATCTTCCCACCGGCGCACTGGATGATGCCTTCCGTAAGCTCAGCCGTCCGGAAGGAGCGACCTGCTGCAGCACGCAACCGCACCTTGAGCCCCCAAGTCGTTTAGGATAATACCAGCGAGCTGATAAAACACCTTAGGGGGGTCTATGCACCACATCACAATCGTCGGTTCAGGTTTCGGGGGGCTGACCGCTATCCTTGAACTGCGCAGGCGTGCGCCCGAAATCGAGATCACCCTGGTCAGTCCCCGGCCAGAATATGTCTATTATCCGGGTCTCATCTGGGTGCCCTCGGGTCTGCGCACCGGCGATGATCTGGTGATCGATCTGCGCCCTTTCTTTGAGCGCCAACGCGTCCGGCATCTCGCTGCCGAGGCGACTGGACTTAAAGAGGGCGGTCGGGTCCTGGAGACCACCGAGGGGCCGATCGGAAACGACGGCCTGATCATCGCCTGTGGCGGGCGGTTCATCAAAAAACTCCCTGGGATCGAGCATGCCATCATCCCCTGCGAGGGGGTAGCTGCAGCAAAGGCGATCCGCGACCGGGTGCGGGCGCTGGAGGGCGGTTCGATCGCCATGGGTTTTTCCGCCAATCCCAGCGAACCGAGCGCCGTGCGCGGGGGGCCGATCTTCGAGTTTTTATTCGGACTCGATACCCAGTTGCGCCGCGAAGGGCGCCGCGAGCGGTTTACGCTGCATTTCTTCAGCTCCGCCGAACGCCCCGGCAACCGCTTGGGCCCCAAGGCGGTCGATGCCCTGCTCGCCAAGCTCAAATGCTGCGACATCCAGGCACACCTAGGGCAGAGGCTCAAAGGGTTTAGCGATCGCTCGGTGATCACCGAGGGCGAGGAATTTCCTGCCGACCTGATCCTGTTTATGCCGGGTCTGACGGGTAATGCCTGGTTTGACAACACGGATCTACCCCGCTCGCCGGGGGGGCTGATCCAGGCCGACGCCCAGTGTCGGGTGCCGGGGTTTGCGCGGGTCTATGTGGTGGGGGATGCCGGAAGCTTTCCCGGGCCCGATTGGCTGCCGAAACAAGGGCACATGGCGGATCTCCAAGCGCGCGCCGCGGCGCGCAATCTGTTGGCCGAGCTTGCCAGCCAAACGCCCAAGGCCGGTTTTCGCGTCGAGCTTTTGTGTATCCTGGATACCAACGAGCGCGGGATGCTGGTCGGGCGCACCAAGCACTTGAACCTGGTTCTGCCGGCCTGGCGTCTATTCCATTGGCTCAAGCGTTTCTTTGAATGGCTCTATCTGCGCCGTTATCGCGTGCGGTAGGGTGCGCAGGCACCCTACGGGTTTGGCATCTCTCCCCCGTAACGGAGGTCTCTGACCCCGGGTCTTCAGGGTAGGGGATTGAGCTCGGCGCCTTCCTTTTTGACCAGCAAGAGGTCTTGGCGGCTGAGCCCCAGGGCGATGGCGATCGCTGAGGCGATATAGACGCTCGAATAGGTACCGATCAGGATGCCGATGATCAAGGCCAGGGCAAAGCCACTGATCGCCTCACCGCCTAGGGTATAGAGTGCTACCAAGACCAAGAGAGTGGTCCCGGCGGTGATCAGCGTACGCGAGAGGGTCTGATTGATCGAGGCATTGACGATCGCAACCACCGTTGCCTTGCGCATGCGCCGGAAGTTCTCACGGATGCGGTCGAAGATGACGATGGTGTCGTTGAGCGAATAGCCGATCACTGCAAGCACAGCGGCCAGGACCGTCAAATCGAAGGGGATCTGAAACAGGGAGAAGATCCCGACCGTAAAGAGTACGTCATGCACCAGGGCCGCCACTGCCCCGACCGCAAAGCGCCATTCAAAGCGCAAGGCGACATAGATCAGGATGCCGATCAGCGAGAAGAGCACGGCAAGCCCGCCTTGTTCGCGCAGCTCGGCACCGACCTGGGGCCCGACGAACTCGACGCGCCGAAGCTCCACCTTGCCCTCGACCGCATGGCTTAGGGCGGCAAAGGCGCGTTCGCTGAGCTTGGCATCCCACCCTTCTGGGCCCTTGGGCGGCAGACGCACCAGGACATCGGTGCGCGAGCCGAAGTATTGGATGGTAGCACCCGTAAAGCCCCCGGATTCAAGGGTAGCCCGCACCGAGGCGAGCTCAATGGGTTCTTGATAGCCGAGCTCGAGCAAGGTACCCCCGGTGAAGTCTAGGCCAAAGTCGAAACCGCGGATCAAGATCGCGAGCAGACAAAGCCCCAAGGAGATCCCCGAGAACCAGGCCGCGATCCGGCGCTGGGCCATGAAGTCGATATTGAGATCATTGATGTTGAGTCGCATTGCGCAGGCCCCCTAGATCGCCAGTCGATTGAGCCGCCGCCCGCCATAGATCAGATTGACCAGGGCGCGCGAACCGAGGATGGCGGTGAACATCGAGGTCAGGATGCCGATGAACAGGGTCACAGCAAACCCCTTGACCGGCCCGGTCCCGAAGCTAAACAACACCACGGCTGCGATCAGGGTTGTCACATTGGCATCGACGATGGTGGAAAAGGCCTTGTCGTAGCCTGCGTGGATGCTCGCCTGGGGCGTATTGCCGTTTCTGATCTCCTCGCGGATGCGCTCATAGATCAGGACATTGGCATCTACCGCCATGCCGACCGTCAGCACGATACCGGCGATGCCCGGCAGGGTCAGGGTCGCTTGGAGCAGCGAGAGAACAGCGATGATGAGGATGAGGTTAGCGATAAGCGCAAGGTTTGCCACCAAGCCAAAAATCCGATAATAGGCGGCCATAAAGATTAAAACTAAGACTGTACCGATCATGGCCGAGCTGAAACCCTGATTGATGTTGTCCTGGCCGAGGCTCGGGCCGATGGTGCGTTCCTCAACGATCTGGATAGGTGCAGCTAGGGCGCCTGAGCGCAACAAAAGCGCAAGGTCATGGGCCTCCTTGCTGCTATCAAGCCCAGTGGTCTGGAAGCGCCGGCCGAATGGCTCACGGATGGTCGCCACACTGATCACCTCCTCGACCTTGCGGCTGGTCTTCACCGGCTGACCATCAACCATCTGGGTCAGGGTGCGATTCTCAATGAAGACCACAGCCATGGGCTTGCCGACATTCTCTGTTGTCACCTCACGCATCCGCCGCGCCCCCTGGGCATCGAGACTGACAAAGACGGCCGGGCTTCCGGTCTGATGATCAAATCCAGCCGAGGCATCGGTGATCTGATCACCAGTGACGATCACCCGGCGTTTAAGGAGGATCGGCTTTCCCTGGCGGTCGTAATAGAGCCTGCTGCCCGCAGGCACCCGCCCGGCTAAGGCATCGGCGATGCTGCCCTCGGTATCGACCAAGCGATATTCGAGCGTCGCTGTAGCACCCAGGATCTCTTTCAACCGCCCTGGATCTTGGGCGCCGGGGAGCTCGACCACGATCCGCCGCTCGCCTTGACGCACGATGCTGGGTTCAGCCACCCCAAGGGCATTGACCCGATTGCGCAGGGTGGTGATGTTCTGTTGGAGGGCGAAGTCCTTGATCCGTTTCTGTTCGGGTTCAGGAAGGGTGACGAGCAAAGACAGGGGTTCGGTATCGCCGCCTGCTTGGATCATCAGCTCGCGGAACTCGCGTTTGAGCCTTTTTTCTGCGGCATCGCGGGAGGCTGCATCCTCGAAGCGGATGCGGATCGCTTCGCCCTCGCGGGTGAGTGCGGCGTAACGGATCTTGTCATCGCGCAACAGGGTGCGCAGGTCGTTGCTATAGCGCTCGAGCGCCTGTTCGAGCGCCGCTTCCATATCGACATCGATCACCACATGGATGCCGCCGCGCAGATCCAGGCCCAGCGACATAGGTCTGAGATCCAGGGCATGCATCCAACCTGGCAGGTCTGCAGACTGGGTCAAGGCGGTGCGATAGCGCTCGCTAAGCGCCCCTTCGATCGCTTCCTGGCCTTTGAGTTGATCGGCGGGGGTTGGGAAACGCACCAGCAGCTTGTCGCCCTCGAGCCGATCGATGCGTTTGAACGGTACCTTGGCATTCTCAAGCGCGGCCTTCAGCTCCGCCGGGGTTGAATCAGTGACCGCCTGGCCGCGCGCCGCGGTGATCTCGATCGCCGGGTCCTGGGGATAGAGGTTTGGCCAGGCAAACAAAAATCCCAGCAGGATGACACCTAGGATGAGCAGGTTTTTCCACAATGGATAGCGGTTCATAGCGTTCCAGAACGGTCTGGGCATGGCGTACGACCATGCCCAGATTAAAGACGGTCACACCTGAATGTAAGGGAGTCGGCCACTTCGTCTATTTTTGGCGCTTAGAGTTCCTGCAATGTCCCTTTAGGCACAACAGCCTCAACAGCCATGCGGCGGACCTTGATCCTGACACCCTCGGCAACCTCGATCAGGATGAAGTTCTCACCGAGGTCGATGATGCGCCCGGCAAGCCCGCCCAGGGTGATGACCTCATCTCCCTTGGCCAGGGACTCGACCATCTTGCGATGTTCCTTCTGACGCTTGGCCTGGGGGCGGATCAATAAAAAGTAAAAGACCACCGCAAACAGGATCAGCGGCAGAAAGGCCATGAAGGGGTCGCCGGCAGGGGCAGGGGCAGCAGCCTGAGCGAAGGCGTCGGGGATCATGAAGCTCATGGATCTTGAGATTCCTGTGTTGAAAACGATGGCCAGTAATTATCGCATAGCCATCGCCAAAGCGCGCTATTTGATCCGCATCCCGGGCTCGGCGCCAGCGTCCGGGCTGAGAATAAATAGATACTTGCCGCCGGGCCCTGCTGCCAGCACCATGCCTTGCGAGACGCCGAAACGCATCTTACGCGGTTCCAGATTGGCGACCATGACCGTCAGCCGTCCCTCGAGGTCTTTAGGGTCATATGCCGCGCGGATGCCGGCAAAGACGGTGCGCAGCTCACTCCCTAGGTCCAGTGTGAGCTCGAGGAGCTTGTCTGCGCCCTCGACGAGTCTTGCCTGCTGAATCCTAGCCACCCGCAAATCGATCTTGGCGAAGGTATCGTAATCGATCAGTGGGGCAATCGGGTCGCGTTGCAGATGGGGATTGGCGGAGGGGGGCGCGGCGACCACTGCGCTCTCCTTGGCGCTGAGGTCCTCTTTTGCCTCATTGAGCATGGCCTCGATCTGTTTGGGGTCGATACGGGTGAGCAAGGGCTTGAAGGGCGCAATCTGCTGGCCGAGCAAGGGCTGGCTGAGCGTCTCCCAGGTCAAAGGCGGGATCTTGAGGAAGGATTCGGCGGCCTCGGCAGTCCCGGGGAGTACAGGACGCAGATAGCCGATAAGGAGACGAAAGAGATTCAGTCCCTGGGTGCAGACCCCTTGCAGCTCGGCTGCGCGCTCCGCTTCCTTGGCGATCATCCAGGGCGACTGTTCGGCGATGTATTGATTGGCGCGATCGGCCAAGGCCATGACCTCACGCACCGCGCGACTGAACTCACGCCGTTCATAGGCGGTTGCGATCGACTCGCCGGCGGCGACAAACTCAGCATAAAGCTCGGGATGGGGCAACCACTCCGCCAGCCAACCGGAAAATCCTTTGGTAATGAAACCAGCGGTACGGCTGGCGATATTAACCAGTTTGCCGACGAGATCGGCGTTGACTCGGGCAATAAAGTCATCGAGATTCAAGTCGATGTCATCTACGCCGGGCCCCAGCTTGGCGGCGAAATAATAGCGCAGATATTCCGGGTCCAGGTGATTGAGATAGGTGCGCGCCTTGATGAAGGTCCCGCGCGACTTGGACATCTTTTGGCCATCGACAGTCAGAAAGCCGTGAGCGAAAATCGCTGTCGGTGTCCTGAAACCAGCGCCCTGCAGTAAAGCAGGGAAGAAGAGCGCATGAAAATAGATAATATCCTTGCCGATAAAATGATAGAGCTCGGTTTGTGAATCCGCGGCCCAGAAGCGCTCGAAATTGAGACCAGGCGTCTTGGTACAGAGGTTTTTAAAACTGGCGAGATAACCAATCGGGGCATCGAGCCAGACATAGAAGTACTTTCCTGGATGATCTGGGATCTCGAAGCCGAAATAGGGAGCATCGCGCGAGATGTCCCACTCTTGCAGACCCTCGGCAAACCATTCGTCGAGCTTGTTGGCTACCTCCTTTTGCAAGGTGCCGCTGCGGGTCCATTCCTTTAGTATCTGCGCAAAATCGCCCAGCTTAAAGAAATAATGCTCGGATTCGCGCTGTTCGGGAACAGCGCCCGAGATCGCCGAGCGCGGGTTTTTTAACTCGGCGGGTGAATAACTAGCGCCGCAGGCCTCGCAATTGTCGCCATATTGATCGGGCGCGCCGCAGCGCGGGCAATTGCCCTTGATGAACCGGTCTGGTAGAAACATCTGTTCCACTGGATCATAGGCTTGGGTAATGATACGCTGGACGATGTGTCCTGCAGCGAGGTTGCGTCGATAGATGAGATGGGAAAGCTCTTGGTTTTCTGGTGAATGGGTCGAGTGATAATTATCGAAGCCGATCCGGAAGGCGGCGAAATCGGCCTGATGTTCCTTGGCCATCCGCTCGATCAGTGCCTCGGGGCTGATCCCTTCTTGGCGGGCGCGCAGCATGATCGGGGTGCCATGGGCATCATCGGCGCAGACATACCAGCAATTGTGCCCGCGCATCTTCTGAAACCGCGCCCAGATATCGGTCTGGATGTATTCGACAAGATGACCGATGTGGATAGGACCATTGGCATAGGGAAGGGCGCTGGTGACGAGGATATTGCGGACCTGGCTCATGGATGATTGGATCTCGGTGGCTGCGATCTTTGACTTGATACACCGGGGCAACCCTAGGTGCAGGGGCCGGGTTAGGCCCGGTGCTGGAGGGCGATTATGTCATGATTCTTGGCTCAGGGCGCTGTGGGCTGACAGAGGGCTGGGCAACTGAGCGGTCGATTTTTGACGCCATGGCTTCAAACCGACCTGGTTCGGCTCCGCTTGGTGACCAATTTGGCCTATTAACCGGTTATTTTTCCGCCTTTTGGCGAAGTTTGTCAGGGTTCCATCCTGCACATGTCGCGCATTCCACCAGCCAGACGGACTACCGATGCGCACCGGCTTGTACGTGGCAAAGCATAAAAACACTTGCCCCGCCAATTTAGCCTTGCCGATCAGATGCCTCATGCGCAAGCCGCCTGCGGTCTTCAGGTCGCATTGCACCTGGTTAGAGACATCCTCAGCGAGGATGTCCAGCTCCAAGACAGCCAGATGGCTGAAAAAACACTGGCGCAGACCCAGGCCTCTCTATCGACCAGGAGACCGCCCGTTCGTTGTGCCCTTCAGCCGCCCGGGTGATGAGCTGACCGAGGCGCAAATGCCGGTCCTTGGGCGCAGGATCGATCGCGACCCCAAGCTGTTTGGCATTCGCCTTCAGGAGCTCGTAGATGTATCCCTCAAGCCCTCTGGGCTCCTGGAGTCTTCCTGCGGCAAAGCTGAGACGATGCCACTGGGTAACTCTGGTTCTAGTCCAGATAAAAGAAAAGACGCTGAAAGCTGATCGATGATTTATCTGAAATCAGGATGGAGCGCAGAAGAGATATTTGAGGGCCTCGGTAAAATATTGGGTTATTCCTACTGCTGCGGTAGACCAGCGGACAATTTTGCGGGTGACATTTATGTCGATTTTACAATGACGTGATATGACGAGTGATGTTGAAAACCGTGTTCTGCCCTTATTTCAATTATTGATAAGAAACACATGCTTTTGAAATTGAGTGAGCTGTCCTGATGTCGTGGGCATGGAAAGACGAGACATGAGATTGCTGTCGTTTGCGGCGCGCGAAGAGCGGCGGCGTAGCTGGACGTATGAAGCGATAGGCGCGCAGAGGGGATTGTTGGGCGCAGGGGTGTTCGACATCTGCAAAGGCTATGGGCGCGAAGGGGCCCAAGGGCTCAAGGAAAGGTGGGTGAGAAGCGGGCGCTGTTGGCGGAGCAGGACGCCCAGATACGCAAGCTCATGTGCGACGGGACACCGGATGAGCTGAAGCTGCCGTTTGCGCTGTGGAGCCGGCAGGCGGTGCGGCAGTTGATCCTCGACCGTTTTGGCATCGAGCTCAGGCCGCAGGGGGAAGGCAAGTACATGGCGCGCTGGGGATTGACGCCCCAGAAACCGATTCGGCGCGCCTATGAGCAAAGCCCGCCGGCGGGCAAGACGTGGCTTGAGGAGACCTACCCGGACATTGCCCGGCGCGCCAAGGCCGAGGGCGCCGAAATCCACTGGGGCGATGAAACGGGGCTGCGCTCGGACGAGGTGCGCGGGCGCTCTTATGCGCCGGCGATCAAGACGTCCGAGATTCGCGTCACGCACCGTCGCGAAGGCCTGTCGGTGATCTCGACGCTGACCAACCGCGGCAAGGTGCCTTGGAAGGCGTTCGCGGGGGCGATGAACGCCGACATCCTGATCGACTTCATGAAGCGGCTGGTCAAGGACGCCAGGGGCAAGAAGATCTTCCTCATCCTCGACAACCTGCGCGTGCATCACACCAAGCCGGTCAAGGCGTGGCTGGCTGCATGCGCCAATCAAATCGAGGCCTCCTCCCTCCCCCCCTACAGCCCAGCACTGAACCCCAACGAGATGCTCAAGGCCACCATCACCGCGCAGGCGCCCTCCCGCACTAAGGACGATCTGAAGAAGGCGACCGTCAGCCACCTGCGCCGCCTTCTCAATTCCCCCCAACGCATCATGCGCTACTTCCAGCATCCCAAGCTCCATGATGCCACGTAATACAAGTTCATTGGTTTCGAATTAATTTGGTTTCGAATTAATAAAGATACCGCAATCCTCAGGTCGTGCCTTTTTGTAAAACGCCATTCGAAAGGTATTTGACGACGGGTAGATCGCGAGAACCATACATCGCGCTAGCAGTCATCGCGCTAGCAGTCTCTGAAACCATAAGATCGGTGTCAGTGTTCGGACCGGGGGCGTTACAAGAATTGATGCATATCAATCAATCCGTATCTTCCGATGGATCCGCCTGGGCGCCATGTCGTAATGTTTCAGCCTGGCCCCCGCTTGCCGGTTGCATCGCGCAAGAACGATTCCGTGGCCACGACCCGGTTCGATCTTACCACCCTGGAGGACACCCCCCATGGCTTGGAGTATTCCACGCCTTTCGCGCCGCGCCTTTTTGAAGACCACAGGCTTGGGTGCGGCCGGTTTGACCCTGTTGTCGCCCGCGACCCAGCTCGTCAAGGACGCTGCAGCTGAGGAAGAAGAAGCCAAGGAGGAGATCTATTACAGCATCTGCAACTTTTGCTCATCGCTGTGCAATCTCCGGGTGACGACCCGCACCCACAAGGGCAAGAAACGGGTCGTCAAGCTGGACGGCAATCCGTACTCGACCCTCAATCGCGGCAAGATCTGTGCGCGCGGCCAGGCCGGGCTGCGCCAGACCTATGACACCGATCGGATCAAGACCCCAATGATCCGGGTCAAGGGCAGGAAACGCGGCGACTATGCCTTCCGCCCTGCAAGCTGGGAGGAGGCCTATGACTATATCGCCAAGAAGGTCCAGGCAGCCAGGATCAAGCCCTGGGAATGGACCATGGTCGGGGGCTGGACCTCGTGCGTGTTCTATATGAACTGGGCCGTGCCCTTCGCCATGGCCAACGAGATCCCCAATATCGTCGCCTCGCCGATGCAGCATTGCGTGACCACCGGACACCTGGGCACCGACATGGTCACCGGCAACTTCAATATCCACGACGAGGTGTTGCCGGATTTTGATAACGCCAAATATATCCTGCTGGTCGCCAATAACGCCTCGATCGGCGCGGTCTCGACCTGTCGCATGGTGCGTTTTGCCCAGGGCCGCAAAAAGGGTGCCAAGATCGTCGCCCTCGATCCCCGTCGCTCCGAGACTGCGGCCAAGGCCGATGAATGGATCCCGATCAAACCAGGCACGGATCTGGCCTTTTTGCTCGCCATGATGCGCATCCTGATGAGCGATGGGCTGTATGACGGCGATTTCCTGTGCCGCCATACAAATATGCCGTTTTTGGCTTATCGCGATGAGGCGGGCGAGCTGCGGTTGCTGAGTGATGCCGAAGGGCGGCCCCAGGTATTGGTTGAGGGGGCGGCCCAGGTGCGGGTGTTGCCCAAGTTTACTAACGACAACCAGCGCGATATCGAGGGCCATACCTTTACCCCGGCCCTGACCACACCTAAGGGGTTCAGCCTGGATGGACGGGCGGTGATGACCGTCTTCGAGGCGCAGCTTCAGGAGCTTGCGCCCTATACACCCGAATGGGCCGCCGAGATCACCGGCATCCCCGCCCAGGACATCCGGCGCATCGCTTATGAGTTCGGTACCACCCGCCCGGCGATCATCGACCCCGGCTGGCATGGCGCACGCTTCGGCAACGTCATGATGCTGCGCCGGGTGCAGGCCATGATCCAGGCCTTGACCGGCGGGATCGACCGCGTCGGCGGCTGGATCAATTCAGGCGAGGTGCATCACAAGGCGGCGCACATGTACGAGGCCATGGAGCACGGCTATGAGATGGGCTCACCCTTGGCCTCGCTTGCCGGCATGGCCTTCGCTAAGATGGTGATCAATGCGCTCTCGAAGGGCGAGAACTTTTCCCATGGGCGCCCGGGTTGGACCTGGGCCTGGAACGCCCAAGAACAGGCCGCTGGGCGCTTCAATGTCGCGTTGCCGGTGATGACCGATTCTGGGCTCAAGGAATCGGTCGAGGGGCGGGTCAAATTCAAGGGCGAGCCCTATCTGACCCGCGCCTTTTTGATCAACGCCTCCAACCCGGTGCGCCACTATTATCCCGACACCCGCTGGAAGGAGACCCTGGCGCATGAGAACGTCGAGCTGGTGGTCCTGATCGATGTCCTGCCCTCGGATACCGCCCTCTATGCCGATGTCATCCTGCCGAATACGACCTATCTCGAGCGCGACGAGCCGACGCTCTACGGCAACGGGGTCAATCACGACCTGGCGCTGACCACCCGCTATGCCGCCATCCCACCGCTCTATGACACCGAGGAGGCCGCGGATATCCTGCTGAAGATGACCGAGATCATCTCGGGCAATACCGACACCTTCCACGACTGGGTCGAAAAGCTCACAGGTCTTCGGGCTGAACCGATCAAGGCAGCGCTGGCGCGCAACCGTCAAAAGATGAAAAAGGGCGCCTATCAGCAGGCCTGCCGCGAGGTGGCATTCGCCCAGACCGCCGACCGTCTCGGCGTCACCCCCCAGCATATCGATGAGGTGCTGCGCGCCAAGGGGGTCTATCACGAGATGGACCGCGATACAGTTTTGGCCCGTTATGCCATGCCAGCCAAGCTCCCGGTTCCCACCGAGAGCGGACGCATCGAGTTCTACTCGAGCCTGATGTGTCAATTGCGCGATGGGGGCCACACCGAGCCCAACTTCAGCGTGCTGGCCACCTATATCCCCGTCAAGCTGCGTTCGGGTTCACCCCAAGAGGTCGCCGCCCCCCTCGCCAAGGACGAGTTCTATTTCACCTATGGCAAGACCCCAACTGTCTCGCACGGCTCGACCAATAGCAATAACCCGGTACTTGCGGCGATCAATGAGTTCAAGACCGATGTCTACAAGGGGGTCTGGATCCACCCCAGCCGCGCCCAGGCGCTCGGTATCCGCATGGGCGATCGCATCCAGATCACCAACACCCAATCCGGACAGCAGACCACAGGCCACGCCTATGTCACCCGTCTCATCCATCCCGATGTGCTCTTCGTCTATAGCTCGTTTGGGGTCGAGAACAAGGCGCTCTCGCGCACCCATGGCGAGGGCACGGCCACCAGTAAGCTGATCCCCTACCAGGTTGAACCCGTGGTCGCCGGTTTTCGCTCGCAAGAGTTCACTGTGCGGGTCACGCGGCTGTGACGGAGGAGTTTTACATGACGCACTATGCCATGGTCATCGACCTCAACACCTGCGTCGGCTGCAATGCCTGTATGGCTGCCTGCGCGATGGAAAACCAGACACCGGTCTGGGACAAAAACAAGTGGCGCACCTATGTGCATGACAAAGAGATCGGCCTAGGCTCAGACGTACACCGCCGGTTCTTCCCAAGGTTATGCAATCATTGCGACAACCCACCCTGCATGACCGTCTGTCCTACGGGCGCAACCTATAAGAAACCCAACGGGATCGTCATGGTCGATCAGGACCTGTGCATGGGCTGCCGCGCCTGCGCCATGGCCTGTCCCTATCAGGCGCGGGTCGAGGTCAGTTGGGCAGATGTCAAAGAAGGACGTGCCTTTTATGGGTCGGATTACCGGCGCCGCCGGCCCAGCGTCGATAAATGCTCGTTTTGCGATCACCGGGTCGAACAGGGACTCAAACCGGCCTGTGTCGAGACCTGCGTGGGGTCAGCGCGGCTGTTCGGCGACCTGGACGACCCAGAGGATCCCATCGCCCAGATGGTGGCCAGCGGGGTGGCCCGGCCCCTGATGCCGCACATCGGCACCCGGCCCAATGTCTATTACATCGACGACATCCGCTGGAGGGGTTAACCATGGACGTCAACATGACCTATACAACCCAGGAGATCTGGACCTGGTGGTTGGCGATCTATCTCTACTTCGGGGGTCTGGGGGCAGCGACCCTGGCGGTGACCTTTCTCACCGATATGTATCTCAAACCCGATCGCGGGCTCGTGATCTGGGGCGCAGGGGCTGGGGTGGTCTTATTGGCCTTGGGTTCATTGATGCTCTTTGGCCATCTGCTCGACAAATTTGCGGTGATTAATGTCCTTAATCCCTTGGTGTTATTCCACAAACCCGATGCCTGGATCGCCTGGGGGACCCAGTTCATCATCTGGATGATGGTCTGGGGCATCCTTTATGCCCTGCCCTACGTGCGCGAGACCGATTTTCCGCGCAAGGTTCCGTTCATCCGTGGGCTCATCGATCAACCCTTCGTCATTGGTATCGCCCACTTGGTCAAACGGTTCCGGCGGGCGGTGGGGTGGCTCGCCGTTGTCAATGGGGTCGGAGTCGCTGTTTATACGGGTTTGTTGCTCCAATCCTTCCCGGCCGTTCCCCTTTGGCACAACCCAGCAGTCCCCTTGCTCTTTACCATCTCGGCCTTCTCGACCGCCATGGCCTTTCTCTTGGTCGTGATGTATACGCTCATGCACGATCAGGCGCATGAGCATGTGCGGGTGCTTTATGAGCGCATCGACCTGGTGTTGATCGCCGCTGAGCTCGTCGTCCTGTTTTCGCTATATCAATATCTGAAGAACGGCTCAGAATCGGCGGTGCGCTCGCTCGAGCTACTTTGGAACGATTACGGCTGGGTGGTGGGGTTCATCGGCTTCGGCCTGATCGCGCCCTTCTTCTTGGAGCTCAAAGGTGTGATCCAGGGCTGGCGAAGCCGCGTACCGATCCTCACTGCCTCGGTGCTGGTGCTGATCGGCGGGTATCTCTTGCGGCATTATTTCATGTACGCCGGGGTCTATGCCTATCCCTGGTGAGGATGGCTGCAGAAGGGGGCCGTGGTCTCTCATGTGGCTGGGCAGGGCAGGGGGCAATAGGTGGTCTATGCCATGCATGGGCGCTGAGTGGGCATAAAGGAAGGCTCGGGGCTGCCGGATAGGAGACCTATCTTTCATGCGGAGCGTATCGCCTGACCCTGCCCATCTGCGCCGACTAGCTCTCCTGTTGGCCTTTCCCGAGACCGAGGCCATCGCCGTGCTGTGGGAGCTGGCTACCCAAGAGCCTTGGCTGGGCGAGGCCATCGCCGAACTCGAGTCCCTATCCCTCGATCACTGGCAGGCCGAATATACCCGGCTGTTCCTCGTCGGTTATCCGCAGACGCCGTGCCCGCCCTATGAGTCGGCCTATCGCGAGGGATCGATGCACGGCCAGGCTGTTCACTCATTACAAGACCTCTATCGGCGCATCGGCCTCGAGGCCCAGTCCATGCCTGCCGACTATCTGGGCACCCAGCTCGAGTGCGCTGCCTATCTGGCGGACAGGGGAAGGGCCTATTCAGCTGGGACAGAGGCGCCTGCGGGCGGCAAGGGGCTGACAACCTGGCCAACATCCACTGCAGATCCCCTAGCCCTTGCCACTGAGCTGTGGGAGGAGCATCTGTGCCGCTGGCTGCCGCGTTTTGCCGCCGATCTACAGGTCCAGACCCAGTTGCTGTTATACCGGCAGCTTGGCGCACAGCTCGCTCAACTGTGTGCAGGGTGCAGTCATGCTGATTGAACCATCCTGGCAGCTCTTTCAGGAGCTCGACGATGATCGGGCATTGGTTGAGCGGGTCATTGCGCTCCACGCCGCACTGCGCAACGAGATCCTAGCCGGCGACCCTATGCTCAACCCCAAACTGCCGATTGAGGTCCGCGCCTTGCGCCGGATCGATGACTGGCGGGCACTGCTGCTTCTGACCCCCTGGATGCTGGCGCGCCTGTTTTTCCCCCTGCGGGTGCCGGCAATCGAGCTACCTACAGGCTGGTCGGCGGCAGAACAGCAAGGGGCGGCATATCAGGTGCTCGGCCCCCGTATGTGTTTTGACCTCCTCGGTCAGCCGCAACAGGCCCATCTCGGCTATCTCCAGGGGTTAGGACATTATCTTTTACAGCCCATTTGTCTCAATCTGGAGCCCTATCCCGATGCCGATGCAGTCTTCGCCGCCTGGGCCGATGTCATCCGTGTGCGCGATGAGCACATGGAGGCTGCGCGTCGCGACTGCCCGCTCCAGCGCGAAATCTCCAGGCGGGAGCTGTTCAAGCGGTTGCGGCCAGGGGATGATTGATTCGAAACAGATCGACTAGACCTCTTTGACTGCAACCGCCGGCAACAAGGGTGATCAACTGCTGATAGACCCACGCTTTCTGAAACCCTTGTCAAAAAAATGGCCGAATCTAATCAGGGTTGATTCAGCAGCGGTTGGGTGAGCACAAGGCCGAGTGCCAGGCAATCGTCTCATTGGCGCGGAGCGGGATCAGACGATCATCGCCAAACTCATATATCGAGGGTACCGTCCAGGGTTCTTTGCGCAGACAGACCCGCCCCAGATTGCGCGGCAGGCCATAAAAATCAGGTCCATGTCGGCTGGCAAACCCCTCGAGGCGATCCAAGGCGCCGGCCTGTTCAAAGACCTCGGCATAGAGTTCCAAGGCGGCATGGGCAGTAAAGATCCCGGCGCAGCCGCAGGCCATCTCCTTGGCCCTGCGAGAATGCGGTGCGCTGTCGGTCCCTAGGAAAAACCTGGGGTCGCCGCTGGTCACCGCCTCGATGAGCACAAGCCGATGGCGCTCGCGTTTGAGCACCGGCAGACAATAGAAATGGGGGCGGATGCCGCCTGCAAGCATGGCGTTGCGGTTATAGAGCAGGTGATGCGCCGTGATGGTGGCAGCCAGGGTCTCCGGCCCTGAGCGCACCGCATTCACCGCCTCGGCGGTGGTGACGTGTTCGAGCACGATCTTAAGCCCCGGCACCCGCTTTATCAGCGGGCGTAGGACCTGCTCGATGAAGGCCGATTCGCGATCGAAGATGTCCACCTGCGGATCGACCACCTCGCCGTGGATGAGCAAAGGCATCTCCACTGCACGCATGGCCTCGAAGACAGGCTGCAGGCGCCAGATGTCGGTGACCCCCTGGTCCGCATGGGTGGTGGCACCGGCGGGATAGAGCTTACACGCAAAGACCGCACCGCTTGCTTTGGCGCGCTCGATCTCTTCGGGCGCCGTCCGGTCGGTGAGATACAGGGTCATCAGGGGCTGAAACCGGCTGTCGGAAGGCAAGGCTGCGCGGATGCGGTCGCGATAGGCAAGTGCCTGCTCGGTCGTGGTCACCGGCGGTCTGAGGTTGGGCATGACGATGGCACGACCAAAGATGCGGGCGCTAAAGCCCACCACAGCAGCAAGCTCGGGACCGTCGCGCAGATGGAGATGCCAATCGTCAGGCTGGATGAGCTCGATCTCGTTTCGTGTCGTCATGTCGTCCTCAGGCCCTCGCCGTCACTGGTAGATGGTAAGGCGAGCACATCGTGCCCATGCTCACCCTCACCGCCGCCGCATGGATGAACCGGCGATCAGGACGGCGATCGCAACCAAGCAGACGATCAGGGTCGCCAAGGCATTGATCTGCGGTGAGACCCCCATGCGTACGCTCGAATAGATCACCATGGGCAGGGTGGTTGCGCCTGGGCCGGAGACGAAGCTCGCGATCACCAGGTCATCGAGCGAGAGGGTGAAGGCCAACAGCCAGCCCGACAGCAGGGCCGGTGCGATCAAAGGCAGAGTGATCTGGAGATAGACGGTCAGCGGGCGCGCCCCCAGGTCCATCGCCGCCTCTTCGAGCGAGCGGTCCATGCGCATCAAGCGCGAGCGTACCACGACCGCGACATAAGCAAGGCTGAAGGTGATATGGGCGATGGTGATGGTGGTGAATCCTCGACCCCCCGGCCAGCCGATGGTCTGCTGCATGGCGACAAACAGCAATAACAGCGACAGGCCGATGATCACATCCGGCATCACCAGGGGCGCGGCAAGAAGCAGCTCAAACAGGGTGCGCCCACGAAAGCGCGGGTGACGCACCAGGGCATTGGCGGCTAGGGTCCCTAGAACCACAGCGACCGTGGCATTGACTGCGGCGATGCGCACGCTCAGCCAGGCGGCCTCGAGGAGCTGGCGGTTGTGCAAAAGCTCCCGATACCACTTGAGCGAAAAGCCCGACCAGACGGTGACCAGGCGCGATTCGTTGAACGAATACAGGATCAGGAGGGCGATCGGGATATATAAAAACGCATAGCCGAAGGCTAGGACGCTGAGCAAGGGCCAGGACCTGCGTCCCATGCTAGGTCACCTCGTCTTCTTGTTGCAGGCGCTGCATGATGACAAAGGGCACAACCAGGATCGTCAGCAGCACGATCGCTAGGGCTGCAGCCAGTGGCCAGTCCTTATTGGCAAAGAACTCGGTCCACATCAATTGGCCGACCATGAGGCTGCCTGGATTGCCGAGCAGATCGGGGATCACGAACTCGCCGACCACTGGGATGAAGACCAGCATGCTGCCGGCGATGACCCCGGGCAGGGTCAGGGGAAAGGTGATCCGCCAGAATGCACACCATGGCCGGCATCCCAGATCCGCCGCCGCCTCCAATAGGGTCCGATCGAGCCGGGTGAGATTAGCATAGAGCGGCAGGATCATGAACGGTAGATAGGAATAGATCACCCCAACATAGACCGCGCTCTGGGTATGCAGGATCTTCAACGGCTCATTGATCACCCCCAGCCACAGCAAAAAGCCGTTGAGCAGGCCGTTGGCGTTGAGGATACCAATCCAGGCATAGACACGGATCAAGAACGAGGTCCAAAAGGGCAGGATGATCAGCATGAGAAGCGGGATGCGCCGGTGTTCGGGCGCGGTCGCGATCGCATAGGCCATGGGATAGCCGAGGAGCAGACACCCCAGGGTCCCGACCAAGGCCACCCAGAGCGAGTTCAACAGCGCCTGGAGATAGAGCTGGTCCTCATAGATGAGCTGAAAGTTCCTGAGGTTGAGCCGGATCTCGAGCATCCCATCGACCCACTCCCAGAGCGCCGTATAGGGCGGCTGGGTGAGCGCGGGCTCGGCCAGACTGATGCGCAGCACGATGACAAAGGGCAAGAGGAAAAAAAGCCCCAGCCACAGATAAGGCAGGCCGATATTGCTCAGCCGCCCGAGCCGACGTTCCTCATCGCTTGTGGTTTGCGGTTTCATGGCCTTAGTCGGTCAAGACCACGCCGCTGGTCGGCGACCACTCGACCCAGACCTCCTGCTCCCAGGTCAGGACCTGTTCGGTGCGCGGCTGGATGTTGGTGAGGGTCATCTCGACCAAGGGGCCATTGGGGGTGCGCAGACGATAGATCGAGACATCGCCGAGATAGGCGATGTCTTCGACCACCCCTTTGAGCTGATTGACCCCGCCGTTGCTCGGCGGGGTCTGACACAGGCGAAGCTTTTCCGGGCGGATCGCTACGACAACCGGTGTGCCGATGGGATGGGGTTGCAGGCTACGCATGCGCATCAGGCCCCCAAACTGGGCCTCGATCAAGAAGTCATCCCCTTGCAGGTCGATGACCTTGCCCTCGAAGAGATTGACCGAGCCAATAAACTCGGCCACAAAACGGCTGTTGGGGAACTCATAGATCGCGGTTGGGGTATCGACCTGCATGATCTGCCCAGCATCCATGACCGCGATCCGGCTGGACATGGTCATGGCCTCCTCCTGGTCGTGGGTGACGGTGATGAAGGTCGTCCCCAGGCGCTCTTGTAGATTGACTAGCTCGAACTGGGTGTTCTCGCGCAGCCGTTTGTCGAGCGCTCCCAGGGGTTCATCGAGCAAGAGGAGCTTGGGGTGCTTGGCGAGGCTTCTGGCAAGCGCCACCCGCTGGCGCTGGCCGCCCGAGAGCTGATCAGGCCGGCGCTTGCGCAAGGGGGTGATCTTTAAGAGCTCAAGCATCTCATCGACCCGCTCCTTGCGCTCCCGCCGAGGCAGGCGGTCTTGTTTCAGCCCGAACTCGATGTTCTGCTCCACCGTCATGTGCGGAAAGAGCGCGTATGACTGAAACATCATGTTCACGGGGCGTGAATAGGGTGGGACATCGGTGACGTCCGCCCCGTCGATATAGATCCGCCCGCTGGTGGGGTACTCGAGGCCCGCCAGCAGACGCAACAACGTGGTTTTGCCGCAGCCCGAGCTGCCCAACAGCGAAAAGAACTCGCCTTGATAGATCTCGAGCGTCACATCATCAACCGCATA
Source organism: Caldichromatium japonicum (assembly GCF_011290485.1). Lineage (GTDB taxonomy): Bacteria > Pseudomonadota > Gammaproteobacteria > Chromatiales > Chromatiaceae > Thermochromatium > Thermochromatium japonicum. The sequence goes on along the minus strand of NZ_CP048029.1, from coordinate 2,007,683 downwards.
GAGGTCGCCGAACTTTTTAGTGACGCGGTCGATGCGGACATAGGGCTTGGCCTTGGGGTCCTGCCAAGGCTCGAGGGGGTGACGGCCAGGGGCGCCGTTAGACACGGCCCAACTCCATCAGCGGCCTGATTTGAGGCGGGTCCACAACCGGTTGAGGTTGCGGATCTCACGCTCGCTGCGCTCGCTTGGCGTAAAGAGCCGGGCGCGCACCTCGGGCGGCGGATAGATCTCGGGGTCATCGCGCAGCTCAGGCGACAATAAGGGCGTGGCCGCCGAGTTGGGGTTGGCATAGAAGATATGATTCGAGGCCGCAGCGATCACCTCGGGTTTGAGCAGATAGGCGATCAGGGCATGGGCGGCGGCGGGGTTGGGTGCGTCCTTGGGGATGGCCATGACATCGACCCAAAGCACGGCCCCTTCGCGCGGGATGCGATAGACGATCCTCACGCCCTGATTGGCCTCAGCGGCACGCTCGCGCGCCTGCAGGATATCGCCCGAATAGCCATGTGCGACACAGGTGGCCCCATTGGCGAGATCGCTGATGTATTGCGACGAATGGAAGTAACGGATATAGGGGCGCACCTTCTTGATCAGCTCGGCGGCGACCTCGAGGTCCTCTGGCGCCTGACTGTTGGGATCACGCCCGAGATAGGTCAGGGCCGCGGCAAAGACCTCGGTCGGATCATCGAGCAGGCTGATCCCGCAGCCGGCGAGCTTCTTGGCCTTTTCGGGGTCGAAGATCAGGCCCCAGGTATCTAGTGGCGTGTCCTCGCCTAAGGCCGCGCGCACCTTATCCGGATTGATCCCCAGCGCCGTAGTGCCCCACATATAGGGGACAAGATATTGATTACCCGGATCGACCTTGGCGAGATTGGCCATGATGTCGGCGTCGAGGCGCTCCAGCCCAGGGAGCTTGGACTTGTCGAGCGGCTGATAGATCCCTGCCTTGAGGTGGCGCACGGCAAAGGGGTGCACCGTGGGAAAGACGAGGTCATAGCCGCTCGAGCCCGCCAAGAGCTTGGCTTCGAGGACCTCGTTCGAGTCATAGAGATCGAGGACGGCGCGAATGCCGGTCTCCTTCTCGAACCCGGTCAGGGTATCTGGGGCGAAATAATCGTTCCAGTTATAGACATGGACGGTCTGCTCTTCAGCGCGGGCAGGCAGCAGCCCGCTCACCAGCAGTAGCGAGACGACGAACGCTAGACCCAGGGTTTTGGCTTGCAACACGGGGGCCTCCTCGATGAACGGTCGATCAGGGGTACCCAAAGGGGCGGTGAAACGCGCATCATCCTAACCGATCGCGTCTGTCAGTGGTATGACAAATCGGCATGGCCATCGCATGAAAGTTAGCTCAGTCCGAGGAGCTCGGCGCGGTCATCGTCCCAGGTGGAAGCGATAGAGCGACGAACCTTGATCCTGCCCTTGCGCTGGATAGGGTCAAGGCGGATGAGGCTCAGGGTGATGTGCTTAAGGACACGCTGATTTATTTGCAGAGCGGTGGATCGGGGTGATGCTTTGTCCGCAAGAATCGGCGTGTCCTTATCCTTGAGAGGGCATTGTCAATGCTACGCTGCCCGCTCGGGTAGGGCGCGCAATGCGCACCCTAAGGTGTTTAAGGAAGGCGTGCAGGGACAAATTTCGGTTCACTCAGCCAAAACACGCGCGCGACCGCCTGGCGATAGGCCGCCAACGCCCCGCTCGATGAATTGACCCGCAGATTGCTATAGCTGAGATCGCCGTTTTGCCAGCGCTCGTGCCAAAAGACAGCGCCCTTGAGCCGGGAAAGATGCTCCATCGCTGCCATCGCCTCGCCGATCCAGCGCCCCTTGTCACCCTTGTGCGGAAACTCGCCTATCCCCCATTCGGCAAGGAGGATCGGCTTGTCGGGATCGATCGCAGCAAGCTTGGCATAATGATCGAGGATCGCCTCCTTGACGCTAATCCAGTGCTCGGTGGGAAACTGCATGCCATAGGCGCTCATCGCTAGCCAATCGGCATAGTCGCTGCCTGGATAATAGGCAGCCATCTGGTTCCAGGGGGCATCGGGATCTGAGGTATTATTGACATGAAAGACCCAGGCGATGTTATCGGCGCCGGCAGCACGGACCCGATCGACCACATAGCGATAGGCCCGTTTAAAGGTCTCAGGTCCTCGATAACGGGGCGGATCGCTACCTGGGACGACCTCCTCGCCCCCGCCGTGAAAGACCCCGCACCAAGGAAACCAGTTGCCGTTCATCTCCAGCCCCCAGGAGACCAGCAGGGGCCGATCTAGGTCGCGTGCTGCCTTAGCCCAGGCATCGATATACCCATCCCAGTGACCGGCGAGGATCGCGCCCAGGTCAAAGCGCGAGCGCTTGGTATCCTCTTGGTCCTCCCAGGGGTTCCAATAGATGAGGGGGACGGCGCCGCTGTTGATCACCAATTGCGCCTGTTCCAGGGGAAAACGCTGCCGGCCCCAATAATTAGAAAAGGCGACGATCGCCAGGCGCTTGCCGACCAGCTCGTTGAACCAGTGGATCCGCTCAAGTGTCACCTCGTCCTCATGGTCGCCGAAGTCGAGATAGGCGCCGTGATACGCACCGGCAGCAGGGATGGCCAAGGTCATGCGCTCTGAAGCTGTATCTTGAGGTTGGGCATCTGTCTGGATCATCGGTATCAGAGCCAAAAACAATAACAATAATCCGCTGCTCCATCCTGTAGCGTTCATCATAGACTACCCGCCCATTGCTTATTACGGTTATTACCCAACCCCCAGCGTTCCTGACGCCCCCACGCCATCCAGGTCCCGCGTAAGGCGCGATACAGGGCATAGATAACCGCAAGGCCCAAGAGGGGCCGATAGATGAAACGCATCGGCAGGATCAACAGCGCCGTGCGCACCGGCTCACCCGCAAGCCAGCAGGCGACCCAGGCATAGGCGAGATCGATGAGGATAAAGAACGCGAGATAATAAGGCAGCGGCCCGGACTCGCCGCGCATCAGGGTCAGGATCAAGCCCAGATCGATCAGGGGCATCAGCGCGACCAAAAAGATCTGGAAGAACCAGACGCTAGGTAGCACGAAGAGGCCAAGCCAAGCGTAGGCCGGATTGCAACAGAGCGATCGATGCTTCCAGAGACACTGGAGGGTGCCATAGGCCCAGCGCCGGCGCTGGCGAAAGAGGGCGCGCAGGGTGCGCGGCGCCTCGGTTAAGACCCGCGCACGATTGGTATGGCGGATACGATAACCGGCACGGTGTAAGGCCAGGGTCAGATCCGTATCCTCGGCCAGGGTATCGGATTGGATGCCGCCGGCAGCGCGGATAGCCGCGATGCGATAGGCGCTCGCCGCCCCTGGCACCACGGGGATGGCATCGAGCAGGTCATGGGCGCGCCGATCGAGGTTAAAGGCCGAGAGATATTCTAAGCGCTGAAACCGTCCCAGCAGATTGGTCTGCGGCGCCACCTCGATCTGGATAGAGACAGCGCCGACTTGTGGGTCGCGCAGCGGGCGCATCAGTTCGGTGAGTGTATCGGGCGCAAACTGGGTGTCGGCATCAAGCATCACCAAAAACTCATAGCGCGCCTGACTGAGCCCATGGCGCAAGGCCGCAGACTTGCCGCGATTGGGTTGACGGATAAGGCGCACGCGCCTATCGCCCTCGGCCAACGACTCAACTAGGGCAGCCGTGCCATCGGTCGAGCCATCATCGATGACAACCACCTCGAAGGGTGCCGGGTAGTTGCTGGCCAACAGGGCGGTAAGCGTCTGGGCGATCACCCGTTCCTCGTTATGCGCCGGCAGAATAACTGACACCGGGGGGCTGAAGCCGGGGAGCACATCGCAGCTGGCGCGCTCGCGCTGCAGGCGCCAAGTCGCCAAACCGAAAAGCAAAAGGGAGCGGGCCAGGAGCAGGACCGTCACCACTAGCAAAAAGGCCCAGGTACCGCGATTAAGAAGCTCCATGGATTGCAGCCCAGTGCTGGCGATCAAGCGTTCAGGCACAGGGTCTTCGGAGGGGATGGGGGGCATCAGGGTCTCGCGCGCGACCCCAAGCAGTCGATGCAAGGGTACGATTTCATCGCCTCTCGCCTTGAGGTAACGGATGATCTCCGGCAGGGCCAACAGAGTCTCAGTGCGGTCGCCGCCCCCATCATGGAGCAGGATCACTTGCCCCCCTGCTAAACGCTCTTGTTGGACGCGCTTGAGGACATCGCTGGCCTTAGGGCCCTGCCAATCGCAGGGATCGATGCTGGACATCACCGGGATATAGCCGAGGGAATGAGCTGCCGCCAGCGACTCAAGTTCAGAGCGGGTATGAGGGGTGCGATCGGCATCATAGGGTGGACGGAATAAGAGCGTCGAGTGCCCGGTGATCCGCTCGATCGCCCGCTGGGTGGCATTGAGCTCAAGGGCGATGCGCAATGACCCGGCCTGGGTGAGATCGATGTGGCTGAAGCTGTGGTTGCCGATCTCATGGCCTTCGTCATCGATCCGCTTGAGGAGCCCTGGATAGGCGTTGGCCTTCTCGCCGATGACGAAAAAGGTCGCCGGGGTCCCGTTTGCCTTAAGGATGTCCAGGATCTGCGGGGTCCATTGGGGGTCTGGGCCGTCGTCGAAGGTGAGCGCCACCTGCTGCCCCGCCTGCCCTCCTTTACGCATGACATGGGGGAGCTCTGGGTAGGCGAGATAACGCACCTGCCAAAACCCATCTCTATCGAGCTCAATAGCGCGGTGCCCAGCCTGTTGCTGGGGATCGATCTCGACAAAAAAATCGCCCTGACCTATGGTCGCGATGGTCTCGCTGGGCGGTATCGAGACAAAATCGCCAGGTCTTGCTGCCAACCCATCGCGCAGCGCCTGCCAGATCAGGGGATCCTCGGCGCCTAGATGGTCGATCGCAATCCCGCCGAGACCACGCGCGAGCATTAGGCGCTGCTGGTTCCAAAAACTGATGGCATCGAGCAACCAGACATCATGCCTGACCCCATCGAGGATATAGGAGAAGTTCAAGCCCTCATAAGGCGGCAGATTGGCGATCAGGCCGACCTTAGCCATGGCCGCGCGCGCCATGGCATCTTGAAATGAGATCAGCTCCGCCGCTCCCGACTCCGGCCAGTCAGAGGCGAAGGCGCCAAGTCCAATAATCCATTGTGCAGGGTCACCGTGGTGCGCAAGCGCATCTAACCACTCGCGAAACCACGCGAGCGCGGCGAGCGGCCCTGGGGCGTCCTCCTCGCCGGTCTGGTAATAAAGCACGGCGACCAGGCGATCGACCTGCGAGACGAGCGCCTCGAGATCGAATGCCTGGATGTCGTTGCCGACCGGCACGCTCAGCCACAGCTCAAGACCCGCCCGCTGCAACTCCTCATGCAGGCGTCCGATGAGCGTAACTAGGTCGCGGCGATAGGTAGGATCCACCTTCTCCCAGGCGATGATGACCCCTTTGGCGCCGATTGCGCGCAGACGTTGCTTGAGCCGCTGGGCGAAGGCGCGCTGTTGGGCTGGGCCCGAGCGCGCCAGCTCTTCGACTGCCTCGGGCTCAAACCCCTCCTCGCCGAGGTTGGTCAAGAGGGGCATCAAGGCCAGACCCTGCGAGTCGGCGAGCGCTGCAACCTCTGGGTCCGGCGTCTCATGGAGGGCGGGCGGCATGCCGACGAGCTGAAACCAAGAGGGGGCGATGTGGGTGAGCTCCTTGGCATGCGCGCGCAGTGCAACCAGCGCCCGATCTGGATCGTCATCAAGCAGACCCAGACGCACCCTCGCCACCCCGCGGTCGGCCGTTGGCCCTTGGCTCAGGGAAGCAGGGCGCGCAGTGTGCGCCCCGCTTGTCCCCTGGGTCAACCAAGACGGCGGCTTGGGCAGATGCTCAGGTATCTGGGTGAGCGCTGTCGCAGCGCGTACCCGACTGGCATCGACCTCTTCGATCGCAGACGGTGGGGATAACAACCGGGGCGGGACGAGCAGCGAATATAAAACGGCACCCAACGCCAGCGCCGCCGTCAGGCTGCTGAGTAGGGCAGCGCGGCTTAGGCTGCGCCAGCGCCCACCATACGGGTCGCGAAAGACGAAGTGTTCCTGATCCATCTGCGCTTTTATGGGACCGTCTGCATGTTTCTGGATCCCGGCTTGCGCCGTAATGACAGGGTATGCACTCGTACCCTATCCAGCTACTCGACCAGCTCGCCCTCGAGCACCCGTTCAAAGGTCAGTTGATCCCCGGCGACCTCGACTTGGATGAGATCCCCAGGCCCGAACTTGCCGGCAAGGATCTCCTGGGCGAGGGGGTTTTCTAAATGGGCGCGGATGGCGCGCTTTAAGGGACGCGCGCCATAGACCGGGTCGAAGCCGGCCTCGCCGAGGAAATCGAGTGCCGCATCGCTGATCTCGAGACGCATCTCGCGCTCGGCCAGGCGTTTTTGCAGATAACCGATCTGGATACGCGCAATCGCCCGGATCTGTTGACGCCCCAAGGGATGGAAGACCACGATCTCATCGAGCCGATTGATAAACTCCGGTCGGAAGGCGTGGCGGACGATCTCCATCACCGCCTCCTTCATCTCGGCATACTGGGACTCGCTAGCTCGCTGTTGAATGATGTCAGACCCCAGATTCGAGGTCATGACGATCACGGTATTGCGAAAGTCCACCGTATGCCCTTGGCCGTCGGTCAGCCGCCCGTCATCGAGCACCTGCAGCAGGACATTAAAGACCTCAGGATGCGCCTTCTCGACCTCATCGAGCAGGATCAGGCTATAGGGCCGGCGGCGGATGGCCTCAGTGAGATAGCCGCCTTCTTCATAACCCACATAGCCGGGCGGTGCACCGATCAGTCGGGCAACCGAGTGCTTCTCCATGAACTCAGACATGTCGATGCGCACCATCGCCTCCTCGGTATCGAATAGGAAGGCGGCGACCGCCTTACAGAGTTCGGTCTTGCCCACACCAGTAGGCCCTAAAAACAAAAACGAACCGATCGGGCGGTTGGGGTCGGCAAGCCCAGCGCGCGAGCGGCGAATGGCATTGCTGACCGCACGCACTGCTTCATTTTGACCGACCACCCGCTGCTCAAGCTCAGACTCCATGCGCAACAGCTTCTCGCGTTCGCCCTCGAGCATCTTAGAGACAGGGATCCCGGTCCACTTGGAGACCACCTCGGCGACCTCCTCCTCGGTGACCTTGTTGCGCAACAGATGCGTCTCGGACTGCTCGGCCCGGGTCGCTGCGGCCAGTTGTTTCTCGAGCTCGGGGATACGCCCATATTGCAGCTCAGACATGCGCGCCCAATCGCCGGCGCGTCGCGCGGTCTCCAGCTCTAGGCGCAGCCGATCCAGGGCCTCTTTGAGCTGGGCCGTCCCCTGGACGGCCGCCTTTTCCGCCTGCCAGATCTCATTGAGCCGGGCAAACTCCTGTTCGAGCTTGGCGATCTGCTCCTCGAGATCGGCAAGCCGCTTTTTGGATGCCTCGTCGGACTCCTTTTTGAGGGCCTCGCGTTCGATCTTCAGCTGGATCAGACGCCGGTCGAGCCGATCCATCTCCTCGGGCATGGAGTCGATCTCCATGCGGATGCGCGCGGCCGCCTCATCGATCAGATCGATCGCCTTATCGGGCAGGTTGCGATCGGTGATATAGCGATGCGAGAGGGTCGCGGCGGCGACGATCGCCGAGTCGGTGATCTCGACGGCGTGATGGACCTCATAGCGCTCCTTGAGGCCGCGCAGGATGGCGATGGTGTCCTCGACGCTCGGCTCATCGACCAGGATCTTTTGGAAGCGTCGCTCCAGCGCTGCATCCTTCTCGATATATTTGCGATATTCATCGAGGGTGGTGGCACCCACGCAATGCAGCTCACCCCGTGCCAAGGCGGGTTTGAGCATGTTACCGGCATCGATGGCCCCCTCGGATTTGCCGGCGCCGACCATGGTATGGATCTCGTCGATAAAGAGGATGATATTGCCCTCTTGCCGGGCAATCTCATTGAGCACCGCCTTCAGCCGCTCCTCAAAATCACCGCGAAACTTGGCGCCGGCAATCAGGGCGGCCATGTCGAGTGCCAATAGCCGCTTGCTTTTCAGTCCTTCCGGGACCTCGCCCTTGATGATGCGCTGCGCCAGGCCCTCGACGATTGCCGTTTTGCCGACCCCTGGGTCGCCGATCAGCACTGGGTTGTTCTTGGTGCGCCGCTGCAGGACCTGGATAGTGCGCCGGATCTCATCGTCGCGCCCGATCACTGGATCGAGCTTGCCCTGTTCGGCGCGTTCGGTGAGATCGATGGTATATCTCTGGAGTGCCTGGCGTTGATCCTCGGCGTTCGGGTCATTGACTGCCTGCCCGCCGCGCAGGGCCTGGATTGCCTGCTCGATGGCCAGCTTGCTGGCGCCCGCATTGCGCAGGGCCTGACCGAGGGCCCCTTGATCATCGAGCGCCGCCAGTACAAAGAGTTCAGAGGAGATGAACTGGTCACCGCGCTGCTGGGCGAGTTTGTCGGTGAGGTTTAAGAGGCGGATCAGGTCATTGCTCAGATGCACCTCGCCGCCGACCCCATGCACCGTCGGCAGGCGGTCGAGCGCCTCGTTGAGGGCTGAACGCAGCTTGTTGACATTGACATCGGCCTTGTTGAGCAAATGACGGATGGTCCCGCCCTCTTGATCAAGCAGGGCCGCCATCACATGGATCGGCTCGATGAATTGATGATCGCGCCCCAAGGCTAGGCTTTGGGCATCGGCCAGAGCCATCTGAAACTTGGCAGTCAGCTTATCCTGTCTCACGGATTGAATTCCTCAGCGGCTTGCCGCGACGCTGTACAGCATGCACGGCTAAACATAGGTTAAAGTCGATCGCATGGATCAATACAGATTGACCAAAAATCTGGGTGTTGGGAAGGCTTTTTGTAAACTAACCCTGCATAAATCTTTGTGAATCCCCAAACTGGCATCCCCAGGCGGGACAATCGCTCCTGATTCGGTTTATCAACACATGACAGCTTTGGCCTAGTTTGCCGAAAGCGTCAAAGACCGCCCCCACAGGCCGTATCGGTTGCGCACGCCCCTGACGCTGGCGCAGGAAATCATCGCCATTGAACTGCGCAATACACTGCTACTGTTGCTGGATGATCCTTTGGCGGTGAGGCGAGAGTGCGTCAATCCGGATGCGTCACGCTGGTCCGGACATAGTGCTCGACCTGTCGGCGTACGCTGCCGACGAGCAGGTTCTTCTTCTCCGTGTGCAGGGGAGAGAGCTAAGGGGGCGGTAACTGCCGGGCGGTTGAGCTCTCGCGGGCAGGGCGGTGCGGTCTACAGGGGAGTAAAACCGCCCCCCTGCTCGCCCATCAGATCGAGCGATACAGATTGGAACCGGTGGCCCTGAATTCACGCGCCTTGGCGCGCATCCCTTCGGCGATCGCTGTTTCCTCCTGACGTGCAGCCAGATCGCGCACGTCTTGCGTGATCTTCATCGAGCAGAACTGTGGCCCGCACATGGAACAGAAATGGGCGAGCTTGTGGGCCGCGTGCGGCAGGCTTTGATCATGGAAGTCGCGCGCCCGCTCGGGATCGAGCCCCAGGTTGAATTGATCCTCCCACCTGAACTCAAAACGCGCCTTGGAGAGCGCATTATCGCGCAACTGAGCCCCAGGCAACCCCTTGGCCAGATCTGCGGCATGGGCGGAGAGCCGGTAGGCGATGATCCCCTCGCGCACATCCTCCTTGGTCGGCAGACCCAGGTGTTCCTTGGGCGTGACATAACAGAGCATGGCCGTCCCCTTCCAGCCGATGAGGGTGGCGCCGATCGCCGAGCTGAGATGGTCATAGCCGGGCGCGATGTCAGTGACGATCGGCCCGAGCGTATAAAAGGGTGCCTCGAAACACTCGGCCAGCTCCTTGTCCATATTGGCCTGGATCAACTGCAAGGGTACATGACCCGGGCCCTCGATCATCACCTGGACATCCTGTGCCCAGGCGATTTTTGTGAGCTCACCCAGGGTCTTCAGCTCAGCGAACTGGGCCGCATCATTGGCGTCGGCGATCGAGCCTGGGCGCAAGCCGTCGCCCAGACTGATGGCGACATCATAGGCCCTGAGGATCTCGCAGATCTCAGCGAAATGGGTATAGAGAAAGTTTTCCTCATGATGGGCCAGACACCATTTGGCCATGATCGAGCCGCCGCGCGAGACGATCCCCGTCAGCCGCTCGGCGGTCAGCGGGATATAGCGCAATAGGACCCCCGCATGGAGGGTGAAATAGTCCACCCCCTGCTCGGCCTGCTCGATCAGGGTGTCGCGCACGATCTCCCAGGTAAGCTCCTCGGGCCGCCCTTCGACCTTTTCCAGGGCCTGATACAGGGGCACGGTGCCGATCGGCATGGGGGCGTTGCGCAAGATCCACTCGCGAGTCTCGTGGATATGCTGACCCGTCGAAAGGTCCATCAGGGTGTCACCGCCCCAACGCGCCGACCAGACCATCTTTTCAACTTCCTCGGCGATCGAGGAGGACAGCGCTGAATTGCCGATGTTGGTATTGATCTTCACCCGGAAGTTGCGCCCGATGATCATGGGCTCAAGCTCCGGGTGATTGATATTGGCGGGGATGATGGCGCGCCCGCGCGCGACCTCTTGGCGAACGAACTCGGGGGTGATCGTCTGGGGGAGCGCCGCCCCGAACGCCTGTCCAGGATGCTGGCGCAACAGCCGCTGATAACGCGGATCGGCGCGCAAAGCATCCAGACGTAGGTTCTCGCGGATGGCGACATATTCCATCTCGGGCGTGATCATCCCTTGCCGGGCATAATACATCTGGGTTACAGCGCACCCTGGTTTGGCGCGGCGCGGACGGCGCGGATGGGGAAAACGCAACCAGGACAGCGTCGGCGCCTCGGCACGCTGTCGAGCGAATGCAGAGCTATAGCCCGGCAGCATCTCGCTATCGCCGCGCTCCTCGATCCAGGCGGAACGCACCTCTGGCAGTCCCCGTGTCAGATCGATATGGGCGGACGGGTCGGTATAAGGTCCCGAGGTGTCATAGATCGGGATCGGCGGATTCTCCTCGGGGCCAGCGTGGGTCTGGGTAGGGGACTGGATGACCTCGCGCATCGGGACGCGCAGATCGGGGCGCGAACCCGTCACATAGATCTTGCGCGAACCGGGTAAGGGACAGGTCACCTCCGCGGAGAGCTCGGCGGTCTTGCGGACGAGATCGATCGAGATAGCGCTCATCAAAAAATCCTCGGAGGCAGATGGATGGATGCCAAGGACGATCAACGAGCGCTGGGGCCGGTCGGACCGGCGGGAAATGGCAGGGCCGGTAGCCAAGGGCGCCGACTTCCCTGCGCCGGCATGACCCGGATCAGGTTCAAGGGGTCTATTCTCAGCCCACGCCCTGACAGGGGAGGCGCGGACACCCCCAGCGGCTCTGCGGATGCAAGCTAACGAAAGGGGGCGTGGAATGCAAGGGTTTCGCGCCAACCCATACGATTTGCCAACCGGCCCGCATCCTAGGCATGATCCAAGACCCGAATGCAACCCGGCACCTGCGCATTACCCCATGACATCTGACATCCCCCTTGTCGATCGCCGGCCGCCATCTGCCACGGCGCGCAGCCAAGAGGCAGCCTTGCACACAGGGTGCCTGATCCTGACCCCCGCTGATCCCCATCTGGCACCCGATGTCAGGCTGATCATCGAAGGGCTGGGCCGCGCGGGGCTGGTGGGCAGTCCCCAACCCTCGTCAGCTGAGGGCTGGGGTTTCAGTCTCGGGCCAAGCTTTTTGAGCCTATTGAGCTTCACCGGTTGTGCTGTTCAGCTCCCCGAGCACCCAGACAAAGGCGACTGGGCACCGATCCGGCTCCTTCCACCCAGTCCCTATCCTCGCCTACTGGTCGGGCGCAACACCCGTCCGCCGCGCTGTCCCAGCTGCCGCGCCCAACTATCCAATTGGCGCGATCTGGTCGAGCATTGGGTCACCCATCCGCATGCCGGCGTCTCCTGTCCAGGCTGCGGCGAGATGCGTCCGCCTTGGCTATGGGACTGGAAGCAACAGGGCGGTTTTGGGCGGCTGTTCGTGCGCATCGAGGAGGTCTTTCCCCGCGAAGCAACCCCGACCCCTGCGCTCTTTGAACATTTGATCCGCATCAGCGGCGCAAGCTGGTGTCATTTTTACCTCCAGGAATAGACCGTTGCCCAGGCGGGTGGGGGGCCGCTTGGCAGCCTAGGTGTCAAATGCATTGCTTGCCCGGGGTTACCGCTCGGGGGGAATAACCCATCGGGTTTTTGCACAGGACCCGATCATAGTGCTTCGGGCCAGGCCGCAGCTGCCTGCCAGGCCAGCTCGGCCTCCAGATGGGCACAGAGGGCCGCCGTCTCTGGCACCTGGGGCAAATGGTATGAGATGCGCCGGACAACTGCAATCGCTGGCCCCAAAGCGGGACAGGGGATAAACGGCATCCGCAAGCTCACCGAGCCGCCGCGCCCAACGATGTTCGGATGACTCATGACCCAAGGAGACCCAACAGCCCAGGGGCTGGCAGCGAGGGCGCAGATGGTCCAGATGCCAATGTGGACGATGGGCAATCCGCAGATGATGGCGACAGCGCGCACTTAGCCCCCAGGCCCCTGCGCACTCCCAACATATAGCAAGACACCGTCGGTGAGCCTGATCTCTCCTAACCGCCCGATTTGTACCCACCCCTCATGTTTGGGGAGCAAACACACCAGATAGGTGCCGCGGTCGGTAGTCATGGAATATCGCTCGCGCGAAAAGTTGGCGAAGCCCTGAACGCCGCGCTGCTCGCAGAGCCGCGGTGGATCATGTTTTAACCCGATGGCCGTCAACTATACATGAACCGTCGCCACATGAACCGTCGCCTCCGCGATCACCGCTGCCACCATCAAGGAATATGCTCCAAGCGCTTGAGCCGGTCATGATCTCAGCGACGAACAGGATCGCGGTCAGGGGCACTTTGGAGATCCCTGCAAGCCCGCCTGGGGCGACCAAAGGGCACAGGTCACCGGCGGCGAAACGGAACAGTCGTCCGATTCCAGATACGACCCTACCCCATTGGACCATCATCCCCTCGCGCCTGATGGAGCAGCCAGAGGCGACCGATCCATCAGCCATTGAGACTCAATGGCTGATGGATCGGTTCGTATCCGCCTTGCCGATAGGCGCGATAACGCGCCCGTCCCGCCTCTCGGACCTCGGGGTCGAGATCGACCAGATCGATGATCTGTTCAAAGCGCTCCCAGCCGGACGGTAGATCCCGTCCGAGATTGAGCAGGCTGGGGTAACCCTCGCTCGGCAGCCCATCCAGACTGATCATGATGGGGGTAAGGGAGGCATCGACAGCCCCAACCAGTCCATGCGGGATGAAGCTCTCTTGCTTAAAGGTCCAGAGCAGTCGGTCGAGGTGTCTAGCCTCATCGCGATCTGGACAGAGGATCAAGATACGCTTGCCTGCCTCATAGAGCCGCTCGACGATCTGGCAGGCCATCAGAAACCGATCGCCGCGGCTACCTGGCTCTAAGCTATAGAACTCGACCTGCGGCATGGGGTTCAGGGCCTATGGAGTCCTTGCTGATATCTCTGGATCCGGCTTTCGCTGGAATGACGGTTATGGGTTGATTCAGCGTTTCCTAGAAGCTATCCACCGAAGTGAACAGCCCGACCCGCAGGTCATGGGCGGTATAGATGGTGCGCCCATCGACCTGGACGATCCCGTCGCCGATCCCTAGGACCAGTTTGCGACTAATCACCCGCTTCATATCGATGTGATAGGTCACCTTCTTGGCCCCTGGCAGGACCTGACCGGTAAAACGGACCTCCCCGACGCCGAGCGCGCGTCCATGTCCGGGGTTGCCGATCCAGGCCAGATAAAACCCGATCATTTGCCAAAGCGCATCGAGCCCCAGACAGCCCGGCATCACCGGGTCGCCCTGGAAATGACACTGAAAGAACCAAAGATCAGGATGGATATCGAGCTCGGCGAGGATCTCGCCCTTGCCGTGGGCACCGCCGAAATTGGCGATGCGCAGAATGCGGTCCATCATCAACATATTGGGTAAGGGGAGCTGGGCATTGCCCGGGCCAAACATCTCGCCGCGCCCGCAGGCCAGGAGTTCATCGCGGTTAAAGGAGGCCTCTTTTCGGTCCATGGTCAGTCCTAGAGTTGAGGGGGATGGTCGGGCGGCAGATGGGGGCCGCCTGGGTTACGCGGTAGAAAGACGAGCGCGCAAGAACCCGAGGATCTCAGCGATGGGCACGAGCTGAGGCTCGGCGGCAGTGCGCGCCTTGTATTCAACCTGTCCTGTATCCAGCCCCTTGTCACCGACGACGAGCCGATGGGGGATGCCGATCAGGTCCATGTCGGCGAACATCACCCCCGCGCGCACATCGCGGTCGTCGAGTAAGACCTCGATACCAGCGGCCTTGAGCTCGGCATAGAGCCGTTCGGTCGCTTCGCGCACCCGGTAGGATTTATCCGCTCGCAAGGGGAGGAGCGCAACCTCGAAGGGCGCGATGGCCGTCGGCCAGCAGATGCCGCGTTCGTCGTGATGCTGCTCGATCGCGGCGGCCACCAGACGCGAGACCCCGATCCCATAGCATCCCATGATCATGGTCAGCGCCCGGCCATCCTCACCCAGCACCTGGGCCTTCATCGCCGCGCTATATTTGCGTCCGAGCTTGAAGATATGCCCGACCTCGATACCGCGGGCGATGGTCAATGTTCCTTGGCCGTCCGGACTGGGATCGCCATCCACCGCATTGCGCAAATCGGCCAGCTCGGGCAGGGGGAGGTCGCGGCCCCAATTGAGCCCGAACCAATGTTTGTCATCGATGTTGGCGCCGACAGCGAAATCGGCCAGTACCGCGAGCGACCGGTCAGCGATACAGGGGATCGGCAGGTCCTTGGGGCCCAGCGAACCCGGCCCTGCTCCGATCGCGGCGCGGATCTCGGGTTCAGTGGCCATGCGCAAGGGTTTAGCGACCTGGGGGAGTTTCTGGGCCTTGACGGGATTGAGCGCATGATCGCCGCGGACCAACAGGGCGATCAGCCCGCCGCCGTATTCCGCAGCAGCGGCAACGACCAAAGTCTTGACCGTGCGCTCGATGGGGATGCCGAAGGACTCGACCAACTCGGCGATGGTGCGCACCCCGGGGGTAGCGACCAAACGCGCCTCCTCAGCGGGCAAGGGAGCCGGTCCAGCAGGGGGCAGGGCCTCGGCCAACTCGACATTGGCGGCATAGTCGCTGGCGTTGGAAAAGGCGATGGCATCCTCGCCAGAGGCGGCCAGGACATGAAACTCATGCGAATCGCTGCCGCCGATGTTGCCGGTGTCGGCGCGCACCGCGCGAAAGTCCAGTCCGCAGCGGCGAAAGATCCGGCAATAGGTCTCATACATCCGCTGATAGGTCTCGTCGAGCGATGACTCGTCGAGATGAAACGAATAGGCGTCCTTCATCAGGAACTCGCGCGCGCGCATCACCCCAAAGCGCGGACGGATCTCGTCGCGGAACTTGGTCTGTATCTGATAGAAATTGACCGGAAGTTGTTTGTAGCTCTTGATCTCGTTGCGCGCCAGATCCGTGATGATCTCCTCATGGGTCGGACCGAAGCAGAAATCGCGCTCATGGCGATCTTTGAAGCGCAGCAATTCTGGGCCATACTGATCCCAACGCCCCGACTCTTGCCAAAGCTCAGCCGGTTGGACCGCTGGCATCAAGACCTCCAGGGCCCCGGCGCGATCCATCTCCTCGCGCACGATGCATTCGACCTTGCGCAAGACACGCAACCCCAAAGGCAGCCAGGTGTAGAGTCCAGCAGCGAGCTTGCGGATCAAACCGGCCCGTAGCATCAGACGATGGCTGACGATCTCGGCATCGGCGGGTGTCTCTTTGAGGGTCTGAAGCGGAAATTCGGAGGTGCGCATGGCATCGAACCGTCTCGACAATCAAAGGATTAACAGTCTATTGGTCTGACCATACTGAAACAACACCCGGACTTTGCAAACATCTCCCTTCCCGGCAAAGCGCGCCACTTGCCGGGGCATAGCAGGCAGAGAGATGCTGGTGTCGACAGCTCTTGCTTTGCCCTGGCTTGCGGTTTGCGTTGGGGTGAGCTCTGGATAACCGGAGGGTCTTGACCTCGACCGACAGGTGAGTGGGTATGAATGTGTTGTCCAAACTGGTTTTAGATTTTGGCTTTAAGAATATTCGCCAAGTCTTCGCTACAAGCGGCAGCAGAGGCGAGTGTGTTTTTGTAAGATCTTCTCAAATCTATGGCGATATCTCATCCTGAATCACCCGGGCCGACAGATATGGAAAGGCGAACCCAGCGGCGGATCGAGTTGCGCATACCCGTTGAGTTGATCTTGCCAGATCACAAGCAGATACACGCCATTACCCGCGATCTCTCCTGGGGCGGCGCCCTGGTCCAGCTCTCTGAACCCATCCAGGTCGAGGTCAAGACCCTCATGATCATCCTGCCCTGGAGCAAGGGAAAATCGATCCGTGCCCAGGCGCAAATCCTGCGGCGCGAGCCGCTCGACCAATCGGATTCTCTTATTGCTCTGCGCTTTACCAGCCTGTCGCCGCGCAACCAAAACCGTCTGGAGCGCTTGCTCCAGATGCTTCTGCGTCATGACACCAAGGCACCTCAAGAATCCGTCCCCCTCTTCCGCGACCTCGAGGTGATTGTCAGCGACCCCGAAGAGCTACGCCAGATCTTCATGCAATTGATCGAGGGGCGCTATACCGCTACCGTTTTCGAGTCCTATGAGGTGGGTCAGAGTATCCGTCTGTCGATCGTCCCCAATCTCGAGCTCCCCGACCTCCATCTGCGCGCCCGCGTGATTGGGGTCGAGAAGGTCGATCTCAAAGGCTATAACTGGACCGAGCTGTATAATCTATCGCTGCTCTTGGAGCATCCGAAACGGGCCATCCGCGACTTCATCAATCTTGTCCTCAGACAGATCTCAGAGTCCGAGTCCGGCCTGTCAACCTTCAGCACCCTGTCCCGTGCGCCCGATTGGCTGTGCTCGGTGGCGGGCGCTATCAATCGGGCGCTGGACGATAATGATACCAGCTCAAACTTAACTAGCTACCTTTCTGAAGAGACTGCCCAACAGTCCTATCTGGAAAGCGAATTTCCGGAGGTCATCCAGCGGCTGATCGCCGCCTGGGGAGACGTCGAGGGTTTCGACCAGATCTTTAGCCGCCTGCTTCTAGACAACTGCAACCTACCCAATGGCTGGCCAAGGCATGTCTGGGCGGAGCTTGAGTTTCTGCAAGAGCTCCATGACCTCGCCTTTGGTTTGCCCGAACGCCGGCGCGGCCCTTCTAAGGGTGGAAGAGCTTGACTCACAGCCATCTGGATCAGCGCATCCTCCCCGAGACCGGGCGTCTGCCCTATGCCCTGTATCGCGCTGAGCAGGTCCAAAGATTCGACCACCTGGCCAGTGGCTATTTCGGGATTCCCGAACGCGAGCTGATGGAACGGGCCGGCGCATCGGCCTATCGCTTTCTCAGGCAACGTTGGCCGGATGCCCGCCATCTCTGTGTCCTGACGGGGATCGGCAACAATGGCGGAGACGGCTATGTGCTGGCCCGGCTGGCACGAGGGGAGGGATGCACGGTCGATCTAATCCAGGTCGGCGATCCCCAGCGTCTGCAAGGCCCAGCGGCGGAGAGCCGAGATGCCTATTGTGCCGCCGGCGGAAAGGTCGATATCTGGTCGGGCAGCCTGCCGCGCGGTCTGGATCTATGCGTCGATGCGCTCTTCGGCACGGGTCTGACCCGTCCAGTCGGCGATCCCTTTGCCGCAGCCATCGCTGCACTCAACGAACAGCAGGCCCCTATCCTGGCGCTCGACCTGCCCTCGGGCCTGCATGCCGATACCGGCGAGGTCATGGGGATCGCAGCGCGGGTGACGGCGACGATCAGCTTTATTGCTCTCAAACTCGGTCTCTTCGTCGGGTCAGGGCCGGAGTATCGTGGCGAGGTGCAGTTCAGTGGGCTCGGGGTGCCAGCGCGTCTTTATGCAAGCGAGATTGCAGCCGCGGTGCGCAGCGATTGGGCGCGTGCATCCACACTCTTACCCCATCGCTCCCCCCTGATGCACAAGGGTGACTGTGGCCATGTCCTGATCATCGGTGGGGCACCAGGGATGGCAGGGGCGGTACGGCTGGCAGGGGAGGCGGCGCTACGCGCCGGCGCGGGTCTGGTGACCATCGCTACCCATCCACGTCACGCCGATTGGCTCAATCTCGCCCGCCCTGAGCTCATGGTCCAGGGCGTGATGGATGCCAGGGATCTGGAGCCGCTCAGCGCGCGCGCCGATGTCATCGCGATCGGCCCGGGTCTGGGCCAAGACGCCTGGGGCAGGGGGCTGTGGGAGAAGGTTTGCACCCTGGCGCATCCCTTGGTGGTCGATGCCGATGCGCTCAACCTACTGGCCGCCTCGCCTATGAACGGCCCCGACTGGCTGCTGACCCCCCATCCCGGCGAGGCGGCGCGTCTCTTAGGGGTCTCGACCGCTGAGGTTCAGCGCGACCGGGTCGTCGCCGCCCAGACACTTCAGGCGCACTTTGGGGGGGTGATCGTGCTCAAGGGGGCAGGAAGTATCGTTCAGGCCAACCCGCCACGGCGCCCGGTGGTCTGTAGTCAGGGCAACCCCGGGATGGCGACCGCCGGGATGGGCGATGTCCTGACCGGCATCATCGCCGCCTTGCGCGCCCAAGGTCTAGCAGCGGAGGATGCGGCATGTGCCGGTGTTTGTCTGCATGCAGCTGCGGGCGATCGGGCTGCTGCCAGTGGCGAGCGCGGTCTGATCGCCAGCGATCTGATTGCTGAACTGCGGACATTGGCCGATGGGCAGGATGCAGTGCTCTGACTTGGAGATCGACCTGAGCGGCCCAGAGGCCCAGCGTGCCTTCGGCGCCCGTCTGGCCGAGGTGTTACGTCCGCCCTGTGTGCTGTTTCTAGAAGGCGAGCTCGGCACCGGCAAGACCACCCTGACGCGGGGTATCATTGAGGGTCTGGGTTATAGCGGTCAGGTCCGCAGTCCAACCTATACCCTCATCGAGCCCTATGAGCTGGACGGTTGCGAGCTGTATCATTGTGACCTCTATCGTCTCGCCGATCCAGACGAGCTGGAATATCTCGGGATGCGCGATCTGCTCCATGAGCGGGCAGTTTGGGCCATCGAATGGCCTGAGCGAGGGGCTGACCTGCTCCCGCGACCTGATCTGCGTATTCGCCTGCTGCATCGTCCTCATGGACGCCGTCTGATCCTGAGCGCCCTCAGTTCCAGCGGCGAGTCGATCTGTCTAGCATTGCGCTCGATCACCAATGTCTCTTCTTGACAACATGTCTTGATCCTGATCTACAAGTGTGCTGGCCGAAAACCGATGGCGTGGAAAAATCGCCGATCGCTTGCTATGTTTTCAGCAACACAGGCCGCTTGTCTAGACCGAGATGAGGCCGCGTGAACAGGCTTGATGTACTCTTTTGGCTACTTGCGATGCTACCGGCGCTGGCCGGCGCAGTGGATGTCGAATGCCGGTGGGGCTATACGGCGCCGGACAAGACCCAGGTCCTCCTGGAGTCGACCATGCCCATCCCGCACCGCATCCTCAGCCTCGACCAGCCCGACCGGGTCGTGATCGATCTTCCAGGCGCCAGGCTCACCGGCCAGTTGCCGCCACCCCGCACCGATGACGCGATCCTGATAGGGATACGCGCTGGATTGCGACGCGCCGATGAGTTGCGTCTGGTCTTAGATCTCAAGGGCCCGGCGCGGGTGAAGAGTTTCAGCCTCCAAGGCTCTGGTGGAGCCAAACATCGGATCGTCGTCGAGCTTATCCCGCAAAACCCGACCCAGGGGAATGCCCTTCAGGTCTCGATCCAGGCCCAGTCATCCCCAGCGGCCCTAGAGGTACGCTCCAGCCGGAGACGAACCGCCCTGATTGCGATCGATGCCGGGCATGGCGGTGAGGATCCAGGCGCCGTCGGCCCAAATGGACTGCGTGAAAAGGACGTGACCCTTGCGATCGCCCGCAAGCTGGCACGTCTCATCGACCGCGAGCCGGGGATGCGGGCGCTCATGATTCGTGATGCCGATCGCTATATCGGTCTGCCTGAACGGCCCTCGCTCGCCCGCGACCACAAGGCCGATCTGTTCGTCTCTATCCATGCCGATGCCTACAGCGATCCCAATGCCAGAGGCTCCTCGGTCTATACCCTGGGCACAGGGGCGGCGAGCAGCGAGATGGCCAGTTCAGTTGCCGAGCATGAAAATGGCAGCGAGCGCGTGCTCTTGGTTGAGCCAAACGGCAGAGACGCGCTGTTGGACGCGGTCCTCCATGAAATGACCCGCAATGCCACCCTCGAGCATAGCGATACCGCGGCTGCCGCCATCCTGCGCCAACTCAAACGCGCCGGTGTGGTCCATCGCGGCGAGGTTCAGCATGCGGGCTTTGTCGTCCTCAAATCGACGGATCTACCATCCCTCCTGGTCGAGGCCGCCTTTATCAGCAATACGGAGGAAGAACGCCTGCTGGCAACCGATGCCTATCAACAGCTCATCGCCCAAGCGATCCTTGCCGGGATCAAGGACTATCTCAATGCCCATCCACCGCAGGGTCTCTCGCCCATCCCCGATACACCCCGAGGCCCTCGGGAGCAGGGGCTGCCGCTGCGTTCAGCCGGACGGAGCGCGCCAGGGCGAACCCGCGAACATGTCATCAGCCAGGGCGATACCCTGTCAGCGATCGCCAAGCGCTATCAGGTCAGTCTGAGCTCACTGCGCGCCGAGAATGGGCTGGATGAGACCGATGTCATCCATGTTGGCCAGGTCATCGCCATCCCCACGGATTCTTGATGATCGCATCCCCTCCTTCTTTGGGGCGTTTGACCATGTCAAGGCGCATTCGCGTCTTGCCTGAACTTCTGATTAGCCAGATCGCCGCTGGCGAGGTCATCGAGCGTCCGGCCTCGGTCGTCAAGGAGCTGATCGAAAATAGCCTGGATGCCGGCTGCACGCATCTCGACATCGCGATCGAACAAGGCGGTATCAAGCGCATCCGGGTGCGCGACGATGGCTGCGGCATCCCGCACGATCAATTGGCCTTGGCCCTGACGCGCCATGCCACGAGCAAGGTCACCGACCTTGCCGACCTCGAGGCGGTGACGACCCTGGGGTTTCGCGGTGAGGCGCTGCCGAGCATCGCCGCGGTCAGCCGCCTGACCCTCGTCTCCCGGGTGCCTGATCCAGCAGGGGAGGGGATGGCCTGGTCGCTTGCAGTCAGCGGCGGTGAGCTGAGCGAGGGCCCGCGCCCGGCGGCACATCCTGTCGGCACCAGCGTTGAGGTCTGCGATCTGTTTTATAACACCCCAGCGCGGCGCAAGTTTCTGCGTACCCCGAGGACCGAGTTCGAGCAGATCGAACAGACGATCCGGCGTCTTTTGCTCGCCCATCCTGCTGTCGCCTGCGAGCTGCGTCACGACGGGCGTCTGATCCAACGCCTGGCCGTCGCCGATCACCCCGAGTCCTTGCGCATGCGTCTGGAGCAGTTGCTAGGCGCGGCATTTGCTGAACAATCCCTGCGGGTCGAGTCTGTAGCGGGCGAGCTTGCGCTCAGCGGCTGGGTACTGCCGCCGGCCTTAGCACGCAGTCAGCCGGATCAGCAGTTTTTCTATGTCAACGGGCGTCTGGTACGCGATCGTCTACTCGCCCATGCTATCCGCCAGGCATTCGCCGATTGTCTGCATCACAGCCGACATCCGGCCTATGTGCTCTTTCTGGAGCTGTCGCCCGACCAGGTCGATGTGAATGTCCATCCAGCCAAGTACGAGGTGCGTTTTCGCGCGTCCCGTCAGGTCCATGACTTCATCCGTCAGGCGCTGGTGCGGCGTCTAGCCCAGGGGAGGCTAGGCGTTCCCATAGGCTCGCCGCTCGCTCCAGCCCCGGGGACAACCACGAGCAGCGCTCTCCCCAGGCCGGCCCATCGCCCCTTGGCCCAGCCAGCATGCAGTGTGGGCGATGCCCAGCCGCTTTATCAGGTCAGTCTCGCCTTGCAACATCCCGGACTCGATCCTTCAGCAGGAAATGCGCCTGAGTCTGCACCGGATCGGTCGGCGCCGGACCGCCCAACGCCGGCAGAGCTGCCACCCCTCGGCTTTGCACTTGGCCAGCTCAATGGCGTCTATCTCCTAGCCGAGGCCGCCGATGGACTGATCCTGGTCGATATCCATGCGGGGCATGAACGCATCCTTTATGAGCAGCTCAAGTCGGCCTGGAAGTCGGGCCGCCTGGCCAGCCAGCCGTTGCTGATCCCCCATCGGCTGCGGGTTACACCGCATGAGGCCGAATATATCGAGGCACAGCGCCCAACCCTGGATCGGCTAGGATTGATCATCGATCGGCTGGGTCGAGATAGCCTGGTCCTGCGCGCCGTTCCTGCCCTGCTGGAAGCGGTCGATGCCGAGCGCTTGGGACGCGACCTGCTGGCCGATCTGTCTGCCGAGGCGGCCAGCCAGCGGATCGAGGCCATGCTCGACCGGGTCTTGGCGACCCTGGCCTGTCATGGCGCGGTGCGTGCCCGGCGGCGCCTGACACGCGATGAGATGAACGCCCTGCTGCGCCAGATGGAGCAAACCGAGCGCAGCGATCAGTGTAACCACGGGCGCCCGACCTGGATTAAGCTCTCATATGCCGAGCTCGACCGGCTCTTTATGCGCGGACGCTAACCGCCCCGCCGGGTGCCTTCCCGTCGCCGATCCCCGCCCGTGGGCGATCCTGCTCATGGGGCCGACTGCCTCGGGCAAAACCGAGCTTGCGGTCGAGCTGGTCGAGCGCCTGCCCTGCGAGATCATCAGCGTCGATTCGGGTATGATCTACCGGGGGCTCGATATCGGGACCGCCAAACCGGGTCCAGAGGTCCTGGCCCGCGCCCCGCATCATCTGATCGACATCCTCGATCCCACTGAGTCCTATTCGACGGCGCGCTTTCGCGAGCAGGCGCTAGACCTGATGCGGACGATCACAACGCGCGGGCGCATCCCCCTGCTAGTGGGCGGGACCATGCTGTATTTCCGCGCCCTGCAACAGGGGCTGGCCCCCTTGCCGAGCGCTGATCCCGAGCTGCGCGCCGCCTTGCTTGCCGAGGCCGAACGCTGCGGTTGGGCGGCGCTGCATGCCCGTCTCATGGCGCTCGATCCCGAAACCGGATCGCGCATCCATCCCAATGACCCGCAACGCATCCAGCGCGCCCTGGAGGTCTGCCTGCTCACCGGTCGCCCGATGAGCACCTTGCTGCACTCAGCACAGCGTGAACCCTTTCCCTTTCGCCTGCTCAAACTGGTGCGGGCGCCGCGCGAACGGGCCGTCCTCCATGACCGTATCGAGGTCCGTTTCCAGCGGATGCTCAATCTCGGTCTGGTCGATGAGGTCGCTGGGCTTTGGGCACGCGGCGACCTGACGCCCGATCTGCCGGCCATGCGCTGCGTCGGCTATCGGCAGGTGCTGGACTATCTCTTAGAGCGATCGACTTGGTCGGAGATGGAACGGCGCGGGGTCTATGCTACTCGCCAGCTCGCCAAGCGCCAGATGACCTGGTTACGCGCTGAATCGGGATGCCATTGGCTCGAAGATGCCTGTGATCCCCTGGCCGCAGCGCTCAAATTGATTGAGCCGATCCTGGGTAAATTGGATTTGCCAGCGCCCGCCGATTGCACCACACTAAACCCAAACAGCCAGCACTAGTTACTGAATCTTTCGCCAACAACACGGAGCTACACGCATGTCCAAGGGACAAAGCCTACAAGATCCCTTTCTCAATGCCCTAAGGAAGGAGCGCATCCCCGTCTCGATCTTTTTGGTCAATGGCATCAAGCTTCAAGGCCAGATCGAGTCGTTCGATCAATTCGTCGTGCTGCTCAAGAATAATGTCAGCCAGATGATCTATAAGCACGCCATCTCTACGGTGGTACCGGCGCGCAACGTCAGGCTGCCGCTCGGCGATGCTGTGCCCGAGTCGCTGCCCATGGATGAATGAGCGCGGGGGATAGATCCTTGGCTGTTGAGCCGGCATTTGCTCTAAGCGATCTGCGTCCCCAGGGTGGCGAGCGGGCTATCTTGGTCGATCTCGATATCGGTGTGCCGCGCGAGGCCGATGAGCGCGAGGAGTTCGTCTTGTTGGCGTGCGCAGCCGGTGCCGAGGTCCTGGGGATCCTAGGCGGTACGCGCAGCCTGCCCGATTCGCGTTATTTTATCGGTGCAGGCAAGGCCGATGAGCTCAAGACATTGGTCGCAGCCACAGGTGCTGAACTTGCCATCTTCAATCATCCCTTAAGCCCCGCCCAGGAGCGCAATCTCGAACGCCTGCTCCAGTGCCGGGTGCTGGACCGCGCCGGCCTCATCCTCGACATCTTTGCCCAGCGCGCCCGTTCGTTCGAGGGCAAGCTTCAGGTCGAGCTGGCGCAGCTGCGCCATCTCTCGACCCGTCTGGTACGCGGCTGGACCCACTTGGAGCGACAAAAGGGGGGTATCGGGCTGCGTGGTCCTGGTGAGACCCAGCTTGAGACCGACCGCCGTCTGCTGGCTGCCCGCATGGCGGTCTTGGAACGCCGGTTGGCACGGATTGAACGCCAGCGCGCCCAGGGGCGGCGAGCGCGCGTCAAGGCCGAGCTGCCGCTGGTCTCCTTGGTCGGCTATACCAATGCTGGCAAATCGACCCTGTTCAATCGCCTCACCCAGGCAGGGGTACTGGAGGCCGATCAGCTCTTTGCCACCCTCGATCCCACGGTACGACGTCTAGAGCTCCCCGGCGGGCGTCCAGCGCTCTTGGCCGATACCGTGGGTTTCATTAGCCAGCTCCCTCATGAGCTGATCGCTGCCTTTCGCGCTACCCTGGAGGAGACCCGCAATGCCGCCCTCCTGGTGCATGTCATCGATGCGGGGGCTGCCAACCGCGCGCGTCAGATCGCCGATGTCGAGAGGGTCTTAGGCGAGCTCGGTAGCCAGCAGCCACGCCTGGAGGTCTTCAATAAGATCGATCGGCTCGAGGACGCCTCACCCCGCCTGGAACGCGACGCCGAGGGTCGAGCGGTGCGGGTCTGGATCTCGGCGCATACCGGTGCCGGGATCGAGCTCTTGCAAGAAGCGCTGTCCGAATATGTCAGCGGCGAGCAGCTCATCGAGTCCTTTCGTCTGGGTGTAGAAGAGGGGCGGGCTCGTGCGTGGTTGTATCGTCACGCACGGGTCATCGAGGAGCGACTGCTCCCCGAAGGCGGCTGGGAGCTAAGCTGCGAGATTGCACGATCCGAGTGCGGGCGCTTCCGCGCTATCCGCGGCTAGCTCGCCGCACCATCTGGGCGTTTGCCGTAACGAGGCCGGCTCCCGTACAATCCTTGATTGCATGACTCAAAGATTTCACTAAAGGCGGAGAAGCTATGGCCTGGAATGAACCAGGTGGCGGTGACCGGGATCCGTGGAGCAGTCGGGGCAGCGGCGACCAGGGTCCGCCCGACCTTGATGAGGTCGTGCGTAAGCTCCAGGAGCGGCTGGGTGGACTGTTCGGCGGCTCGCCCCCGCGGGGAGGTGGGCAGGCCGGTTCCGGTGGTCAGCCCAGCATGCGGCTCATTAGCCTGATCCTGGGCATCCTCTTGATCATCTGGTTGGCGACCGGGATCTATATCGTCGAGCCTGCCGAGCGCGGCGTGATCATGCGCTTTGGGCGCTATGCCAACACCACCGGCCCTGGCCCCCATTGGCGTATCCCCTGGCCGGTCGAGACGGTGGTCAAGGTCAATGTCGATGAGATCTCGACCCTCACCCATCGCGCAGCCATCCTCACCCGTGATGAAAACATCGTCGAGGTCGAGCTAACGGTGCAATCGCGCATCCAGGATGCCGCCGACTATCTCTTCCAGGACCAAGACCCTGAGCGCACACTCAATGACGCAACCGCGGCTATGGTGCGCGTGGTCATCGGGCAAAGTAAGCTCGACTTCGTCATGACCGAAGGACGCAGTGTTGTCGCCATGAGCATCAAGGAACGTATCCAGGAGCTGATGGATCGCTACAAGACGGGGCTGTTGGTCACCTCAGTCAATATGCAGCCGGCCAAGCCGCCCGAGCAGGTCAAGGCCGCGTTCGATGATGCCATCAAGGCGCGCGAGGACAAAGAACGCTTAGAAAATCAAGCCGAAGCCTATGCCAATGAGGTGCTTCCCAATGCACGCGGTACCGCGGCGCGCCTGCTCGCTGATGCTAAAGCCTATCGCGACCGTCTGATCGCGGCCTCCGAGGGTGAGGCCGCACGCTTTCTCGCCGTGCTCGACCAATATCACAAGGCGCCCGAGGTGACCCGCGAGCGTCTATATCTCGAAACTCTCCAAGAGGTCCTGACCCAAAATCCCAAAGTCCTGATCGATGTCACCCAAGGCGCCAACCCCTTGATCTATCTGCCGCTCGATCAGCTCATCAAGCAACAGACCCAGGCCGGCAGCGCTGAGCCACCGCCGCCGTCCATAAATACCCCCCCTGCGCTTGCAGCGCCCGAGCAGCGGGTCATTGAGCCGCCGCAGCGCGTCGTAGATCGGGAGCGGAGGGCACGTTGATGGAGAATAGACTATTGAAGATCGGGCTGCCGCTCGCTCTGGCTGCTGTCCTGATTTTTATGACGAGCTTTACCTTCATCGTCCGCGAATATGAGGTGGCGCTCAAGTTGCGCCTGGGCGAGATCGTCTCGGATACCTATGCCCCTGGGCTCCATTTCCGCATCCCGATCCTCAATCAGATTCGCAAGTTCGACCGCCGGCTCCAGACCTTGGATTCGCAACCCGAGCGGTTTCTGACCATCGAGAAAAAGGACGTCATCGTCGATTCTTATGCGAAATGGCGTATCGCCCGTCCCGCCCAGTATCTGCGCTCGACGGGGGGAAGCGCTGCGCGTACTAGCCGGCTATTGTCCGAACGGATCAACACCAGCCTGCGCGACGAGTTCGGTAAGCGCACCATCCAAGAGGTCGTCTCCGATGACCGCCTGGCCCTCATGGAGGCGTTGACCAAGGAGGTCAACGCCAATGCAGCCGATCTTGGCGTCGAGGTCGTCGATGTGCGGGTCAAGAAGATCGACCTGCCACCTGAGGTCAGCGACTCGGTCTATCAGCGCATGCGCGCTGAGCGCGAGCGGGTGGCGCGTGATCTGCGTGCCAAGGGCGCCGAGGCCGCCGAGCGGATCCGCGCCGATGCCGATCGCCAGCGCACCGTCACCATCGCCGAAGCCTACAAAGAGGCCGAAGAGATCCGCGGTGAGGGCGATGCCAAGGCCGCCGAGATCTATGCCCGCGCCTTTAATCGAGACCCTGGGTTCTACGCCTTTTACCGCAGCCTGGCTGCCTATCGCGAAAGCTTTGGCCAAGCGAGTAATCTGATGATCCTTGGTCCGGATTCGCATTTCTTCCGCTTCTTTCGCGATGCAGGCGGCCAGCAGTGAGTCCATCGCCATCTATCCTCAGCCGTCCGTCAGCAGGCGCGCAATCTCCAGCCGGTCGCATGAACTATGTGGCATGACCTCTGGGTAGCACTTGCGCTGGTTATGATCATCGAGGGGATCTGGCCCTTTCTCAGCCCTAGCAGTTTCCGGCGGGTCCTGGCTATGGTGGTGCTGGAGAGCGAGCGCGCCTTGCGAATCGCCGGACTCATCAGCATGCTGGTGGGCGTCGGCCTCCTCTATCTGGTGAACTGAGGTCCTTGTATGCCGCGTCGAGGTGAAGAACGCTGGCTGTTGCCCGCCGGTATCGAGGAGATCCTCCCCGATCAGGCGCGGATCATCGAGGGCCTCAGGCGCGAGCTCTTAGACTTGTATGCGAGCTGGGGCTATGAGCTGGTCATCCCGCCCTTCATCGACTACTTGGAGTCTCTGCTCACCGGCACCGGTCAGGATCTAGACCTCCAGACCTTCAAGCTGATCGATCAGCTCAGCGGACGGCTGCTGGGGGTCCGCGCCGATATGACCCCACAGGTCGCACGCCTGGATGCACACCAATTGCGTCGGGATGTGCCGACCCGCCTGTGTTATCTCGGGACGGTGCTGCATACCCGTGCCGACGGGCCCGCTGGGACCCGCAGCCCCTTGCAGCTCGGCGCCGAGATCTATGGCCATGCGGGGATTGAAAGCGAGGTCGAGATCCTGCGTCTCTTGCTTTTGACCCTGCGCACCGCTGGTATCCCGGAGATCTATTTGGATCTGGGACATGTCGGGATTTATCGGGGGCTCGCGCGTCAGGCGGGATTGGATGTCGATCAGGAGCATGCACTCTTCGATGCTCTCCAGCGCAAGGCCATCCCTGAGATCGAGTCCCTGGTCGGCGAGTTTGGATTGAAGGGCCTAGTCGCTGGGATGCTGGTAGGACTTGCTGAACTCAATGGCAGCGATGCCCTAGAACGCGCCGCCGCCTTACTCGCCGATGCCGATCCCCAGGTCAAACAGGCTCTCGAAGAGCTACACCGGCTGGCTGAGGAGCTCAACCACTGGTTGCCTGAGGTCGCGATCCATTATGACCTGGCCGAGCTGCGCGGCTATCGCTATAAGACCGGCGTGGTCTTTGCCGCCTTCGTCCCCGGCTGGGGGCTTGAGGTCGCCCGCGGCGGGCGCTATGACGACATCGGGCGGGTCTTCGGGCAGGCTCGTCCTGCGGTCGGTTTTAGCACCGACCTCAAGGGGCTCATCCAGCATGGTCAAGGGTTGGCCGAGCGCTATCGCCCACTGGATGCGGTCCTAGTCCCTTGGTCAAGCGATCCGAATCTGCAACAGGTTATCGAATCGCTGCGCGCCCAAGGGCGGCGCGTGATCCAGGCACTGCCTGGTACGCCCAGCGACCCGCGCGCGCTCGGCTGTAGCGAATCGCTGATTTACGAGGATGGGCGCTGGGTCAGCCGCCAGGTCATTGAGGACATGCCGCATATCCTGTAATGAGTCCGACACTTTTGGAAGCTTGATCGATGGGCAATACGGTCGTTGTGATTGGCACCCAATGGGGAGATGAAGGCAAGGGCAAGGTCGTTGATCTCTTGACCGAGCGCGCTGCCGCTGTGGTCCGTTTTCAGGGCGGGCACAATGCCGGCCACACCCTGGTCATCAATGGGGCCAAGACTATCCTACATCTCATCCCCTCGGGGGTCCTGCGCGACGGGGTGCGCTGTCTGATCGGCAATGGCGTGGTCCTCTCTCCAGCGGCCCTGTTTGAGGAGATCGAGACCCTGGAGCGCGCCGGTATCCCTGCCCGCGAGCGGTTGGGGATCAGCGCTGCCTGCCCCTTGATCCTGCCTTATCACATCGCCCTCGATCATGCCCGCGAACGCGCCCGCGGCGCCAAGGCAATTGGCACCACTGGACGCGGGATCGGACCGGCCTATGAGGACAAAGTCTCGCGCCGCGGCATCCGGCTGGGCGAACTCTTCGATGCCGACCGCTTTGCCGAGCGCCTGCGCGAAGTGCTCGACTATCACAACTTCATGCTCGCCCAGTATTACCAGACCGAGGCGGTCGATTATCAGCAGGTGCTCGATGAACAACTGGCCTACGCCGAGCGCCTGCGTCCGCTCGTGGTCGATGTCCCCGCCGTTTTGCATCAACTGCGCGCTCGAGGCCAAAACCTGCTCTTTGAGGGTGCCCAAGGCGCCTTGCTCGATATCGATCATGGGACCTATCCCTATGTCACCTCCTCCACCACTACCGCTGGCGGCGCGGCGAGCGGTAGCGGTATCGGCCCGCGCAGCCTCGATTATATCCTCGGTATCGTCAAGGCCTATACTACCCGTGTCGGCGGCGGCCCTTTCCCCACCGAGCTCAACGACGCGATCGGCGAGCACCTCGGGCGCTGCGGTCAGGAGTTCGGTGCCACCACGGGGCGCAAACGACGCTGCGGCTGGCTGGATATGGTGATGCTCAAACGCTCTTGCGCTATCAACAGTATCTCTGGCCTATGCATCACCAAGCTCGACGTCCTCGACGAGATTGAAACCATCAAAATCTGCATCGGCTATCGACTCGACGGCGCGGAACTCGACACCCCTCCGCTCGATGCCGAGGCCCTGGCGCATTGCGAACCGCGCTATATCGAATGCCCCGGCTGGCGGCAATCCACCATCGGCCTCACCCGCTGGGAAGACCTGCCCGCGAATGCCCGCCGCTATCTCGACACCCTCGAGGAATTGACCGGCTTGCCGATCGACCTCGTCTCAACCGGCCCGGATCGCATCCACACCCTCATCCGCCGCCACCCCTTCGACCTTGAATGAGTGGGATGCACGCACCCGCCTATTGCTCGGCGAGGCAGGCCGTGAGCGCTTGCGCTCAAGTCATGTCCTGATCGTTGGGCTGGGCGGGGTTGGGTCATTTGCCGCTGAGTCTCTGGCGCGCGCGGGCGTGGGGGCCCTGACCCTCGTCGATGGCGATCGCGTCGAGCCAAGCAACCTCAACCGCCAACTGATTGCCCTGCGTTCGACCTTGGGTCAGCCCAAGGTTGCAGTCATGGCCCGGCGTATTGCTGACATCAACCCCGCCTGCCGCCTCACCCTTGTCCCCGACTTCATCGAGCCTGAGGGAGTGTCTGGCCTTTTAGCACCTGGCTATGAATTGGTCCTCGATGCCATCGACACCTTTTCCGCCAAGGTCGCGCTGCTTGCGACCGCCTTAAAGCGTGGTCAGCCCATCCTCAGCAGCATGGGGGCTGGCGGGCGGCTCGACCCTACCCGCGTCCAGGTGGGCGACCTCATGGATACCCGCGTCTGCCCCTTGGCGCGCGCCGTGCGCCTGGCCTTACGTAAACAAGGGATTGGGCGCGGGCTCACTGTTGTTTGGTCAGACGAACCGCCCCTCTCTGGGATCATAGCGAGGACGGGCGCCCAAGGCCCCCGGGCTATGCGCGGCACGATCAGCTTTCTGCCTGCCTTATTTGGCTTGATGCTGGCGGGGGTGGCAATCAGACATCTTTTGGCAGCTCCAGTTAACTCAGCCCACTCTTAAAATCAAGAATTTTGCTGGGCTCTTTTGCGAGGATGGCCCTGCGAGGCGAGGGACCGAAACCGGTAGATCAAGACCTCAGCCCTTCCCATGCCGCCAATGCCCGCACCCGCGATGCAGCCAGATCAACTATGGGCTCAGGATAATCGTGCCCGAGGCGGATGCCGGCAGTGTTTAAGACCTCGGCCGGCGCCGTCCAGGGCTGATGGAGAAAGCGGTTGGGCAGACGCGCAAGCTCGGGGCACCAGCGGCGGACATAGGCACCCTCGGGGTCGAACTTTTGTCCCTGGAGGACGGGGTTGAAGATCCGGTAGTAGGGCGCTGCATCGGCGCCGCAGCCGGCGGTCCATTGCCAGCCGAGGGTGTTATTGGCGAGGTCTGCATCGACCAGGGTATCCCAGAACCAGCGCGCCCCTTCCTGCCAGGGGATGAGCAGGTTCTTGGTGAGCAGGGAGGCGACCACCATCCGTACGCGGTTATGCATCCAGCCTGTGTGCCACAGCTCGCGCATACCAGCATCGACCAGGGGGATGCCGGTATGTCCTCGTTTCCAGGCGCGCAGGAGATGTTCGGTCTCCTCGCCGGCCCAGGGGAAACGCTCAAACCGCCGGTCGAGCGGTCGGTCGATGGTCTCGGGAAAGTGATAGAGCAAGTGATGGCCGAACTCGCGCCAGCCGAGCTCGCGGACAAAGGCCGTGGCCAGGGCGCGGGGATCGCCGCAGGCATCGGCAATCAGGCTCAAGAGGCGGGGCAGGCTGATCTCGCCGACATGAAGATGCGGCGACAGGTATGAGGTAGATGGGCGATCGGGGCGGTCGCGTAGCTGACCGTAGTCAGGGAGTGACGCGGCGATAAAGGCGCGGGCGCGGTCGAGGGCCCCTTGCTCGCCCGGGGTCCAGGTGGCGTGCAGACCCTGATCCCAGGGGATCTTTGGTAGCAAGGCAAGTGTCTCGAGGGGAATGGCCCCGCTCGGCTGGGGACCTGCAGGCAATTGGGCAGGTGCCGGCTGTGGCGCTGCCACCGACCAGCGCCGTTCGCAGGCCCGCCAGAAGGCGCTAAAGACCCGATAGGGCTGTTTAGACTCGCTCAGTACCTCCCAAGGCTCGAAAAGCAGGCTGGCGTTGTGGCTTGCGCAACGCACGCCCAGGGTGCGCAGGCGTTCCTTGATCTGAGTATCGCGGGCGCGAATGGCGGGCTCATAGAGCCGGTTCCAATGGACGGCAGAAGCATTTGTCTCCTGAACCAGACGTTCCAGGGTCTCCAGGCTTGGGCCACGCAGGAGCCAGAGGCGGTTGCCGTGCGCTTGTAGTGCCTCGTCCAGCGCCTTGAGGCTCCAATGTAGCCACCAGCGGCTCGCTGCCCCGGAAGCCCAGGGTGCCTCTTCCTCGGAGGCATGGATATAGACGGGGATGAGCGGTGCGCCCGTGCGCCAGGCGGCTAAGAGCGCCGGGTTGTCGTCGAGCCTAAGATCACGCCGAAACCATAGGATCACCGGACCCGAGGTCTGAATGGGCGAAACGAGCGGGTCTTGCTTGTCGCGAGAGGCCATGCTGAAACTCGTCGGAGTATGGGGGCTAAGACCGAGAAGACGGCGATTCCCGAATTGCTGACGACCTTGGCGCACGAAGGCCGCATCGTCACCATCGATGCGATGGGCATCCCAGCTTCCATTGCCCAGGCCATCCGTGACAACAAGGTCGACTACGTGCTGGCGGTCAAGGACAACCCGCCGACGTTGGCGGCCTTGCTTCGTGACTTCTGTACCCTGTTTCCGGCGGCCCCAGACAGGCCCCCAGGCGTTTACCGAGACGGTGAAGAAGACTCATGACCAACTGGAAACCCATCTTTGCTTTGCCTTTGCTTAACTGGATTGCCTGTCCGAGCCCGAGCAGTGGAAAGACTTGACATCCTTACTCCTCGTCCCCAA
The DNA here is from genome assembly GCF_011290485.1 of Caldichromatium japonicum. Lineage (GTDB taxonomy): Bacteria > Pseudomonadota > Gammaproteobacteria > Chromatiales > Chromatiaceae > Thermochromatium > Thermochromatium japonicum. The sequence goes on along the minus strand of NZ_CP048029.1, from coordinate 1,974,756 downwards.
CCTTAATCAAAATTTCTTGCGATTGCCCTGCGTGGTTGACCGAACAGCGGTAGACGGGTTAATATAGCAGCTCTTAGGTTTCTGGATGTTGAGTCTCTGAAGACGTATCCGAAGCCGGGGTATAGCGCAGTCTGGTAGCGCGCCTGCTTTGGGAGCAGGATGTCGGGGGTTCAAATCCCTCTACCCCGACCAAAGTCGCTTACGACGCGCGCTGAACATGCGGCCGAAAGCTCATCAGGCGCTCGTAGCTCAGCTGGATAGAGCAACGGCCTTCTAAGCCGTGGGTCGCAGGTTCGAGTCCTGCCGGGCGCGCCATCCGGATCCGGGATGTTTGCGGATATATCAATGGTGGACGTAGCTCAGTTGGTAGAGCACAGGATTGTGGCTCCTGTGGTCGTGGGTTCGATCCCCATCGTCCACCCCATGTTTGAGGTGTTCATCAAGGGCCGTTAGCTCAGCTGGTAGAGCAGTGGACTCTTAATCCATCGGTCCGGGGTTCGAATCCCTGACGGCCCACCAAGCACAAGGCCAATCAAAATGATTGGCCTTTTTTATGTCCCTGAGAGCAGCCAGAGAAGGCGAAAAACCAGTTACGCTGGTCCATCTTTCTAGGCCTGGCACGCAGACAGGCACAGGTAGCCGGTATTGGATACAGAGATCTTTGCCGCTCAGGGGCTTTTCTAGCCATGTTGGGGACATTCTGCTCTGTTTGCCTCCAAATGGATGAGTCATGGCCCATCAAACGGTTTTCTCGTTTGCCATCTTCGAGACCCTGCTGACCCAGCGCACGGCGACCGTCGTCGGGGTGTTCTGCGCTATGCGCCAGACCCTTCATCTGCACCCGATCCCTGGGTTGCCAATCCAGCTGATCGAGGAGTTCCCTGAGATCCGGATTTGGGCCGAGCAGTCGGCCCGTTATCCCCAGCCAGGGGATGCGCGCCTGCCGGCCGCAGCAGGGTTGGATGCCATCTATGGGCGCATCGCCGAGCGCTATGGGCTTGATCCAGAGCAAACCGCTGCTCTCAGGTCGCGCGAATATGCGACGACGCAAGCCCTCCTGGTCGCTATCCCCGAGACAATCGGGCGCGTCCGGCAATTGCTCAATGCAGGCGAGCGGGTGGTGTTGGTCTCGGATAGCCGGTTTAGCGCCGCCGAGCTTCGGTCATTGTTGTCCTGCATCGATGCGCGGCTTGCAGCCTGTCCATGCTATGCATCCGTCGATCTCGGTTTGACCAAGGCGAGCGGGGCGCTGTTTCGGGCGGTCTTTGAGGCCGAGGGTATTGCGCCGTCCCAGTTGATCCATTGCGGCAATGATCCCTGGTCGGATGTTAAGGTCCCGCGGGCGCTAGGGTGTGTCGCTGAACACTATGCCGGCGCTGCGCTCAGCGAACTCGAATGGGCCTATCTCGAGGAATCTCACCTGTTCTATCAGCTGGTGGCCGGCACTGCCAAAGTCTATCGTCTCTATCATCCGGGATCCTCAGCGCCGGGGCGCCTGGGGGCGGGGCTTGCGGCACCCTTGTTCTATGGCTTCATCTGCCAGGTCCTGGATGAGGCGCTGCGGCGCGGTATCCGCCGCCTCTATTTCGTCGCCCGCGACGGCATGATCTTTCTGCGTCTGGCCCAGGCGATCGCGCGGGCGCGTGGCCTCGATCTGGAACTGAGGTATCTCTATGGCTCCAGGCGCGCCTTTCGCCTGCCGTCGGTCTTCGAGCTCGGGCTGCGTGAGTATCGCTGGCTGACCGAGCGGATCCCGACCCTGTCGCTGGCCATGCTCGCCGAGCGTCTGGAGATGCGCCCTAGCGAGCTGTTCGAGCAATTGCCGCCCGAGCTCCAGGCTCAGCTCCCCGATCTGGATGCATCCCTACCCGAGCCGCTGACCACTCAGCTTGTCCAGTCGTTCGCGCAAATCCCTGCGCTCCGTTCAGCCATCCTCGCCAAGGCGGCGCAGGCGCGCGCCCTGGTGATCGCCTATCTCGAACAGGAGGGATTTTTTGACGGCGGGCCTGTGGGCACGGTGGATATCGGCTGGATGGGCAGCAGCCAGGATGCGCTCTATAAGATCGCTGCCTCCCACAGGCCCGATATCGAGATCCATGGCTTTTATTTCGGGCTCTTTCATTACTCGCTCTATACCAGTCAGCGCAATCGCAAGACCCCTTATGCCATCCGCCCCAATCAGGTCTCAGAGAACATCGTCGCCTTGCATACCGAGCTGCTGGCCCAGGCCGATCACGGGCAAACGATGGGCTATGAACGCGCTTCCGATGGCCGGATCCGGCCGCGGTTGCGAGATGACGGCGGTCATCTGCGCGCCTGGGGGATCTCTGAGTTTCTCGAGGCTGCTGAGTGGTTTGCCGCTGAATATGCGCATTTTGCCGGGCGCTATCCCTTGCTGGTCGAACATTTCGATGCCGTGGTGCCGCGTCTCCTCGACCTCATGCGCCGCCCATCCCGGTTGCTCGCCGAGACCCTGGGACGTATCCCCTATTCGGGTGATCATTGCGACCTCATCCTGCGCGAATCGGCCCCCGCCTTCGGTTGGCGCGAGGCGCTTGCCTATACCTTTGGTCGGCGCTATGAGGAGCGGCGCTTGATGACCGAATGGTATGAAGCAACCCTGGTGCGCAGCCCGCCGCTGGCTCGTCTCATCCTGCATCTTCAGCCCAGGGTCCAGGCGCTCAAGGTCTTGATCAAACACAGCCTGCTTGCGCTGCGGCAGGCGCCGCGTCTGGCGAGCGCCCGTTTGCGCGCGCGCTGGCAGACATGGGCAATCCTGCGGCGTATACGGCAGGGCAGAGCTTAGGTGCACTGGTTTCGCCCTTTATCAAGCGGTTGAGCGGTTTACAATGGCGAGGCCCCTCGGGGCACTGGATCATCCTGTGCAATTGGAGCATCAACCTTCATGGCGTCTCCCACCGTCAGCGTCGCCTTGCCTGTCTATAATGTGGCGCCCTATCTGCGCGCCTGTCTGGATTCGATCATCGAGCAGGACTTCACCGACCTCGAGATCATCTGCGTCAATGACGGCTCGACCGATGAGTCGTCGGCGATCTTGGAGGAATACGCCCAGCGCGATCCGCGCATCCGCATCGTCCATCAGACCAACCGGGGTCTTGCCTCGACCCGCAACACTGCCTTGGGCTATGTCCGCGGGCGCTATCTCATGCATGTGGATTCAGACGATATGCTCCGTCCTGGGGCCATCCGCCACCTGGTGGAGGAGATCGAACGCACCGGCGCCGATTTCATCGTCTTCCAGCACATCATGTTTGATGAGACCCATGAGTTCGATAACTGGTATTACGACTTCGACCGCTGGAACCTCGAACCCAAGACCAGCCTGACGCAGAAGCTCGACATCCTGCATTACCACTACACCTGGTCAAAGTTCTTTCGGGTCGAGTTTCTGAATAAATATAACTTTCGCTTCCCGGATGGTCTGCAATTCGACGACAACGTCTATCACTGGAAGGTGTTACTTGCCGCCGAAAAGGTCGTCGTCTTACCGGAAAAGCTCTATCGCTACCGGATGCGCGCGGGCTCGATCATGTGGCACCGCGGGCGCCATCACCTCGATATCTTCCGCATTTTCAAGGAGGGGATCGCCCATTTTCGCGAACAAGGGGTCTATGAGGCGGTCTTTCAGGACTTCATGCAATACAAGATGGGCCTGCAATATTTCTGGACCCGGGATATCGAACCGCGCTTCCGCTATCTAGCCTATCTTGGCATCCTCGATGGGCTGTCAGCGGACGAAGAACGTTTCGTGCGCGACTATCCGCATCTGTTGGCCCCCGAGGCATTGCGCTTTTATGAGCGTCTCTTCGCCTCGCCGCTCTATCGGCGCGGTGCCCATCGGTTGCTGGCCGCACAATTGACGGCACGGCGTTATCTTGCAGATGGGCGGGCACGGCTGCGTCAGATGGTCCAGGCCGCCCGTCGGCGCCTGAGCCAACATCCGCGCCTCCAGGCTCTCCTGCAGCGTCTCCTGGGCTTTCAGCTCATGGACCCGCGCTGTTTGGACCTGCTCCATAATTATCAAAATGTGGCCACCTACTGGGTGCAGTTCTGGCGCGCCTATCTCGATGCCGAGCGCGCCCAGATCCCAGAACGCCTGGCCAGGCTCCAACAGGGGCTGTCCGAGGACGACCGCGCCCTGGCCGAGATCTTCGTCACCCTCTATCGGGATCATCTCCCTGCCTGTAAGGACTACAGTCGCTTTCTGTTGCACAAGGATCTGCTGTGGCGCCCGCGCGAGCGTTTTCGTCAGGCCCAGGGGCGCCCGCCGGTTGCGGCGCGCTATCAGGTCTTTCTCGAGCAATATCCCTGGCTGTCGGCGGATGTCTTTGCGGCGCTATATGGCCTCAATGCCCTGCCGCGCGATATCCAGGCGCGTATCCGTGCCGGCGGCGATCTCATCGACGGCGGGGCGTTCATCGGCGATTCGTCGATCCAGCTCGCTGAGACCTGTCCAAATTCCCGGGTCTTGGCGCTTGAGCCAGACCCGGTCAATTTTTCCCGCCTGCAGGAGAATATCCGGCAGTTTGCCCTAGAGGAGCAGATCGTCGCCGAGCCCCTGGGTCTGCATGGCTATGCCGGCGAGTTCGTCCTGCGGCATCACGGCGCCGCCGACTTCCCCGACCAGGGCACCAGCCTGCTCGATGATTTCCGGGATACCGCGGCCCACGGCGGCGAGCACCAGCTCAGGGGGCGGTTTGCGACCATCGATGCCCTGGTCGAACGCCATGGCCTGCGCCCGGTCCTCATCAAGCTCGATATCGAGGGCCTGGAGTTCGAGGCGTTGCGCGGTGCGGTCGAGACCCTGCGGCGCTATCGTCCGGCCTTGATCGTCAGCGTTTATCATCACCCCAAGGATTTTTTCGAGATCAAGCCTTGGTTGGAGGCGCTTGACCTGGGCTATTACTTCGCGCTGAGGCGTCTGGATCTACAATCACCAGTCTCAGACCTGGTGCTGCTCTGTTATCCCAGGCTTGCCGAGCTGGGAGGCAGTGCAGTCGCTGCTGATCAACTCGACAACACGCCCTAACCGCATTGCACCAATCGGATAGATCATGAAGACACTCCATAAACGCGTCCTGGTCACGGGTGGGGCCGGTTTCCTCGGCAGCCGGCTGTGCGCGCGTCTGATCGCCGAGGACTACGAGGTCCTCTGCGTCGATAACTTCTATACGGCGACCAAGGACAACATCAGCCATCTGCTTGGGCATCCGCATTTCGAGCTGATGCGCCACGACATCACCTTTCCGCTCTATGTGGAGGTCGATGAGATCTATAACCTCGCCTGTCCGGCCTCGCCGATCCATTATCAGGTCGATCCGGTGCAGACTACAAAGACCAGCGTCCATGGCGCCATCAATATGCTCGGCCTAGCCAAGCGCACCAAGGCGCGGATCTTCCAGGCCTCGACCAGCGAGGTCTATGGCGATCCCGAGTGTCATCCTCAGACCGAGGATTACTGGGGCCGAGTCAATCCGATCGGCCCGCGTGCCTGCTATGACGAGGGCAAGCGCTGCGCCGAGACCCTGTTCTTCGACTATCACCGTCAGCATCGCCTGGAGATCAAGGTGGCGCGCATCTTCAACACCTATGGCCCGGGGATGCATCCCAACGATGGGCGGGTGGTCTCGAACTTCATCATCCAGGCATTGAAAAACGAGCCGATCACCCTCTATGGCGACGGCTCCCAGACCCGCTCGTTTTGTTATGTCGATGACATGATCGAGGGCTTCATCCGGTTGATGGCCAGCCCACCCGAGATCACCGGTCCCATCAATCTCGGCAATCCGACCGAGCTGAGCATGCGCGAGCTGGCCGAACTGATCCGCGAGCTCACCGGTTCACGCTCGCCCCTGGTCCACCGACCCTTGCCGCCCGACGACCCCGTCCAGCGTCAACCGGATATTACCCGTGCCCGCTCCCTGCTCGGCTGGGAGCCGCGGGTGCCGCTCGTCGAGGGGCTCAAGCAGACCGTTGCCTATTTCGAGGACCTGATCCGGAGGGGTCTGGCATGATCCCTGTCTTGGTTACTGGCGGTGCCGGTTATATTGGGAGTCACACCTGTAAGGTGCTCGCCCAGGCAGGGTATCGGCCGATCGTGCTCGATAATCTGGTCTATGGCCATAAATGGGCAGTGTGTTGGGGCCCGTTGGAGGTAGGCGACATCAGTGATCGCGCCTGTCTGGATGCGATCATCGCCTGCCATCGGCCAGAGGCGGTGATCCATTTCGCCGCCTATGCCTATGTCGGCGAGTCGGTGCGCGATCCGGGTCGTTATTACCGCAACAATGTCGCTGGTACCCTGACCCTGCTCGAGGCGATGCGCGATCATGGGATCGCGCATCTGATCTTTTCGAGCACCTGCGCCACCTATGGCATCCCCGATCAGACCCCCATCACCGAGGATCATCCCCAGCGTCCGATCAACCCCTATGGCGCTTCCAAGCTCATGGTCGAACGCATGCTCGCCGATTTCGGGCAGGCGCATGGGCTAGGCTGGGTAGTGTTGCGTTATTTCAACGCCGCCGGCGCCGATCCCGAAGGCGAGCTCGGCGAGGATCATGATCCAGAGACCCATCTCATCCCCTTGGCGATTCAGGCAGCCCTGGGTCAGGGGCCGAGGCTCGAGGTCTTCGGCGATGACTATCCCACCCCCGACGGGAGCTGTATCCGCGACTATATCCATGTCGCCGATCTCGCCGAGGCGCATGTCCTGGCGCTCACCTATCTGCGCAACGGTGGTGCGAGCAGGGCCCTTAATCTCGGGACAGGGCAGGGGCATTCGGTCTTGGAGGTGATCGCCGCCATCGAGCGTGTGGCCGGACGCCCCGTGCCCTATGCCCTGGGCCCGCGCCGTCCCGGCGACCCGCCGGCACTCTATGCCGATGCCACCAAGGCGCAGGCGTTGCTTGGCTGGACCCCGCGCTATCCTGAGCTCGACACCATCATCGAACACGCCTGGCGTTGGCACCAAGGGGCAGGTACCAAAGGCGGATGAGTGACTGGCAGTGATTTATAGTTTCGACCTCTTCGATACCCTGATCACCCGCCGGCTAGGGACCCCGCGCGGGGTCTTTGTGCTGATGCAACAGCGGTTGCTTCAAGATCCCCAGGATCTGCCGCTGCTGTTATGTGCAGACTTTGCCCGCGAACGGGTCGCGGCGGAATGGACTGCGCGCGCAGAGGCGCGTGCTGCAGAGCCGGATGCCTCGCTACAGGTCGAGGAGGTCGGTCTCACCGCGATCTATGCTTGTTTTGGGCGGCGGCATGGACTGACTGCTGAGCAACTCGAACAGCTGATTGACTGTGAGCTTGCCACTGAGTCTGAGTGTCTCTATGGCGTCCCTGAGATGCTGGATCGTTTCCAGACGCTGGCTGAGCGCGGCGAGCGATTGGTCTTGATCTCGGATATGTACCTGCGTCGCCAAGACCTCACACGCCTGCTCGATGCCATCGACCCGAGGATCCTGGCATGCGCCACCCTCTATCTCTCCTCCGAGATCAAGCTCAATAAGGCCTCGGGCCGATTATTCGACCATGTCGCGCGCCTCGAAGGGGTCAGTCCCTCCGAGATCATCCATATCGGCGATAATCCGATCAGCGATCTCCAAAGCCCGCGCGCGCGCGGCTGTCAGGCAGACCTGTTTGCCGCCTGTCATCTCACCCCAGACGAGCAGGTCGGCGCAGATGAATATGACCTCGGCTGGCAGGTGAGCGCCGGCTTGCTGCGCGAGGCGCGCCTGACCCTTGAGTCCGATCGCGCCCGGGTGGGTGCCCTCTATGCCGCACCCTTGCTGGTCCCCTTCGTGCAATGGGCGATCGAAGAGGCGCGTGCCCAAGGCTTTAAGCAGGTCTATTTTCTCGCGCGCGACGGTCAGGTCCTGATCGAGATCGCCCGTCGTCTAGGGGTTAAGGATCTTGAGCTGCGTTATCTCTATGTCTCGCGTTTGAGCTGCCGCCGGGCGCTCGATCGCGACTATCCAGCCCTGTTGGATTGGGCATTCCTTGCCCACCGGCCCATGAGCCTCCAAGACCTTGCCTACCGCCTGACCAGTGAGCCCGCAGCGCTCATCGCCCGCCTGCGCCTTGCTGCCGACCTCCCACTTGCCCCAGCCCCAGACCAACCGCTCGATCGCGCAAGCAGTCAAGCTCTGCGCGCCCTTTTGGAAACTGACCCCCTGAGGTCCTGGGTCCTGGAACAGACCGCCCAGGAGCGCGCGCGGCTGTCAGGTTATCTGGCACAGGAGGGTGTCAGGCCAGGCAAGCGGGTCTGTCTCGTCGATCTCGGCTGGAGCGGCAGCATCCAGGATGCCCTCCATGGGCTGTCTGCCGGCGAGGTCGAGTTTCTGGGTCTATATTGGGGGCTCATGCACTGGGGGCAGGCTAATGATCAGACCAACCGCAAGCTGGCGCTTGCCTTTGCCCCTGGCCGTTTTTGGCGCGACCCCAGCGCCCTGCGCGAGATCCTCGAGTGTTTCACCGCCGCTGACCACGGCAGCACCCTGGGCTATGAGGCGCACGGTGGAGGCTACCGGCCCGTGCTCAACGAGGAAGGGGAGGCGATCCGCGCCTGGGGGCTTGCCGAGTTGCGCGCCGGAATCGATTGGTTTGCCGAGCGGGTAAGACAAAGGCTGACGCCGGCTGAGCTGATCGCCCTCTTGCCCGGACAATTAAAACGCCTCGAATATCTGGTCGAGTATCCCAGCCCCTTATTGGCGCAGGCGCTTGCAGACTTTCCCTATTCGCCGGATCCGACCGGACGCCTGCTGCCCTTCGCCCCCCCCTTGAGCCCCTGGCTGGCCCTGACCTATCGGCTGCGCCCCAGCAGGTCGCGTGCCCAACTCACGCGCTGGTATGAGGGCAGCCTGATCAACAGCTCGCCTTTGGTGCGATCTCTGGCGGCCTCGCCGCTCAGATGGGGGCTCGATATGCTCGCTGCGCTGCATCCGCGCGCCTTGCTATTGGCCGTCCCTTATCCGCTGCGTCAATGGCTCAAACACCGTCTGCCGGCGCCACTGGTGCGGGCAAGCCGCGCCCTGTTGCGGAGCGGATGATCTTTGATCCATCGCCTATCTGGAGACATCATCACCTTGGCGTCCCGGCGTCCGATCTTTCTCGATCTATTTGTCATCCGTCTGCCGCCTGCGGCCCTGGTCTCCATCCTCCATCGGGTCAGCGGCGCTCTGCTGGTCCTCGCCATCCCTTGGCTTGCCTGGCTGATGGGACGCGCGCTGTCTGGGCCCGAAGGATTCGCCGAGGTCGCCTCCATCCTGGACCATTGGGTGGCGAGGCCGATCCTGGTGCTTGTGCTCTGGGCTCCGGTCCATCACCTGCTCGCCGGCCTTCGGCACTTGGCGCTTGACCTGGGGCTAGGTCTGGAGCGCACTGCGGCTCAGGCCACGGCGCGCCTGACCCTGCTGGGAGCGGCGGGGGTAGTGGTCCTTCTTGTGCTGCTCCTGAGGGTCCTGGCATGAGCCGTCAAGCAGGCGGGCTTGCGGCCTGGCTGATCCAGCGCGCCTCAGCCCTCTATCTCATCCCCTGGGCGGTGTGGCTCATGCTCACACTGACCCTCGATCCGCCGTGCGACCATGCCGCCTTGATCGCCTGGATCAGGGCACCTGGGGTGATGCTCGCCTGGTTGCTCGCCCTACCGGCGCTCTTGGCCCATGCCTGGATCGGTGCGCGCGATGTCTTAATCGATTATGTACGCCCCTTGGCGCTGCGCCTCACCCTGTTATGGTGTCTGGCGCTTACCCTGATCGGGTCTGGCCTGTGGTTATTGAAGTCACTCTTTGCCGTCGCCGGAGGATAGGATGTCCATCCCCAAGAGACAATTCGATGCCCTGATCATCGGCGCCGGCGGGGCGGGGCTCAATGCTGCCCTGCAATTGGCGCGCGCCGAGCTGCGGGTGGCCGTGGTCTCCAAGGTCTTTCCCACCCGCTCGCATACGGTTGCCGCCCAAGGGGGGATCAATGCGGCGCTCGGCAATGTGCTCCCGGACTCCTGGCATTGGCACATGTTCGATACCATCAAGGGCTCGGACTATCTCGGCGACCAAGATGCCATCGAGCTCATGTGCCGAGAGTCCATCCCTACGGTCTATGAGCTTGAACGTGCCGGTGTGCCCTTTTCGCGTCTGGAAAACGGCAAAATCTATCAACGTCCATTCGGCGGCCAAAGCCAGAATTTCGGCGGCGAACAGGCGGCGCGCACCTGTGCCGCTGCCGATCGGACGGGCCATGCCGTGCTCCATACCTTGTATCAGCAGAATATCCGCGCCCGCACCCACTTCTTCGACGAGTGCTTTGCTTGCGACCTGATCCGTGATGCTGAGGGGCTCTTGTGCGGCGCCCTGGTCCTGGAGATCGCCACCGGCGAGCCCTTTCTGATCGAAGCCAAGTCCATCTTGCTTGCAACTGGCGGTTGCGGTCAGGTCTTTCGCACGACCTCAAACGCCAAGATCAATACCGGCGACGGGATGGCGATGGCCCTGCGCGCGGGCATCCCGCTGATGGACATGGAGTTCTTCCAGTTCCACCCGACGGGGATCGCCGGCAAAGGGCTTTTGATCTCGGAGGGGACGCGCGGGGAGGGCGGTTATCTGATCAATAGGCACGGCGAGCGCTTTATGGAACGCTATGCCCCGCGCGCCAAGGACCTTGCCAGCCGCGACATCGTGGCGCGCGCCATCCTCACCGAGGTGCGCGAAGGGCGCGGCTGTGGACCCCAAGGCGATCATGTATTGCTTAAACTCGATCATCTCGGCGAGGCGCTGATCGCTGAACGCCTGCCCGGGATTCGGGAACTCAGCCGCATCTTCGCCAGCGTCGATCCGATCAAGGAAGCGATCCCCGTCTTTCCGACCGCCCACTACATCATGGGCGGGATCCCCACCGACCGCTTCGGGCGGGTGGTGATGCCTGCAGGTCAAGGGGCAGAGGAGGTGGTCCCCGGCCTCTATGCCGCTGGCGAATGCGCCTGCGCCTCGGTGCATGGGGCCAACCGGCTGGGGGGCAACTCGCTCCTCGACATCCTGGTCTTTGGGCGGCTTGCAGGGAAGGATATCATCGAGTATGTGCGCGACAACCCCTATCCGCGTATCGCCGATCCCGCCAGCGTCGAGCAGGCGATGGCGCGTCTCATCCGCTGGGAGCGGTGCGGTACGGGCCTGTCGGTCCAAGCGCTGAGCGCCGAGCTGCGCAAATGCATGGAGGACCATGCAGGGGTCTTTCGCACCGAGTCGGTCTTACAGGAGGGGGTTGCACAGCTCCATGCCATCTGCGAGCGCCTGGATGAGGTGCGGCTGCGCGATCACTCCAAGGCCTTCAACACCGCACGCATCGAGGCGCTTGAGCTAGAAAACTTGATCGATGTCGGACTGGCGATCGCGCTCTCCGCCCTCAACCGCCGCGAGAGCCGCGGCGCGCACGCGCGTCTCGACTACCCACAGCGCGACGATCGCAATTGGCTCAAACATAGCCTGTATTATCGCGAAGGCGATCGCATGGACTATAAACCGGTGCGCACCAAACCGCTCACGATCGAACCCTTTACGCCGCAAGAGCGGGTCTATTAACGGGTATTAAAAGCGGCTTCAACGGCGGCTACGAGTCAGCCGCTATGCCGGCCCAGACTGGACCCTGAGAGCCATTGATCCCTACTCGAGGGTACGCATCGCCTACCCTCTACGCCGATGCTTCGGCCTTGACGTGCAGGGCATAGAGCATGTCCTCGTCGGCGATATGATCGATCAGCCAGTCCTGGGTGATATCGAGGGCGCGATCGGCGAGGTCTTGGCTGGGGCCGAAGATCATGAGCTCGTTCTCCAGCTCATCGAGCCGGCGAAAGAATGCAGTGTGCAGACGCAGATGTTCGGCAAGGCCGGGATAGGCATGGGCACGCATGAATGCCTCTTCGGTCTGGAAATGCAGGTTGGCATAGCTGCGCATGAAGGCGATGGCCTCCACCACCGCCTGCCGACCCTCGCGATCGAGGATCCGTTCATACAGGCGATGGGCGGCCTCAAAGAAGCCGCGGTGTTGTTCATCGATCTCAGCGATACCGATCGCATAGACCTCGGACCAGTCTTTGAGCATAAAACACCTAGATTGCTTGCATTTGGCGAACACCAGCCGCTGAAGTCCGCCTGACCTGGGTTGATCATACCTTAAATGGACCCTTGACTTTACAGTTTGATGGCGAACGGCGAGGCCGGGTCCGGCAACGCGCGCGGGTCAAGACAACTCCCAGTTGCACCGGCCAAGCCGGCGAGGCGTTGTCGGCCCTTTGCGACACCCGACTCGCCCATCATCTGGCCAAGGCCAGCGCCGCCGCTACACACCCCTGGCCCAGGGCCAAACCGCCGTCGTTCGTCGGGACCTGACGATGGGTCAGTACCCTCAGCCCAGCCGCGCGCAATCTTGTTGTGACTGACTCAAACAGGAGACGGTTCTGCCATACCCCGCCCGACAGGGCCAGGGTATCCAACCGCAACGCATGGCTCAGACGCACGGCGGTCTCAACGAGCGCGCTAGCAAATCCGTGATGGAAACGTGCGGCGATGGATGCAGGCGCCGTCCCTGCCGCGAGATCGGACAGGAGCGCCTCCCACAGCGGGCTGGGGTCGAGCTGCCAGATCGGGCCGCTATCATCCAGCTTGAAGGGATAGCCCGCAGCGGGGTCTTGAGCCTGCATCGCCAGGGACTCGAGGGCACAGGCCGCCTGTCCCTCATAGCTCAGCCGCTCGCCGCCGAGCCCTAGGGCCGCGGCGACAGCATCGAACAAGCGGCCTGCCGAGCTGGTGAACGGTGCCTGGGGGCCCTGGGCGATCAACCTGAGCAACAGACTGACCGGACGGCCTCTGAATGCCTGGATCGGCGGGAGCTCGGGATAGCGTCCCTGCCAGTATGTCCAACCACCCGTAGATTCGAGCCATGCCAGGAGCATGCGCCACGGCTCGCGGATGGCCAGCGCCCCACCTGGCATCAGCACGGGTCTGAGATGCGCGACCCGCCGATAGCCGTAATAGTCGCCGACCAGACATTCTCCGCCCCAGAGCGTCCCATCCTCGCCCCAACCGAGGCCGTCGAGCAGGATGCCGAGCACGGGGCCAGCGGTGCGGGGCCAGCCATTGTCGGCGAGCACCGCGGCCAGATGGGCATGATGATGCTGCACTGAGATGAGATTGAGCCCCTCGCGTCTGGCCCAATCGCGTCCGAAGTGGGAGGGGTGATAATCGGGGTGCCGATCGATGGCCAAGAGCTGGGGGCGATGGGTGAACAGCTCGGTATAAAGCCCGAGCATGGCGCGATATTCACGCGCAGCTCCGGCCCCCTCAAGGTCACCGAGATGGGGCGAGAGCAGTGCCTGACCCTCGCGGATCAGGCAAAAACAGTTCTTGAGTTCGCCACCTAAGGCCAGGATGGGGCCGCTGTCCTCGAACCCAGGCGGCAGCCGGATGGGGCTGGGGGCATAGCCGCGCGCGCGGCGCAGTAGACGTAGCTCGCCGTCCATGACCGACGCCAGCGAGTCATCAACCCGATTGATGATGGCGCGGTCATGGAGCAATAAAAAATCGGCGATCCCTCCCAGTCGCTCCAGGGCCTCGGCGTTGTCGATGCAGGGGGGCTCATCGCTCAGGTTACCGCTGGTCATCACCAAGGGGCGCTCCCAGTCGGCCAAGAGCAGATGATGCAGGGGGCTGTAAGGCAGCATGAACCCCAAGCGGTATTGATCCGGCGCGATCCCCGGGGCCAAGGCCGGCCCATTTGGCGGCTGCCGCGGAATCAGCAAGAGGATGGGCGCCGATGGGCTCATTAGATGCTGCGCCTCCAACGGCGAGACCTGCGCATAGCGTTGGATGATCTCCAGGTCGCGGGCCATCAGGGCCAAGGGCTTGGCATCACGCCGCTTGCGCCGACGCAGCTCTGCGACCGTCTGGGTAGCGGTGGCGTCGCAGGCCAGATGAAAGCCGCCGATCCCCTTGATCGCCAGGATCTGGCCCTCTCGCAACAGGCGGCTTGCGGCCTCGATGGCATCGCAGGCGCCAAAAACGGCGGCGTCGAGCGCTTGACCCCGGGCATCGACCAGCCACACCCTTGGCCCGCAGTCGGGACAGGCAGTGGGCTGGGCATGAAACCGGCGGTCCGCCGGGTCTTCATATTCCGCCCGGCAGCGCGCGCATAGCGCAAAAGCCACCATACTGGTACGGGCGCGGTCATAGGGGATACCCCGCACGATGCTCAGGCGCGGGCCACAATGGGTGCAATTGGCAAAGGGATAGCGATAACGCCGGTTAGTTGGGTCTTGGATCTCGGCCAAGCAGTCCGGACAGGTCGCGGCATCGGGCACAATACCGGTGTGGATGGGTGTCGGATCGCTCGCCAGGATCTGGAATACCTGGGTATCGAGTGGTTCGCTCAGGGGGATACGCTCGATTGCATCGATGCGCGCAAGGGGCGGGCATTCAGCACGCAGGCGGGCGCAAAAACGATCGATCGCAGCGCCGTCCTGGGCATCGGCCGGCTGGATGCGGATCAACACCCCATCGCCGTCGTTGCGCACATCGCCGATGAGGTTCAGCGCCTGGGCCAGGCGCCAGACGGTCGGGCGAAACCCCACCCCCTGTACCAGACCGCGCACCCGAATCGCCTCTGCTTGCCCGCCGTCCATCGATACCCCCTTGGGATGCTTGATGAATAACCGTGCGATCCTAATCTTTATGCATCCATATCGCCCGCAGTTGCGGCGAAGCCAAAGCGCCGGGTCAGGCGAGGTTGCTAGGGTGTATTCTCAATCAAGTCAATCAGGCGATGGTGCAAGCCAGATAAACGAACGACAGGGAAGACGAGGCGAGCTTGTCGTAGCGCGTGGCGATGCGTCTGAATTGCTGGATGCGACAGAAGAAGCGCTTGATCAGATTGCGGTTTTTGTAGAGATGCCGGTTGAACGAGCGCGGATTGAGTCGGTTGGAGCGTGGGGGGATGACCGCCTGGCTGCCCTGTGCGATCACCGTTTCGACAAGGGCATCCGAGTCGTAACCCTTGTCGGCAATGACGCACTCGGTCGGTTGGTCCTGGATCAACGCCGCGGCCTGCTCGATGTCGGCGACCTGCCCTGCCGAGAGAATGACGCGCAGCGGATTGCCCAAGGCATCCACCGCAACGTGCAGTTTGGTCGTCAACCCGCCCCGCAAGCGACCGATTTCCTGTTGGCCCGCTTTTTTGGGGCGCCAGCAGAATGTGAGTGGGCGCGCACGATGGTCGAGTCGATGAACAGATGCTCCATGTCGGCATCGCCTTGCAGTGCGGCGGCCACGCGCTCCCAAACACCTTTCTCGCGCCAGCGCGAGAAACGCACATATGTCCGGTGCCAGTGGCCCAGCTCGGCTGGCAAATCGCGCCACAGACAGCCGGTGCGCATGATCCAGAGCACGGCTTCGACAACGCGCCGGTTGTCCCTCGCTGTGCAACCCGGATCGCTCTTCTTCCCCGGTAACAGCTGCTCAATGCGTGCCCACCGCTCATCTCATAACATCTTCCGCTCCATCCTGACTCCTGCGCAAAAGTCAGGATATGACCAGACTTCACCCACTGTGAACAGCCCCTCGCCATGTCAGTGACTGTGAACGATTTATGCAACCTCGCTTGCATATGACATAGCACTATGCGCACGATTGAGAAGAGGACCTAACCTTATAGAGCTTCGTTAAAAAGCCCTGAACAATAGGGTCAGTAACGTTTACTGATGCGAGGAGGTGGATCATGGCCTATCAGTTTGCAACCCTGGGCGGCGGCTGTTTTTGGTGTCTGGAGGCAGTTTTTCAAATGCTCCGCGGTGTCATGGCAGCCGAACCTGGATATGCGGGCGGGGACCTACCCAACCCCACCTATCAGCAGGTCTGTACCGGCACGACCGGACATGCCGAGGTAGTGCAGATCACCTTCGACGATCAGCAGATCGATTATGCGACCCTGCTGGACATCTTTTTTGCTATCCACGATCCTACCACCCCTGACCGGCAAGGGGCGGATGTTGGGAGTCAGTATCGATCGGTTATCTTTTATCACAGCGACCAGCAACTGGCCTGCGCCGAGGCGGTGATAGCGCGCATTCAGGGCGATTGGCCCAACCCGATCGTGACCCAGGTCGAGCCGGCGCCGGTCTTTTACCCGGCTGAGTCCTATCATCGCAATTATTATCGCCGCTATCCGCTGCAAGACTATTGTCAGGTTGTGATCGCACCCAAACTTGCCAAATTGCGCCAATACTTCCGCGAGCACCTGCTGACCGAGCGGCGCCGGAAGCAGCCGATTTCGCCGTGAGATACGCCGCGCCGAGCGATCCGTCACCCCCCTGTCCCCAGAGCATTCTGGGGTTGGCCCCATTGATGCGCCGAGCCCTGGCAGGCGAAGACCTGAGACCGCTGAGTCAAGCGCTGCTCCAACGCGCCGACGCCGACCCCCATGAGGCCGGTGCCTTGCTGGATGCCGCGATCCTCTGCGAGTTTCAGGGACGAGCTGCGCTTGCCGCCAACCTCAGACGCGAGGCCCTGCGCCTATGCCGGCATTATCGCGTCCAGGGGTGTGCGCAAACGCCGGCATTGCGCGTGCTAGCGCTCAAGGCCGCGGGTCCACTGCTGGCCAATACCCCGATCGAATGTCTGCTTGCCGACGGGGACATCGCGCTCGAAGTCTATTATGTCGGGGAGGACCTCCCCGATCCCGAGACCCTGCCAGAACATGACCTGCTCTTCGTCGCCATCGGCGAATCCGATGCCCATCAGCCGCTGCTCGCTCATTGGGCCGAGCGTCTGCGCGCCTGGCCGCGCCCGGTCATCAATGATCCCCGCCAGATCATCGCGAGCGCGCGCGATCGGCTGTGGCAGCGTCTGCAAGGTCTGCCAGGTGTGCTTGCCCCCCCTGTCTGGCGTCTCGGCCGTGCCCAGCTCGCTGACCTAGCCGCAGGGCAGGGGCGGGAGGGCTACGGGTTTCCGTTACTCATCCGCCCCATCGATTCGCATGCCGGCCAGGGTCTGACCCGCATCGACCGAGCCGAGGACCTCGCCGCCCTGCTTGCCAGTCACCCTGAGCCGACCTATTTTGTGTCGCCCTTCATCGACTACCGCTCGCCGGACGGTTGGTTTCGCAAGTTCCGTCTGGTCTGGATCGGCGGCCAACCCCTTCCCGTTCATCTCGCCATCTCTGAGCGATGGATGATCCATTATCTCAATGCCGGGATGGATGGCAGTGCGGTCAAGCGCGCCGAGGAGGCAGATTTTTTCAAGGGTTTTGAGAGCGGTTTTGCCCAGCGTCATGCCAAGACGCTTGCGGCGCTCCATGCCGCCCTGGGTTTGGATTATGTCGGCATCGATGGCGCCGAGCTGCCCGATGGCCGTTTATTGCTCTTTGAGGCTGACCCCGCCATGGTAGTGCACGACATGGATCCGCCGGCGATCTATCCCTACAAGCTCGCGCCTATGCGCCGTCTATTCGCGGCTTTTCGCGAGTTTCTCAGCGGTGTCTCTAAACACAGGCCGCCGGGTCTAGGGCAGGGTGTCTGAGATGATCAAGGGGCCTGGGCGACTCGATGCCAACGCCCTCAACTTCTCAGGTGGACCTGGGGTCTTGCCGGCGCGCGTTTTGGAAGAGCTCGAGGAGGCCATTCGGTCAGCCCCTGGTGTGGGTCTGTCGATTTTGGGGGTCAGCCATCGTTCGGATTGGTTCGCTGAACTTGTAGATCAGACCGAGCGCGATCTGCGCGCCCTGCTGCGCCTGCCCGAGAGTCATGCCGTGCTTTTTCTCCAGGGCGGAGCCAGCCTTCAGTTTTCGCTGGTCCCCATGCACCTGTTGCGCAGTAAGGAACAGACTGCCGAGTATCTGCGCACCGGCTATTGGAGCGCTAAATCCATCTCGCCTGCACATCTCGAGGGTCAAGTGCGCGTCCTCTGGGACGGAGAGGGGGGAGGGTTCCATCGGCTCCCTCGCCCTCATGAACTCAAACCCGCTGCCGATGCCGCTTATCTTCACTATGTCTCGAACGAAACGGTCGAAGGCTTACAGTTTCATTGGATACCGGGGCGCGACGATGTCATCCGCGTCTGCGATATGTCATCCGATTTTCTCGCCTATCCGTTCGATCCGACGCGCTTTGATCTCATCTATGCCCATGCCCAGAAGAATCTGGGGCCTGCGGGTGTGACCCTGGTGCTCATCCGGCGCGCGCTGCTTGAGCGTGCCCCTGCCGATCTGCCTGCGATCCTCGACTATCGCGCCCATTTGCAGGCCCGCTCGATCTATAACACCCCGCCGGTCTTTGCCATCTATGCCGTCTCGCGGGTCTTGCGCTGGCTGATCGAGGAGATCGGCGACCTCGATCGGATGTGCGAGCGCAATCGACGCAAGGCCGAGCGCCTGTATTCGGTCATCGATCGCTATCCCGAGCTCTATCGAGGTTGGGCGGCCCCAGAAGATCGCTCGCTGATGAATGTCGTTTTCCGTCTGGCGACGCCGGAACGCGAAGCCGAGTTTCTACGGCAGGCTACACAGGCGGGCTTCAGCGGACTGCAAGGACATCGCGCGCTGGGCGGGATACGGGCCTCGATCTATAACGCCATGACCTTGGTTGCCGTCGAGCAGCTGGCCGAGTTTATGGAGGAGTTCGCGGCCAAAGGATAGGCCAGGCCATCTTTGACATCCTCCCCGCCCTGAAGGGCAAGGCTTGTCGCGCATTGGGTCAGTTGCAGGAGAGGCCGATCTGTCCTCTCCCTCTTTCAATCAGCCAATCTCGTTTAAACCGCGTATCCAATCCATAGGCGATCTCCAAGATGCCAACCGCCACCCCGTAAGGCGTCTGGAGCCTGGTGGATGAGGTCCAGCGCCGATTCGCTGAAAGCGCGCAAGGTTCGCGATGATGTCTTGGAGTTGATCTCCCCAGAGGATCTCTGGCCGCAGGTGTGGCGATGGCCCCTCAGGCCCGCTTTGGATGAGGGGCAGATCACCTAACCCACTATTTCTATGGCCAGCCACCGTCTATGTGTCCATGTTCGAAAAAGGTGCGGCAGCGCTTGCAGAGATACAACACAGGAGACCCCATATAGGGCGTGCTCAGGGTGCGGGAGGGGGCACCGCATCTTGGGCAAACATGGATGCGGCGATGTAGCCAGTAAGCCCCCAGGCAAAGAGACCGCTTATCCACAGCAGATATTCATTGAGTCCCCAATAGGCGAGCAGCGGGATGGCGGGAAAGATGAAAAGCAGATAGGCGACCAGCGATAGCTTGAAGCGCTTTTTCGTCTGGGCGGCGGGAAAGGGAATCTCTCGATATTCGACCCCGCTTTCCCACAATCGCATGCCATCTTCGGAGAAACCGATCCCTTGGTAGCGAAATCCCTTTCTCCTCTCTGTCTTGCTATTCGACATGCCGCACGCTCCACCCACTGGCTTGGATCTGTTCGCAGACCTCCCCGCGCGCAAGTCCCAGACTTCATTGGGGGGCATTGACCATCAAGCCCACCAGATGCCCAGCTACGCCAAGCTCGCCAACGCCTTCCCCCGGTGTCCTGCCTGCCGACAGGATGTCCATCGCGCTTGTGCCTTTGTCTGGTTGGCCTGATTGAGAACGCGCCCTAGGAGGCGCGGCGCATCTGCTCGGGGATGGCGTCCCAGCCCGCCTTGATCTCACGCAGCAAGCCGGCGATCTCTTCGAGCGGCTGCGGATCATTGCGGGCGTTTCCGGTCAGGAGACGGCGCTGCATATAGTCATAGAGCGCATCCAGGTTGGCGGCCAGCTCGCCGCCTTCGGCGAGATTGAGCGATCCGCGCAGCTCGCCGATGATATCCATCGCCTGGGTGATCTTTTTTGCTTTGAGTGCCAGATTGCCTTGGGCGATGGCGCCGCGCGCCACCGCAATGCGTTCGAGCGCACCCTCAAACAGCATCTGGGTCAGACGATGTGGATCAGCGACCGTGATCTCAGCGATGGCACCGGCCTGACGGTATTGGTTGAGTTCTTTACGCATCGCGTACATGATCGACCTCGGCTTTCATGGGTCCGTTGAACTTTTGATGAATCTGTGGCCTTTCGCCCCCCTTTGCTCAGGACTCGCGCGGGGCCGCGACTGCCTTCGTTGACTATAACGACCGTCTAGAGGATTTCTTGAGCCAGGTGCAACATCTCATCAGTGGGGTCAGTGAAAAATGCCAAACGAAAATCCCCTCACTCTGGCAAAGGGGGGATTTGAGCGATCTTGACTCGACGACCTAACGCGTCTGGGCGGTGAATGGCAGCCGGTCATTGATCCCTTCGAGCTGCTTGCCGGTGTCGCGTAGACTGCTGACGATGTTTTCCATGGCGATGAATTGGGCCTGTAGGCGTGCGGCATATTTCTCCATCCGCCGATCAAGCAGGGCCCGTTCATCCTTGATCTCATCAAGCTGTTGCTGCAGACCCTTTTCGCGCGCCCCGATGGTACCGCTGCTGCCGGTGAACCCATCGATCATGTTGGCCAGTTCGCCGGCCAGCCCGCGGGCAAAGCTGAACTCAAACGACCCCTGGGCCTTGGCGCCCGGATTGACCCGCAGATTGAGTCCATAGGCCGGTGAATCCAGGCTGGGGAGCAGGATGTTCCCGGCGCCAAATCCCTCGACGCCATTGATGGTGCCGGAGACATCCACGCCACGCGTGCCGCTCAGGGCGGTCTCGATCCCGAGCGCCGCCATCGCCTCGCTGCGTTCGCTAAAGCTCACCGCCGAGTTTGCGCCACTGCTGTTTGAGGTAAAGGTGAAGCGATTGGCGGCACTGTCATAGCCGACCGTCACACCCACCCCCGCGCCGCTGAGCTTGGCATCGGCATCGATCGCGCCCTGCAAGGCAGCGCGCAGCTCCTCGGCAGTGTTAAAGGTGCCATTCAGGGTGATGGTGTTGGATTCGATGCCATCGACCCGGATCTTGAAGTGATGGGCCACATTGGTGGTGTCGAGCAGGCTTACAAAGCTGTCGGTCGCCGGATCAAATTGGGCATGGCTGATCGCCTGGCCATCGACAAAGGCCCGGGTCGGGCTGATCCCCAACACCCCCATGTTGTCGGTCCAGCTGCCGCTCACCTCCTCGCCGGTCTCCACGAACTGCACCCGCGAGGCCGATCCATAGTCGCGCGAGACAAAGCGAAAGGCATTGGCGCTGCTGTCATACTGGACATCCAGCCCCACACCGGCTGCCCGCAGATTGGTATCGCCGTTGATGCGCGATTGGAGTTCAGCGCGTACGGCCTCAATCGAATTGAAGCTGCCGGTCAAGCGGATGGTGTTGGAGGTGATGCCATCGACCTGGATCTTGAAGGCATAGCCGCCGCCGGAGGTGTCCAAAGGCCCGGCGCCAAAATCATGGGTGATGGCGGCCCCGCGCGCCTGACCCTGGGTGGGGTCGCGGGTGATCTGGGCGCTATAGGTCCCGGCGACCGTGCGCGTGGAGAAGCTCCCTTGGTTAACCGTGATAGCGGTGTTGGTCGAGGTTGTCTGACCGGCGAACAGGCGCTCGACCAGGGCGAACTTGTTATTGATCGCTTCTTTCAGCTCGGTCTCATTGATCGAAAGGGAGCCATCGCGTTCGGTGCGGATGCCAACATTCGTCAGGGCGGTAAAACCATCTTGAATCCCAGGTACGGCCCCGCCCAGTTGCTGGCGCAGGCGTTCGATCATGCTTCGTGCTGTGCCATCGTTGACCAACCCACCGCGCACCAGTCTATTATCCTTATCGCGGCTATACCCCACGATCTCCTGGGCAGTCTTTTGGAAGCTGTTATAGGTCTTTACGAAGTCGCGGATCGCCTGTTCGGCCGCGCCCTTATCCGCCGTGATGGAAAAGTTCAGCGGCTGACCGGGCGTGCCCTTTTTGTTGATCGTGAACGAAAAGCCCTGGATGACGTCGTTGATCTCGTTGGTGGTGCGGGTGACGGTCAGCCCATTGACCCGCAGCTCGGCATTGCGGCCCTTTTGAGTCTCAAGCGCCGAGCGGGTGGTCTCGTTGTATTCAAAGGCCGAGAGCCCGGTCGCGCCTGGGCTGGCGGTGATGCGCAAGGCATTGGCCGCGCCGGAGTCGGCGGTGAGCATGAGCTGATATTGGTCAGCGACCTTGACGATCGAGGCCTGGACACCCGCATTCTGGTCATTGATCTTCTTGGCGATCGTATCCAGCGAGTCACTCGCCTCGATGTTGATCGACAGCGCTGCCCGCTCGCCATTGACCGCAAAGCTGGTCGGATCGCCCGTGCCCGGATCATAGCTCCAGGTCCCGAACTGGATGGTCAGGGTGCCAGATTTATCGAGTGCGACATCGCGCGCGGCCTGCGCCGGCATGGCAAGCGTATGGGCGCTCGCCGTCTCGAGGACCTCGATGGCATAAGAACCGACCTGGGCCCCCGGCTCGATCTTATTGGCGGTGATGATATCCGAGCTGGGGACGTTCACCGACCGGGCATTGAAGAGATCGCGGCTGGTCAAGGCGGTCAGGGCGCCCTTGAGGGTGGCAAGGGCACTGCGCAACTGGCCATAGCCCGAGATCTGGGCCTGGAGGCGTTCCTCGCGTTGGGTCAGCCGCTCTTCCTTGGGCGCGCGTTCAGCTGCCGTCAACTGGCTGACCAGATTCTTGATATCGATCCCAGAACCTGCACCGAGCGTTCGGATGATGTTTTCGGCCATGGGCGTTCTCCCCGCATCGCCTTAAGGAAGGCCCCGCGCTACCTGCACGCAGCAGCTGCCATCAGGCCTTCTTGTTGAAGATCAGACCGATCAGCCCATCGACATATTTGGCAAAGTTGAGGGTCTCTTCGCTGGGGATCTGGCGGATCACCTCGTTGGTCTGGGCATCGACCACCCGGATCACCATCCGTCCCGATTCCTCATCAAGCTGGAAGGTGAGCATCTGCCGACCCTGTTGCAGCATCTCATTGATCTTATCGACTGCCTCGCTGAGTTTATCGACCATCTCCTTGTCGTTGGCCAACACACCCTGAGGGCTATCCCTTTTGTCCTCTGCATTGGCCGCCTGAGCTAGCTCAGGCCGATTGGCTGCGTTATTCACCCGCGCATCAAGATGGGTCAGGGTCTCGCCCTGCATCGGTTTGGACGCTTCTCTGTTCTCCCGTAGCTCAGGCCGGGGCTGGACGCGGGTGCCTGTCATTGCCGTACTGGTCGAGGGTGCGGTCACCGCCCCCATACCGCTCAAAGGATCGCTGGCCATCGCTTCTTCTCCTGGTTAGACGGGCGGCCCCCTTTAAACCGCGGGGCCACCCGCTTCTGTCGCCTTAAACCTGACTAGAGTTTAGCGCAGGAGCGACAGCACCTGTTGCGGCTGCGAGTTGGCCTGGGCGAGCATGGCCTGGCTGGCCTGCATCAAGACCTGCGAGCGCGACAGCCGCGCCGTCTCGGCGGCGAAGTCGGCATCCTCGATGCGCGAGCGCGAGGCCGAGGCGTTCTGCGAGATGCTCATCAGGTTATTGATGGTGAACTCTAGCCGGTTGTTGATTGCACCCAGATCAGAGCGCACGTTATTGATCCGCTCGAGCGCATTGTCGATGGCTACGATCGCCTTATTGGCCCCTTCTACAGTCGAGATATCGACATTGGCGATCGCCATGCCGTCCTTGCCGCCACCATAGTTGCCCACCGTCAGGCCCGAGCGGTCTAGGTTCGGGTCCTTACCGCGGGTGATCACGATCTCCCTATCCGACACCAGAGTAAACTCGCCGACATAGGTGTTTGCCCCATTCTGGAAGCCGGCATATTGGCTGTTAGAGAAGTCCGTGATGATATTGCGTCCATCCTTGGCGATGAGCTGGACCCCGCCACCACTGTTCGAACCCGACTCGCCAGTATCAATGGCCATCACCCCCGTCTGGTCGGAGATGGCATTGACCGCCTTGACTAGGGCCTGGCGGTCGGCGCTCAGGTCACCGCTGGTGATAAACGCGGTGATCGCCACCCCATTGATGCTCCCAGTAATTGTTGCATTAGCAGAGGCGGTCTGGGCCTCGGTGTTTCTGGCGATGTTTTCATTGACGATTGCCCGCACCCCGGTCTTATCGGCCACGGCATTAAAGGCTGCTGCCTTGGCGATGGCGCTATAGTCCCTGCCGCTTGATGAGGCCGTGTCATCGGTGGCATATGAGGGGCCGACCGACACGCCATTGACAAAGACATTACCCGCGCTCATGGCCTGGTTTGAGTCCCTCAGATCTGAGGTCACCTGGGTGGCGGTGCCGCTGTATTTGCCCTCGACAAACCCAGCGTCGCTTGCCCGCCCGGTGGCACCCGAGGTGATGACGATGTCCTTGCCGCCCGAGGAGACCAGGGTCACGGTGCCGGCGGCGATGGTAGTAGCATTAGCGCCTACGGCTAGATTGAGACCGGTCTGGGCAGCGGTCAGGTTGTTGTTATTTTCAAGCACAATATTGCGCCCGTCCTTGGCCACTAAAGTGACGCCACCCTCATCGGTGCCGGTATCGATGGCTATGACCCCGGTCTGGTCCGAGTTCAGGTTGATTGCCCGCACTACCGACTCGCGGGTGGTCGCCGTGTCACTGGTCGTCTGCAGGGCAATGGTCACCCCATTGATCGCGATATTGCCTGAGGTTGCGCTGGCAGTCATGGCCGCGCCGCCTAACCGCGTTTCACCGACCACAGCGGTGACCCCGGTTTGATCGCTCTTGGCATTGATCGCCGCCGCCGTCGAGATGGCGCTTGCCGCCTTGCCCGCCGAGGAGGCATTGTCGAAGGCCGCCTGGGCACCCTCGATCGCAATCCCATTGATCACCAGGTCGCCCGTACCCAGTGAGGTCAGGTTACTGACGGCAACCGCTGCGCTCGAACCCGTCGCGATGCGGGTAAATGAACCTACACCTGCGGTATTTTCTATACCTAGGTTCTGGGCATCGAGCTTGCCGATGGTCACCGACATGGTCTGGTTGGCCTCGGCGCCGACATGGAGCTTGACCTCGCTCGCCGAGCCATCCAAGAGATTGAGGCCGTTGAAATTGGTGCTCTCAACCAGGCGGTTGAGCTCCTTGATGAGCTGCTGCGACTCGGCATTCAGCGAGTTGCGGTTGCCCTTGGTATAGGTGCCGTTGGCCGATTGCACCGCCAGCTCGCGCATGCGTTGCAAGATGTTTGACATCTCGCTCATCGCCCCCTCGGCGGTCTGCACCAGCGAGATGCCATCGTTGGCGTTACGGACCGATTGATCAAAGCCCCGGATCTGCGAGGTTAGGCGGCTGGTGATCGCTGAACCGGCGGCATCGTCCTTGGCCGAATTGATACGAAGCCCGCTGCTTAGGCGCTCCATCGATTGACCCAGGGCCCCCTGGGTCTTGGTGAGGTTGCGCTGGGCATTGAGCGACATGACGTTGGTATTGATGACCAGTGGCATGGTAGATCTCTCCTCATCTGGGTTACCCGGGCCTTTGGCCTTGCGCTTTGGCCTCTGCCTCGGATTCGGTGTGTTCACCCCTGCTATCGGCTAGGGTGGCAAAATCTTGAGTCCTTTGCTTGACCCCGCTTGCAGACAGGTATCCGCTAGGCCAACGGCCCCCAGCGGGGGAGGCCCTCGCCCGTGGGGGTAAGTCATCGACTGGCCCCGCCCCCTAGTCATGGCGGCCTTGGTAAGGCCCCCGCTTATCAGGCGGCAGGCGCGAGATGGCCTCGTCGCTGCGCTCCTCGCCATGACTGGAAAGATGCCCCGCGCACTGACAAAGATGGTCATTGCGAGCGCAGCGAAGCAATCTCCGTCGCCCAGGCTAGAGCCCTTCAAGAGATTGCTTCGTCGCTTCGCTCCTCGCAATGACCGGTAGGATGCTTCTCGCAATGATGGAAGGTGTCATGGCAAACACCTCACTGTCATTGCGAGCGTAGCGAAGCACTCCCAAGCAGACATTCAGGGAAAGCGGCCCTGATCGCCGTGCAGCTGGTGCCAAGGCAGCGGTCAGCCCGTACCGGGGGGTAGGGTGCTCATTTCCCCTCGATGGCTTCAACCGGTGGATGATGTGTCCTGCGCCTCAGCGAGCGCCCGATCAGCGGCCTCCAGGGCGGCCATGATCCCCGATTGCAACCACTGGCCCAATTCGTTCTCCAGAATCTCAGACTGCTCGAGGTCCGACAGGGGGGCGATGAAGGGCCGATTGATCTGAAGCTCTAGACCCAGGGGCAAGGGCTCAGCCAGCCAAGGCATGAGCTCGAGCATTTGTTCGATCGCAGCCAGCACCCGCTGGGGTTCGCCAAGTTCGGAATAGATGCGGATCAGGGCCAGGCTGGTCCCGATATGCCGGTCGCCCCGATCCGACAGGGCCTGAAAGAGATCGCGGCCTTTTAAGAACCAAGCCTGCCGCTCTTCGTTGCTGAGTGAGGCGTCCTGCGAGGCTAGATAGGCATCGAGCGCCTGTTCATAGTCGTTCCAATAGGGATCGCCCTCCCGATCGGCGATCTGCCAGCCGATCAACGAGGATTGGGCATAGGGGTAAGCAGCTAGATGGGTCGGCCAGTGGGCTTGGGTCATGGTTTAAATCTCGCTTATTGAGTGAAGGTATGGGCATCAGCCTAGATCCCGGACCCTGAGTGCATGCCCCGCACACCACTGCTGCCACATCTGGCGATAGGCCCGTTCCATGGCCTGGGTGAACCCCACCTCATCGCGCAGGGGGCTGGCCTCGAGTTCGGCGCGTAAGGAGGCGCGGATCGCGGCCAGGCGATCGAGGTCAGTGGCCAGCTCCACCGCCTTTTCGATGTACTCCTCCTCGGTCTGGGCGATCCATTCGGGGTGTCCCAAGGCCGTCAGGATGGCGCTGCCGATTCGCCCCACACTCGGGCGCTCGGCAAGGGTGACCACGGGGATACCCATATAGAGTGATTCGACCAGGGTTGTCCCCGAATTATGGGGAAAGCAATCCAAGCTGATATCGATGTCTCGCAGCAGGTCCCAAGGGGGGCTATGACAGCCCATCACGAGACGTTCGCGCGCAATCCCATGCGCGGTAAAGCGCGCCGCCCATTGCTCTTGGATCGCTGGGCTCTGGAAGCTCTTGGAATCAAGCACCAGCTGCGAACCTGGAACGCGTTTGAGGATCGCCGACCATACCCGGATGACGCGATGATTAACACGAACGCCCCTGCTCAGGGTGGCAAAGGTCACAAGGCCTTTAGTGATGGCCGGCAGGGGGCCCGGATCACCCATCGCCGGGTTAGGGCGATAGGCAATGAACGGGCGTTCCAGGCGCCAGAGACGTTCAGAAAATAACGGCTCGCAGCCCGGGGGGGTCAACACCGGGTCGGTGAGGAAATAGTCAACGGCCGACAGACCAGTGGTATAGCCATAACCCAGCCAGGTCAAGGAAACCGGTGCCGGCCGGCGGGCAAAGATCCCTAACCGATTGCCCGCGGTGTGACCGGCAAGATCGACCAGGATGTCGATCTGGTCGGCACGGATGCGCGCCACTACCGCCGCATCATCCAAGGCAGCAATCGGCACCCAATGATCGACCAGTTTACGATAACGGAGGCTCAGATGATCGAAGCTGACGTTTTGCACATAGGCAAAGATCTCAAACTGCTCATGGTCATGATGGGCAAGCAGAGGTTCTAGGAAATGACTCGTTGAATGCGAACGAAAGTCTGCCGAGACATAGCCAATGCGCAACCGCCGATCCACCCTCGGGTCATTCAAATGGGGGGGGCAGGTATCGCGATGAGGTAACCCAAAACGCTGTTCGAATGCCTGATAGGCGCCAAAGATCTCTTCAGGCGAGAGATCTGGATGATAATTAATCGCAAATAATTTATTGGAAAAATAACTCTGCCAATCTGGCTTAAGCTGGATAGCCTGATCATAGGCATCTATCGCCTCATTGATTTGCCCGATATCTTGCAAAATCAATGCAAGATTGTTATAGGCCTGATGTGAATGTGGATAAATATCAAGCGCCTTGCGATGCATTGCCAAGGCCTCATCAAAGCGCCCTAGATAGCCATAGGCCGTTCCCAGGTTATAATAAATCTCAGGCTGATTTGGGGTGATTTTCTGGGCCTTTTTAAAAAATTCAACAGCCTCTTCAATCGACGGACTATTTTTATCTAAGTCGAGGAGAGACAGGCCTTTGCCATTTAAGGCTGGCGAGTGATTTTCGTCGATTTGTAGGGCTCGTTCATAGCATGAAAGTGCCTCCTTGATTCGCGATTGGTAGCGCAGTGCATTGCCTAGCGCGCTGAGTGACTCAGGATCCTTCTTGTTCATTGCGATTGCCCGAAGCAGGCGTTCCTCGGCCTCTTGATAGCGCTCAAGAAATAAGCTAGCGACACCAGCGAGCTTCCAGCCAAAGGGATCATTTGGGTAGAGCTGAATAAACCTAAGTGCTGCACTTTCGCACTCATCATATCTTTTTTCATTAAACAATTTTAAAATTAGAAGCCGCCGTGATTTTTGGAGGGGATCGGTAGACATTGTTGGTCTCCATGCGGAGGTCAATGGCTTGATAGAGGGGACGATTTTATGGCCGAGTTTATTGATCCGAAGCCTATGAACTTATATTACGCGGCATCATGGAGCTTGGGATGCTGGAAGTAGCGCATGATGCGTTGGGGGGAATTGAGAAGGCGGCGCAGGTGGCTGACGGTCGCCTTCTTCAGATCGTCCTTGGCGCGGGAGGGCGCCTGCGCGGTGATGGTGGCCTTGAGCATCTCGTTGGGGTTCAGTGCTGGGCTGTAGGGGGGGAGGGAGGAGGCCTCGATTTGATTGGCGCATGCAGCCAGCCAGGCCTTGACTGGCTTGGTGTGATGCACGCGCAGGTTGTCGAGGATGAGGAAGATCTTCTTGCCCCTGGCGTCCTTGACGAGCCGCTTCATGAAGTCGATCAGGATGTCGGCGTTCATCGCCCCCGCGAACGCCTTCCGACGCACCTTGCCGCGGTTGGTCAGCGTCGAGATCACCGACAGGCCTTCGCGACGGTGCGTGACGCGAATCTCGGACGTCTTGCCCACCTGTGGGCTTTGCTCATAGGCGCGCCGAATCGGTTTCTGGGGCGTCAATCCCCAGCGCGCCATGTACTTGCCTTCCCCCTGCGGCCTGAGCTCGATGCCAAAACAGCCGAGGATCAACTGCCGCACCGCCTGCCGGCTCCACAGCGCAAACGGCAGCTTCAGCTCATCCGGTGTCCCGTCGCACATGAGCTTGCGTATCTGGGCGTCCTGCTCCGCCAACAGCGCCCGCTTCTCACCCACCTTGCGCCCACCCCGCTTGTCCTTGGGCCCCTTCGCGCGCCGCAAACGACAGCAATCTCATGTCTCGTCTTTCCATGCCCACGACATCAGGACAGCTCACTCAATTTCAAAAGCATGTGTTTCTTATCAATAAGCAAAGACCTCCAGGTGCGGGATAGCTATCACCCACTGCCCGCCCCAGCTGCGGACATAGGCAAGCTGACCCATGAGCTCGGCGCGCAGGTTCCAGGGCAAGAGCAGGACATAGTCTGGCTGCGTCTCGGCGAGCCTGTCCTCGGCAACGATCGGGATGCGGCTGCCGGGCAGAAAGCGCCCTTGTTTGGCTGGGTTGCGATCGACCACATAGGGCAGAAGGTCGGGTCGTACGCCGGCGAAATTCAATAGGGTATTCCCCTTGGCGGCGGCACCATAACCGACGACCTGTTTCCCCTGTTCATGGGCCGCGAGCAGGAAGCGCAACAGATCATGGCGGATACGCTCGGCACGCGCTTGAAAGCCTCTATAGGCCGCCGTTGTCTCAAGACCCGCGGCGCGCTCACGCCCTAACAGGGCATCGACCTCCCGGCTACGCGGCTGGCTGCCCGAATCGATGCGCTGGGCAAAGACCCGCAGGCTGCCGCCATGGGTGGGCAGCTCCTCGACAGCGAAGACCGCAAGCCCATTGGCGGCAAAGATCCGCTCGACGACAGAGAGCGAGAGATAGGAAAAATGCTCGTGATACAGGGTATCGAACTGGGTCTCGGCAAGCAGGCGCAGCAGGTGAGGAAACTCGCAGCTCGCCACCCCCTGGGGGTGTAACAGCAGGGCGATGCCGCGCACAAAGTCATTGATGTCTGGGACATGCGCCAGGACGTTATTGGCGATGATGAGGTCTGACCGCTGACCGTTTGCCACCAGGGTCTCGGCCAGCCTCTGACCAAAGAACGCCTCGATGATCTCCAGGCCCTTGCTGCGGGCGATGGCCGCCGCTGCTGCGGTCGGCTCGATCCCCAGACAGGGGATGCCGCGCCTCTGGACATATTGCAGGAGATAGCCATCATTGGCCCCCAGCTCGATGACTAGATGATCAGCCCCCAGCCCAAAGCGGGCAACAGCCATGTCCACAAAGTCTTCGGCATGTTTAAGCCAGGTCTTTGAGACACTGCTGAAGTAGGCATAGTCTGGACGAAAGAGCTCCTCGCGCCGCGCAGAGTCCTGGGTCTGGACCAGCCAGCACTGCTCGCAGACCAGGACGCGCAGGGGATACCAGAGCTCAGGGGCATCGAGGTCTTCGGCTCTGAGATAGGCATTGGAGGGTGGGGCGCTGCCGAGATCGGCCAGCAGCAGGCGCAAGGGCGCTCGGCAATGGCGGCACACCGGCACATTCATAGATTCACCCCGCCAAACCCCTGATCGATATAGGGAAGGGTACGGTCGCGGTCTGACAGATCCCCCAGCGGTAGGGGCCAGGGGATGGCCAGACGCGGATCGGCCGGATGGAACCCCCCTTCGGCCGCTGGCGCATAGGCCGAGGTATGCAGGTAAAGGAGCTCGCAGTCATCGCTCAGAGTCTGGAAACCATGGGCACAGCCCTCAGGGATCACCAGCATCCGCCTGTTCTCGCCGCTGAGCCGCATGGCATGCCAGCCAAGAAAGCTGGGGGAACCGGCGCGCAGATCGACCGCGACATCGAAGATCTCGCCCTGCAAACAGGTCACGATCTTGATCTCGGCATGAGGTGGGTACTGGAAATGCAGGCCGCGCACGGTACCGCGGCGGCGGGTGAGGCTGCGGTTGACCTGAACGATGGGCTTGCCGCCGGTGATCGGCTCAAGCTCGAGGGCACAAAATAGACGATCAAACCAGCCCCGCTGATCCTCGATCGGCTGGCGTTCAATAACCACCACCCCGTCAATCGACGTCGGCTGCAGGCGCAGGCGTTGGGACATGACAGCGTTTGGGTCGTAGAAGTCCTTAGAAGCCTGTACTGCCCGCAGTTGATTGGACACTGATTTGCAGTTCATGCGGCCTTTTGGAGGGCATAAGCCTGCCGGGCTTCGAGGGGTGACATGAAGCCCAGTTTTTCGAGTCGCCAGTGGCGATTGTAACGATTCCTGAACTCGGTGACAGCCTGCCGGACTTCTTTAAGGTTGCAAAAGAGGCGTGCGTGGATGGCCTGCTCCTTCAGCGTCCGATTGAAGCGTTCGGTCACGCCATTGGTCTGGGGCTCAGCAACAAAGGCGAGGCTCTGGTCGATACCCCAGAACGCGATCTGTTTCAGGAAGTCGTCGGCGGTGTATTGCGTGCCATGATCCATGCGCAGCTTGAGCCCCTTGCCGGCGTAGGCGGCGGTAGTGCTGAACTCGGCCTGAAGCCCTATGGATACTGACACAGCAGGCGTCGACGGTCTGGATGCGGATGCCGTCGGTGCCCCACATCTGGTTCGGCGCCTCGGCCTGGATCGACCCATCGTGGGCAGAGGGCGAACCCTGCGGTACCCGGTGCGGCGACAGCAAACCGTTGAAACTGTCGAAAAAGGGGCGAATCCACCTTAAAAGATTGGGGTTTACTCTGGCAGAGGTGACCCCATGCCAAAATTCAAACCCTGCAACTACGCCCAAATGACTATGCTGCCCATCTCCCTCGAAAACCAGATCCTCCCCGGCAGCCTGGAGCACACCATCCACGAAGTGGTCGAAAAGCACATGGACCTTTCGGTCTTCGACCAGCGCTACAACAACGACGAAACCGGCGCAACCGCCATTCACCCCAAAATCCTGCTCAAAGTCATTTTGCTGGCTTACGCCCGCGGCTTGCTCAGTTCCCGACAAATCGAGCGCGCCTGCGTCGAAAACGTCACCTTCATCGCGCTCGCCTGCGGCTATTCCCCCGACCACAGCACCATCGCCAACTTCGTCTCAACCATGCAGGAAGAAATCGAGAGCCTCTTCTGCGACGTCCTGCTGGTCTGCGAAGAGATGAACCTGCTCGGCGGCTCGCACTTCAGCCTGGATGGGGTCAAACTCTCCGCCAACGTCTCCAAAGAGTGGAGCGGCACCTTCGACGAACTCAAGCGCAAGCGCGATAAGTTGCAGGAGAAACTGCAGCAGGCGATGGCAGAGCATCGGCAGGCCGACGCCCAGCCCGAGGTCGAGTTGGAACGCCAGCAGCAGCGCGAGAGACGCCTACAGCGGGCAGTCGAACGGTTGGAGCAGTTCCTGCAGAGCGAACAGCCCAAGACCGGCAGCGACGGCAAAGAAATCCAGAGCAACGCGGTGGACAACGAATCGGTCAAGATGCCCACCGCCCACGGCGTCGTGCAGGGCTACAACGCCCAGGCGCTGGTTGATTCCAAACATCAAATCATCCTCGCCGCCGAAGCCTTCGCCACCCAGGACCATGACAATCTCGAGCCAATGTTGACGGGTGCGAAAAAGAATCTCAAGGCGATTGGCAAGGACGAGACCTTCTTTCAGGGCAAGACCCTGACCGCAGACAGCAACTATCATAGTGTGGAGAGCCTGGCGTTCTGCCAGACTGAAGGAGTGGACGCCTACATCCCCGACATCCACTTCCGCAAACGGGATGAGCGCTTCGCCGATCGAGACCGTTTCAAGGGTGGACAGCAGAAAGAAGCGCCCTTCTCGCTGACGGATTTCACGTTCGACCCCGACCGACAACGGTATCTCTGTCCCCAGGGCAGGGAACTCACCCTGCACGCCCGCAGCCAGCGCAACCGCTATCGCATCTACGACGTCTACCACGCCCGCCCCCAGGACTGCGCCGCCTGCCCGCTGCGCGAACGCTGTTTGAGCAAGCCCTCCGCTTCCCGCCGCTATCTCTCCGTTCCGACCGCGCAGCCGCCCAATCTGCTCGACGAGATGAAAGCCAAAATTGACGCTCCACAGGGCAAAAAGATTTACGCCCGCCGTTTAGCGATTGTCGAGCCGGTCTTTGCAAACATTTGCGTTCACAAACACATGAACCGCTTCACGCTGCGCTCGAAAGCCAAAGTGGATGCACAATGGAGATTGTACGCACTGGTGCACAATATCGGTAAAATCTGCGTGTTTGGGACGTTGAATTAGCCGAGAACAAGAGGAGAATTCCCACCCCAACCGCCTGGCATGCCCCCTCATCCCGCCGCCAAGCCGCCCCAGGCAGGTTTCGCTCCGCGAAAAACGGTTTTTCGACAGTTTCGTTGGGCGGCTACTCGCCAAGCAGAAAACGTGAGGAAGATTAATGAAATATGCAATCGGGAAAAGAAGTGAAGTTTTGGAAATAGTGATCGGCGAACTGGCTAAAGCGAAAAGCGAAGGTTCAGAAGGTGCGTTCGTTTTTTTACCAGAAATCGGTAGAGTTAACGTAATTTTTAACGCCGCCCAACAAAACGTGCAGCCGACCGCCTCTGGCGCAGGTATGCGTGCGCGCATTGGTCGCTGGCTTATCTCTTTGGGTCAATCCCTTATTCAAAACGGCGGCGGCTAACGCAAACCGTTGGCTGGCAATTCCAAGCATCATGCGGGGTATAATTAGGCTATGAAAAGTTCTCTTTCTGAGATCAAAGAACCATCTGCTGAATACGCGCGAAATAAAGAGATTCCAACTTTTTTTGGACAACAAATGCTTAAGGGGACTATTTTTGATATTAATGAATCTCAAATAGACCCTAATACGCCCACGTTGTTCTATTCCCATCCTCACGGAGAAATATGGGTTGGTGATGCTATCGCTTGGCTTCGCTCTCTGGAAACCGAATCGGTTGATATGATTTTTGCGGACCCACCCTATAACATCAAGAAGGCGGAATGGGATACCTTTGAATCTCAAGAAGAGTATGTCGAATGGTCATTGTTGTGGATACGGGAAGCAGCTAGAGTACTAAAGCCTAGTGGTACTCTGTATATTTGTGGATTTTCTGAAATAATTGCCGACTTAAAATTGCCAGCCTCTCGGTTTTTCAAGGGATGTCGTTGGCTCATCTGGCACTATAAGAACAAAGCCAATCTTGGTTCGGATTGGGGGCGTTCCCATGAAAGCATTCTTCACTTCAGAAAGAGCAAGAATTTTACTTTCAACATTGATGATGTACGCATTCCTTATGGCAACCATACCCTAAAGTATCCTGAGCATCCACAAGCTGAGACCAGTCAATATGGAAAAGGCAATGGAAGAAAAAATACTATATGGCAACCACACCCACGTGGTGCCAAGCCCAGGGACGTTATCGAAATACCTACGACTTGTAATGGAATGCACGAAAAAACACCTCACCCAACGCAGAAACCAGAAGAACTTTTGCGCAAGTTGGTCCTAGCCTCGTCGAATGTTGGAGATTTGATTGTAGACCCATTTCTTGGCTCTGGAACTACCGCTGTTGTTGCTGAACAGCTTCGACGCAATTGGAAAGGTTGTGATATTTCTCTAGAATATTGCCGATGGGCTGTCAGGCGTATTGAGTTGGTGGAAGATTGGCCAATAGAGAAGTGGATTCAATATGATTTTGAAAATGCCGAGAGAAGGAAATCTATTCGATGAAAGAAATCACATTGGTAGATTTACAAACCAGTGTTCGAGACACGAGCGCGTTTAATAGGCTGCAAGACTATTATCAGCTATGCAAAGCCTTCCTTGGGCTTATGCAGAAAATGCAGCCAACCTGCATTATCTCTCCAACGCATAACAATTATATGTTCTATCAGTATGACAAAGATTACGGTTATAGAATCACTCGACCTCTAAATACGAATTTATTTATCGAGTCAGAAAACGAATTCAATACCGCCTTTCAACGATTTATGTCATTTCTCGCCGATCTCAAGCGACATCAGGACGCGATACTTGACCAAGAAAGTGCCAGAAGATATATCGAAACTGCCGAGATAAACAGAGTCGTTTACACAGTGCAGCAATCTATTGGCAGTATTGGGGATTCGTTTGAGAATCCCAATCAGTCAAGAAAGCGCGTAGGACAGCTTTTTGAAGTTCTTGTCAAGCTTATCATCCAAGAAGTGGGGTTAGAATGCGAACCTCGCACCATAAGCATTCCAATACCTGGTTATACAGGTTATGAGATGTCTTACGAGCTAGATTTGGTGTTCTCTCGCAACAAAGCTATTGTTGCCGCCGAAACCAGATTCATCCATGAAACGGAAATCGTTGGCTCTGTAAAAACTACAAGCAAAGATCGAATTGACAAGGTTTTTCTTGACAAGTATTTGTTGACCAAATTGCTGGGAAGAGAAGTTCCTGTTATTGCTGTCTTTTTGCACGATGTTCAAAGAGCGAAAGCTGGCAATAGCATTTTTGGAATCAATTCAACTTTCAAAAGCAACCATTTTCTAGGGTATACCGTGGCGTTGAATAGGTTAGACGGTGTGTACTATGTTGACCCACGCCCAGAAATGCTCGCCAACGATAGACTTCGAGAACAGATCAAAGACTTTCAAACGTTTTTGGTCCAAGATTTGTGGCGATTGTCCGTCAGATAAGAGTTTGCTTATCAGAAATTGCCAGCCAACACGCGCTTCCACCTGACGCCGCTTCGCGGCGCAGGTGAAGCGCAGGCCGTTGGGCGCTGGAAGGGAAATGGAGTTTTGAACCTTGTGAATTGAGCCGCTTTGCCGCGATGTGCGCGCTGTGCGCCTGCGAATGGGATACTGCCTGCCGTGAGGGGCATAGGCGCGGGGTGTCTGGGCGATGTCCGTTTGCCAGCCGTGACGCCCGCCGATGGGATGGTGAAGGCGGCAGGCAGGGACGGGTGAACTGCCTGGGCTGGCGGATGAACGGTCAACGCGCCGGGCTGGCAAAGGCGCGGGTCAGCAGGCGGGTGTTTGGGGCGTGAGGTCTGGCGTGGCAGGCGGCGGGCTTCGGGTTGGCGACAGCGACTTGCCTGTCCGTGTGTGTGGCGAGAGGCGGCGCAGGTCGGTTGTGTCGGTTTGCGTGGCAGGCGGTCGAGCGGTAGTTGAATCTTGCCTGCAAATTTGCTATGATGTCGTCAGAGTTGCGGGTTGATGGTTCTTTGCCAGCCGAGAGAAAGGCGTCTTTCGGGCAGGGTGTCTTGCTCCAGTCCTCGAATGCGCCCAACACCGCTTGCACCTGACTGGCGGGATTCTGCGCCGTTTTTGGGCTTTTTCTACACTCGAACAGAATCCTGCTCTTCAGCCGACTCCACGCCCGCCCGCCAGCAGGTAAAGCCAACCGTTGAAACTGTCGAAAAAGGGGCGAATCCACCTTAAACGATTGGGGTTTACTCTGGCAGAGGTGACCCCATGCCAAAATTCAAACCCTGCAACTACGCCCAAATGACTATGCTGCCCATCTCCCTCGAAAACCAGATCCTCCCGGGCAGCCTGGAGCACACCATTCACGAAGTGGTCGAAAAGCACATGGACCTTTCGGTCTTCGACCAGCGCTACAACAACGACGAAACAGGCGCAACCGCCATTCATCCCAAAATCCTGCTCAAAGTCATTTTGCTGGCTTACGCCCGCGGCTTGCTCAGTTCCCGACAAATCGAGCGCGCCTGCGTCGAAAACGTCACCTTCATCGCGCTCGCCTGCGGGTATTCCCCCGACCACAGCACCATCGCCAACTTCGTCTCAACCATGCAGGCAGAAATCGAGAGCCTCTTCTGCGACGTCCTGCTGGTGTGCGAAGAGATGAACCTGCTCGGCGGCTCGCACTTCAGCCTGGACGGGGTCAAACTCTCCGCCAACGTCTCCAAAGAGTGGAGCGGCACCTTCGACGAACTCAAGCGCAAGCGCGATAAGTTGCAGGAGAAACTGCAGCAGGCGATGGCAGAGCATCGGCAGGCCGACGCCCAGCCCGAGGTCGAGTTGGAACGCCAGCAGCAGCGCGAGAGACGCCTGCAGCGGGCAGTCGAACGGTTGGAGCAGTTCCTGCAGAGCGAACAGCCCAAGACCGGCAGCGACGGCAAAGAAATCCAGAGCAACGCGGTGGACAACGAATCGGTCAAGATGCCCACCGCCCACGGCGTCGTGCAGGGCTACAACGCCCAGGCGCTGGTTGATTCCAAACATCAAATCATCCTCGCCGCCGAAGCCTTCGCCACCCAGGACCATGACAACCTCGAGCCAATGTTGACGGGTGCGAAAAAGAATCTCAAGGCGATTGGCAAGGACGAGACCTTCTTTCAGGGCAAGACCCTGACCGCAGACAGCAACTATCATAGTGTGGAGAGCCTGACGTTCTGCCAGACTGAAGGAGTGGACGCCTACATCCCCGACATCCAGTTCCGCAAACGCGATGAGCGCTTCGCCGATCGAGACCGTTTCAAGGGTGGACAGCAGAAAGAAGCGCCCTTCTCGCTGACGGATTTCACGTTCGACCCCGACCGACAACGGTATCTCTGTCCCCAGGGGCGGGAACTGACCCTGCACGCCCGCAGCCAGCGCAACCGCTATCGCATCTACGACGTCTACCACGCCCGCCCCCAGGACTGCGCCGCCTGTCCGCTGCGCGAACGCTGCCTGAGCAAGCCCTCCGCTTCCCGCCGCTATCTCTCCGTTCCGACCACACAGCCGCCCAATCTGCTCGACGAGATGAAAGCCAAAATTGACAGTCCACAGGGCAAGAAGATTTACGCCCGCCGTTTAGCGATGGTCGAGCCGGTCTTTGCAAACATTTGCGTTCACAAACACATGAACCGATTCACGCTGCGCTCGAAAGCCAAAGTGGATGTACAATGGAGATTGTACGCACTGGTGCACAATATCGGTAAAATCTGCGTGTTTGGGACGTTGAATTAGCCGAGAACGAGAGCAAATCTCTGCCTCAACCGCCTGGCATGCCCCCTCACCCCGCCGCGCCAGCCGCCCCAGGCAGGTTTCGCTCCGCGAAAAACGGTTTTTCGACAGTTTCGTTCTCGCGCATCAGGCGGCAGACGCGATCCTTGGACACGCGGATGCCAGAAAGGATGCGCAGCCGCGCCCCGACCTTGCGATGGCCTTCGCCGACGAACGGCGAAGCTTCTAGGTCAGCTCGAATGGCGGCCAGTAGGTCGACGTCAGAAATCTTCGGCTTCGGTCCGCGCCGCGTCGGATGCAGCAGAACCACCTTGGCGCTCTCTCTGGACTGCTGGGCGTCAAGGGTCGAGCGGGCGAACTCCAGTACCCGGCGAGATCATCTGGCTCATCGCAACGACCTCCTGCCGACCCAAGGACGCTTCGCCTGCCTTTCCTTGCGCAGGATCTCGACTTGCATCACCAACTCGCCAATGCGCCAGTTGGCATCATCGCGTTGTTTCTCAACCGGATCGTTCTCGCCTTCCTTGAGCCCTGCATCGATCCCCGCCAGCGCCCGGTCGCGCCACTCCTCCAGCCGGTATATCGGCACCGCCAGCTCACGCAACAGGGCATCCACCAATTCGCCCCACAGCAGGCGCAGCACGACTTGTTTCTTCCGCCCCGACGACCAGCGCTTGACCTCGCCCGCCGCGCTACGCGCCCCTTCCAGCGCACCCAGCGCAACCCCACCACCTTCACTCTCATTCAGCATTTCCCGCTCCTTCTTCACACACGTCTATTTACCCCAATTGCGTGTCCAAAAGAATTGCGGGCAGGGCAGAGCCTTGGACGCATCGGAATTGGTGATACCTTCTGGGTTAGCTTGGGCTAGCTCAAGAACCGCGGCTTTTAGGAGTTCCAAGCCAATGTGCGCCTTTTCGACAACGCCAGCGGGAACCGC
Organism: Caldichromatium japonicum; assembly: GCF_011290485.1. Taxonomy (GTDB): domain Bacteria; phylum Pseudomonadota; class Gammaproteobacteria; order Chromatiales; family Chromatiaceae; genus Thermochromatium; species Thermochromatium japonicum. The sequence continues at coordinate 1,935,792 of NZ_CP048029.1, read as the reverse complement.
TAGATTTCGCCGAGTTTTTGGTGTGACGCCAGACGGCATTACCGAGTTTGTGAGAAGCCCGTCTGTGTCTTCAGTGCCGAACGCCGCGATTATTGATCCGAAACCAATGAACTTAATATTACGCGGCATCATGGAGCTTGGGATGCTGGAAGTAGCGCATGATGCGTTGGGGGGAATTGAGAAGGCGGCGCAGGTGGCTGACGGTCGCCTTCTTCAGATCGCCCTTGGTGCGGGAGGGCGCCTGCGCGGTGATGGTGACCTTGAGCATCTCGTTGGGGTTCAGTGCTGGGCTGTAGGGGGGGAGGGAGGAGGCCTCGATTTGATTGGCGCATGCAGCCAGCCAGGCCTTGACTGGCTTGGTGTGATGCACGTGCAGGTTGTCGAGGATGAGGAAGATCTTCTTGCCCCTGGCGTCCTTGACGAGCCGCTTCATGAAGTCGATCAGGATGTCGGCGTTCATCGCCCCCGCGAACACCTTCCGACGCACCTTGCCGCGGTTGGTCAGCGTCGAGATCACCGACAGGCCTTCGCGACGGTGCGTGACGCGAATCTCGGAGGTCTTGATCGCCGGCGCATAAGAGCGCCCGCTTCTCGCCCATCTTGCGCCCACCCCCCTTGTCCTTGAGCCCCTTCGCGCGCCGCAAACGACAGCAATCTCATGTCTCGTCTTTCCATGCCCACGACATCAGGACAGCTCACTCAATTTCAAAAGCATGTGTTTCTTATCAATAATTCATCGGCAAGCACTGCCGTCACGACTTCGTATCCTTGTTCTTGAATTTCAGCGATGCGTTTTCCCTTGCGCGTCGCGTCAACGCGCAAAATGTGATCCCAAGCGCGATTGCCTGAGCCTTTCCCGATGTAGAAGAGCTTTGCCGGAGAAGACCTCGGATCTTTCAGTGCATAAATGTAGTAGGGATTCATGACGTTTGACTGATGCGGCCAAATAGCGGCTAACGTCTAGTGAACGCAGAAAAAGGTGCATAAACCCGATCAGCAAGGTGTCTACTCTGCCAATCAGCGAGATAACATTCTGAATCGTATGAGTTCAACCTCTTACCCTTCGGCGAATACATCTCCTACCGCGCCAGATTCGCCCCCGCCGCCGAAGCTGCTCGACCAGGTGCGCGCGGCTGCAGACGAGACATTACTCCATCCGCGCAGAAGATCAATATGTTTTCTGGATAAGACGTTTCATCTGCTTCCACGGTCTGCGCCATCCGCGCGAGATGGGGGGCGCAGGATGTCGAGGCGTTTTTGCCCGATCTGGCTGTGAATGGCCATGTAGCGGCGTTCACCCAGAACCAGGCGCTTTCGGCGCTGCTGTTTCTCTACCGCGAGGTGCTGGAGATGGATCTGCCGTGATTTCAGCCACAACGAGATTTTGATCCGTGACGGCAAGGGCGCGAAGGATCGGGTGACGATGCTGTGATCATTGACAACCATCGCTAAATAAAGCATACGCAGATCGGGCCTGCGTATGCTTATATTCTTAATCAAAGGGGAATAAACTATGTTATCTCTATCCAGATTCATCCAAGAACTGTTTAGCCAACCGTTTCAATCCATTTTCCTGTAACCGTATTAACCATGAATGAATCCTTACGGCTTGCCGTCGCCGGTGTTGGGGGGCGGATGGGTAAGACCCTGATCCAGGCGATTGCTGAAACCGCTGACCTCGTGCTCGGCGCGGCCACTGAACGCCCCGAAAGCCCTTACATCGGCCAGGATGCAGGTGCGACCGCGGGTATTGGGCAGCTCGGCGTGCCAGTGGTCTCGGATCTGGGTGCGGTCTGCGATCGCTTCGATGTCCTCATCGACTTCACCGCGCCCCAGGCGACCCTAGCCCATCTTGCGCTCTGCCGCGGTGCAGGCAAACGCATGGTGATCGGGACCACGGGCCTCGATGAGGCCCAGCGTGCGGCGATCCACGAGGCAGGGGGGACGATCGGCATCGTCTATGCCCCCAATATGAGCGTGGGGGTCAACCTGTGTCTCAAGCTCCTAGAGATCGCCGCGCGGACCCTGGGCGACACGGTCGATATCGAGATCATCGAGGCCCATCACCGACACAAGGTCGATGCCCCATCGGGGACGGCGCTGCGCATGGGTGAGGTGATGGCCCAGGCCCTCGGGCGCGACCTCAGGTCGGTCGCGGTCTATGGGCGCGAGGGTCATACCGGACCGCGCGCTCGCCAGACCATCGGTTTTGCCACCCTGCGCGCCGGCGATGTGGTGGGGGAACACAGCGTCTGGTTTGCCAGCGAGGGCGAGCGCATTGAGATCGCGCACAAGGCCACCAGCCGCATGACCTTTGCCCAAGGGGCGCTGCGCGCGGCGCGTTGGATCGCCCACCGCACCGGCTGCTTCGACATGCAGGATGTCCTGGGGCTGCGGGGGGTAGGGTAGGGGGCGGCAAACCTGGGACTGTCCAGGCGGAGCGATCCCTGTCACTGCATTTCCCGTGCAGGATGCGCCCTTTGCGGCGCAGAGGGGGGTAGGTGGGCAGCGCTGCGTTCAACGAGATGCTACCGAGGGCGAAGCGGAAAGCAGGCAGATCGATTCTGCAGATACCCTTAAGATCCGTTTGGTCCACCTTTCACCCCACGATCTGCCGCTGGCTCTTGGAGAACTCCAGGCCGACCTCTAGCGCCCTGTTGCGTCAGCGGGACCCAGAGCTCGAACCGGGCTTGGTTCAGGGCCGAGCGCACCTTCGAGATTTGGCGCATCCAGCCAGTGGGTGAGCCGAGCAAGGCTACCTGTTGCATCGTCTCCTGGATCGTTAGACCCACTTTTTTTGGTTTTGAAAAAAGTCAGGTTGTCCTCTTGACATATTTTTTTGGGTAGCTAGAATGCGCGTTCTCTGCGGTGCTGCTGAGGTTTTTTAGGGCTGAGGTGGTGCGGTGGGGTGTTGGAGATCTTTAAGAAGTTGGGGTGAGATGCTTGGTGTGGGGGTTGGTCGTGTTGATGCTGGCCTGCTATGACTGCTGTGCTGAGTAGGTGCGGTGGTGATGGTGGGGAGAGGTATTGACTGTGAAGGTGAGAGTTGAAAAGAAGAGTTTGATCCTGGCTCAGATTGAACGCTGGCGGCACGCTTAACACATGCAAGTCGGACGGCAGCACGGGGGAGTGATGAGCTCTCTGGGTGGCGAGTGGCGGACGGGTGAGTAATGCATGGGAATCTGCCTAGCAGTGGGGGACAACCTGGGGAAACTTGGGCTAATACCGCATGGACCCTGAGGGGGAAAGGGCGCTGAGAGGCGTCTGCTGCTAGATGAGCCCATGTCCGATT